>CAVXWQ010000001.1:0-12225 GCA_963765445.1 uncultured Actinomycetota bacterium
CCGGCGGACCGTGGACCTGGTGCCCGGGCCAAGACATGACTGGCCTACATACGGATACGAACCGCGGCGGACCGGGTCCCCTGGTGCAATGGGACATGAGCCAGTGCCACACCTGGTACTACGTCAACTGGGGCTACGGGAACCTCACGCCGAGTGTCTGGGACGGACCCAACCCTCCGGAGGCGGGCCTCGAAATCCGCAAGTGCCCGCCGATCTCGTTCATGTGCCCCTAGGCGTCTGACGGCTCGCCGTCCGCAGCGGCTGCCGTAGCGGCCGACTCGGACTTGATCCGCCGCCGAAACAACTTGCGGCGCTTCTCCGGTGGCTCGTGCACCGTCATCTCCACGCCCTTGTACACCGCCAGGTACACCGAGATCGTGGTGACGATGATGATCATCAGCACCGGCCCCAGCACGATGCCCCAGAACCCGAACATCGCGAGCCCGGAGAACACCGCCAGCAGCATGAGCGCCGGGTCCAGGCGCGCTTCGCGCGGCACCAGGATCGGCCGCAGGAAGTTGTCGATGTTGGTGATGGCGAGGATGTGGAACAGCACCACGAACAGGCCGCCGACGATATTGCCGAACAGGATCATCCCGATGCCGAACGGGATGGTGACGATGCCGCTGCCCAACGGGATCACCGACAGCGCGGTCAGGAAGATCGCGAAGATGAAGAACCCGTTGTGGAACCCCGCGATGTAGATCGACGCCGCACCGAGAATGCCCTGGACGGTAGCGATGATGAACTGCCCCTTGACAGTTCCCTTCACCATCGCGCCCATCTTCGCCAGGTAGAGGTCGGTGACCTCCTCGCCCAGCGGGTTGAGCCGGCGCACCAGGGTGAGCAGCTGCTCCTGGTTGGTGAGCAGCGAGATCAGCACGTACAGGAAGATGATCGCCGACGTCACGACGCCGATCGCCCCGCCGGCCGCCCCCTTCAGCGAGCGCAGCAGCCACTGCCCGACGTTCTGCGAGACGCTGACCATCGTCTCGCGCAGCGACTCGGCGGTGACGGTGAAGTGGCCGAACGGCAGCTTGGCCAGCAGGTTGTTGACGAACTCGATCGCCCGGTCGCCCAGCGTGGACACGTCGGCGGTCTCCACCCACTCCGCGACGTGAACCACCATGTGCGAGATCTGAAGCACCGCAAGGGTTATCAGTGCACCTGCCGGGATGATCACCGTGGCCAGTGCGGCCAACACCGTCAGCGTGGCCGACAAACCGGTGTTGAAGCGCTGCCTGCAGCGGTTGTACAGCGGGGTGAACAGGTAGGCGACGATCGCCGCGATCACCACCAGGATGAAGTAGTGCCGCAGAAAGTACGCACCGAAAAGCAGCGCGATGACGGTGATGACCGCCAGCGCGCGCTTCTGGGTCAGCGTGAATTCGGTTTTCACCGTTACTGATTCATCAGGCGCGTCAGGTGTTCGTTGATGTTCGGGTAGCGCTTGAGGTGGGCTCCGCCGTTGAGGTCGAGGATCTCGCCGGTCATCCACGACGACTGCGGTGAGCACAGGAACACCACCGCCTCGGCGATGTCCTCCGGCGTCCCCGGCCCGGCCCAGCGCGGTGTTCTCGACGTACTCCTCGACCACCCCGGGGATCGCCGCCGCGCCTTCGGTCAGCGGGGTGTGCACGAAGCCGGGTGCGACGGCGTTGACCCGGATTCCGCGCGGGCCCAGTTCCAGCGCCGCCACCTGGGTCAGCATCGACAGGCCGGCCTTCGCCGAGCAGTACGCGCTCATGCCGATCGCCGGCTGCCGCGCGTTCAACGACGTCAGCGACACCAGCGTGCCACCCTCGCCGCAGGTGCCGGCCGGCGTGCTTGATCACCAGGAATGCCCCGTTGAGGCATACGTCGATCACCGAGCGGAACTGCTCGGCGTCCAGTTCGGTGATGACCCCGAACCCGCTGAAGCCAGCGCAGTTCACCACCGCGTGCAGGCCGCCTTCGCGGGCCACCACGTCGTCGAAGAGCTTGGCCACCGTCGCCTCGTCGGTGACCTCCACCTGCGCCCAGGTGTGCGGCTCTGCCAGTTCGGCAGCCCGCTGCGACGCCAAGTCGGTATTGCGGTCGGCGATCGTGACCCGATACCCCTCGGCGGCCAGCTTCTGCGCCGTCGCCCAGCCGATGCCCGAGGCGCCGCCGACGATGACCGCTACCCGTGCACTCATGCCTTGTCCGCCTCGTATCGGCCCCACTTGCGCTTCACCGCACCCCACGGGTCGGCGTACTTGCCGGGCTGCTTGTAGTACGGGGACTGTCGCTTGAGGTACTCGTGGGCCAGCGGCGCGACCACCCGGAACAGTGGACGCTTCCAGCCGGTCCGGTCGGCGGTCTCCTTGAGGATCGCCGGCCAGGTGTAGTGCTGAAAGCCCAGCAGCTCTTGGGATTTGGTGGAATCCATCCAGTCGGTGGCAAACCAGGCATCGTCGTCGTCCGGATTTCCCCTGCGGCCCTTGGCGGTCGCCCCTACCAAGCCCCATGGCCGCGGTGATCGCCGCCGCGACCTCGCCCTGGACCTGGCGGTGGCTGTCGTCGCCGCCGATGAGCAGGGTCTGCCCGATGACATCGGCGGTCGTGGCGGCGACGAAGGCGTGGGCGACGTCGCGCACGTCGACGGTCTGCAGCCGGCCGTCGGTGGGCAGCAGGCCCTCGAAATACAGCATGTCCTGGCTCATGCCCACGTCGAACTCGGTGCTCATCACACCGCCCAGCCGCAGGATCACGAAGTCGACGGCCGAGCCGCGCACGATGTGTTCGGCCTCCACCTTGTGCCCGCCGTAGATGTCGAACGGCCGGACCGGTGTGTCCGCGGTCAGCAGCTCGGTGGTGCGGTGCGGGTTGCGCGGGCCGTAGACGGCGATGGACGACGCCTGCACGAACCGCGGCGGCTTGGGCTCGGCGGCCGCGGCGTTCACCAACGTGGAGGTGGCCTCCACATTGACCTTGCGGGCCACCGCCGGGTTGACGAAGCACAGCGGCGGGATCACCGCCGCCAGGTGGATGATCGACGCCGGCGCGACGGAGCTCATCAGGGTGCCGACCGCTTTCGGGTCGGTGAGGTCGGTCCACCGCACCGTGACGCCGCGCGGCAACGCCGCCGCGGCCTTGCGGTTGGCAGGGGTGTCGAGGTCGGTTGCCACCACGTGGCGCCCCGCGGCCGCCAGGTGCTTGACCGTGGCACTTCCCACCAACCCGAATGCGCCGGTGACCAGCACAGCGTCAGACATCGATCTCCCTCCCGAGAACAGGTTCCAGTGGACCGTACCCTCCGGGCACGTCACTACGCTCTAGTACATGCGCGGTGCAAAAGCCTGCGGTCTGGCCATGGCCGCACTCATGCTGTCCGCGGCCCTCGCGGGCTGCGGCGGCCGCGACACGGCCGCCAAGGCCCCGTCCGGAGGCGCCCACGGTCCCGCGCTCCTCAACGACGTCTCGACCGCGGCGGTGCTCGACGCCATCACCAAGGCCAAGCTGCCCGCCGTGAACGCCCATGACGCGACGGACGCGCTGTGCCCGGAGGCGGGGTGTGTGGAAGCCCGCGCCACCGACACCGTGTCGATCCTGAAGTTCCCGAGCACCGGCCGCGCCGAGCTGTACGCCAGTGCGATGCCCGCGATGATGCAGGTCGAGGACATCGTGCTGGTCTTCGACAAGACCGTGAGCGACGCCCAGAAGGCCGCCTACGGGCAGGTGGTCAAGAAGGCGATCGCCGGCTAGCTCGACGCCGTGACGGTCTGCTTGCCGGCGCTCTTCATCTGCTCGTAGAGGTCGGTGTAGTACGGCAGGCAGTGGTGCATCGCCTCGTCGGTGGTGTACAGCGGCTGGTAGCCGAGGTCGCGGCGGGCCTTGTCGATGGAGAAGTAGTTGTCCAGGTAAAGCCGTTCCACCGCAAGGGGTTCCAGCAGCGGCTGGGGCAGCCCGAAGCGGAAGTGCAGCCACTGCCAGGCGGTCATCGCCCGGTGGACCAACCGTCCGGGCACCCAGAACGTCGGCCACCGCTCGCCGCACGCCTCGACGATGGGACGGGAGAACTCGAACATGTTGATCGGCTCGCCGTCGTTGACGAAGTACGCCTGCCCGGGCGCCGAGCCGCCCGGCACCAGGTGCTCGGCGGCGAGGATGAATCCGTGAACCAGGTTGTGCACGTAGGAGTTGTCGAGCCTGACGTCCTTGCTGCCGACCAGAACCTTGACGTGGCCGGCCAGCACGCTCTCGAACAGCTTGCGGAACATCGTCTGATCGCCGCGGCCCCAGATGCCGCTGGGCCGGATCGAGCAGGTCAGCAGTCCGCCGACGCCGTTCTGGCTGAGGACGAACTTCTCGGCCACCACCTTGGTCTCGGTGTAGAGGTCGTTGAATCGCGTTGTGTAGGGCAGGGTTTCGTCACCGTCGGCGATGCGCTGACCGCCCATCACCACGCTGTTGGAGGCGGTGTAGACAAACCGCTTGACCCCGGCCGCCTGTGCGGCGTGCACCAGGTTCTTGGTGCCGCCGACGTTGACGTCGAAACTGCGCTTGCGGTACTCCTCGGTGACCGAGGCTCCGCCCATCAGGTCGATGATCGCCGCGGTGTGGATGATCGTGTCGATCCCGGCGACCGCCGCGGCGACGGTGTCGGTGTCGCAGATGTCGCCCTGGAGCACCTCGAGGCGCTCGTGTGCGGGCAGTGGCGAGGGCGCCCGGTCGAAGGCGCGGACGATGACGCCGCGCTCCAGCAGTTCGGTCACCAGGTTGGCGCCGACGAACCCGGCGCCGCCGGTGACCAGGACGCGGCCGAGTGGGGTTGTCAGAGTCGCATCACCCATGGCGGCGAGAATAACTGAAACACGTTCCAATTCGCCAATGTCGCAGGTTACGGCGGCGTCGAATCAGCCGTCGGTGACGTCGCGCGACCCCAGCGCGTCCTCGATGCGTTTGCGCGCTCCGGCTAAGTGCTCCTCACAGCGTCTTGCCAGTTCCTCGCCCCGCTCCCACAGCTTCAGCGACGCATCGAGATCGAGGCCGCCCTGCTCGAGGACGCGCACCACCTCGATCAGTTCGTCGCGGCACTCCTCGTACCCCAGTGAACTAATGGGCTTCGTTTCCTGGCTCTTCGCCGCTCACGGGGCTCCATCCGTCGGGCCGGTACTGGTGGCGCCCACCGCGCCGTCGGAAACCCGGATGCGCAGCCGCGTCCCGGCCGGCGCTTCGCCCGTGGTGCGCAGGATCTCGGCGCCGTCGGCGGTGATGGTCTGGACCACGGCGTAGCCCCGCGCCAGGGTGGCCGCCGGCCCCAGCGTGGCCAGCCGCGCGGCCAGGTGCCCGATCCGGTCGGACTCCGCGGCCACCAGGCGGTTGATGTCGCGGCGAACGGCGGCGCGGGCGCGCTCGACCTCCTCGCCGCGCTGCGTCACCGTGCGCAGCGGGTCGGCGAGCACCGGCCGGCTGCGCAGCTGCGCCAGCGTGCGGTGCTCGCGGGCGACCCAGTTGCGCAGCGCCTGCGCGCTGCGCTGCCGCAGTTCGCCGACCAGAGCCAGCTCGGCCACGGTGTCGGGCACCACCCGCTTGGCCGCGTCGGTGGGGGTGGCCGCCCGCAGGTCGGCGACCAGATCGCACAGCGGGTTGTCGGGTTCGTGGCCGACCGCGCTCACCACCGGCGTGGTGCACGCGGAGATCGCCCGGCACAGCGTCTCGTCGGAGAACGGCAGCAGGTCCTCGACGCTGCCGCCGCCGCGGGCGATCACGATGACGTCGACCTCCGGGTCGCCGTCCAGTTCGCGCAGCGCCTCGACGATCTGCGCCACCGCGCCAGAGCCCTGCACGGCAGTGTTGCGGATCGCGAACCGCACCGCGGGCCACCGCTGCGCGGCCACCGTCGTCACGTCGTGCTCGGCGGCACTGGCCCGGCCGGTGATCAGGCCGATGGTCGACGGCAGGAACGGCAGCGGCCGCTTGAGCCTCGGGTCGAACAGCCCCTCGGCCTCGAGCAGCCGGCGCAGCCGTTCGATGCGGGCCAGCAGCTCGCCCACGCCGACGGCGCGAATCTCGCTGAGCCGCAACGAGAACGAGCCGCGACCGGTGTAGAAGGTGCGGCTTGCCGCACACCACCACCTGGGTGCCTTCGGTGAGCTTCACCGGTGCCGAGAGCACCAGGTCGCGCTGGGCAGGTGACGGTCAGCGACATGTCCGCAGCCGGGTCGCGCAACACCATGAACACCGTCTTGGAGTCGTTGCGCAGGTTGATCTGGGTCAGCTGTCCCTCGACCCATACGGTGCCGAGCTTGTCGATCCAGCCGGCCACCCGGATGGCGACGGCCCGGACCGGGAACGGGTTCTCCGCGGAGTTGGGCTGCGCGTTGGTCACTTGGCGGTCGCGCGGGTGATCCTGTTGGCCAGCAGCGTCTGGAACGGCGCGCGCGACTTGGAGGCTTCCTCGTAGGCCAGCAGCGCCTCGAGGTCGGCGACGCTCAGCGACTGCAGCCGGGCCCGCAGCTGGGCCAGGGTCAGCGACTCGTAGTCCAGCTCCTCGGCGATCGGCGGCACCGTCGCGGTCGCCTTCTTGCGGCTGGATTTGGTGACCGTTTCCTGACCCCTGCCGGCCGTGCCCTCGACGCCGTCGGCGACCGAGTACAGCGCGAAGCGGCCCTCGGTGCGGCGCTCGCCGTTACCGGCGGGCGCGTCGGCGTCGCCGGCGAGGTCCTCGTCGAAGGTGGCCCACTCGGGCTGCTCATCCTTCGGCGGGAAGATGTTCTCCAGCGCAGCGTCGCCCTTGATCACCAGGTCAGCGAGGTCCTGCTGCACCTTCATCACGATGTGCGCGACGGTGCTGGCCACCGTCATCGGGTACATCAGGATGGTCTGGGGCAGCTTGCGGGTCTCCTCGATGGCGGTCACGGCGGCGCCGACGATCAGGCGAACCCCATATGGTGCTGTTGCCATGCGCCCCAGCCTACGGCTGGCCCGGCTGCGTTGCGGGAACGTACCCTGAAACCATGCCGCCAACCGTCAACATGGGGATTCCCGGTGCGTCCAGCACGGCTGCCGACCGCGGCGAGCGGAGAAGCGCGTCCTGCTGGCCGAGCCGCGCGGCTACTGCGCAGGCGTGGACCGCGCCGTGGAAACCGTCGAGCGGGCCCTGGAGAAACACGGCGCCCCGGTCTACGTGCGCCACGAGATCGTGCACAACAAGCATGTGGTGGAGACCCTGGCCAAGGCGGGCGCCATCTTCGTCGACGACAACGACGAGGTGCCCGAGGGCTCGATCGTGGTGTTCTCCGCCCACGGCGTCGCCCCGACCGTCCACGAGACCGCCGCCGCCCGCAGCCTGCAGGTCATCGACGCCACCTGCCCGCTGGTGACCAAGGTGCACAACGAGGCCAAGCGCTTCGCCCGCGACGACTACGACATCCTGCTCATCGGCCACGAGGGCCACGAGGAGGTGGTCGGCACCGCCGGTGAGGCTCCCGACCACGTCCAGCTCGTCGACAACCCCGACGCGGTGGACAAGGTCACCGTGCGCGACGAGAACAAGGTCATCTGGCTCTCGCAGACCACCCTGAGCGTCGACGAGACCATGGAGACCGTCGCAGCGGCTGCGGGAGAAGTTCCCGACGCTGCAGGACCCGCCCAGCGACGACATCTGCTACGCCACCCAGAACCGCCAGGGCGCGGTCAAGGCGATGGCGCCCGAGTGCGACCTGGTGATCGTGGTCGGCTCGCGCAACTCGTCGAACTCGGTGCGGCTGGTCGAGGTGGCCTTGAATGCGGGAGCGCAGGCGTCCTTCTTGGTGGACTACGCCGAGGACATCGACCCGGCCTGGCTCGACGGGGTGACCACCGTGGGTGTGACGTCGGGAGCCTCGGTCCCGGAGGTCCTGGTCCGCGGCGTTCTGGAGCGGCTGGCCGAATTCGGTTACGACACCGTGCAATCGGTGACCACGGCCAACGAGACGCTGGTCTTCGCGCTGCCGCGCGAGATCCGCCCGGCCCGCTAGCCCGGCTCAGCGCTCGTAGCGCGGACGGCCGGGATTCTCGTCGTCGTCCGACCCCCGATACCGCACCCGCGATACCGGGTGGTGTGTGCTGTCCGCGGGCGGGGGACGGCGGCGGGCGGGCGGCGGTTCGTAGGGCGGGTAGACGGCGGATACGGGTCATACGGCCGGTACGGGTCGTAGGGCGGGTACTGCTCGTGGCGGCCCTCGCGACGAGGCGGCGGGGCGTACGGGTCGCGACGCTCCCGGGGCTCGCGCGGTTCGCGACGGCGCGGCGGCGGCGTGCGCGGGTCGCCGTCACGCGGCGGACGCGGCCGGCGGCGCGGCACCTCGTCGGCCGGGTCGAACTCCGGCGGGCGGCGCCGAGTGGTCTGGCGGCGTGGCCGCTCCGGTCCGGCCTCGGCGATGTCCTCCAGTGGGGGACGGGCGTGCCGGGACCGGGTGGGTGCGGACCGCTGGGCGGTCCGGCCGGAGCGGGGTCGCTTTCTCGGCGGTCGCCGGGCGGTCGATGCTGTGCTTGCGCTTCGGCTTGGGCTCGGCGACGGCGTCGGCCGCGGCGGCGTCGCGGTTGAACACCGCGCCGAACTTGGCCGCCAGTCCGGCGATCTTGCCCGGTTCCGCGGCGGTGGCTGCGTCAGCGTTGGGTGCGGCCGTGCCGGCCATCGCGAAGTACCAGCGGGCCATCCCGATCAGCAGCACAGCGGCCGAGGTGAACAGCATCAGCGGGAAACGTTCGATCAGCGGGTAGCCGCAGTTGATCAGGGTGTCCTTGAGGCCGGTGAACTCCGCGCCGTGGAACAGGAAGTAGGCGCCCGGGACCGCCACGAACAGGATCAGCGGCGGCTGGATGACGGCGGTGAAAATTCCGGACTGGCGCACGGCCAGCACGGCGATGACGCAGCCCAGGGCGTATGTCGCGGCGAACACGCCGCCGAGTTCCTTGTTGCCGGAGCCTGCTTCGATGGCGAAGCCGATGGTGGTGCCGATCACAGCGATGAGGACGGCTGCCCACCACGGCACCCCGGGAAGATTCGGGTGCGCGGAGCGATTCTCGGCCGCCACCGACGACCTTGCCCGCTGTGCTGACACACGTAGACCGTACCGGTTTTGGATGAATGTGGACCGTCGGCGTCGCCGGGTCGCGTCGTCCGCCGCCTACACTGTGGACCCTGTGAGCCTGAGCCTCGGAATCGTCGGCCTGCCCAATGTGGGCAAATCGACACTGTTCAATGCATTGACCCGCAACAACGTGCTGGCGGCGAACTACCCGTTCGCCACGATCGAGCCGAACGAGGGCGTCGTTCCGCTGCCCGACCCGAGGCTGGCCAAGCTCGCTGAGATCTTCGGCTCCGAGCGGATCCTGCCGGCGCCGGTGACGTTCGTCGACATCGCCGGAATCGTGAAGGGCGCCTCGGAGGGCGCGGGCCTGGGCAACAAGTTCCTGGCCAACATCCGCGAGTGCGACGCCATCTGCCAGGTGGTGCGGGTGTTCGCCGACGACGACGTCGTCCACGTCGACGGCAAGGTGGATCCGAAGTCCGACATCGAGGTCATCGAGACCGAGCTGATCCTGGCCGACCTGCAGACCCTCGAGAAGGCAGTGCCGCGGCTGGAGAAGGAAGCCCGCAACAACAAGGACCGCAAGCCGGTGCACGAGGCGGCGGTGGCCGCCCAGGAGCTGCTGGATTCCGGGCAAGACCCTGTTCTCGACCGGTCAGGACTGGTCGCTGCTGCGCGAGCTGAATCTGATGACCACCAAGCCATTCCTGTACGTGTTCAACGCCGACGAGTCGGTGCTCACCGACGAGGCGCGGGTCGCCGAGCTGCGGCAGCTGGTGGCCCCGGCCGATGCGGTGTTCCTCGACGCCAAGATCGAGGCCGAGCTGCAGGAGCTCGACGACGAGTCGGCCGCCGAGCTGCTGGAGTCGATCGGGCAGACCGAGCGAGGCCTGGATGCGTTGGCGCGGGCCGGCTTTCACACCTTGAAGTTGCAGACGTATCTGACCGCCGGGCCCGAAAGAGGCGCGCGCGTGGACGATTCACCGCGGCGACACCGCGCCGAAGGCCGCCGGGGTGATTCACACCGACTTCGAGAAGGGCTTCATCAAGGCCGAGATCGTGTCGTTCGACGACCTGGTCGAGGCGGGCTCGATGGCCGCGGCGAAGGCCGCCGGCAAGGTGCGCATGGAGGGCAAGGACTACGTGATGGCCGACGGCGACGTGGTGGAGTTCCGCTTCAACGTCTAGGCGCGGCAGCGGGGGAGCGTTGACTCAGAGACCTTGCAGGGGTGTGCGTGGGTCGCCGTCACGCGGCGGACGCGGCCGGCGGCGCGGCACCTCGTCGGCCGGGTCGAACTCCGGCGGGCGGCGCCGGGTGGTCTGGCGACGTGGCCGCTCCGGCCCGGCCTCGGCGATGTCCTCCAGTGGGGGACGGGCGTGCCGGGACCGGGTGGGCGCGGACCGCTGGGCGGCCCGGCCGGAGCGGGGCCGTTTCTCGGCGGTCGCCGGGCGGTCGATGCTGTGCTTCCGCTTCGGCTTGGGTTCGGCAACAGCGTCGGCGGTCGGTGGCGTCGCGGTTGAACACCGCGCCGAACCTCGCCGCCAGGCCGGCGATCTTGCCCGGCTCCGCCGCGGGTGGCCGCGTCACCGTTGGGTGCGGCGGTGCCGGCCATTGCGAAGTACCAGCGAGCCATCCCGATCAGCAGCACGCCGGCCGAGGTGAACAGCATCAGCGGGAACGTTCGATCAGCGGGTAGCCGCAGTTGATCAGGGCGTCCTTAAGGCCGGTGAACTCCGCGCCGTGGAACAGGAAGTAGGCGCCCGGGACCGCGACGAACAGGATCAGCGGCGGCTGGATGACGGCGGTGAAAATTCCGGATTGGCGCACGGCGAGCACCGCGATGACGCAGCCCAGGGCGTATGTCGCGGCGAACACGCCGCCGAGTTCCTTGTTGCCCGAGCCGGCTTCGATGGCGAAGCCGATGGTGGTTCCGATCACAGCGATGAGGACGGCGGCCCACCACGGCACCCCGGGAAGATTCGGGTGCGCGGAGCGATTCTCGGCCGCCACCGACGACCTTGTCCGCTGTGCTGACACACGTAGACCGTACCGGTTTTGGATGAATGTGGACCGTCTGCGTCGCCGGGTCGCGGCGTCTGCTCCTAGACTGTGGACCCTGTGAGCCTCAGCCTCGGCATCGTCGGACTGCCCAACGTCGGCAAGTCGACCCTGTTCAACGCGCTGACCAGGAACGACGTGCTGGCGGCGAACTACCCGTTCGCCACGATCGAGCCGAACGTCGGCGTCGTCCCGCTGCCCGATCCGAGGCTGGCCAAGCTCGCCGGGATCTTCGGCTCCGAGCGGATCCTGCCGGCGACGGTGACGTTCGTCGACATCGCCGGCATCGTCAAGGGCGCCTCGGAGGGCGCGGGGCTGGGCAACAAGTTCCTGGCCAACATCCGCGAGTGCGACGCGATCTGCCAGGTGGTGCGGGTCTTCGCCGACGACGACGTGGTCCACGTCGACGGCAAGGTGGACCCGAAGTCCGACATCGAGGCGATCAAGACCGAGCTGATCCTGGCCGACCTGCAGACCCTGGAGAAGGCGGTGCCGCGGCTGGAGAAGGAAGCCCGCAACAACAAGGACCGCAAGCCGGTGCACGAGGCGGCGGTGGCGGCTCAGGAGCTGCTGGATTCCGGCACGACCCTGTTCGCCACCGGTCAGGACTGGGCGCTGCTGCGCGAGCTGTACCTGCTGACCACCAAGCCGTTCCTCTACGTCTTCAACGCCGACGAAGCGGAGCTCACCGACGAGGCGCGGGGCGCGAGTGCGGCAGCTGGTGGCCCCGGCCGAGGCGGTGTTCCTCGACGCCAAGATCGAGGCCGAGCTGCAGGAGCTCGACGACGAGTCGGCCGCCGAGCTGCTGGAGTCGATCGGGCAGACCGAGCGAGGCCTGGATGCGCTGGCCCGCGCCGGCTTCGACACGCTTGGCTGCAGACCTACCTGACCGCCGGGCCCAAGGAGGCGCGCGCGTGGACGATTCACCGCGGCGCCACCGCGCCGGAGGCCGCCGGGGTGATCCACACCGACTTCCAGAAGGGCTTCATCAAGGCCGAGATCGTCTCCTTCGACGACCTGGTCGCGGCCGGCTCGATGGCCGCGGCGAAGGCCGCAGGCAAGGTCCGCATGGAGGGCAAGGACTACGTCATGGCCGACGGCGACGTGGTGGAGTTCCGCTTCAACGTC
>CAVXWQ010000002.1:0-18137 GCA_963765445.1 uncultured Actinomycetota bacterium
GTTCCCAATTCACCCAGTCGACCAGCATGGTGGCGGGAAACTCAGTGGTGCCGTCGGGTAGTCCGGCCCAGCCGCCGCCCACCGCCAGGTTGAGGATGACGTAGAACGGCTTGTTGAACACCCAGGTCGCGCTCGCCGGAAGTGAGTCGGGTGTGAACGTTCCCCAGTTGGTGTCATCGACGCCGATGGTGATCGAGTCCTTGGTGTGCGTCATCCAGTAGTTGTGGAAGCCGCCGCTGAGATCGCCGCCGCGCGTGATGATCTGGTCCTGCAGTTTGTTCCAGGACATCCGCCATGGGCCCGTGCAACGACGAATACTGGATCGAGGGCTCGGAGACCATCTCGACGACGTCGATCTCGCCCGCGCCAGGCCACGGGTTGCTGTCTTCGTCGGCGCCTACCAGCCAGAAGGCCGGCCACAGTCCTCGACCCGAAGGCATCTTGATGCGCGCGATGAGGGTTCCGTAGCCGAAGCTCGCCTTACCTTTGGTCTGAACGCGACCGGATGTGTAGCCAGACTCCGTCTTGCGCGCCTGTATCGCTAGATTGCCCTTCCCATCGAGCACAGCGTTGTCCGAGTTGTAGTCCTCCACGCCGGCGTCCCAGCCGGTGCCCTCGACGACAGCCCACTTGTCGGAATCGGGCGAGGCGCCGGCCGAGCCGTTGAAGTCGTCGAACACCGTCGCGGCCCGCGCTGAGGGGGCGGTGGGCAGGGTCATGGCCGCGACGACCAGACTGGCGACGAGCACGCCCATGCGTCCCACAGTCTCCTCCTCAGCAGTCAGTTTCCCCTTCGGCCACAGTAGTCATCGCGGCTCAACAGGGGCTTTATTGTGCCCGGATCGCAGCGAGGCCACTTCAGCGGTGGCTCACCTCTGGCATGCTGATCACATGACCGAGCCGCAGTTCGGAGGCGCTGAAGGCAGCATGCCGCCGCCCAACTACCCGCCGCCGCCCAACTACCCGCCGCCCGGGCAGTATCCGCCCCCGACGCAGTACCCTGCCCCCGGCGCCTACCTCGATCCGGGAGCCCCCTACGGCCGGCATCCCTTGACCGGGGAGCCGCTGTCCGACAAATCGAAGGTGGTCGGCGGCCTTCTGCAGTTGCTCGGCCTGCTCGGCATCGTCGGCATCGGCCGGATCTACCTCGGCTACACCGGGCTGGGCATCGCCCAGTTGGTCGTCGGACTGGTCACCTGCGGCATCGGCGCCGTCATCTGGGGCATCGTCGACGCGGTCCTCATCCTCACCGACAAGGTGCGCGACCCCGAAGGTCGCCCACTGCGTGATGGAACCTAGCGCGCCGCACCGTCACGGCACCCGGCTCTACACCACCCTCGGCACGGGCGCACTGGCGGTCGGCGCCCTCGCCTACGTCGGCCTGGCGGATCCGCACCGCCCCGGATCGCTGTTCCCGCCCTGCCCGTTCAAGCTGCTCACCGGCTTGAACTGCCCGGCCTGCGGTGGCCTGCGCATGACCCACGACCTGCTCCACGGCGACCTCGCCGCGCGCCGTCGTCGACAACGTCTTCCTGCTGATCGGCCTGCCCGCCCTCGCACTGTGGGTGCTCTGGCGCATCAAGCAGGGGCAGCGGGCGTTCACGCTGCCGGCGATCGTCGTCATCGCCGTCGCCGCAATCGCCTGGACGGTGGTCCGCAACATGCCCGGCTTCCCGCTTGGTCCCCACACTTCTCGGGCAGTAGTCACCCCCTCCCGCTGATACACTGAGATTTCGGTACGGCCCTTTGCCGTGCCGAATCATCGGGCCGGTGCAGTCCCGGACGTCACACGTCAGACTGCGGCAAGGCCGAGAATCCGAAAGCTTCTCGCGTTCAATACCTTTCGCGCCGCATGACCGATCGCGGAGGAGCGTGAAGATGCTGTTCTCGGCACTTCCCCAAGCGCAGGGTCTCTACGACCCACAGCACGAGTCCGACTCGTGTGGCGTAGCGATGGTGGCCGACATCCAGGGCCGGCGCTCACACCAGATCGTCAATGACGGTCTGATGGCCCTCGAGCACCTGGAGCATCGCGGCGCGGCGGGAGCCGAGCCCAACAGCGGCGACGGTGCCGGCATCCTGCTGCAACTCCCGGTCGAACTGCTTGCCGACGTCGTCGACTTCCCCCTGCCCGCGCCGACGGCCGCCGGGGAGAACACCTACGCGGCAGGCATCTGCTTCCTGCCGCAGGATCCCGTCGCCCGGCTCGAAGCGACCCAGCGGGTCGAGACCATCGTGCGCGACGAAGGGCTCGACGTGCTCGGCTGGCGGCCCGTACCCGTCGATCCCGACGGCGCCGAAGTCGGTACGACGGCCCTGGGCTGCATGCCGTACATGTCGATGCTCTTCGTCGCCGCCGCCGCGCGCAACGGCGCGCGCCCGGGCGGTATCGCCTTGGATCGCATGGTCTATCCCGCGCGTAAGCGAGCCGAGCAGCGTGACGTCTACTTCCCGTCGCTGTCCAGCCGGACCATGGCCTACAAGGGCATGCTCACCACGATGCAGCTGCCCAAGTACTTCGCCGATCTGCGCGACGAACGCTGCATGAGCGCCATCGCGATCGTGCACAGCCGCTTCTCCACCAACACCTTCCCGTCCTGGCCGCTGGCCCACCCGTTCCGCTTCGTGGCCCACAACGGCGAGATCAACACCGTGCGGGGCAACCGCAACCGCATGCACGCCCGCGAGGCCATGCTCGCCAGTCCCGCCATCCCCGGCGATCTGGAACGGCTCTCGCCGATCTGCACACCGGAGGCATCGGACTCGGCGTCCTTCGACCAGGTCCTCGAACTGCTGCACCTCGGCGGCCGCAGCCTGCCACACGCGGTGATGATGATGATCCCGGAGGCGTGGGAGAACAACACCACTCTCGACCCGGCTCGCCGCGCCTTCTGCCAGTACCACGCATCGCTCATGGAGCCGTGGGACGGCCCGGCGTGCGTCACCTTCACCGACGGGACCGTCGTGGGAGCGGTGTTGGACCGCAACGGATTACGGCCGGGACGGTGGTGGCGCACCATCGACGACAGGGTGATCCTGGCCAGCGAGAGCGGTGTGCTCGACATCCCGTCCGGTGAGGTCGTCGCCAAGGGCCGCCTCGAGCCGGGCAGGATGTTCCTCATCGACACCGCCGCCGGGCGCATCATCTCCGACGACGAGATCAAGGCCCAGTTGGCGGCCGAGAAGCCCTACGCCGAATGGCTGCACGCCGGCCTGCTGGACCTCAAGACGCTACCGGCGCGCTCCCGCGTGCAGCCCAACCACGAATCGGTGGTCCGCCGCCAGATCGCATTCGGTTACACCGAAGAAGACCTGCGAATCCTGCTCACGCCGATGGCGGCCGCCGGCCAGGAGCCGCTCGGCTCGATGGGCACCGACACCCCGGTCGCGGTTCTCTCGCAACGCTCCAAGCTGCTCTACGACTACTTCGTGGAGTTGTTCGCCCAGGTGACCAACCCGCCCCTGGACGCCATCCGCGAGGAGATCGTCACCTGCATGGCCCGCGTCATGGGCCCCGAGCAGAACCTGCTGCGAGCCCACCGCCGCCTCGTGTCGCCAGATCCTGCTGCACTGGCCGGTTCTCGACAACGACGAGCTGAACAAGATCGTCCACATCAACGCCGACGGCGAGCAGCCCGGCCTGAAAACCGCTGTGCTGCGCGCCCTTTACGACGTCGAACGCGGCGGTGAGGGACTGGCCGAGGCAATCGAGGACCTCCGCCACCGCGCCTGCGAGGCGATCGCCAAAGGTGCTCGAACACTGGTCATCTCCGATCGCGACTCCGACCACACCAAGGCGCCGATCCCGTCGCTGCTGGCCGTCTCGGCGGTGCACCATCACCTGGTCCGCACCAAGAAGCGCCTGAAGGTCGCGCTGGTGGTCGAAAGCGGTGACGCCCGCGAGGTCCACCACATCGCGCTGCTCATCGGTTACGGCGCCGCCGCGGTCAACCCCTATCTGGCGTTCGAGTCGATCGAAGACCTCATCCGCGAGGGCGAACTCACCGGCATCGACGCCGGCACGGCGGTCCGCAACTACCTCAAGGCGCTGGGCAAGGGCGTCATGAAGGTGATGAGCAAGATGGGCATCTCGACGGTCGGGTCCTACACGGGCGCCCAGGCTTTCGAGGCGATCGGCCTGAGCAGGGAGGTCGTCGACGAGTACCTCACCGGGACGGTCAGCAAGCTCGGCGGCGTCGGGTCTGGACGTGCTCGCCGAGGAGGTCAAGCAGCGCCACCGCCGCGCCTACCCGGAGAACCCCACCGAGCGCGTCCACCGCCGCCTCGAGGTCGGCGGCGAGTACCAGTTCCGCCGCGAGGGCGAACTCCACCTGTTCACCCCGGAAACGGTTTTCCTGCTTCAGCATTCGACCCGGACCGGGCGTCACGAGGTGTTCGCCAAGTACTCCGAGGAGGTCAACCGGCTCTCCCGCGAGGGCGGCACCCTGCGCGGCCTGTTCACCTTCAAGGAGGGCGTGCGTCCGCCGGTTCCGCTGCACGAGGTGGAGTCCGTCGACTCGATCTGCGCGCGGTTCAACACCGGGGCGATGAGCTACGGGTCGATCTCCAAGGAAGCCCACGAAACCATGGCGATCGCCATGAACGAACCTCGGTGGCCGCTCCAACAGCGGCGAAGGCGGCGAAGACGCCGACCGGCTGCACGACCCGCGCCGGCGCAGCGCCGTCAAGCAGGTCGCCTCGGGCCGATTCGGGGTCACCAGCGAGTACCTGGTGAACGCCTCGGACATCCAGATCAAGATGGCCCAGGGCGCCAAGCCGGGGGAGGGCGGGCAGCTGCCCGGCTTCAAGGTGTATCCCAGCATCGCCAAGACCCGGCACTCCACACCCGGCGTCGGCCTCATCTCGCCGCCGCCGCACCACGACATCTACTCCATCGAGGATCTCGCGCAGCTGATCCACGACCTGAAGAACGCCAACTCCGAGGCCCGCATCCACGTCAAGCTGGTCAGCTCGGTGGGTGTCGGCACGGTGGCCGCGGGGGTGTCCAAGGCGCACGCCGACGTCGTCCTGATCTCCGGGTACGACGGCGGCACCGGCGCCGCGCCGCTGACGAGCCTCAAGCACGCCGGCGCGCCCTGGGAGGTCGGCCTGGCCGACACTCAGCAGACGTTGGTGCTCAACGGACTTCGTGACCGCATCACCGTGCAGTGCGACGGCGGCCTGCGCACCGCCCGCGACGTGGTGATCGCCGCGCTGCTCGGCGCCGAGGAGTTCGGGTTCTCCACCGCGCCCCTGGTGGTGGCCGGCTGCATCATGATGCGGGTCTGCCACCTCGACACCTGCCCGGTCGGGGTGGCCACCCAGAACCCGGAACTGCGCGCGCGGTTCAACGGCAAGCCCGAGTTCGTCGAGAACTTCTTCCGCTTCATCGCCGAGGACGTCCGAAAGATGCTCGCCGAGCTCGGCTTCCGCAGCATCGACGAGGCCGTCGGCCACGCCGAGGTGCTCGACACCGACGCCGGGCTGGCGCACTGGAAGAGCCGGGGGCTGGATCTGAGCCCGATCTTCGCCGTACCGACCGACGCTCACGGCGGCCCGCTGACCCAGCGTCGCCGCCTCCGCGACCAGGACCACGGCTTGGACCAGGCGCTGGACCGCACGCTGATCGCGCTGGCCGAGGGCGCCCTCGAGGACGCCCACCCGGTTCGGCTGGAGTTGCCGGTCCGCAACGTCAACCGCACCGTGGGCACACTGCTCGGTTCGGAGGTGACCCGCCGCTACGGCGCCCAGGGCCTGCCGGACGACACCGTCCACGTCACCCTGACCGGCTCGGCAGGCCAGTCGCTGGGGGCGTTCCTGCCGCCCGGCATCACCCT
Organism: uncultured Actinomycetota bacterium; assembly: GCA_963765445.1. Lineage (GTDB taxonomy): Bacteria > Actinomycetota > Actinomycetes > Mycobacteriales > Mycobacteriaceae > Mycobacterium. Next base: position 5,838 of record CAVXWQ010000002.1, read on the forward strand.
GGAGCTCATCGGCGACGCCAACGACTATGTGGGCAAGGGACTTTCGGGCGGCCGGGTGATCGTGCGCCCGCCCGACGACGTGCTGTTCCTGCCGGAGGACAACGTCATCGCCGGCAACACCCTGCTCTACGGTGCCACCTCGGGCGAGGTATTCCTGCGGGGCCGGGTCGGGGAACGGTTCTGCGCCCGCAACTCCGGCGCCCTGGCGGTCACCGAGGGCGTCGGCGACCACGCCTGCGAGTACATGACCGGTGGCCGGGTGGTGGTGCTCGGCCGCACCGGGCGCAACTTCGCCGCGGGCATGTCCGGCGGTATCGCCTACGTGCTCGGCCTCAACCCGGCCAAGGTCAACACCGCGATGGTCGAGTTGCAGCGCCCAGACCCCGACGACCTGGTGTGGCTGCACGACGTCGTGACTCGCCACGCCCGCAGCACCGGCAGCACGCTGGCGCGCTCGCTGCTCTCCGACTGGCCAAGGCGCAGCGCGCAATTCACCAAGATCATGCCCACCGACTACCAGAAGGTGCTCGAGGCCACCCGGATGGCCAAGGCCGAGGGACGTGACGTGGACACCGCAATCATGGAGGCGACCCGTGGCTGATCCGACCGGCTTCCTGAAGGTCCCCAAGATCGAGGCCGCCAAGCGCGCCGTCGACGAACGCGTGGGCGACTGGGGCGAGGTCTACGAACGCCAGGACCCCCGGCAGCGCGCCGACGAGGTGGCCCAGCAGGCACGCCGCTGCATGGACTGCGGAATCCCGTTCTGCCACTCCGGAACCGCGGGCTGTCCGCTGGGCAACCTGATCCCGGAATGGAACGACCTGGTGCGCCGCGGCCGGTGGGAGGCCGCCAGCGAGCGGTTGCACGCCACGAACAACTTCCCGGAGTTCACCGGCCGGCTCTGCCCGGCGCCGTGTGAGGCGGCCTGCGTGCTGTCCATCGCCGAGGACGAGACCGGCGGCAGCGTGACGATCAAGCGCATCGAGAACACGATCGCCGACCAGGCGTGGCGACTCGGCATCGTCGAAGCCCAGCCGGCCGCCATCGGCACCGGCAAGAACGTCGCCGTCGTCGGCTCCGGACCGGCCGGACTGGCCGCCGCCCAGCAGCTGACCCGCGCCGGCCACCACGTCACCGTCTACGAGCGCGACGACCGCCTCGGCGGCCTGTTGCGTTACGGCATACCGGAGTACAAGCTCGAGAAGGCCACGCTCAACCAGCGGCTGAGCCCAGATGCGCGCGGAGGGAACGCGTTTCGTCACCGACTGCGAGGTCGGGGTGGACGTCTCCGTCGACGAGCTGCGGCACCGGTTCGACGCCGTCGTGCTGGCGGTCGGCGCTCTGCGCGGCCGCGACACCGATGTCGAGGGACGCCATCTGGGCGGCGTGCACATGGCGATGGAGCACCTGGTTCCCGCCAACCGCGAATGCGAGGGCGACGGTCCGTCGCACATCTCGGCCAAGGGCAAGCACGTGGTGATCATCGGCGGCGGCGACACCGGTGCGGACTGCCTGGGCACCGCGCACCGTCAGGGCGCGGCGTCGGTGACCCAGCTCGACTACAACCCGCAACCACCCGACGTGCGCGACGAGGTCTGTCGCCGTGGCCCACCTGGCCGCTGGTGTTGCGCACCTCACCCGCGCACGCCGAGGGCGGCACGGTGCACTACCAGGTCGCGGTGCAGCGTTTCGTCGGCGACGACGAGGGCCGGGTGCGCGCGATGGAGATCGCCGAAGTGAAGGTGGAGCGGGTCGACGGACGCCGCATCATCACGCCCGGTGGGCGAACCCTTCCAGATTCCCTGCGAGCTGGCGTTGCTGGCCATCGGCTTCGAGGGTGTCGAGCACATGGCGCTGCTCGACGACCTCGGCATCACGCTGAGCCGGCGCGGCGCGATCGGCTGCGGATCGGACTGGCAGACCGAGTCGCCCGGCGTCTTCGTCTGCGGTGACGCCCATCGCGGAGCCAGCCTGGTGGTGTGGGCGATCGCCGAGGGCCGCGCCGCCGCCCACGCCGTCGACGCCTATCTGATGGGCGACTCCGACCTGCCGGAACCGGTTCGGCCCAACCAGTTGCCGTTGGCGGTCGTCTGAGTGAACAGCCCGTCACCGCATTCTGGATCGGTCGAGATGGCTCGTGAAGCCGGACTATGCTGAGGCGTCGTGACTAGACGCGGCAAGATCGTCTGTACCCTCGGCCCGGCCACCGGCACGGACGAGGCGGTCAGGGCTTTGGTCGACGTCGGCATGGACGTGGCGCGCCTGAACTTCAGTCACGGCGACTACGCCGACCACGAGGCCGCCTACAAGCGAGTGCGCAAGGCGTCCGACGCCACCGGCCGTGCGGTCGGCATCCTGGCCGACCTGCAGGGCCCCAAGATCCGCCTCGGGCGCTTCGCCGGCGGCCCCACCTTCTGGGCCAACGGCGAGACCGTGCGGATCACCGTCGAGGAGTGCGAAGGCACCCACGACCGGGTGTCGACCACCTACAAGAGCCTCTCCAAGGACGCCCAGCCCGGTGACCGGCTGCTGGTCGACGACGGCAAGGTCGCGTTGGTCGTCGAACACATCGACGGCGACGACGTGGTCTGCACCGTCACCGAGGGCGGACCCGTCAGCAACAACAAGGGCCTGTCGCTGCCGGGTATGAACGTCTCGGTACCGGCCATGTCCGAGAAGGACATCGCCGACCTGGAGTTCGCGCTGCGTCTCGGCGTGGACCTGGTCGCCCTGTCGTTCGTGCGCTCGCCGGCCGACATCGAGCTGGTCCACGAGGTGATGGACCGGGTGGGCCGCCGCGTCCCGGTGATCGCCAAGCTGGAGAAGCCCGAGGCGATCGACAACCTCGAGGCCATCGTGCTGGCCTTCGACGCCGTGATGGTGGCCCGCGGTGACCTCGGCGTCGAACTTCCGCTCGAGGAGGTTCCGCTCGTCCAGAAGCGGGCCATCCAGATGGCCAGGGAGAACGCCAAACCGGTCATCGTCGCGACCCAGATGCTCGAGTCGATGATCGAGAACTCCCGGCCCACCCGCGCCGAGGCGTCCGACGTCGCCAACGCCGTGCTCGACGGCGCCGACGCGGTGATGTTGTCGGGGGAGACCTCGGTGGGCAAGTACCCGCTGGAGTCGGTGCGGACGATGGCGCGCATCATCTCCGCGGTCGAGGAGAACTCGACCGCCGCGCCCCCGCTGACCCATGTGCCGCGCACCAAGCGGGGCGTGATCTCCTACGCCGCCCGCGACATCGGCGAGCGGCTCGATGCCAAGGCGCTGGTCGCCTTCACCTCCTCGGGCGACACCGTCCGGCGACTGGCCCGGTTGCACACCCCGCTGCCGTTGCTGGCCTTCACCGCGATCCCCGAAGTCCGCAGCCAGCTCGCGCTGACCTGGGGCACCGAGACCTTCATCGTCCAGGACATGCGCAGCACCGACGAGATGATCCGCACGGTCGACCACAACCTGCTGGAACTCGGTCGCTACAAGCGGGGTGATCTCGTCGTCATCGTCGCGGGTGCTCCGCCGGGCACAGTAGGCTCGACGAATCTGATTCACGTTCACCGCATCGGTGAGGACGACCACTAAAGGGAGAAGCCACGGGTGCCAGCGGCGGAGAGCACGTCCGATTTCGACGAACTGATTGCGATCCTCGAGCTCTCCCCGATCGGCGACGACGTCTTCGCCGGGGCGCACCCGCACAAGAACCCGGTGCGGACCTTCGGCGGCCAGATGATGGCCCAGGCGTTCGTCGCCGCCACCCGCACTCTCGTCCACGACCTGCCGCCCAGCGCTCTGTCGGTGCACTTCATCGCCGGCGGCGACCCGTCGGCTGACATCGAGTTCCACGTCGTTCGGCTGCGCGACGAACGGCGTTTCGCCAACCGGCGCGTCGATGCGATGCAGGACGGCAAGTTGCTGGCGACGGCCCTGGTGTCCTACCTGTCCGGTGGTCACGGCCTCGAGCACAACGTCGAGATGCCGCAGCTGCCCGAGCCGCACACCCTGCCGACGATCGACGACCTCCTCGTCGGGTACGAGAAGGTCGTGCCCGCACTTCGTCAACGCGCTGCGGCCCATCGAGTGGCGCTACACCAACGACCCGGCGTGGGTGATGCGCGACAAGGGCGCCCGTCAGGAGCACAACAGGGTGTGGCTCAAGGCCGCCGGGGAGATGCCCGACGATCCGACGCTGCATACCGCCGCGATGGTCTACTCCTCGGACACCACGGTGCTGGACTCGATCATCACCACCCACGGACTGTCCTGGGGGTGGGACCGGATCTTCGCGGTGACCATCAACCATTCGGTGTGGTTTCACCGGCAGGTCGACTTCTCCGACTGGGTGCTGTACTCGACCAGTTCACCGGTTGCGGCCGAGTCCAGGGGGCTGGGATCGGGGCACTTCTTCAACCGGGCCGGCCAGGTGGTGGCCACCGTGGTTCAAGAAGGAATCGTGAAGCACTTCCCCGGCCGCGCCTGATAACGGGCGTACTGTTTACCTGATCGACAGACGTTGCTCAGCCTTGGGGGAGGTGAGATGACCGAGCCGCCAGTGCAGGTCGCGACCCGTCTCCGGGCCCGCGAACGGGTGGTCGTGCACGTCGACTCCCCGGCCGCGCGCTGGATCGGTGCGCTTGGCCTGCTGATCGCCGCGAGCTGGCTGGTCGCGCTGCTGGCGCGGTCGCATCACCACGCGAACTGGCATGCCGACGGCCGGCTGGCGTGGTCGCTGACGATCCTGGCCGCCGTCACCCTGATCGCGCGGGGCATCTTCCTGGGCCGGCCGGTGACCGCGGCCCACGCGGGCGCGGCCGCGCTGGCCGTGCTGGCGGGTTTCGGCGCCCACATCCTGGCCTTCGACGCGCTGGGCAACGTCTTGATCGCCTGCTCCGGGCTGGCCCTGATGTGGCCGACCACGGCGCGTCCCCAGCCGGCCGAACTGCCGCGGATCTGGGGCGCTGGTCAACGCGACCCGGCGCGATCCGGTGGCCCCGTTCGCGATGCTGGCGCGCAAGAGCTACCACTTCACTCCCGACGGGGCGGCGGCCATCGCCTACCGCACCCGGCTGGGCTACGCGGTGGTCAGCGGCGACCCGATCGGTGACGAGACCCGGTTCACCGAGCTCGTCTCGGACTTCGTGGCGATGTGCCACGCCCACGGCTGGCGGATCGTGGTGCTCGGCTGCAGTCAACGGCGCCTGGGTCTGTGGAGCAACCCGGAAGTCATCGGCCAGACTTTGCGACCGGTGCCGATCGGGCGCGACGTGGTGATCGACGTGCCAGACCTTCGACATGGTGGGCCGCCGGTTCCGCAACCTTCGCCAGGCGGTGCAGCGCACCCGCAATTTCGGCATCACCACCGAGATCGTGGCCGAACAGGAGCTCGACGACGCACAGCTCGCCGAGCTGACCGACGTCCTGCTGGCGTCGCCGAAGGGGGCGCGCACCGAGCGGGGCTTCTCGATGATCCTCGACGGCGCACTGACCGGACGGTATCCGGGGATCCTGCTCATCATCGCCCGCGACAAGGACGGGTGCGTGCAGGGCTTCCACCGCTACGCGCTGGCCGGCGGCGGCGGCGACGTCACCCTGGACATCCCGTGGCGGCGCCGCGGCGCCCCCAACGGCATCGACGAGCGGCTGTCGGTCGACATGATCGCCGCCATGAGACAGGCTGGTGCGCAACGACTTTCGCTGGCGTTTGCGGCCTTCCCGGAGATCTTCAACGACAAGGAACGCGGCCCGCTCAGTAGCTTCTTCTACACCGTGATCCATCTGGGCGACCCGCTGATCGCGCTGGAGTCGCTGTACCGGTATCTGCGCAAGTTCCACGCCCTCGGCGATCGCCGCTACGTGCTGCTGTCGTTCGGTCAGGTGCTGCCACTGCTGGTGGTGCTGCTGTCGCTGGAATTCATGCCGCGCAAGCGGCAACTGCCCAGCGTTACGGCGTCGGTGTCAGAGTGACGCTGAACTGGTTCTCGACCGACTGCCGGAAGTGGTCTCGCATGAGCCGCTGTGCGGTCTTGTCCGAGCCGGCCTTACTCAGGCAGTCGAAGTAGTCGCCGGCGCCGACTGTCCTTGAACGCGTAGACGTAGATGACGATGAAGACCAAGCCGATGATGATGGCGACGAATCCGAGGATGATGCCGGCCAGGGCGACCCCGCCGTTGTTGGCCTCACCGCGCTTGACGCGACCGCGGGCCGCGAAACCGATCACCACCGCGACGATGCCGAGGATGATGCCGCCCGCCACAGAGAACGACGAGACCAGCCCGACGATGGCGATCACCAGTGCGGCCACGCCCAGACCGTTGCGGGGGCCGGTCGGCGGCGGTGTGTAGCCCGCGTAGGGCTGCGGCGGCGCGGGCGGGTATCCGCCCGGATACGGACCGGCCTGATACGGGTTCGGATAGGGATAGGGATACGGCGGAGCGGTCGGCGGCGCAGGCATGGCCTGGGGGGCCGGTGGGGACGTCTCCGAAGGCTCGGTCATGGAGTGCACGTTACCTGTCGTCACCTATGGATAGTTCGCGATCGGAATGATGCTGGCGGGCAACGACTTCCCCAGCCCGCGCGCGCGAACGCGCGGATCGCCCATCTACGACAAAGCGTAGTAGCGATCCGCGCCTTCACGCGTGACAGAGGTCAGGCCGCCGTGACAGCGCCGATCGTCTCCCGGATGTTCTTCGAGGCCTTGCGGATCCCGAAGGAGGCGATGATCTCGAAGATGCCGATGACCACAAGCCAGATGCCCACGACGAGGGTCAGGGTGGCCAGCGAGTTCAGCGGCGAGGCAAGCACGACGATGCCGGCGAGCAGGCTGATGATGCCGACGAAGATCTCCCAGCCGCGGCCGGGGGTGTCGGGATCGCTGATCGCCGACGCTGCGGTGGCCACACCGCGGAAGATGAAGCCGACGCCGATCCAGATCGCCAGCAGCAAGATCGAGTCCGCGATGTCGCGGAAGGCGAGCACCGCCAGCACGAGTGCCGCCGCGCCGCTGATGAACAACATCGCGCGCCCGCCTGCGGAGACGTGCAGCGTGAACGCGTGGAAGATCTGGGTGATGCCGGTGACCAACAGGTAGGCGCCGAAGAAGATCGCCGCAACGAGGATGGACTTGCCCGGCCAGGCCAGCACCAGGACGCCCAGGATCAGCGACAGGACTCCGGACAGCAGAACCGACTTCCACAGGTGTGGCAAGAGCGGTGGGGCAGAGGTAGTAGTCATGGCCGAAGTCTGTCACAGCACCGGTTCGAGTCCCAGTATTTGGGCACTTGAACTCGGGGATTCGGGTCCTTGGTCGCCACCCCGAGTACGACGAATGCGCTGTGTGTTGGCGCTGGTGTGGTTAATGTTCCGTTACCGGCAGTGCGAGCTGGGTCCAAGGCCGTTACCGTCCTCGGCTGGAGGGTGTGCGTTCGGCCCGATGCAGAAAGATGAGGCAACCGTGGTTACTGGATGTCAAGACCGTCGGGGAAGATCTCGCTGGTGGAGCGTCGCTGCGGTGCTCGCCTTATCCGGCACGCTGGCGCTGTCAGGGTGCACCAAGAACAGCGATACTTCCGGTCCGACGACCGCGACCACAGCGGCGAAGGCGGCGAAGGTCGACGAGATCGCCGCGACGCTGCCCGAGGACATCAAGTCGTCCGGCAAGCTGATCGTCGGAGTGAACGTCCCCTACACGCCCAACGAGTTCAAGGATCCGAGCGGCAAGATCATCGGGTTCGACGTGGATCTGATGAACGCGATCGCCTCCACCCTCGGCTTGACCGCCGACTACCGGGAAGCCGACTTCGCCAAGATCATCCCGGCCATCCAGGGCGGAACCTTCAACGTCGGCATGTCGTCATTCACCGACACCAAGGAGCGCGAGGCGTCCGTCGACTTCGTCACCTACTTCTCGGCGGGCTCGCTGTGGGCCAGGCCGAAGGGATCGGACATCGGCCCGGACAACGCCTGCGGTAAGAAGGTCGCGGTCCAGGCCACCACCACGCAGGAGGTCGACGAACTGCCGGCCAGGAGCAAGACATGCACCGACGCCGGTAAGCCGGCGATCGAGATCCTGAAGTTCGACGGACAGGATCAGGCCACCAACGCGGTCGTCCTCGGCCAGGCCGACGCGATGTCGGCGGACTCCCCGGTGACCCTGTATGCGATCAAGCAGAGCAACGGCAAGCTCGAGCAGGCCGGCGAGATCTTCGATTCCGCCCCCTACGGCTGGCCGGTGAAGAAAGGCTCGCCGCTGGCGGCGTCGCTGCAGAAGGCTCTCGAGCACCTGATCGAGACCGGCGACTACAAGCAAATCGCAGCCAACTGGGGTGTCGAGCCCGGCATGATCACCAAGCCGGTCATCAACGGCGCGACGAGCTGAGCCGGATCGACTGATGAGCGTTGACGTTTCGTCGCCACCCGAGAGCCCGGCCGCCATCGACGCGGTCCCGTTACGGCACCCGTGGCGGTGGGTGGCGGCGATCGTCATCATCATCCTGGTCGCGCTGTTCATCTACGGTGCCGCCACCAACGAGGCATACGGCTGGGCCACATTCGGCAAGTACATCCTTGACGAACGGATCGTGCACGGCGTCTGGATCACCATCCAGCTGACCATCTGGTCGATGCTGCTGGCCATCGTCATGGCGGTGATCCTCGCCGTCATGCGACTGTCGCCCAACCCGGTGTTTCGGTCGGTTTCCTGGGTGTATCTGTGGGTCTTCCGCGGCACACCGGTCTTCGTGCAGCTGGTGTTCTGGGGCCTGATCCCGACGATCTACAAGAACATCCAGTTGGGAATTCCGTTCGGGCCGACGTTCTTTCACCTGAACATCCAGAACCTCTCGATGTACTTCGTCCTGGCGATCCTCGGTCTGGGTTTCAACGAGGCGGCCTACCTGGCGGAGATCATCCGCGCCGGCATCAGCTCGGTGCCCGAAGGCCAGTCGGAGGCATCGACCGCACTGGGCATGTCCTGGTTGCTGACCATGCGGCGCACCGTGTTGCCGCAGGCGATGCGGGTGATCATCCCGCCCACCGGAAACGAGTTCATCGGCCAGCTGAAGACCACATCGCTGGCCGTCGCGGTGCCGTTCACGCTTGACCTGTTCGGGCGCCAGCGTGACATCGCCGCGGTGATCTTCCAACCGATCCCGCTGCTGCTGGTCGCAGCCGCCTGGTACCTGCTGATCACCAGCATCCTGATGGTGGGCCAGTTCTACCTGGAGCGCTACTTCTCGCGCGGGGTCTCACGCAAACTCACCGCCAAACAACTTGACGCACTGGCGGAGGCGCAAACACTGGGAGAGGTAGGGCACGTATGACCGGTTCCGACCCGGTGACCACGCCGATGGTCAAGGCCGAGAGCGTCTGCAAGAACTTCGGTGCGCTGAAGGTGCTCAAGGGCGTCACGTTGGAGATCGGCCGGGGTCAGGTGCTCGTCCTGGTCGGGCCGTCGGGATCGGGCAAGTCGACGTTCCTGCGGTGCATCAACCACCTCGAGCAGGTCAACGCCGGCCGGCTCTACGTCGACGGCGAGCTTGATCGGCTACCGCGAGAAGAGCGGCAAGCTCTACGAAATGCCGCCCCGCGAAGCAGCGAAGCAGCGCCGCGACTATCGGGATGGTGTTCCAGCACTTCAACCTGTTCCCGCACCGCACCGCGTTGGCGAACATCATCGAGGCGCCGATGCAGGTCAAGGGTGTCAAGAAGGCCGCGGCCCTCGAGCGTGCCCGCGACCTGCTCGACCAGGTCGGTCTCGGCGAAAAAGCCGAGGCCTACCCGGCCCAGTTGTCCGGCGGTCAACAGCAGCGGGTGGCCATCGCCCGGGCGCTGGCGATGGATCCCAAGCTGATGTTGTTCGACGAGCCCACCTCGGCCCTGGACCCGGAACTGGTCGGCGAGGTGCTGGGCGTGATGAAAAAGCTTGCCAGCGAAGGCATGACGATGGTGGTCGTCACCCACGAGATGGGCTTCGCCCGTGAGGTCGCCGATCAGTTGGTGTTCATGGACGGCGGAGTGATCGTCGAGAGCGGGGCGCCGCGCGAGGTGCTGGGCAACCCGCAGCACGAGCGCACCAAGGCGTTCCTGTCGAAGGTGATGTAGGGGTCTAGCGGGTCGGGCTTTCGACCCGTCCGACTTCTTCTTGGATCGAGTTAGTCTTCGGGCGCAACGCGTTTCGGCTCTTGCTGCCCGACCAGGTACCAGGTACGCATGATGCCTTTGCCCTTGACGTCGACCTCGCCGCGTTCCTCGAGCACGAACCGGTCCTTCAGTCGTCGGTAGACGTCTTCGGGAACCTGGATCCGTCCCTCCGGGTCGGTGCTCTCCATGCGGGAGGCGACGTTGACCGCGTCGCCCCACACGTCGTAGAAGAACCGCCGGGCGCCGACCACTCCGGCCACCACCGGGCCTGCGGCCATACCGATCCGCAGCGGCACCCGCGCTCCGTTGGGGTCGCGTAGGTCGGCAACCGCGCGCGACATGTCGAGGGCGAGGCGTGCCAACGCCTCGACGTGGTCGGGCCGGGGCTCGGGAACGCCGCTGACCACCATGTACGAGTCGCCGGTGGTCTTGATCTTCTCCAGGCCGTGTTTGTCGACCAGCCGGTCGAAGGTGGTGTACAGCCGGTCCAGGAACCGAACCAGATCGGCGGCGGCGATCTGACTGGCCCGCTCGGTGAAACCGGCGATGTCGGCGAACAGGATCGACGCGTCGTCATAGCGGTCGGCGATGGTCCCGTGCGCGGGATCCTTGAGTCGCTCGGCGACGCTGCCCGGCAGGATGTTGGCCAGCAGCGCCTCGGAGCGTTTGTACTCCACCTCCATGGCGCCCTCGGCGCGGGAGACCTCGCGCATCGCGTACCAGACCGTGGCGAAGATCATCACCGATGCGGAGATGGTGGTGATGACGAAGCCGGTGTTAACGGCCCAGCGGGGCTGCACGTGCGTGTCGCCGGGCACCAGGAACTGCGAGGCGATGGTCAGGCCGACTCCGATGGTGACCACCGTCGAGGCCAGCACGACGTGCTCGATACCGAGGACCAGAACCGCGAGCGACGCGGACACCAGGTAGTAGAACTGCAGCCCGGAGTCGGTGCCGACCTGCCAGCCGACCAGGGTCAGCGACGCGAAGGCGAAGAAGACGAACATCAGCGAGGCGATGACTTCGCCGAACGGCTGCAGCAGCGGGATCGCGAAGAAGACGGCGGCGGTGGCGAGGTTGATCAGCCCGATGTTGAATACCCCCGGGCCGGTGATGACCTGCAGGATGCCGAAAGCCGCGGTGACGAAGGCGGCGATGTAGGCGGCGATGTTGAGCACCCGCATCTGCCGGGAGACCGACTCGGCCCAGTGCTGGTTGCGGGCCGGTGGCCGGCGCTGCATGCGCTCACAGTCCGATCGCTTGGCCTGTCCGTCTGGCGGTACCGGACCAGCGCATTTCCGCATGGTCGCCACAGTCAAAGACTAGCCTGGCGCGCGCCTGAGGGTTAGCTGTTGGGGGGGCTAGCCTGGCAGCGTGACCCGCATCGCGTGTGCTCAGATCGCAGCCCACCGTGGGAAATCTGCAGGCCAACCTCGAGTTGTCGGCGGCCGCGATCGCTCGAAGCCGTGGCGGCCGGCGCCGAGATCGTGGTCCTGCCGGAGCTGGCCACCTCGGGCTATATGTTCGCCGATGCCGACGAGGCGAGGTCGGTGGCGCTGACGGCGGAGGACGCGGCCTTCGACGCCTGGCGGTCGGTTGCCGGTGACGCCGTGGTGATCGGCGGGTACTGCGAACTCGGCGACGACGGACTGCTCTACAACAGCGCGCTGGTGGTCGAGGCCGGTGCGGTGATCGCCAGCTATCGCAAGACCCATCTGTGGGACCGCGAGAAGCTGATCTTCACCCCTGGCGGCGAGTTGCCGCCGATTGTCACGACGCGCCACGGCGTGATCGCCGTAATGGTCTGCTACGACCTGGAATTCGGGGAGCTGACGCGACGCGCGACTCTGGATGGCGCCGAATTGATTGCGGCACCGGTGAATTGGCCGTTGTTCCCGCGGCCGGAGGGGGAGCGGCCGGGCGAGGTCATCACCGCGATGTCGACCGCGCGGACCAACAAGGTGGCGATCGCGGCGTGTGACCGGGCCGGGGTGGAACGCGGGCAGGCATGGACGGAAGGCACGGCGATCGTCGACCCGCACGGCTGGGTTGCGGCGACTGCCGGGCCAGGTTCAGGACTGGCGATCGCCGACATCGACCTCAGCATCACCCACGACAAGACGCTGACCGAGCACGTTCACCTGCTCACCGATCGGCGCGTCGAC
>CAVXWQ010000003.1:0-23539 GCA_963765445.1 uncultured Actinomycetota bacterium
GCAACCCCGTCGGCCGGGCCCTGGCCACCGACGAACTGGCCTCGGTCGCCGACACCTACGCCCGAGCCGCCGTCAACGCCCGCGATGCCGGGTTCGACGCCGTCGAGCTCCACGGCGCCCACGGCTATCTGCTCGACCAGTTCCTCTGGGCCGAAACCAACCACCGCACCGACGGATACGGCGGTTCCCTGGAGGCTCGCACCCGCTTTCCGGCCGAGGTCGTCGCCGCCGTGCGCGCGGCGGTGGGCCCGGCGTTCCCGATCATCTACCGTTTCTCGCAGTGGAAGATGAACCGCTACGACGCGTCGGTCGCCGCCAACTCCGGTGAGCTCGAGCGCGTCCTCGGACCTCTGGTCGATGCCGGGGTGGACGTGCTGCACCCGTCGACCCGGCGGCACTACCTGCCCGGGTTCCCAGACGAGGATCCGCAGCTGAGCCTGGCCGGTTGGACAAAGAAGTTGACCGGCAAGCCGGTCATCGCCGTCGGCTCGGTGGGACTGGAGACCGAGTTCAAACCGGGCGAGCCCGGCGGACCCATCCCTGCCGCGCCCGTCGACCGGCTGCTCGACCAGTTCGACGCCGGAGAGTTCGACATCATCGCCGTCGGCCGCGCCCTGCTCGCCGACCCGAATTGGGTCAACCACCTGCGCGACGGCCAGCTCGGCGAGTTCGGTGGTTTCGATGCGGCCACCGCCCTGTCCCGTTTGTACTGATTTCGACAGGGAACAGACCGGATAACCCCGACGTTAGGACTTTCGTGGCTACTCGAGACCTCACCGCACAGGATTTCAACGACACCCTCGCCGGCAACGACATCGTTCTGGTCGACTTCTGGGCATCGTGGTGCGGACCGTGCCGCGCCTTCGCCCCGACCTTCACCGCCTCGTCGGAGAAGCACCCCGACGTCGTCTTCGGCAAGGTCGACACCGAGGCGGAGCAGCAGCTCGCCGCCGCCGCGGAGATCCGCTCCATCCCGACGCTGATGGCGTTCAAGAAGGGCAAGCTGATCTTCAACCAGGCCGGCGCGCTGCCGCCCGCCGCGCTCGAAGACCTGATCCGTCAGGTCAAGGAGTTCGACGTCGACGCCGCGATCTCGGCGCAAGGTCAAGCCGAAGAGTCTAGGACCGGGCGTCCGAGTCCGGGTCCCGCACGCGATAGCGTGCAACGGTGAATCGTGACTCTGGTTTCGTCCTCGTCGACAACCCGCAACCGCATGTCGCCCTGGTCACCCTGAACCGGCCGGAGCGGATGAACTCCATGGCGTTCGACGTCATGATCCCGCTCAAGGAGGTCCTGACCGAGCTGAGTTACGACAACTCCGTGCGCGTGGTGGTGCTCACCGGCGCGGGACGCGGCTTCTCATCAGGAGCCGACCACAAGTCGGCCGGCTCGGTGCCGCACGTCGCCGGTTTGACCCGGCCCAGCTACGGGCTGCGGTCGATGGAGCTGCTCGACGATGTGATCCTCGCCATGCGCCGGCTGCACCAGCCGATCATCGCCGCGGTCAACGGCGCGGCGATCGGAGGCGGCCTGTGCCTGGCGCTGGCCGCCGACATCCGGGTGGCCGCCGAGCGACGCCTACTTCCGCGCGGCCGGGTATCAACAACGGCCTGACCGCCAGCGAGCTGGGCCTGAGTTACCTGCTGCCGCGGGCGATCGGGTCCTCCCGCGCCTTCGAGATCATGCTCACCGGACGTGACGTCGACGCCGCAGAAGCCGAACGGATCGGGCTGGTGTCGCGGCAGGTTCCGGCCGACGACCTGCTGCCGGCCTGCTACGAGATCGCCGCGCGCATCGCGGCGTTCTCCCGGCCCGGGACCGAATTGACCAAGCGGACGCTGTGGACCGGGCTGGACGCCAGTACCCTGGAGGGGCATATGCAGGCCGAGGGCCTCGGGCAGCTCTACGTGCGCCTGCTTACCGCCAACTTCGAAGAGGCGGTCGCCGCGCGTGCCGAGAAGCGCGCCCCGGTCTTCACCGACGAGAAATAGCCACAGGAGAGCAGCGCCGTGATTACCGCAACGGACCTCGAGGTCCGCGCCGGGGCGCGCACGCTGCTGCTCGCCGAAGGTCCCGCGCTGCGCATCCAGCCCGGCGACCGCATCGGTCTGGTCGGACGCAACGGCGCGGGCAAGACCACCACCATGCGGATCCTGGCCGGTGAGGGTGAGCCGTTCGCCGGAACGGTGACTCGCATCGGCGACGTCGGCTATCTGCCGCAGGATCCGCGCGAGGGCGACCTCGACGTGCTTGGCCCGCGACCGGGTGCTGTCCGCCCGCGGCCTCGACAGCCTGCTGGCCGACCTGGAGAAGCAGCAGGTGCTGATGGCCGAGGTGGTCGACGACACCGCGCGGGACAAGGCGGTGCGCCGCTACGGCCAGCTGGAGGAACGCTTCGCCGCGCTGGGCGGCTACGCCGCCGAGAGCGAGGCCGGCCGCATCTGCGCAAGCCTCGGCCTGCCCGACCGGGTGCTGACCCAGCCGCTGCGCACGCTGTCCGGTGGTCAGCGCAGGCGGGTCGAGCTGGCCCGGATCCTGTTCGCCGCCGCGGAAGGTGGAGCCGCCGGGGCCAATTCGACAACCACGCTGCTGCTCGACGAACCGACCAACCACCTCGACGCCGACTCGATCGGCTGGCTTCGCGACTTCCTCAAGGGGCACAACGGCGGCCTGGTGATCATCAGCCACAACGTCGAGCTGCTCGCCGAGGTCGTCAACCGGGTGTGGTTCCTCGACGCCGTGCGGGGCGAGGCCGACGTCTACAACATGGGCTGGCAGAAGTACCTCGACGCGCGCGCCACCGACGAGCAACGCCGTCGCCGCGAGCGGGCCAACGCCGAGAAGAAGGCGTCGGCATTGCGTACCCAGGCCGCCAAGATGGGGGCCAAGGCCACCAAAGCCGTTGCTGCACAGAACATGTTGCGCCGCGCCGACCGGATGATGGCGTCTCTCGACGACGAGCGGGTGGCCGACAAGGTCGCCAAGATCCGTTTCCCGACCCCGGCACCGTGCGGGCGCACCCCGCTGGTGGCCAAGGGCCTGACCAAGAACTACGGCTCCCTGGAGGTCTTCACCGGGGTGGACCTGGCGATCGACCGCGGATCGCGGGTGGTGGTCCTCGGGCTCAACGGCGCGGGCAAGACCACCCTGCTGCGGCTGCTGGCCGGCACGGAGATCCCGGACGCCGGTGGCCTCGAGCCGGGGCACGGCCTCAAGCTCGGTTACTTCGCACAGGAACACGACACCCTCGACAACGTCGCGACGGTGTGGGAGAACATCCGCCACGCCGCCCCGGACACCGGCGAGCAGGAGTTGCGCAGCCTGCTCGGCGCGTTCATGTTCAGCGGTCCACAGCTCGACCAGCCGGCGGGCACGCTGTCCGGCGGTGAGAAGACCCGGCTGGCGCTGGCCGGTCTGGTGGCCTCGACGGCCAACGTGCTGCTGCTCGACGAGCCGACCAACAACCTCGACCCCGCCTCCCGCGAACAGGTTCTCGACGCGCTGCGCAGCTACCTCGGCGCGGTGGTGCTGGTCACCCACGATCCCGGTGCCGCCGAGGCGCTGGAACCGCAGCGCGTCGTGCTGCTGCCGGACGGCACCGAAGACTACTGGTCGGACGACTATCGGGACCTGATCGAACTCGCCTGACAACTGGCACAAACCATTTCGGTCATTCCGGCCACACCGCCGTCGAGCGCTCCTACTCTGTGGAGCAACAGGGGGCCGCTCAACCGGGGAGGGTGTCGATGAGGAAAGTCAACCAGGGTCGTGACCAACTGCTGCACGAGCTGCGCAATGCCTACGAGGGCGGCGCCAGCATCCGCACCCTGGTCGCGACGACGGGCCGGTCCTACGGCTCGATTCATTCGATGCTGCGCGAGTCGGGGACCACGATGCGCAGCCGCGGTGGGCCCAACCACCGCACCCGCGTGCGGCTAGCACTCGGGCCGCCTAGGGCTGCCTAGCCGGCCCGCATCGTCGGCGCGCACCGAGTCCTCGACGACATCGAGCACCGCCGAAAGCCGCTTCGGATCCTCGCCTGCCGCCAGCCGGGCCACCAGCCCGTCGAGCACCAGGTCCAGATAGCACTGCAACACGTCGCTGGGAACGTCGTCGCGCAACCGGCCCGCCTGCTTCTGCCGCAGCAGCCGGTCCGACGTCGCGGCGGACAACTCCGCCGACCGCTCCGCCCAGCCCCGGTTGAACACCGGGTCATTACGCAGCTTGCGCGCGATCTCCAATCGCGTGGCCAGCCAGTCGAATTGGTCCGGTGCGGCGAGCATGTCGCGCATCACCTGGATCAGGCCCTCGCGGGACGCCACCTCGGCCATCCGCTCGGCGTCTTCCCGGGCCAGCTCGAAGAACAGCGTGTCCTTGTCGCGGAAGTGGTGGAAGATCGCACCGCGCGACAGGCCGATGGTCTGTTCCAGCCGACGCACGGTCGCCTTGTCGTACCCGTACTCGGGCGAAGCAGCGCCGTGCGCCGTCGAGGATCTGACGGCGGCGGGCCGCCAGATGATCCTCGCTGACCCGTGGCATGTCCTTTCGACCGCGTCCGGCTAGCCGGCACGCAGCATGTTGCGCAACACGTACTGCAGGATGCCGCCGTTGCGGTAGTAGTCCGCCTCGCCGGGGGTGTCGATCCGGACCACCGCGTCGAACTCCACCGTCGCTCCCGTCGGCCTTGGTCGCCTTGACGTGCACCGTCTTCGGGGTCTTGCCCTTGTTGAGCTCCTCGATTCCGGTGATGTCGTAGACCTCGGTGCCGTCCAGCTTGAGCGACGCCGACGACTCCCCGGCGGGGAACTGCAGCGGGATCACGCCCATGCCGATCAGGTTGGACCGGTGGATGCGCTCGAAGGACTCGGTGATCACCGCCCGCACGCCCAGCAGGCTGGTGCCCTTGGCCGCCCAGTCGCGCGACGATCCGGAGCCGTACTCCTTGCCGCCGAGCACGACCAGCGGAATGTTCTGTGCCGCATAGTTTTGCGCCGCGTCGTAGATGAACGCCTGCGGGTCCGTCCGGCTGGGTGAAGTCACGGGTGTAGCCACCGGAGACGTCGTCGAGCAGTTGGTTGCGCAACCGGATGTTGGCGAACGTGCCGCGGATCATCACCTCGTGGTTGCCGCGCCGCGAGCCGTAGGAGTTGTAGTCCTTCTTGTCGACGCCGTGCCGTCGAGGTACTGCGCGGCGGGCGTGCCCGCCTTGATGTTGCCGGCGGGGGAGATGTGGTCGGTGGTCACCGAATCACCCAGCAGGGCAAGCACTCTCGCGCCGGTGATGTCGGTGACCGGAACCGGGTCGGCGGGCATGCCGTCGAAGTACGGGGGCTTGCGCACGTAGGTCGACTTCGGATCCCAGTCGAAGGTGTTACCGGACGGGGTCGGCAGGTTCCGCCAGCGCTCGTCGCCCTTGAAGACGTCGGCGTAGTTCTTCCGGAACATCTCCTGGTTGATCGACGAGGCGATGGTGTCGGAGATGTCCTTCTGCGTCGGCCAGATGTCCTTGAGGAACACCGGGTTGCCGTCGGAGTCCGTACCGAGCGGGTCGGCCTCGAAATCGAAGTCCATGGTGCCGGCCAAGCCATAGGCGATCACCAGCGGCGGGGAGGCCAGGTAGTTCATCTTGACGTCGGGGTTGATGCGGCCCTCGAAGTTGCGGTTGCCCGACAGCACCGCCGTCACCGACAGGTCGTTCTCGTTGATGGCGGCCGAGATCTCGTCGGACAGCGGACCGCTGTTGCCGATACAGGTGGTGCAGCCGTAGCCCACGAGGTAGAAGCCCAGCTTCTCCAGGTACGGCCACAGCCCGGCCTTCTCGTAGTAGTCGGTGACCACCTGCGAGCCCGGGCGCCATGGTGGTCTTGACCCACGGCTTGGAGGTCAGGCCCTTCTCGACGGCGTTGCGGGCCAGCAGCGCGGCGCCCGAGCATCACCTCGGGGTTGGAGGTGTTGGTGCACGAGGTGATGGCCGGCGATCGCCACGGCGCCGTGGTCGAGCACGAACTCGCCGCGGTCGGCGGAGCGCACCGATGACCGGCTTGCGTCGGCCGGCCCTGCGGAACCGTCGGCCGCCGACGGCCGCGCGTCGACCGCGCCGTTGTCGGCGAAGGACAGCACCGCCGGATCGCTGGCCGGGAAGGACTCCTCGACGGCCTCGTCCAGCTTGGTCTCCGGTGCCGGGTGGTTCTCCTCGACGTAGTTGTGGATGTCCTTGCGGAAGGCGGACTTCGCGTCGTCAGTGCGATGCGGTCCTGCGGGCGCTTGGGTCCGGCGATCGACGGCACCACGTCGGACAGGTCCAGCTCGAGGTACTCGGAGAACTTGGGCTCGCGGCTCGGCGTCGTGCCACATGCCCTGCGCCTTGGCGTAGGCCTCGACCAGCGCGAGCTGCTTGCTCGTCGCGGCCGGTCATCCGCAGGTAGTCGATGGTCACCTCGTCGATCGGGAAGATCGCTGCGGTGGAACCGAATTCGGGGCTCATGTTGCCCAGCGTGGCGCGGTTGGCCAGCGGCACCTCGGAGACGCCCTTGCCGTAGAACTCGACGAACTTGCCGACCACACCGTGCTTGCGCAGCATCTCGGTGACGGTGAGTACCACGTCGGTGGCGGTCACGCCCGGCGGTGCTCGCCGGAGAGCTTGAAGCCGACGACGCGCGGGATGAGCATCGACACCGGCTGGCCCAGCATGGCGGCCTCGGCCTCGATACCGCCGACGCCCCAGCCCAGCACGCCGAGGCCGTTCTCCATCGTGGTGTGGCTGTCGGTGCCCACGCAGGTGTCCGGGTAGGCGACGCCGTTGCGGGTCATCACGACCGGGGCCAGGTACTCGATGTTGACCTGGTGGACGATGCCGGTTCCGGGCGGCACCACCTTGAAGTCGTCGAAGGCGCCCTGCCCCCAGCGCAGGAACTGATAGCGCTCGCCGTTGCGCTGGTATTCGAGCTCGACGTTGCGCTCGAAGGCGTCGGCGGCCGCCGAAGAAGTCGAGCGATGACGGAGTGGTCGATGACCAGTTCGGCGGGGGCCAGCGGGTTGACCTTCTGCGGGTCGCCGCCGAGCTGCGGTGACCGCCTCGCGCATGGTGGCCAGGTCGACGATGCACGGCACGCCGGTGAAGTCCTGCATGATCACGCGGGCCGGGGTGAACTGGATCTCGATGCTCGGCTCGGCCGAGGGATCCCAGTTGGCGATGGCCTGGATGTGGTCTTTGGTGATGTTCGCGCCGTCTTCGGTGCGCAGCAGATTCTCGGCGAGCACCTTGAGGCTGTAGGGGAGTTTCTCCGTGCCGGCCACCGCGTCCAGGCGGTAGATCTCATAGCTGTCGCCGCCGACCTTCAGGGTGTCGCGGGCCTCGAAAGAATTCAGGGACGAATCAGTTTGCTGCTCACATCAACTCCCGGCGTTGGTGGCGATGTCGACGGGCTGTGCCGACATCCGTCTCGATACTAACAGTACGGTTGTCCTGCTAAGCGGGCGGTCCGCGTCCGGATCCGACGGCGGTCCTCGGTTGTCCAGTCTTGTCTTACTCGGCGCGTGGTGCCACCCCCGGTCGGGGCCTCGCGGTACCGTCTGGGATCGTGACGACTCCGCACGCGCCGACCTTCATCCCGGTGGAAGTGTGCAGCAGCGTCGGCCTCGACCCGGCCACGCCGCTCGACCAATGCATGAACGCCGTCAAGGCCGATGTGGCCAAGGACGGCGTCGCCGCGCCGGCCGCCGACGCCGCGGGACTGCTGAAGGTGGTCGAGGGCGCCAAGGCGCACGGCATCGACCTCAAGGTCGTCGTGATGGAGAAGAGCCCGGCCATCGACACCCCGCTGCGTGACATCGCCACCGAGATCGGCCATGCCAACCCCGGTTCGACGGTGTTGGTGCTCAGTCCGGGCTGGGCGGGCACCTACAGCACCACCTACGACCGGGTGCTCCTGGAAGCGGGGCAGGACGTGGCCAAGACCGCCCCCACGCCGGTGGTCGGCGCGCAGGCTTTCGTCGACCAGTTACAAACGCCCGACTTTCCCTGGATCGGATTAACGATTGCGCTCGTCCTGGGGGTCGCTGGTGCGGCAGTTTTGACCCGAGTTCTGCAGTTGAAGGCGAAGCGTTCGCGAAATACCGAAATGCCTGCTGAACTGCGTAAATAGCCGATTTTGGCAAATCAATAAGATTACTATTCGGCAACATCCCGTAAATGACAAACATGTAATTCTTGCCTGAAGTTTCCTCTGCGACAAATGTGACGTACGGTGCAATTGGCGCCATTGTTATTGGTGTGACTGATGTGACATCTGTGACTCGCGTGACTGTGTGTTGTGAAGCAAAGGGGACCAGAGTCGAATGAGACGTTCCGATTGCGGCTCTCTTTTCCAGCCGGCCTTTCGAATCGCCAAGCCGATGTGCCCGCTGGTGCTCAGCGTCGCCCTGACACTGAGCATTCCGGGAGTGGCGCTCGCCGAACCGGCGCCGGCACCCAACACTCTGGCCGCGCTCGTCGCTGACGTCGCCGAGGCCAACCAGCGCCTGCAGGACGTCGGCGCCAAGGTTCAGGCCGAGCAGGAAGCCGTCAACAAGGCGCTGGTCGAGGTGCAGGACGCGCGGGATGCCGCCGCCACCGCGCAACAGCAGGTCGACGCCAGCGGGCAGGCCGTCAAGGACGCGGACGCGGCGATCGTCGCGGCCCAGAAGAGGTTCGACACCTTCGCCGCCGCCACCTACGTCAACGGTCCCGCGGGCGCATTGGTGATGGCCACCAATCCCGACGAGATCATCTCCAGCGCGACGGCCGGGCAGACCCTGGCGGTCAGCGCCGAGCAGGTGATGACCGACCTGCAGCGGGCGCGCACCGAGCAGGTGAACAAGGAGTCGGCGGCCCGACTGGCCAAGCAGAAGGCCGACCAGGCCGTCGTCGACGCCGAAGCCAGCCAGAATGCGGCGGTGTCGGCACTGACCGAGGCGCAGAAGACGTTCCGCGATCAGCAGGCCGAGATCGACCGCCTCGCCGCCGAGCGCAAGACCGCGCAGGAGAAGCTCGACGCCGCGCGTCAGTGGTCGGCTCCCGCCGGCTCACCCGCGGCCGTGCCGCAGTCCGCCGCGCCGGGCACCGGCGACGTCCGGGGACCGCTGGGATCCGGCCGCGCCCGGCTCCAGTGCCGCACCGGCGGACGCCAAGGTGCCCTACGGCAAGGCCTCGGAGTGGGACCTGACCCTGCCCGCGGTGCCGAGCGCCTTCGTCTCCGGCGACCCGATCCAGATCATCAACGCGGTGCTGCAGATCGCCTCGACCTCGCTGCAGACCACCCAGAACCTCGGCAAGAGCTTCCTGCAGAAGCTCGGCATCCTGAAGCCGACCGACACCGGGATCACCAACGGCCAGATCCCCTTCGTCTACGGCTCGACGGCCGTCGAGTACGTCATCAAGCGCGGCATGTCGCAGATGGGCGTGCCCTACTCCTGGGGCGGCGGCACCGCGAACGGTCCCAGCAACGGCATCGACAGCGGCGCGGGAACGGTCGGGTTCGACTGCTCCGGGCTGATTCTGTACTCCTTCGCCGGGGTCGGCATCAAGCTGCCGCACTACTCGGGGTCGCAGTACAACATGGGCACCAAGATCCCGACGGCGCAGATGCGTCGCGGCGACGTGATCTTCTACGGCCCCGGCGGCAGCCAGCACGTCACGCTCTACCTGGGCAACGGCCAGATGCTCGAAGCCCCCTACACCGGCTCGACGGTGAAGATCTCCCCGGTGCGCACCAGCGGCATGACCCCGTTCGTCGTGCGCTACATCAATTAGTGACGGAGTTGTTTCCCATGTCTCGCAACGCTTCTCGGCGACTGTTCGTCGGGACGGTCCTGACCGCACTGGCGCTGGCGTTCGGTTTCGCCAGCCCGGCGAGCGCCGATCCCGGCGAGTGGGATCCGACGCTGCCCAAGCTGCTCAGCGCGGGCGCGCCCGGTGACCCCGTCGCCATGGCCAACGCCTCGCTGCAGGCAACCCAGCAGGCCGCGCAGGCCACCATGGACCTGGGCCGCAAGTTCCTGGCCGGCCTCGGCATCGGCGGCGGGAACTCGACGATGGCGCTGCCCGGCGGGCGGGTCAGCGGACCCCAGGCGATCGAGTACGTGATCGCCCGCGGCGCCTCCCAACGCGGCGTGCCGTACTCCTGGGGCGGCGGCGCGGTCAACGGGCCGAGCGCGGGCGTGGACCAGGACGCCGGCAAGGTCGGCTACGACTGCTCGGGCTTCACCCGCTACGCCTACGCCGGCGTCGGGCGTGCTGCTGCCCAAGTACTCCGGCGACCAGTACAACGCCGGGCCGCCATGTCGCGCCCTCGCAGGCCAAGCGCGGCGACCTGATCTTCTACGGTCCCGGCGGCACCCAGCACGTGACCATCTATCTGGGCAACGGTCAGATGATGGAGGCGTCGTCGGCGGCCGGTCAGGTCACCGTCAGCCCGGTCCGCACGGCGGGCATGACGCCGTACCTGACGCGCGTCATCGAGACCTAGACAGGTCGTCGCGGCTCGTTCACAGACCCGTCCTTCGACGCGCCAGCGAACGGGGCACGTCGACGGATTCCGGAACGCCTGGAATAGTTGTGTGAGGGCGCGCCCTGACTGAGCGGCGGAGCCCGAGTAATCCAACAGCTGTGGAGGAAGTCGATGACGTCACCAGGTGGGTCGCCCGCGGGCCCCGGGGGTTTTGCCGGCCCGAGCGGAGGCCCGGTCCCGGCGCCGTCCGGCGGTAACGGGCTGGCCAGTGAGGTGCACACCCTGGAACGGGCGATCTTCGAGGTCAAGCGCATCATCGTCGGCCAGGACCTGCTCGTCGAACGCATCCTCGTCGGACTGCTCGCCAAGGGGCACGTGCTGCTCGAGGGTGTGCCCGGTGTGGCCAAGACGCTGGCCGTGGAGACCTTCGCCAAGGTCGTCGGCGGCACCTTCGCCCGCATCCAGTTCACCCCCGACCTGGTGCCCACCGACATCATCGGTACCCGGATCTACCGGCAGGGCCGCGAGGAGTTCGACATCGAGCTCGGCCCCGTGGTGGTCAACTTCCTGCTGGCCGACGAGATCAACCGCGCGCCGGCAAAGGTTCAGTCCGCGCTGCTGGAGGTCATGGCCGAGCGCAAGATCTCCATCGGCGGCAAGACCTACCCGCTGCCCAAGCCGTTCCTGGTGATGGCCACCCAGAACCCGATCGAGAACGAGGGCGTCTACCCGCTGCCCGAGGCGCAGCGCGACCGCTTCCTGTTCAAGATCAACGTCGACTACCCGACGCCCGAGGAAGAGCGCGAGATCATCTACCGGATGGGTGTCACCCCGCCGGAGCCCAAGCAGATCCTCGAGACCGGCGACCTGCTGCGCCTGCAGGACGTGGCCGCCAACAACTTCGTCCACCACGCACTGGTCGACTATGTCGTGCGCGTCGTGACGGCCACCCGCCGTCCCGAGCAGTTCGGGATGAACGACGTCAAGTCCTGGATCGCGTTCGGCGCCTCGCCGCGCGCCTCGCTGGGCATCATCGCCGCCGCCCGCGCCCTGGCGCTGGTGCGCGGTCGTGACTACGTCATCCCGCAGGACATCATCGACGTCATCCCGGACGTGCTGCGCCACCGGCTGGTGCTGACCTACGACGCGCTGGCCGACGACGTCAAGGCGGAGACGGTGATCAACCGGATCATGCAGACCGTCGCGCTGCCGCAGGTGAATGCTGTTCCGCAGCAAGGACATTCGGTGCCACCGGTGGTTCCCGCCGGGGCGGGTAACAACGGTCGGTGAGCGAGTCCGAAACCGTCCACCCGCCGTCCTTCCAGCGCGGTGAGATCGGTGACGCCAAGCTGTCGGCCGCGCTGCGGACCCTCGAGCTCACCGTCAAGCGCAAGCTCGACGGTGTCCTGCAGGGCAACCACCTCGGCCTGATCCCCGGCCCCGGTTCGGAGCCGGGGGAGTCGCGGATGTACCAGCCGGGCGACGACGTCCGGCGGATGGACTGGTCGGTGACCGCCCGCACCACCCATCCGCACGTGCGGCAGATGATCGCCGACCGCGAACTGGAGACCTGGCTGGTGGTCGACATGTCGGCCAGCCTCGACTTCGGCACCGCCGCGTGCGAGAAGCGCGACCTGGCGGTGGCTGCCGCCGCGGCCATCACCTACCTCAACAGCGGCGGCGGCAACCGCATCGGCGCCATCATCGCCAACGGCGATCAGGTCATGCGGGTGCCGGCCAAGTCCGGCCGTCAGCACGAGCAGACGCTGCTGCGGGCCATCGCCACCTCGCCGCGGGCGCCACTGGGTGTGCGCGGCGACCTCGCCGCCGCCATCGACGCGCTGCGCAGGCCCGAGCGCCGCCGCGGCATGGCGGTGGTGATCAGCGACTTCCTCGGCCCGATCAACTGGATGCGCCCGCTGCGCGCGATCGCGGCCCGCCACGAGGTGCTGGGTGTCGAGGTGCTCGACCCCCGCGACGTCGAGCTGCCCGACGTCGGCGACGTGATCCTGCAGGACACCGAGTCCGGCGTCACCCGCGAGTTCACCATCGACGAACAGCTGCGCGACGACTTCGCCCGGGCCGCGGCGGCCCACCACGAGGAGGTGGCGCGGACGTTGCGCCGGTGCGGAGCGCCCATCATGACCCTGCGGACCGACCGCGACTGGATCGCCGACATCGTGCGGTTCGTCGCGTCGCGTCGCCGCGGCGCCCTGGCGGGCAGCCAGTAAACCAACCCAGAATGACAGGTCTGTTATGACATTGCCGTTGCTCGGGCCGATGACGCTGGCCGGCTTCGCACACCCGTGGTTCTTCCTGTTCCTGCTGATCGTCGCCGGGAGTGGTGGGGCTCTACGTCATCGCCCAGTTCGCCCGCCAGAAGCGGATCCTGCGGTTCGCCAACATGGAGCTGCTGGAAAGCGTTGCGCCCAAACGGCCCAACCGCTGGCGGCACCTGCCTGCCATCCTGCTCGTCGCGTCGCTGGTGCTGCTGACCATCGCGATGGCCGGGCCCGACCAACGACGTGCGCATCCCGCGTAACCGCGCGGTGGTGATGCTCACCATCGACGTCTCGCAGTCCATGCGCGCCACCGACGTCGAGCCGAGCCGGCTGGCCGCCGCGCAGGAGGCCGCCAAGCAGTTCGCCGACCAGCTCACGCCCGGCATCAACCTCGGGCTGATCGCCTACGCCGGTACCGCCACCGTGCTGGTGTCGCCGACCACCAACCGGGAGGCCACCAAGGCCGCGATCGACAAGCTGCAGCTGGCCGACCGCACCGCCACCGGCGAGGCGATCTTCACCGCACTGCAGGCCATCGCGACCGTCGGCGCCGTGATCGGCGGCGGCGACAGCCCGCCCCCGGCGCGCATCGTGCTGATGTCGGACGGCAAGGAGACCGTGCCGTCCAACCCGGACAACCCCAAGGGCGCCTTCACCGCGGCCCGGACCGCCAAGGACCAGGGCGTGCCGATCTCCACGGTGTCGTTCGGCACCCCGTACGGCTACGTCGAGATCAACGACCAGCGCCAGCCGGTGCCGGTCGACGACGAGATGCTGAAGAAGATCGCCGAACTCTCCGGCGGCAACGCCTACAGCGCCTCCAGCCTGCAGCAGCTCAAGGAGGTCTTCACCTCGCTGCAGGACCAGATCGGCTACGAGACCATCAAGGGCGACGCCAGCACCGGCTGGCTGCGGCTGGGCTCACTGGTGCTGGCGCTGGCCGCGCTGGCGGCAGTGCTGATCAACCGCCGCCTGCCCGGCTGATGCCGGACCGCGATACTCCGAGATCGACACCAGGGACGTCCATCGGCCTACCGGCACAGCCGTGGTGTCGATTTCGGCGCGACCGACGGTAGGCACTAAGTTGACGGGCATGACCGATAACGCTGCGGGAGGCAAACCCCCGTTCGTCTCCCGTTCGGTGCTCGTCACCGGCGGTAACCGGGGCATCGGCCTGGCCATCGCGCAGCGGTTGGCCGCCGACGGACACAAGGTGGCCGTCACCCACCGCGGTTCCGGGGCGCCCGAGGGGCTGTTCGGGGTCGAGTGCGACGTCACCGACAACGACGCCGTCGACCGCGCCTTCAAGGAGGTCGAGGAGCACCAGGGCCCGGTCGAGGTGCTGGTCTCCAACGCCGGGATCTCCGCGGACGCGTTCCTCATGCGGATGACCGAGGAGCGCTTCGAGAAGGTCATCGACACCAACCTCACCGGAGCGTTCCGGGTCGCCCAGCGCGCATGCCGCAGCATGCAGCGCAATCGGTTCGGCCGGATCATCTTCATCGGTTCGGTGTCCGGCATGTGGGGCATCGGCAACCAGGCCAACTACGCGGCCGCCAAGGCCGGGCTGATCGGCATGGCCCGCTCGATCTCCCGCGAGCTGTCCAAGGCCGGCGTCACCGCGAACGTGGTGGCGCCCGGTTACATCGACACCGAGATGACCCGCGCGCTCGACGAGCGGATCCAGGCCGGTGCGCTGGACTTCATTCCCGCCAAGCGGGTCGGCACCGCCGAGGAGGTCGCCGGGGCGGTCAGCTTCCTGGCGTCCGAGGACGCCAGCTACATCGCCGGCGCGGTGATCCCGGTCGACGGCGGCATGGGCATGGGCCACTAGCGGTGGCCACCAAGGCCCCAGCGCCACAGAAGATAAGGACTGACATGACAGGGCTTCTCGAAGGCAAGCGCATCCTCGTCACGGGGATCATCACCGACTCCTCGATCGCGTTCCACATCGCCAAGGTCGCGCAGGAGGCCGGCGCCGAGCTGGTGCTCACCGGGTTCGACCGGATGAAGCTGATCCAGCGCATCGCCGACCGGCTGCCGAATCCGGCTCCGCTGCTGGAACTCGACGTGCAGAACACCGAGCACCTCGACTCGCTGGCGGACCGCGTCACCGCGGTGATCGGCGAAGGCAACAAGCTCGACGGCGTGGTGCACTCGATCGGCTTCATGCCGCAGACCGGGATGGGCATCAACCCGTTCTTCGACGCGCCCTACGAAGACGTCGCCAAGGGCATCCACATCTCGGCGTACTCCTACGCCTCGCTGGCCAAGGCGGTGCTGCCGATCATGAATCCCGGTGGCGGGATCGTCGGCATGGACTTCGACCCCACCCGCGCGATGCCGGCCTACAACTGGATGACGGTGGCCAAGAGCGCACTCGAATCGGTCAACCGGTTCGTCGCGCGCGAGGCCGGCAAGTTCGGCGTGCGCTCCAATCTCGTTGCCGCAGGCCCGATCCGGACGCTGGCCATGAGCGCCATCGTCGGCGGCGCGCTCGGCGAGGAGGCCGGCGCCCAGATGCAGCTGCTCGAAGAGGGCTGGGATCAGCGCGCGCCGCTGGGCTGGAACATGAAAGACCCGACGCCGGTGGCCAAGACGGTGTGCGCGCTGATGTCGGACTGGCTGCCCGCGACCACCGGGACGATCATCTTCGCCGACGGTGGCGCCAGCACCCAGCTGCTGTAGATGCGCGACCAGCGACGTCGACGCGCTGCTGGTCCTGTCGTTCGGCGGACCGGAGGGACCCGAGCAGGTGATGCCGTTCCTGGAGAACGTCACCCGCGGGCGGGGGATACCGCCGGAGCGGCTGGCCGGCGTCGCCGAGCACTACCTGCATTTCGGCGGTGTCTCGCCGATCAACGAGATCAACCGCGCGCTGATCGACGAGATCGCGGCCGAACTCGCCGACCGCGGCGAACAGCTGCCGGTGTACTTCGGCAACCGCAACTGGCATCCGTTCGTCGAGGACACCGTCGCCGCCATGGCGTCCGACGGGATCCGGCGCGCCGCGGTGTTCACCACCTCGGCCTGGGGCGGCTACTCCGGCTGCGCCCAGTACCAGGAGGACATCACCCGCGCCCGCGCCGCCGTCGGCGAGCAGGCGCCGGAACTGGTCAAGCTGCGGCAGTTCTTCGACCATCCGCTTCTGGTGGAGATGTTCGCCGAGGCGGTCACCGACGCCGCCGCCACACTTCCGGAGTCGTTGCGCGACAAGGCCAGACTGGTGTTCACCGCGCATTCGATCCCGGTGCGCGCGGCCAACCGGTGCGGGCCTGACCTGTACTCCCGGCAGGTCGGCTACACCGCCGGCCTGGTCGCCGCGGCGGCCGGTTACGACGACTATGACCAGGTGTGGCAGTCACGGTCCGGGCCGCCGCAGGTGCCCTGGCTGGAACCCGATGTGGCCGAACATCTCTCGGCTCTGGCCGAGGCCGGTACCGAAGCGGTCATCGTCTGCCCGGTCGGGTTCGTCGCCGACCACATCGAGGTCGTCTGGGATCTCGACAACGAGTTGCGCGAGCACGCCGACACCCTCGGGATCGCGCTGGCCAGGGCGTCGACGCCCAATGCCCAGCGCCGCTTCGCCCGGCTGGTGCTCGAGCTTGCTCGACGAAGTGCGCGAGGGCGGCGAGCCGCTGAGAGTGCCTGCTGCACAACCCGTCCCGGGCTACGGCTCGAGCCTCAACGGCCAGTTCTGCACGCCCGAGTGCGTGGCCAGTGCCGCTGCCGCCGCCGCTAGTGCCAGGCCGACTCCAGGACCGCGTTGACCGCGGCCATCCGCGCCGAGCGCACCACACCGGCCAGCGGCCGCAGCGCCTCGTTGGCGATCTGAGCCTCCGAGGCGCTCTGGGTGCCGATCGGCATCAGCCCGGAACTGACCGTGATGATCGCGTCGACCCGTGCGGCGTTCTCCAGCACGCGAAGCGCCCGTGTCGGCGCGTGGTCGGGCGCGCGGTGGTGCCTGCTGGTCTCGAGCACCTGTTCGACGAGTCCGCGCGGGTCGTCGACACCGCCGGTGGAGCCCAGCTGCAGGGCGCCCAGCGCCTCGGCGGCCGAGCGCACCGCCGAGCGCAGTGCGTACTCCGCTTCGCCCAGGTCGAGGTGGTCCAGCGGGGGAGTTGCGGGCAGCGAGTAGACCGTCCACGACAGGGCGCACAGTTCGGGCACCCGGTCACCGTCGGGCAGTTCGTCCTCGGTGTCGTCGTACTCGAAATCAGGGACCAGGCCCACGGCTTCGGCGTCCGGACCGGTGATGATGATCGCCTCTCCGGCGGTCAGCGCGTCACGCTGGAACTGGCTGCCCGGCGCCAGGCCGCGGACGTCGCCGGGAACCGGTAGTAGAAGGCTGATCCCGGCCCGAGCGGGCCAGGCGATGTCGGAGCGCCGCCCGGAGGCGGTCCGGACCGTCTGCAGCAGCGACACCGCGCCCGCGTCGTCGACGTCGGGCCACGGCAGCCCGGTTCGGCCCGCCGCGACCGAGTCGTAGGCGGTCACCGAATGCGTTGGTGCCCAGCATGATAACGCGTCCAGGACGTCGTCGGGCGCGGCCTGGCCGGCCAGCCAGGCGTTGGCCCACATCGACAGTGAAACACTCGGGCACCACATGATGCTCGCAGTGTAGTAGTTAGGTCCTCAACCAGCGGACCGCAACCGCATTGTCGGTTCCCGCGGTATCCTGGCAGCATGCCCGCGGCGCTGATCTGGCTCGTGTTCGCCCTGGGTCTTGCCGGTGCCGAGGCGCTGACCGGAGACATGTCCCTGCTGATGCTGTCCGGCGGCGCGCTGGCGGCCGCCGGATCGAGCTGGCTGCTGGACCTGCCGGTGTGGGCCGACGGCGCGGTGTTCCTGGTCGTCTCGGTGCTGCTGCTGGTCGTCGTCCGCCCCACCCTGCGCCGCAAGCTCACCGCGGGCAAGGGGCTGCCCGAGCCGGTCAAGGCCCTGGAAGGCAAGCACGCCCTGGTGCTGGGCCGGGTATCGCAGCATGACGGCCAGGTGAAGCTCGACGGCGAGGTCTGGACGGCCCGTCCCTACAACGACAACGATGTGTACGAGCCGGGCGACTCGGTCACCGTCATGCACATCGACGGCGCCACCGCCGTGGTCTGGAAGAACGAGTGAGAAGTCAGCACAATCCGAAGGAGAACCCGTCATGGACGGTGCCATAGCCGGTCTGGTGCTACTGGCGGTGCTGGTGATCTTCGCCATCATCGTCGTCGCCAAGTCCGTCGCCCTGATCCCGCAAGCCGAGGCCGCGGTGATCGAGCGGCTCGGCCGCTACAGCAAGACGGTCTCCGGGCAGCTGACCCTGCTGATCCCGTTCATCGACCGCATCCGGGCCCGGGTGGACCTGCGCGAGCGGGTGGTGTCCTTCCCGCCCCAGCCGGTGATCACCGAGGACAACCTGACGGTCAACATCGACACCGTCGTCTACTTCCAGGTGACCAACCCGCAGGCCGCGGTCTACCAGATCAGCAACTACATCGTCGGCGTCGAGCAGCTGACCACCACCACGCTGCGCAACGTGGTCGGCGGTATGACGCTGGAGCAGACGCTGACCTCACGTGACCAGATCAACGGACAGCTGCGCGGCGTGCTCGACGAGGCCACCGGCCGCTGGGGCCTGCGGGTGGCCCGTGTCGAGCTGCGCAGCATCGACCCGCCGCCGTCGATCCAGGACTCGATGGAGAAGCAGATGCGCGCCGACCGGGAGAAGCGCGCGATGATCCTCACCGCAGAGGGCAGCCGTGAGGCCTCGATAAAGCAGGCCGAGGGCCAGAAGCAGGCGCAGATCCTCTCGGCCGAGGGTGCCAAGCAGGCCGCGATCCTGGCCGCCGAGGCCGACCGTCAGTCCCGCATCCTGCGCGCGCAAGGCGAGCGCGCCGCCCAGTACCTGCAGGCGCAGGGCCAGGCCAAGGCCATCGAGAAGACGTTCGCGGCGATCAAGGCGGGCCGGCCCACTCCCGAGCTGCTGGCCTACCAGTACCTGCAGACCCTGCCGCTGATGGCCAAGGGCGAGGCGAACAAGGTGTGGGTGGTGCCCAGCGACTTCGGCTCGGCGCTGCAGGGGTTCACCAAGCTGCTGGGCGCGCCGGGCGAGGACGGGGTGTTCCGCTACACGCCGTCGCCGCAGGACACCGATCTGCCCAAGCCCGAGGACGACAGCGACGAGGTCAAGGACTGGTTCAACACCCAGACCGATCCGGAGATCGCGCAGGCGGTGGCTGCCGCGGTCGCCGATGCCCGGTCCAGTGATCTCAGCGCGATCGCCGCGCCGACGCCCGACCCGCTGCCCCCCATGCAGTACCCGCCGCTGTCCCAGCAGCAGTCGTACTCGCCGTCCTCGCCGCCCGAATCGCCGGGACCGCGGCACGGATCCACGGAGAGCTAGCCGGTTGTCGCCGGCTCGGTGTCGGGTTCAACACCCGGCGTCCCGGGTGCCGGCGCGTGGTGACGACGGTGTTGACGCACCTCGTAGACCAGCCCGCCGATACCGAGCGCGGCGGTGCACACGGAGACCAGCGCGAGCAGCGGGCTGACGTTGCCGGTCAGGGCGTCACCGAGTACCACCACCGCGGCGGTGCCCGGCAGGAGACCGGCCAGGGTGGCCAGCAGGTACGGGGTCAGCCGCACCGCGGAGGCGCCGGCGGCGTAGTTCAGCACCGAGAACGGCACCGCCGGGATCATCCGCAGTGACAGGATCGCCGGCCAGCCGCGGGCGCGCAGCCGCGCATCCACCGACGCGACGGCCGGGTGGCTGACCAGTCTGCTCAGCTGCCAGCCGAGGGCGCGTACCAGCAGCAGCGCGATGACCGCGCTGAGCGTGGAGGCCACCACCGCGATCGCGATACCGAGGGCGGGCCCGAATAGCAGTCCGGCGGCCAGGGTGAACGCGGTACGGGGGAACGGGAACACCGTGACTACGACGTGGGCGCCCAGAAACGCCAGCGGGAACCACGGTCCCACCGAAGAGGCCCAGTCGCGCAGCTGTACCGCGGTGGGCAACGGCACCAGCAGCGCGAGTGCGACGAGGATCACAGTGGCGCTCGCGGTGAGAATGATGCGGGTGCGGGGCACCTGACGGGCCGTGGCCACCACCGCTGACAGCACGCTGCGCAGCGTGCTGATGGCCGTCGACGTCACGTTTACCAAGATTACGGGCAGTTGGTGACCTGTCCGCGGACGCGAGGCGAATTCCGCAGCGCGGGACCGTACTCGCCGACACCGCGCCGAAGGCCATCATTTAGCCTGAATAGCTGATGGCGTATCCCGCCACGGGCTGCAAGCTGCGACAACAGGAGTTGCCGGTGTCAGTAGAGGTGGAGGAGCAGCGCGCCCGCTGGCGCACGGCGGTGGCCGGTGTGCTGGCCAAGAGCAGCCGTCGCGAACCGGCCGAACTCGGCGCCGAACCGGAGCGACTGCTCGACTCACCCACCTACGAAGGCTTTCCGATCCGGCCGCTATACACCTCGCTCGACGCACTGCCCGAACCGCCGTTGCCCGGCACCTGGCCATTCGTCCGCGGCGGTGACGCCCATCGCGACGTCATCGCGGGCTGGAAGGTGGCCGAGTCCTTCCCGGCCCCCGGCGACAGCGGTGCGGTGGCCGACGGCAACGCGGCCGTCCTGGACGCGCTCGCAGGCGGGGTCAGCGCCCTGGTGTTGCGGGTCGGCGGGGGCGGGGTCGCGGCCGCCGATGTGGACCGCGTTCTCGAGGGTGTCTACCTGGACCTGGCCCCGGTCCTGCTCGATGCCGGCGCCGAACTACCGGCCGCGGCCGACGCGATCCTGGCGCTGGTGGCAGGCGCCGACGACGCCACCCGTGCGTCGATGTCGATCGACCTGGGCGCCGACCCGCTGACCGCACCGATCAGCGGCCGCGGCGCACCCACGGTCGACGACCTGGTGGCACTCGCTGCCGGGCTGGCCGCACGCCCGGGGGTGCGGGCGATCACCGTCGACGGCCCCGCGTTTCACGACCGTGGCGCCAACGCGGCGTGGGAGCTGGCCGGATCGATAGGTGCGGCGGTGAGCTATGTGCGGCTGTTGGTCGATGCCGGTGTCGACGTCGCCAAGGCGTTGCGGCAGATCAGCTTCCGGCTGGTGGCCGACGACGACCAGTTCATGACGATCGCGAAATTCCGCGCTGCGCGCCAACTCTGGGCCAGGGTCGCCGACGTGCTGGGTGAGCCCCTCAGCGGTACGGCGCGGCTGCATGCGGTCACCTCGGCGCCGATGATGACCCAGCGCGATCCCTGGGTGAACATGCTGCGCACGACGCTGGCTGCGTTCGGTGCCGGCGTCGGGGGAGCCGATACCGTCCAGGTGCTGCCGTTCGACGTGGCGATCCCCGGCGGCTACCCGGGCATCCGGACCAGCTTCTCCCGTCGCATCGCGCGCAACACGCAACTGCTGCTGCTGGAGGAGTCGCACATCGGCCGGGTGCTCGACCCGGCGGGCGGCTCCTGGTACGTCGAAGACCTCACCGAAAGCCTTGCCGCCCAAGCGTGGTCGAACTTCCAGGAGATCGAGGCCCGAGGCGGCTTCGTCGAGGCGCGCGATCACCTCGCCGAGCAGATCGAGCAGGTGCGCGCGCGCCGTGCCGACGACGTCGCCCACCGCCGCACCGCGATCACCGGTGTGAACGAGTATCCGAACCTGGCCGAGCCGCCGTTGGCGCCGTCGTCGGCGGACGCCGTCGCCCGCTACGCGGCCGGGTTCGAAGCTCTGCGCGACCGGTCCGACGCCTACCTTGAACGCACCGGCGCCCGGCCCGCGGTGCTGCTGCTGCCGCTGGGACCTCTGGCTGAGCACAACATCAGAGCCACCTTCGCCGCGAATCTGCTGGCCTCCGGCGGAATCGAAGCCGTCAACCCGGGCACCGTCGACGCCGCCGGGGTGGCCGACGCGGTACGCACCGCCAGTGCCACGGTGGCGCTCATCTGTGGGACCGACGCCCGCTATGGCAGCGACGCCGCCGGAGTCGTCGCGGCCGCGCGCGCCGCGGGCGTCGATCAGGTGCTGCTGGCGGGCCCGGAGAAGGCCGTCGCCGACGTGCCTGCCGAGTACCGGCCCGACGGCTATCTGACCGCGAAAATCGATGCGGTCGAAGCACTTTCGTCCATGCTCGCCCGATTGGGGGCATGACCGACATGACTACTAGTGCAACCGGTACCGTGCCCAGCTTCGCCGACGTCCCATTGCACGGTGTCCATTCCACTGCGACACCGACTGAAGCTGATGTGGCACAGCATATTTCAGCCGCGGCGGCCGCCCACGGCTACGTCACCGATCAGCTCGAGTGGCAGACCCCCGAGGGCATAGCCGTCAAGCCGGTGTACGTCGGCGCCGACCGCGACGCGGTGGCGGCCGAGGGCTACCCGCTGGACAGCTTCCCTGGTGAGTCGCCGTTCATCCGCGGGCCCTACCCGACGATGTACGTCAACCAGCCGTGGACCATCCGGCAGTACGCCGGGTTCTCCACCGCGGCCGACTCCAACGCCTTCTACCGCCGTAACCTGGCCGCCGGCCAGAAAGGCCTGTCGGTGGCCTTCGACCTGGCCACCCACCGCGGCTACGACTCCGACCACCCCCGGGTGGCGGGCGACGTCGGCATGGCGGGTGTCGCGATCGACTCGATCCTCGACATGCGGCAGCTGTTCGACGGCATCGACCTGTCGGCGGTGTCGGTGTCGATGACGATGAACGGCGCGGTGCTACCGATCCTGGCGCTGTACGTGGTGGCCGCCGAGGAACAGGGCGTGCCACCGGAGAAGCTCGCCGGGACCATCCAGAACGACATCCTCAAAGAGTTCATGGTCCGCAACACTTACATCTATCCGCCCAAGCCCTCGATGCGGATCATCTCCGACATCTTCGCCTACACCAGCGCGAAGATGCCGAAGTTCAACTCCATCTCGATCTCGGGCTACCACATCCAGGAAGCCGGTGCGACAGCCGATCTGGAGCTGGCCTACACGCTGGCCGACGGCGTCGACTACCTCAAGGCGGGCCTGGACGCCGGTCTGGACATCGACAAGTTCGCCCCCCGGCTGTCGTTCTTCTGGGGTATCGGGATGAACTTCTTCATGGAGGTGGCCAAGCTGCGGGCCGGCCGGCTGCTGTGGAGCGAGCTGGTCGCCGGGTTCGGCGCCAAGAGTCCGAAATCGCTGTCGCTGCGTACACATTCGCAGACCTCGGGCTGGTCGCTGACCGCGCAGGACGCGTTCAACAACGTCGCGCGAACCTGCATCGAGGCGATGGCCGCCACTCAGGGGCACACCCAGTCGCTGCACACCAACGCACTCGACGAGGCGCTCGCGTTGCCCACCGACTTCTCGGCCCGGATCGCCCGCAACACCCAGCTGCTGCTGCAGCAGGAATCGGGCACCACCCGGCCCATCGACCCGTGGGCCGGCTCGTACTACGTGGAATGGCTGACCCATCAGCTGGCGCAGCGCGCCCGCGCCCACATCGCCGAGGTGGCCGCGCACGGCGGCATGGCCCAGGCGATCGACGACGGCATCCCGAAGCTGCGCATCGAAGAGGCCGCCGCGCGGACCCAGGCCCGCATCGACTCCGGGCAGCAGCCGGTGATCGGGGTCAACAAATACCGGGTCGACGAAGATCAGGACATCGAGGTCCTCAAGGTCGAGAACAGCCGGGTGCGGGCCGAGCAGCTCGCCAAGCTGGCGGAGCTGCGGGCCGGCCGCGACGGGGCCGCCGTCGAGGCTGCCCTGGCCGAGCTGTCGCGGGCCGCCGCGGCGCACGG
>CAVXWQ010000004.1:0-25008 GCA_963765445.1 uncultured Actinomycetota bacterium
CAGACCCCCGAGGGCATAGCCGTCAAGCCGGTGTACGTCGGCGCCGACCGCGACGCGGTGGCGGCCGAGGGCTACCCGCTGGACAGCTTCCCTGGTGAGCCGCCGTTCATCCGCGGGCCCTACCCGACGATGTACGTCAACCAGCCGTGGACCATCCGGCAGTACGCCGGGTTCTCCACCGCGGCCGACTCCAACGCCTTCTACCGCCGTAACCTGGCCGCCGGCCAGAAAGGCCTGTCGGTGGCCTTCGACCTGGCCACCCACCGCGGCTACGACTCCGACCACCCCCGGGTGGCGGGCGACGTCGGCATGGCGGGTGTCGCGATCGACTCGATCCTCGACATGCGGCAGCTGTTCGACGGCATCGACCTGTCGGCGGTGTCGGTGTCGATGACGATGAACGGCGCGGTGCTACCGATCCTGGCGCTGTACGTGGTGGCAGCCGAGGAACAGGGCGTGCCACCGGAGAAGCTCGCCGGGACCATCCAGAACGACATCCTCAAAGAGTTCATGGTCCGCAACACTTACATCTATCCGCCCAAGCCCTCGATGCGAATCATCTCCGACATCTTCGCCTACACCAGCGCGAAGATGCCGAAGTTCAACTCCATCTCGATCTCGGGCTACCACATCCAGGAAGCCGGTGCGACAGCCGATCTGGAGCTGGCCTACACGCTGGCCGACGGTGTCGACTACCTCAAGGCGGGCCTGGACGCCGGTCTGGACATCGACAAGTTCGCCCCCCGGCTGTCGTTCTTCTGGGGTATCGGGATGAACTTCTTCATGGAGGTGGCCAAGCTGCGGGCCGGCCGGCTGCTGTGGAGCGAGCTGGTCGCCGGGTTCGGCGCCAAGAGTCCGAAATCGCTGTCGCTGCGTACACATTCGCAGACCTCGGGCTGGTCGCTGACCGCGCAGGACGCGTTCAACAACGTCGCGCGAACCTGCATCGAGGCGATGGCCGCCACTCAGGGGCACACCCAGTCGCTGCACACCAACGCACTCGACGAGGCGCTCGCGTTGCCCACCGACTTCTCGGCCCGGATCGCCCGCAACACCCAGCTGCTGCTGCAGCAGGAATCGGGCACCACCCGGCCCATCGACCCGTGGGCCGGCTCGTACTACGTGGAATGGCTCACCCATCAGCTGGCGCAGCGCGCCCGCGCCCACATCGCCGAGGTGGCCGCGCACGGCGGCATGGCCCAGGCGATCGACGACGGCATCCCGAAGCTGCGCATCGAAGAGGCCGCCGCGCGGACCCAGGCCCGCATCGACTCCGGGCAGCAGCCGGTGATCGGGGTCAACAAATACCGGGTCGACGAAGATCAGGACATCGAGGTCCTCAAGGTCGAGAACAGCCGGGTGCGGGCCGAGCAGCTCGCCAAGCTGGCGGAGCTGCGGGCCGGCCGCGACGGGGCCGCCGTCGAGGCTGCCCTGGCCGAGCTGTCGCGGGCCGCCGCGGCGCACGGCGGCGGGCAGGAGCGCAGCGACCGGGGGATGGACACTGCCGAGGACGGTCTGGGCAACAACCTGATGGCCCTGGCGATCAACGCCGCCCGGGCCAAGGCCACCGTCGGTGAGATTTCCGACGCTCTGGAGAAGGTCTACGGCCGTCATCAGGCCGAGATCCGGACCATCTCCGGGGTCTACCGCGACGAAGTGGGGGCGGGAGGAACCATCACCGGATTGAGCGAGGCCACCAGATTGGTGGCGAAATTCGCGGAGGCCGACGGCCGCCGGCCGCGCATCCTGGTCGCCAAGATGGGGCAGGACGGCCACGACCGCGGCCAGAAGGTCATCGCAACGGCCTTCGCTGACATCGGTTTCGACGTCGACGTGGGGTCGCTGTTCTCTACCCCGGACGAGGTCGCCCAGCAGGCGGCCGACAACGACGTCCACGTGGTCGGGGTGTCCTCACTGGCCGCCGGGCACCTCACGCTGGTGCCGGCGCTGCGCGACGCACTGGCCGCGGTGGGCCGCCCGGACATCATGATCGTCGTCGGTGGGGTCATCCCGCCCGGTGACTTCGACGAGCTGTACGCAGCCGGAGCCACCGCGATCTTCCCGCCCGGCACCGTCATCGCGGATGCCGCCGTCGACCTGCTGCACAAGCTGGCCGGCCGGCTGGGCTACGACCTGTCCTGATGGCCGACGGATCCGGCGTCGCAGCTTTGGCCGAGGCCATCCGCACGGGCGATCGCGCGGCGCTGCCGCGGGCCATCACCCTGGTGGAGTCGACCCGCGCCGATCACCGTGAACAGGCCCAGCGTCTGCTGCTGGAGCTGATGCCCGACGCCGGCAAGGCGCTGCACGTGGGCATCACCGGCGTGCCCGGGGTGGGGAAGTCGACCACCATCGAGGCCCTGGGCATGTACCTCATCGAGCAGGGGCATCGGGTCGCAGTCCTCGCCGTCGACCCGTCGTCGACGCGAACCGGCGGTTCCATCCTGGGCGACAAGACCCGGATGGCCCGGCTGGCCGTCCATCCGGACGCCTACATCCGCCCGTCGCCGACCTCGGGGACCCTGGGCGGTGTGGCCCGCGCGACCAGGGAGACCATCGTGCTGCTCGAGGCGGCCGGCTACGACGTGATCCTGGTGGAGACGGTCGGGGTGGGGCAGTCCGAGGTCGCGGTTGCCAACATGGTCGACACCTTCGTGTTCCTGACCCTGGCCCGCACCGGCGACCAGTTGCAGGGCATCAAGAAGGGCGTGCTGGAACTCGCCGACATCGTGGTCGTCAACAAGGCCGACGGTGCGCACCTGACCGAGGCGAAGGCCGCGGCTCGCGAGCTCTCAGCTGCGATCCGGCTGATCTATCCCCGCGAGACCCTCTGGCGGCCACCGGTTTTAACGATGAGCGCGCTGGACGGCACGGGTTTGCACGAGCTGTGGGACACCGTGTTGAGGCACCGCGATGTCCTGACGGCGGCCGGCGAGTTCGATGCCAGGCGGCGCACGCAGCAGGTGGACTGGACGTGGTCGATGGTTCGTGACGCGGTCCTGGACCGGGTGCTCACCCATCCGGCCGTGCGAAGTATGCGGGCGGAGATCGAACGGCAGGTGCGGGCGGGGGAGCTGACCCCTGCGTTGGCCGCCCAGCAGATCCTCGATGCGGCTGAGCAGCGAAGTTAACAGATTGGCAACATTGTCCTCAACGGATCTACGGACAGGTAAATTCGATCTGTGACTCAGGTGACTCGAGATCCGGCAGCGCTGCCCCGCGGGGTGCAGGGTGCGGCCGATCCGAGCTTCGCCTGCGCGGTGCGCAGCTTCTCCGCGCTCTTTCCGCACCCGAGGTTCGGTGGCGGGGCGTTGGCGGTGTACCTCGACGGTGAGCCCGTGGTCGACGTCTGGACCGGATGGTCGGACCGCCGCGGCAACAGGCACTGGTCGGCCGACACCGGCGCCATGGTGTTCTCCGCGACCAAGGGTGTGGCCTCGACGGTCATCCACCGACTGGCAGATCGCGGTCTGATCGACTACGACGCGCCGGTGGCCGAGTACTGGCCCGAGTTCGGTGCCAACGGTAAGGCCCAGATCACCGTCCGTGACGTGATGCGTCACCGTGCCGGCCTGTCCCACCTGCGCGGTGTGCGCAAGCGTGAGCTGCTCGATCACCGGCACATGGAGGAGCGGATCGCCGCAGCCCCTGTGGACCGCCACTTCGGCAAGCCCGCCTACCACGCCATCACCTACGGCTGGCTGCTGTCCGGCCTGGCGCGTGCGGTGACCGGTATGGGGATGCGGGAGCTGTTCCGCATCGAGGTGGCCGA
Source organism: uncultured Actinomycetota bacterium (assembly GCA_963765445.1). Taxonomy (GTDB): domain Bacteria; phylum Actinomycetota; class Actinomycetes; order Mycobacteriales; family Mycobacteriaceae; genus Mycobacterium. Next base: position 3,773 of record CAVXWQ010000004.1, read on the forward strand.
GCCGCTGAACACCGACGGGCTTCACCTGGGCCGGCCGCCGGCGGGCGCGCCCACGCACGCCGCCCGGATCATCGGGCCCCAGCACCGGATTCCCAACCCGGTATTCAACGTCGTGGCTCCCCGGATCGCCGCCCTCGAGGTGTCGTCGATCTTCGGGTCGATGTACTTCCCGGGCATGCGGGCCGTGGTGCAGGGCGACATGCCGCTGTTGGACAGTGAGCTGCCGTCGGCCAATGGCGTCGCCACCGCGCGCAGCCTGGCCCGGATGTACGGCGCGATCGCCAACGGCGGTGAGATCGACGGGCGCCGATACCTGTCCGCGGAGCTCGTTGCCGGACTGACGGGCCGGCCCAGCCTGGTCCCGGATCGCAACCTCGTTCTCCCGATGGGCTTCCACCTGGGCTATCACGCCCAGCCGCTGCCCGGGCTGCTGCCCGGCTTCGGGCACGTGGGGCTGGGTGGATCTCTGGGCTGGGCGATCCCGGAGAAGGGCTTGTCCTTCGGCTTCGTCCACAACCGGCTGCTGACACCGTTCATCCTGACCGATCAGGCCGGCTTCATCGGAACGGCCGCGCTCATCCGACTCGGGGCAGCGGAAGCCCGCAGGCGCGGGTTCCAGCCCGTCCAGGAGTTCGGAGCCCCCTACGCGCCCGTCGCCGCGGGCGTCGTCTCGCAGGCCCGCTAGCCCTTTCCCTCAGCCCTGTCCGGCCCGTGTTCTCCGTGCCGGACGGTGGTCATGTGGCCGCTGCCCGCACCCTCTCGACACGCCGTGGGGCTTTCTCAAGCCGTCCTACGGCGTGTCGTGAGACAACGGCGTGTCGCGCGTTAAAGCGGTGTCTGGACGGGCTCGACACGCCCGTACGCGTTCCCCAGCTAACTCCGACCAACGGTATGCACCACCCTGACAATGGTGACTCACGTCACTTCGCGGCCAATCACGACGGCTCTCCGCGCGAATTGATTGCTGAAGTTCGCCAATTACTGAACACTGTCAAGTCGTTAATAGAACCTAATTTGCTGATCACCGCTGAGGTGCCTCCATTCAGGGGTAAACCACGTCTTCGGCGCGGCGAGTTAGTGGTGTGAGTCACGCCAGCCGGGGGGCGCTCCAATCGTTCTCAGCGTATTCTCAGTCTCGTTGCCATCTGCTGTGTGTTCTTCGGGACATTCGCAGATGAGAGCGATTTTTCTATCCTGAGGGTCAATAGCGGAAACTCTCAGGAAGCGTCTCTCCCGAGCGTTCGGAATGCGCAATTCACCGAAGCTAAACAAGCGTGTTTTCACAGCAGCTACGGCTAATTCAATTCGGTAATTTACACCTAGGTCACTTACCGCGACTACGAATTTGCTGGAAAATCGCAAATCCGAATTTGAGTCAGAATGGCGGCAGAAAAGGCGCTGCAACTTCGTGTGAGGCCCGGCCGGCGGCGCTCCGAGCCCGTGAAACTGGCCTGGCTGCGAGACGAGCGAGACGGACATAAGCTGCTGCTCAATAGGCATTGTTTGGAGTGCGTCGAAAGGGTGCGGTGATCATGTTTATCTCGCGAGTTGCGGAAACCCCAGCTAACAGGTATCAGCGTCGGTAACGGTGGGCGTGGTGGGGACGGTAACATTGCGCATTCCCTAATACAACTGGCCAATATTTGTCGCTTTCGTCAACATGACCAGCTAAGCTACGAGCAACATTGGCAACTTCAGATGGACGCCGGTGCACCACGCTCTGACGCGCGGGCCCCGCCTCGGCATCCATCTCACGCGCAGCGAGTATGAGGAAGACCGAGGTGAGCGACGTGTCTGTCACCCCCGTGGCTGTGATCGGCATGGCATGCCGGCTCCCAGGAGGGATCAACTCGCCCGACGAGTTGTGGGATGCGCTGCTTCGTGGCGACGACTTCGTGACCAAGGTGCCGCTGGATCGCTGGGACGCCGAGGAGTACTACGACCCGGAGCCAGGGGTTCCGGGCCGGTCGGTCAGCAAGTGGGGCGCGTTCCTGGACGACGTCGCCGGCTTCGACGCCGAGTTCTTCGGCATCAACGAGCGCGAGGCCATCGCGATCGACCCCCAGCATCGCCTGCTGCTCGAGACTTCCTGGGAGGCCGTCGAGCACGCCGGGATCGACCCGGCCGCCCTGTCGGGCTCACTGACCGGGGTGTTCGTCGGAATGACTCACGGCGACTACCAGCTGGTCGCCGCCGACGCCAACGCGATCGAGGGGCCCTACGGCTTCACCGGAAACAACTACAGCCTCGCCTCCGGGCGCATCGCCTACACGCTCGGCGCCCACGGGCCGGCCTACACCGTCGACTCGGCATGCTCGTCGAGCCTCTCGGCGATCCACATGGCCTGCCGCAGCATCCACGACGGGGAGAGCGACCTCGCCCTCGCCGGTGGCGTCTCGATCATGCTGGAGCCGCGCAAGATGGCCTCCGGCTCGGCCCAGGGCATGCTCTCGCCGACCGGTCACTGCCACGCCTTCGACGTCGAGGCGGACGGCTTCGTCTCCGGCGAGGCCTCGGTGATGTTCCTGCTCAAGCGTCTCTCCGACGCAGAGCGCGACGGCGACCGGATTCTGGCCGTCGTGCGGGGCTCCGCCGCGAATCAGGACGGTCACACCGTCAACATCGCGACGCCCTCGAAGGAGGCCCAGGTCACCGTTTACCGGGCCGCGCTGGCCGCCGCCGAGGTGGACGGCAGCACGGTCGGCTACGTCGAGGCGCACGGCACCGGCACCCCGGTCGGCGACCCGATCGAGTTCAACGGCCTCGCGCAGGTGTACGGCACCGCCGGACCGTGCGTGCTCGGGTCGGTGAAGACCAACTTCGGGCACGGCCAGTCCGCCTCTGGTGCGGTCGGCATGATGAAGGCCATCCTGGCTCTGCAGCACGGCATGGTGCCGCAGAACCTGCACTTCAAGCAGCTGCCTGAGGCAGCTCAGCCGCGTCCAGACCGGGCTGTTCATCCCCGAGGCCGTGACCCCGTGGCCGGCCGACGGTGACCACCCCCGTCGCGCCGCGGTGTCGTCCTACGGTCTGTCCGGCACCAACGTGCACGCGATCCTCGAGCAGGCGCCGCACTCGCAGGCCCCCCGCACGGTCGCCCAGGACGACGACGCGACGACCGCCCTGACCGGCGCGTTGCTGTTCCCGCTGTCCTCGACCTCGGCCGACGAGCTGCGCCGCACCGCGGGCCGGCTGGCCGACTGGGCGGCCGCGCACCTCAACGGCAACGGTGTCGACGGTGCCGAGCTCGGTGACCTCGCCTACACGCTGGCGCGTCGCCGTGCCCACCGCCCCGTTCGCACGGCCGTGCTCGCCGGGAGCAATCAAGAGCTGATCAAGGCGCTGCGTGAGGTCGCCGACGGGACTGCCCCGTACCAGCCCGCCGTCGGCAACGACGACCGCGGTCCGGTGTGGGTGTTCTCCGGGCAGGGCTCGCAGTGGGCGGGCATGGGATCCGCGCTTCTGGCCACCGAGCCGGCTTTCGCCGCCGCGGTCGCCGAGATCGAGCCGCTGATCGAGCGCGAGTCCGGATTCTCCGTGACCGAGGCGATGTCTGCCCCGGAGAAGGTCAGCGAGATCGACCGGGTTCAGCCGACCGTCTTCGCGGTGCAGGTCGCACTCGCGGCGACGATGAAGGCCTACGGGGTGCGCCCGGGCGCCGTCATCGGTCACTCGATGGGTGAGGCGGCGGCTGCCGTCGTAGCCGGAGCGCTCTCCCTGGACGACGCGGTCAAGGTCATCTGCCGGCGCTCGCGGCTGATGGCGACCATCGCCGGTTCCGGTGCGATGGCATCGGTGGAACTGCCTGCGGCACAGGTTCTTTCAGAGCTCGCCGCTCGCGGGATCAACGACGTCGTGCTGTCGGTGGTCGCCTCGCCGGAGTCGACGGTCGTCGGCGGCGCCACCGAGTCGATCCGCGAGCTGGTGGCGGCGTGGGAGCAACGCGGTGTGATGGCCCGTGAGGTCGCCGTCGACGTCGCGTCCCACTCGCCCCAGGTCGATCCGATCCTCGACGAGCTGACCGAGGCGCTCGAGGACATCAACCCAATGGAGCCGACGGTTCCGTACTACTCCTCGACCCTGTACGACCCGCGCGACGAGCCCTTCTTCGACGCCGACTACTGGGTGGACAACCTCCGCCACACCGTGCGGTTCGCCGCGTCGGTGCAGGCCGCGCTCGAGGACGGTTACCGGGTCTTCGGCGAGCTGGCGCCGCACCCGTTGTTGACCCACGCCGTCGACCAGACCGCACGCAGCCTCGACATCACCCTGGCCACCCTGGCGGCGCTGCGGCGCGAGCAGGAGATGCCCTACGGCCTGCGCAGCTTCCTGGCTGATCTGCACAGCGCGGGCGCCGCGGTCGATTTCGCCGCCCTGTACCCCGGCGGGCGCCTCGTCGACGCACCGCTGCCGACCTGGACCCACGTCCCGCTGATGCTCACCCGCGACACGCACGAGGTCCACGGGCAGGGCGGGCAGACGCTGGCGGTGCATCCGCTGCTGGGCGCCCACGTCCGGCTGCCGGAGAACCCGGAACGCCACGTGTGGCAGGCCGACGTCGGCACCGACATCCACGAATGGCTCTCGGATCACCAGATCCACAATGTGGCCGCGCTGCCGGGCGCCGCGTACTGCGAGATGGCGCTCGCGGCGGCCAAGGCGCTGATCGGCGAGCAGTCAGAGATCTGCGACGTGACCTTCGACCAGATGCTGCTGCTCGACGCCGAGACTCCGGTGTCGGCATCGGCGGAGGTGACCGCCCCGGGAGTGGTCGAGTTCAGCGTCGACACCTACCAGGACGGCGAGGACGTTCGGCGGGCCGCTGCGGTGCTGCGGGCCACCGACGAGGACCACTCGCCGGCCGCCTACGACGTCGCCGAACTGTTCGCGGCCCACCCGAACCGGGTGGAAGGCGACGAGATGCGAGTGTCCTTCGCCGACCGTGGCGTCCAGTACGGCACCGCGTTCGCCGGCCTGGCGTCGGTGAACACCGCCGACGGCTCGGATTCGGTGTTCGCCGAGGTCGGGCTGCCCAGCGCGATCCGCTCGCAACAGAGCGCCTACGTGGTGCACCCGGCTCTGCTCGATGCGTGCTTCCAGTCCGTTGACGCCCACCCCAGCGTGCAGGCCGTCAGCCAGGGCTTCCTGCCGATCCCGCTGGGCGTTCGCGAAGTTCGCGCCTACAGCCCGGCTCGCAACACGCACTACTGCTACACCCGCGTGGTCAACGTCGACCCGGCCGGCCAGGTCGAGGCCGACATCGAGCTGCTCGACGAGCACGGAACCGTCCAGGTGGCGCTGCGCGGTGCCCGGTTCGGGACCGCGTCGCCGACCGCGCGGCGCGATCGGGTACTCAATGAGCGCCTGCTCGGCGTCGAGTGGAGGCACCAGACGCTCGACGAGCCGGAGCACTTCGACGGCGCGCCCGTGCTGGTGGTCACCACCGGTGACGGTGCGGAGGGCTTCGCGGCCGGACTGTCCGACGCGCTGAGCGAGCACCACGCCGAGGTTGCGGTGATCGACTGGCCGGTCGACGGCGATCACGAGGCCAGCGCCGAGCAGTTCAACCGTTACCTCGACGGCGGCGGCTACGGTTCGGTGGTCATCGTGACCGAGCCGGTGGCGGTCGCCGAGCGGGCGGCCCACGACTCCGATCAGGTGCATCACCTGGTCCGGATGGCCCGCCAGCTGGCGAAGATCGACGGCCTGTCCGCGCGGCTCTACCTGGCCACCCGCAGTGCCCAGGCGGTACTGCCTGGTGACGTTGATCAATCTTCGACAGGCCGGCCTTCGTGGTCTGGCGCGGGTGATCGGGACCGAGTACCCCCACCTGAAGGTCACCCAGGTCGACGTCGACGAGCAGACCGACGCCGCGTTGGTGGCCCGGCAGCTGATGGCTGCCACCGACGAGGACGAGACCGCCTGGCGCGACGGCGAGTGGTACGTGGCCCGGATGTGCCCGGCCCCGCTGCGCGCCGAGGACCGGCGGACAACCGACGTGGAGTTCGCGCGCGACGGCGTCCGGTTGCAGGTCCGCACGCCTGGCGACCTCGAGACGATGGAGTTCACCACCTTCGAACGGGTCGCGCCCGGCGCGGGCCAGATCGAAGTGGCCGTCACCGCGTCGAGCATCAACTTCGCCGACGTGCTGATCGCCTTCGGTCGCTACCCGAGCTTCGAGGGTCGGCTGCCCGCGTTCGGTACCGACTTCGCCGGGGTTGTGACCGCGGTCGGACCCGGCGTGACCACCCACAAGGTGGGCGACCACGTCGGCGGCCTGTCGGCCAACGGCTGCTGGGGCACGTTCGTCATGTGCGACGCCGACGTCGCGGTCACTCTGCCCGCCGGCCTGACCGACGAGCAGGCCGCAGCGGTGACGACGGCGCACGCGACCGCGTGGTACGGCCTTCACACCCTGGCCAGGATCAAGAGCGGCGATCGGGTGCTGATCCACTCCGCGACCGGTGGTGTGGGACAGGCCGCCATGGCCATCGCCCGCGCGGCCGGCGCCGAGATCTTCGCCACCGCCGGGAGCGACGAACGTCGAAACCTGTTGCGCAGCATGGGCATCGAGCATGTCTACGACTCGCGTAGCACCGAGTTCGCCGAGCAGATCCGCCGCGACACCGACGGCTACGGCGTCGACATCGTGCTGAACTCCGTCACCGGCGCCGCACAGCGGGCGGGACTGGAACTGCTGGCGTTCGGCGGTCGATTTGTCGAGATCGGCAAGCGGGACATCTACGGGGACACCCGGATCGGCCTGTTCCCGTTCCGGCGCAACCTGTCGTTCTATGCGGTCGACCTGGCGCTGCTGTCGGTCAGCGATCCCGCTCTGATCCGCGAGCTGCTGAGCAAGGTCTACGAACTCACTGCCGACGGCACGTTGCCGATGCCGGAGAGCACGCTCTACCCGCTCGACGAGGCGGCGACCGCGATCCGCGAGATGAGCGCGGCGCGGCACATCGGCAAGCTCGTGCTGACCGCTCCGCACGAGGGCGGCGCCCGTGCGGTCGTGCCGCCCGGCAACGCGGTGCCCTTCCGTGCGGACGGCGCCTACATCGTCACCGGCGGCATGGGCGGTCTGGGCTTGTTCCTGGCCGAGCAGATGGCTGCGGCCGGCGGCGGCCGGATCGTTCTCAACGGTCGTTCCGAGCCCACGGCCGAGGCGCTCGAGGTCATCGAGCGGATTCGCAAGACGGGCACCGAGGTCGAGATCGAGCTCGGGGACATCGCCGAGGCCGCGACCGCGCAGCGCCTGGTGGCCGCGGCAACCGCCTCCGGTCTCGCGCTGCGGGGTGTGCTGCACGCGGCGGCCCTGGTGGAGGACGCGACGCTGACCAACATCACGGACGAACTGATCGACCGTGACTGGCGGCCGAAGGCGGACGGCGCGTGGAATCTGCACGAGGCCACCGCGGGGCATCCGCTGGACTGGTTCTGCCTGTTCTCCTCGGCGGCCGCGCTGGTCGGCTCGCCCGGCCAGGGCGCCTACGCGGCGGCCAACAGCTGGCTGGACGGGTTCACCCACTGGCGCCGGTCCCAGGGCCTGCCCGCCACCGCCATCGCCTGGGGCGCATGGAGCCAGATCGGGCGCGGCCAGGCCATGGCCGACATGACCGCCAGCGCAATCGTTCCCGCCGAGGGTGCGTTCGCCTTCGAGTCGCTGCTGCGCTACGACCGGGGCTACACCGCATACACGCCCGTCATGGGTTCACCCTGGCTGGCGGCGTTCGCCCAGAGCAGCAAGTTCGCCGAGGAGTTCTCCTCGATCGGCCAGGGCCGCAGCGAGGGAAGCAAGTTCCTCACCGAACTCGCCGCGCTGCCGGTGGAGGAGTGGCCGGGCAAGCTGCGGCACATGGTCTCCGACCAGATCAGCCTCATCCTGCGGCGTTCGATCGACCCGGATCGGCCGCTGGCGGAATACGGTCTGGACTCGCTGGGCAACCTCGAAGTGCGGACCCGTATCGAGACCGAGACCGGCGTGCGCATCAGTCCTGCGGACATCACCACCGTGCGGGCGCTGGCAGCCCACATCTGCGAGAAGTTGGCGGCTCAAACAGACGTTGAGGCCGCTTCGTAATGACGAAGGCGCAAAAGTCGATGTACTCGCCAAGCCCCACAGACGGGTAGGAGGAAAGTTGCTAATCGGCCCGGTGTCGATCGGAACGATCGATCAATGGACTGTTGGTGCAGGCTCGGTCGTCTCCTGGCACCCGTCGGCGTCCTCGCGCGCGAAGGCGATGGAAGCACCCGTGAGCCCGGTACCGCCGGGATACATGCAGGCGCAGCACATCCGTGGGTACTCGGAGTATGCCGCCAAGGGACTCGACTACTCGCGGTTGATGATCGCCGCGTACGACGCACCGGGACAGTGCGATCTGCGTGCGATGAACTACGTGATCAACGCCCACGTTCGTCGTCACGACACCTACCGCAGCTGGTTCGAGTACGACGGCGAGAACGAGATCGTCCGGCACACGATGGACAGCTCCGCCGACATCAAGTTCGTTCCCACCAAGCGCGGTGTGATGAGCCACGACGAGTTCCGGGACCTCATCAGGGCCACTCCGTCGCCGGTGGAGTGGGACTGCTTCACCTTCGGCATCGTCCAGTTCGACGATCACTTCACCTTCTACATGAGCATCGACCATGTCCACATGGACGCGCAGTTCATGGGTGTCGCGCTCATGGAGTTCAACCTGATGTACGCGACGCTGGTCGGCGGCAACCCGCCGCTGAAGCTTCCCGAGCCGGGCAGCTACGAGGATTTCTTGTCCGCCAGCGGGAGTACACCTCGACGCTGACCCTCGAGTCGCCGGAGATTCGCGCGTGGACCGACTTCGCCATGGAGAACGACAACAGCTTCCCGGAGTTCCCACTGCCGCTTGGTGATTCGTCGATGCCGTGCTCCGGTGAGCTGGTCACCTTCGAGCTGATGGACGAGGAGCAGACCCTGGACTTCGAGGTGGCCTGCACCGAAGCCGGTGCCCGTTTCATCGGTGGCGTCTTCGCCTGCCTGGGGATCGCCGAGAACGAGTTGTGCGGTGCTCCAACGTATTACGGTCTGACTCCCACCGATACCAGGGAGCTGTCCGAGCTGATGACTCTCGGCTGGTTCACCGGGCTGGTACCGATGACGGTGCCGATTGCCGGCCTGTCGTTCGCCGAGGTGGCGCGAGGCGCGCAGAAGTCGTTCGACGCCGGGCGCGATCCCGCGCAGGTGCCGTTCGACCGCGTCCTGGAGCTGGCACCGTTCCTGGAGCGGCCGAAGGCCAGTTTCCCGCAGGTCAACTACTTCGATGTGGGCCTGCCGCCGCTCTCGGCGTTCCTGACCTCGGACCTGGACGGGGCCAACATCGGCCTGTACTTCGACGGCCGGCTGTCGAATCCGCTGTGCTTCTGGGTGGTTCGGCTGCAGCACAAGACCATGGTGACGGTGCTCTACCCGGGCAACCCGGTCGCCAGGGAGTCGATCGAGAACTACGTCGCGGCCGTGCGATCCGTCTTCGTGCGGGTTGCGCAAGGACGTGAACTGGCATCTCTGAGCAGCGTGGCGAGGGCGTGATGTCAATGGCAGCAGTAACCGTTTCGGAAAGCATGCGAGCACCGCGTCGCACGACAGGAGAGGTTTACGCCATGAGGGAATCTTCGATCTCCACGGTGTTGAAGGAGCGCGCGAGTTTTCAGCCGAACGACACCGCGTTCACGTTCATCGACTACGACAAGGACTGGGAAGGCGTTCCCGAGAGCCTGACGTGGGCCGAGCTGTACCGCCGGTCGAAAAACCTGGCTCACGAACTGAAGTCGTGCACCACCACCGGTGACCGTGCGGTGATCCTGGCCCCGCAGGGCCTGGAGTACATCATCGCGTTCCTGGCCTCGTTGGAGGCCGGCGTCATCGCCGTTCCGCTGTCGACGCCGATGGCCGGACATCACGACGAGCGTGTCATCGCGGTGCTTCGGGATGCCGAGCCGACCGCCATCTTCACCACGTCGGCGATCGTCGACACCGTCGCACCGTACGCGGTGGCCCAGGGCGACGGTCCGGTGCCGATCATCTTCGAGGTCGACACCATGGACCTCGACTCGCGGCGCAAGACCAGCAGCAAGCGGGAAGCCAAGCCCGAGACCGCCTACCTTCAGTACACCTCGGGCTCGACCCGCAGCCCGGCCGGCGTCATGGTGACGACGCGGAACCTGTCGGCCAACTACGAGCAGCAGATGGCCGCCTACTTCCCCGATCACGGACGGATGGCGCCGCCGAACACCACCTCGGTGTCGTGGCTGCCGTTCTACCACGACATGGGGTTGATGCTGGGCGTTGTTGCGCCGATCCTCGGTGGCTGGAAGACCGTGGTGATGACGCCGATGGCCTTCCTGCAGCGGCCCGCCCGGTGGATCCAGGCGCTGGCGAGCCATCCCAACGCTGTCACCGCCGCTCCCAACTTCGCCTTCGAGTTGGCTGCCGCGCGCACCAAGGACGAGGACCTGGCCGGTCTCGATCTCAGTGGCGTGGCCACAATCATCAGTGGCGCCGAGCGTGTCCACGTGCCCACGCTGAAGCGCTTCGCGCACCGGTTCGCCCGGTTCGAGCTCAATGAGCAGGTGCTGCGCCCGTCCTACGGTCTGGCGGAGGCGACGCTGTTCGTCGCCACCCATGCACCCCAGCCCAAGCCGCAGGTCGTCCACTTCGAGCCGGAAAAACTCTCCGCCGGCCATGCCAAGCGGACGGGCAGCGGTACGGCTCTGGTCAGCTACGGCACGCCGAGTTCGCCCGGCGTTCGGATCGTCGATCCGGAAGCTCGGACCGAGACGCCGGCCGGCATGGTCGGCGAGATCTGGACCCAGGGTGAGAACGTGGCGATCGGCTACTGGCGGAAGCCGGACGAGACCGCCCATACGTTCGGCGCCGAAATTGTCGACCCTTCGCCCGGCACTCCGGACAACCAGTGGCTGCGCACCGGCGATTTGGGTTTCATCTCCGAAGGTGAGCTGTTCATCATCGGCCGGATGAAGGACCTCCTGATCGTCCGCGGCCGCAATCACTACCCCGACGACATCGAGGTCACGGTGAGCGCAATCTCCGGTGGGCGTGTTGCGGCCATCGCCGACCCGGCCGCCGAGACGGAACGACTAGTCGTCGTCGCGGAACTGAAGCGGCGCAACGAGACTGACGAAGAGATGGTCGAGAAGATCAACGCCGTCAAGGGCGATGTGACGTCGGCGATCTCACGCGTTCACGGTTTGGCCGTGGCAGATCTGGTGATCGTCGGACCGGGTGCGATCCCGATCACGACGAGCGGAAAGATCCGGCGCTCGGGCGCGGTCGAGAAGTACCGCAAGAACGAGTTCAACCGCCTCGACCCCTGCTTGGCCGAACGCTAAGCCAGAGGCGGCTTGGCCGCGGTGCGCAGGCCTCGGGCGTCATAGGTGATCGTCCCGGGGATGCGCCTGCTGCTCGCGATGTCGAGCATCTGCTCACCGCGGTCTTCATTGAACCGATTCTCCGATTCCAGCCTGCGCCCGTCGATCCATTCGTCCGGCTTCCCCTTGACGAAGGGATCGGTGGGAACTATCTCTACGCCGGTCACCCGCACAGCCGCGTCGACGTAGTCATGCTGGGTCAGGTGCACCAGCGTATTGGATTTCACTTCCACTAGAAACACGGGCACATCTAGATCCTTCAGTTCGATTGCAAGCTTGCGGGCCACCACATATGCACCTTCTTTGGTCACCAGGGGCATCTGCGCGCCGGTGAAGGCCATCATGCCTTCGGGGAAAACGGCGAGGCTCACAACATCGTGCTTGGTCAAGAACTCCTTTGTCTTCTGCAGGCTTTCAGCAATGGGATAGGACTTGGGGTCCTCTTCATCGATGAACACCACGTCACCGAATGACTCCGGAGGGGGGATGGGGAAGACGGACTTGCGGGTCAGCACGATGTGGTGCTCGCTGCCCACCATGAACGCCAGCCGCTGAGCAATCGAGCCGTCGTAGAGCGACGTGTCGTGATTGCCGATGAAGACCAAGACGCGGCGCGGATATTGGTCCGTCAGTTCTCGGATGGCGTCCACCCCGTGAAAAGTGACGTCTTGGGACCTGAAGAAGTTGCGTGGATCCATATTGCGCTGCCAGTCGGTTACGGGCTTGTGCAGCACAGTCATCGCCCCCAGCGTCAGCAATGTCTTGACGGGCTTGCGCCCAGCACACAACAGCTGTTTGACCGCGACCAGAACCGAGATCGGGGCGGCGGCGTCGCGACGCGCGAGGCTGGCGTTCATCCTTCTCATGGAGCGCAGCAGCACTTTGGACTGAAGCGGCCCGATGACTCTCGAACCCCTCGAACGGACCAGTTTCTGCATGGTCTCGAGGTTCTGCTGAGCCGTCATCACGATGTTCGCCTCCAGCCTGGTCAGCCGCAGCGCATCGTCCTTGCCCTGTGCCGACCTCTTCTCGACGTAGATGGCCTGGTAGAGGCCGATCAGTTCCTGCAGAGCCGACTTGATGACGGCATGCGAGCGCTCGATCTCCCGTGCCGCCGCGGCGTCGGAGGCCAACAGCGACAGGGCGGTGGAGACCCTGTCGTCGTAGAGCTCTTCGAAGCGTTGGATTTTCGCGAGGTATGTGGCAGCCGCGACCATATTCGATCCTTCCTTCCCTGAGCGAACACTAGATCATCAATGCCGGGGCGCGCAGCGGCCCGGCATTGATGGCCGCAGTCGCCGGCCGGCGACTCTGATTGCGACTCGGACGGGCAAGCGGGGCAAGCCATTTGAGACCGCTCACACCAAACAACCTCGGCCGACTTAATCCACATCCTGCGGTGGCTCAGTGCGTTCTGTGTCGTCGAGGTCCGCCTCGGAGCTGTTTTGCGCGCTTTGCGGCGCGCCAGCCGATACCAGCTCAGCCGTGGGCCTGCGCGTCCTGACCGGCCCTGGCTTGGCCTTGGAGGGCCACCAGTTTGCGGGCCCCATCAGTGTCGCGATGGCGGGCACGGTGACGGTGCGGACCAAGAACGTGTCCAACAGGATTCCGACGCCGACGATGAAGCCGGCCTGAATCAGGGTGGTGATGCTGGCGAACAGCAGGCCGAACATCGAGGCCGCGAAGATGAGGCCCGCCGCGGTGATCACCCCGCCGGTCGAACCGACCGTCTTGATGACCCCGGAGCGTACGCCGTGCGCGGATTCTTCGCGAATGCGGGAAATGAGCAGCAGGTTGTAATCGGCACCGACGGCGACGAGAACGATGAACGTCAATCCCGACACACTCCAGTGCAGTTCCTGCCCGAGAATGAATTGGAACACCACCACCCCGATGCCCAGTGCAGAGAGGTAGGAGAGGATGACCGATGCGATCAGGTACAGCGGTGCGACGATCGCGCGCAGCAGGGCGATCAAGATCACCAGCACAACCAGGATGGTCATCACGATGATCAGCCGGATGTCCTGGTTGTAGTAGTCGCGAGCGTCGCGCAGCAGTACCGAATAGCCGGCCATCGATACCGAGGCGCCTTCAAGCTGCGTGTTCGGCTGAGCCGCCTCGGCGGTGTCAGTGATCGTCTTGACCAGATCCATGGCCTGCGGGCTGAACGGGCTGATGTCGCCCTGGACCAGGTAGCGCACAGAATGGCCGTCCGGTGAGATGAAGGCGGCCGCGGCCTTCTTGAATTCGTCGCCGGTCAGTATGTCCGGCGGGATGTAGAAGCCCGCCATCTGTTGCTTATTGGCATCCGCCTTCATCGCCAACAGGAACTTCGAGGCTTCAGAGAGTCCTGAGCTGATCTGCTTGGTCGAGTCGACAAGCAGTTTCACCCCGTCGGCGATCTGTCGGCTCGCGTCCGCGAGCTGGTCAGCGCCTTGCCCCAGTTGTGTCAGCTTGCCCTGCACGGCACTGGGGCTGTCCAAGCCCGCCGACCGCAGCGCCTTGGTGGCGGCGTCGAGCGCAGACCGCAGATTCTTCGTCGTCGAGTCGAGTGCCTGCCCGGACTGTGTCGCCTGCAGTTGGCGACCAAGGTCGGCAAGTTTGTCGAAGGTGCCGTCGTTGCGGGCATCGAGCACCTGGTGCAGCTGGTCGCGCGTCTGCACGCAGGACGGGCTGGAGTCGCACACCGGGTTTCCATCTAGGGCGTTCACCACCGGCTCTGCCCAGTCGAAGAGGCTGCCGATGTCGGAGAAATTGACGCCGATCGCCTTGCCCAGCGCCTGCATGCCGTCGACGAGCTTCGAGGCGTTCTCGAGGTCCTTGAAGGTCTTGTCGCTACCGACCTGCTGTTGGATGTACGTCAGTGCATCGACTAGTCCACCCACCATTCCGATCGCTTGGGTGACTTGGCCCCGTACGATTCCGAGGGCGTCTGCCAGTTGCCCGGCACCGCTGCTCAGCCTGTCGATGTCGGGCATGCGTTGGTCGATCTGGTTCGCGCCGTCGCTCAGTTTCGAACCGACCTCGCCCGCCTGATAACTCAGCCGCGCTTTGTCCAGTGATTCTCCGGTGGGGCGGGTGATGCCGCGGACCACCGCGACGCCAGGAATCTGGCTGATTCGATACGCCATCTGCTCGAGGTCAGCGAGGGCTTCGGGTGTCCGCAGGTCCCTTGGGGACTGGATGAAGAGGTATTGCGGAATCATCTGGTTGAGCGGGAAATGACGGTCCAGCGCGGTGTAACCGATCGCGCTGTCCACATCTTGGGGGAGTACTTTGCGGTCGTCGTAGTTGTAGTTGACGAGCATCGCGCAGCTGGCGAGCGCGAGCAGCAGAACGAGGCTGGCGGCCAGATAAATCTTCGGCCTGCGCACGATTCGGACGCCCGAGCGGCGCCAGAATCGGGCGGTGAGATCGCGGCGTGGCTTGACCCAGCCGCGGCGGCCGGTCAGGACCAGGACAGCTGGCAGAAACGTCACGGCCGCCACGAAAGCGATTGCGATCGCGACCGCCAAGGCGACGCCGACGGTGGAAAACACACCGAGTTTGGTGAAGACCATGCCGAGGAAGGTGACCGCGACTGTCGCCGCCGAGGCGGCGATCACCTTGCCCACCGACGCCATCGCCTTCTGCACTGCCTGGTCGGACGTTTCGCCCATTCGCAGGTAGTCGTGGTAGCGGCTGATGAGGAACACCGCATAGTCCGTTCCCGCGCCGGCCAGCATCGCGGTGAGGAACACGATGGTCTGCGCGGAAATGCTCAGGCCCAGGTTGGCCAGCGCGGAGATGACTCCGTTCGCGGTCAGCAGGGAGATCCCGATCGTCAGCAGGGGAAGCAACATGGTGACCGGGTTGCGATAGATGATCAGCAGAATCCCCAGCAGCATCACTGCCGTTGCGATCTCGATGTTTTGCCGATCCTTCTCGCCGATCTCGGCCATGTCGACGGCGGTTGCCGCCGGTCCGGTGACATTGGCCGTCAGGTCAGAACCGGCGACGGTTTTCTTGACTATCTCGGCGATCGCGAGCACGGCGGCGTTCGACTTATCCGAGCCAAGTTCACCGGGAACGCCGACCGGAAGCAGCCATGCCTTGCCGTCTTTGCTGGCCAGAATCTCGCGGAGCGGCGGAGCGCTCAGGAAGTCCTGGATCATGGTCACGTTCTGGGTGTCCGCTCGCAGCGAGTCGACGAGTTTGCGGTACACGGCTTCGTCAGCTGGTCCGAGGCCCTTCCCGCTTTCCAAGACCACAATCAGGGTGTTGTTGGATCCCGCCGACTCCTGAAAGGCCTTGGTCATCGCGGCACCAGTGACGGTTACCGGAGCATCGGCCGGCAAAATCGGCACCGGGTTACGTTGCACTTGCTCGGTAAGGGTGGGAAATACCGAAGACAGGGTGACGGCGATGGCGATCCACAGTCCGACCACAAGCAACGGCCAACGCACCACGAACTGACCGATCCGCCGGTAGATGTCCAAGCGTCCGGCGGGCGTCTCGAGGGTCTCGGTCCGCGATGCCATTTAGCTAGCTTACTGACCGCAACCGCTGTTTCGGGCCCGCCGCCTGCTGCGCACTCGAACTGATCGCGGTCGCGAGCAACGGGGTGATAAGCCACGAGGCCGGGCGCCTCATGCAAACGGCCGTCGAACCGCGCGGGCGCACCCACTTCACGAAGTTTCCGCAGCGTATGCGGCCGTCCCCGCCAGGGCGGCCTGCGTTGCGCCCGACGCCGGCGCGCCGCGTCAAGAGTGACGGGATCTGGCGACACGCGCCCCAGGTCCAACGTGGGATCCGAGTCAGGATCGTCGGCGGGCCTCAGCTTCTAGCAGATCGGCGGCGGCAGCAACGCTGGCAGCGGGTTTGCTCATGCGGGTGGCGGTCTGACGGGCTCGGGCCACGTATTGCGGGGACAGTATCTTGCGGAGCTCCGCAAGCAACGATTTCTTGGTTATGCTCGCCAGTCGCCGAGCCGAGCCCACCTTGAGCCGTTTCACCTGAGCCGCCCACATCGGCTGATCGGCGTGGAGCCACAGGGCCAAGGTGGGTACCCCGGCGCGTACACCCGCCGCGGTGGTTCCCCCGCCCCCGTGGTGCACAACCGCCCGACACAGGGGCAACACGGTGGCGTAGTTCACCGAGCGCACGGTCTTGACATGGTCGGCGCATTGCTGGGCTCCACTTCCCCCAGTCAATACGAGTGCCCGTTCACCCAATTCCGCGCACGCATCGGTGATCATCGCAATGGGATCGACCGAAGACGGAACCAGTGTGCTTCCAAAGCCGAAGAAGATCGGAGGTTTCCCTGCGGCGATCCACGCCGCGACCTCGTCGTCGGTATCCGTCGCCAACTCCATGGTCAGCGTGCCGATAATGGGCCGTCGTTTGCCAAGTTCCGCCGCCAATCCGGGGAAGAAGACTTCGTCATAGGCCTGGATCTCGAGATATCCGCGCTCCTCGATCCGTCGCTCCGAGGGACCTGTCGTCTTCGGCAAACCAAGCTCGCGGCGCTGTGCGTCCTCCGCGTTCTTCGTCATCCGCCAATACAGCCACCAGGCTGCCGACATTGCGGAGCGGGTCAATGGCGCAGGCACCTTTGGAAGAAGCCTGCCGGCGGGAATCCGCACGGGAGAGGGATGGATACCTACAAAAGGTATGTCGTAGTACTCGGCAACGTTGGCGGGGACCTCTTGGTAGTTTGTGCCGGTCGCAATCAGGTCTGCCCCTTCAGCCAGCGGCACGAGCGGTGTGCTCATCTCCGTCCAGGCCCTGTTCATGTACTCGTTGACATTGCGCAGCAGGGCAGCCGGGTTCTGAATCTTCCAGGGGTTCATACCCTCATCGAGCTGCTGTTGCGAGTCGGGCCCATAGGCGCTCGCCGGCAGTCCAACGGACTCCATCAAGCCGATCAGGTCCGGTGGGACTGCCATGTGCACCTCGTGTCCTCGGCGCAACAGCTCCAGGCCTACTGCGGCGCCGGGCTCGACGTCCCCGCGAGTTCCATGGATGGCAATGACGAATTTCACCGGGTAATCCTATGTACACCGCTCGGCCGCATGCGTCGCGGGGGCGCGCCATACGCTCACCGAATGCTGGCAATTCGTCAAATGTCGGGCCCCTGAAGTGGCCTGCGACTGCAGCCAAGTCATGTCCGACAAACAGCGGCTCCGGGCGACGACGGCGTCGAGGACCGAGCCGGCACGGTGGCGATGCCAGACGCGCTTACGCGCCAGCCGATTCCACAAGCGATCGACAGCAAGCGGCTCAGGACTGGCGCGCCGACGTCACGCAGAGCACCGCGCTCAGCGGGATGCCCGGATGAACCACTTCGTCTTGATCCGCCAGGAGTGCGCCGAAGCCAGCGCGAAACCGGCGCCGCACGTGCAGGCGAAGAACCACACCAGACTGCCGCCCTCGATGTGCTGCAGTCTGGGCACGTAGGCCGTCATGATGCGGATCGCGCAGGCGACCACACCACTGGCCGAGGCCAGCAGGTAGATGTTGGCGATCCGCCGTGAGCGGGGGTCCTGGCGCAGGATCAGCAGGGCCCGCGACCCGTAGACCAGCAAGTAGATCAGCATGCCGCACAGCAGCAGCCAATAGGTGGACAGCCAGAAGTCGGTCGGCACATCGAAGAAGTCGGGGCGGTAGACCGCCGTTCCGTTGCCCACGGAGAACGTTGCCAGCAGTAGCGGGATGCACAGCGTCGCCGGCCGCTCGACGTACTGCTTGAACGCCTCTTGCATGGCATCGTCGTCCTGCAGACGCCCGAGTGCGTTGTAGACGATCGCCGATGCGGCCACGATGTAGCAGTCGTGCCCGATGTAGTCCTCGAGATTCCACGTCCCGGTGAGGCGGTGCAGCACCTGGCCGATCGTTGCCGATGCGAATGGCGACATGAGGAACACGGCAGCGCCCTGGAGCGCGATGTTGAGGGTTGCGGCCACCTCCCAGCGGCATCCCCAGGTGACGCGCCGAATCCACAGGCTCCATGTGATACACATCAGTGTGATGACGATGAGAACGCCAATACTCATAGTTGCCGCCTTACCCCCGAAATTACTTCAGCAAATACTACAAGGGGGGTGCATCCGGCCGAGGCTGCAATTCAGAGAGTTTCGGTGAAATGCGGACCGTCGTCGGCCGATCAATTGTCGCCACCGTAAATGGCGCAGCTTCGACATAATTCCACACCTCTTGCCGGCTCATCAGCCCGAACCGGACCTGCAGGTCCGGGTAGCTCAGGCCGAATCGGGCTGAAACCAACCGCAATTCCTCGGCATTGGGATAGTCGCCGTCCTTGATCCGGCGATAGTACGTGCTGCTGGAGATCCCAAGGGCGTCGTAGATGTCCTTGGCGTCGATATCGCCGTCGAGCAGATATTCGAGCAGAGCCTTGAGTTGTCTGCCGTTTTCGTCGGTCCGGGGCACCGGTTCACGATAACCCGAACTCCCGGTAATGGGTACTGGCAACCTTGCAGAGTAAATGAAGCATTAAATTGACAGTGCCGTCACAGTTATGGGAATGGTCTCCCACTTCTGGGAGAGTCCCGCTACGGTGGTGGGCATGGTTGCTCCTCCCGTGACCAATCCGCCAAGCAATGTGCGGGTAGTCGACGATGAAATTGCAGGCCGTCCGCGACCGGAAGATCTGGTCCGGCTAGCGGCTCCGCTCCCGTGTGAGTTGACCGCCGAACTCGACGGCACCGTCGAGTACGCCGATGTGGGCGTCGAGGAGATCCTCCTCGCGACGCTCGGGCGTGCGATCGCACGGACCATCGGCGTCGGCGTGGTGACCGTCAGCGGGCTGACCACGGTCGCACCGATCCGCCTTTGCTGCGCAACTGAGCGTGATCTTGATGCAGACGCCCTGCTGGCCGAGGTCCGGCATGCGCTGACGGTTGCCCAGCACGCCGCGATGCCGCCGGCGGAAGTCGTCTTCTCCTACCTCGGAATGCCTCCGGACCCCGCGCTCGGGCCGACGCAGGTGACCGACGGTCCGGCCCTGGGTGTGCTGGCCTACCGCCGCGACGACGAGACGACGACGATGAGCCGCAGGTAGGGATGGACTGGTGGTACGACATGCGTCGGCTGGACCGCTGCACCGTCGAGGAGTTGGCGGCGCAGTTCCGGCTGGGGTTGATCGGCCTGACGTCCGAGGCCAGCGCGGTCGAAGGCGCCGCCTGACTCCCGGCCCCACGGCGACGCTAGAATCGTCGGGATCGGCGTCGATCCGGCCATCACCGGGGAGCCTTCGGAAGAACAGCCCGACTGCGGTCGGACCCAGTAGAACCGAACGGGCGGGCCCGTCACAGCCTGCAAAGAGCGACGCACGGCTCGTGCGTAAGCGGGGTGGTACCGCGGCGCTCGCGCACCGCGCGTCGTCGTCCCCGTGCTGTGACGGCACAGGAGACGAACGCGCATCGTGACCGAGAGTGGCTACCCGAAGCCGTCCGGCGGCTCGCCCAACTTTCCCGCCCTCGAACTCGAGGTTCTGGATTACTGGGCCGACGACGACACCTTCCGGGCCAGCATCGCCCGCCGCGACGGCGCGCCGGAGTACGTGTTCTATGACGGTCCGCCCTTCGCGAACGGACTGCCGCACTACGGCCACCTGCTGACCGGCTACGTCAAGGACATCGTCCCGCGCTACCGCACGATGCGCGGCTACAAGGTGGAACGACGGTTCGGCTGGGACACCCACGGCTTGCCCGCCGAACTCGAGGTGCAGCGCCAGCTCGGTATCACCGACAAGGCGCAGATCGAGGAGATGGGCATCGAGAAGTTCAACGATGCCTGCCGCGAGTCGGTGCTCAAGTACACCGGCGAGTGGAGGGCCTACGTCACCCGCCAGGCGCGCTGGGTCGACTTCGACAACGACTACAAGACTCTCGACCTGTCCTTCATGGAGTCGGTCATCTGGGCGTTCAAGCAGCTGTGGGACAAGGGCCTGGCGTACGAGGGTGTGCGGGTGCTGCCGTACTGCTGGAACGACGAGACGCCGCTGTCCAGCCACGAGTTGCGCATGGACGACGATGTCTACCAGAGCCGCCAGGACCCCGCCATCACGGTGGGCTTCCAAGTGGTGGCTCCAGGCAGCGATCTGGACGGCGCGCACCTGCTGATCTGGACCACCACGCCGTGGACGCTGCCGTCCAACCAGGCCGTCGCGGTCAACCCCGAGGTCACGTATGTGGTCGTGCGGGTGGGGGATCGGCGACTTGTGCTGGCCGAAGCGCGGCTCGCCCCCTACGCGCGCGAACTCGGTGAGGAACCGGAGATCCTGGCCACGGTGCACGGTGATCAGTTGCTCGGCCTGTGCTACCTGCCGCCGTTTCCGTATTTCTCGGACTCCGCCAACGCTTTTCAGGTGCTGCGCGGTGATTTCGTCACTACCGAGGACGGCACCGGGATCGTCCACATGGCACCGGCCTACGGCGAGGACGACAAGGCAACCACCGACACCGTCGGCATCGTGCCGGTCACGCCGGTGGACTCCAAAGGACGCTTCGACGCCTCGGTGCCGGACTACCAGGGCCAGCACGTGTTCGACGCCAACCCGCAGATCATCCGGGACCTCAAGAACGGAACCGCGGGCGCGGCGGTCAACTCGCCGGTGCTGATCCGGCACGAGACCTACGAGCACTCCTATCCGCACTGCTGGCGGTGCCGAAATCCGTTGATCTACCGCGCGGTGTCGTCGTGGTTCGTCAAGGTCACCGAGTTCCGCGACCGGATGGTCGAGCTCAACCAGGAGATCACCTGGTATCCGGAGCACGTCAAGGACGGCCAATTCGGCAAGTGGCTCTCCG
>CAVXWQ010000005.1:0-19490 GCA_963765445.1 uncultured Actinomycetota bacterium
TATTGGCATTCTCCTAAACTGCAAGTACGGTATCCACCGATGGACTACCAATCCCAGACGTCATCGGGTATCCCGCTGCAGCCGGTGTACGGACCGGCCGACCGCTCCTGCGATCCTCCCGTGCCGGGCGAGTTTCCCTTCACCCGGGGCAACTTCTCGAGCGGCTACCGCGGGCGGCTGTGGACATTTCGTCAGTATTCCGGTTTCGGCACCGCCGAGGAATCGAACCGGCGCTATCGCTACCTGCTCGACCAGGGCGGCACCGGCCTGTCGGTGGCGCTCGATCTGCCCACCCAGTGCGGCTACGACTCCGACGATCCGGAGTACGGCGAAGAGGTCGGCCGGGTCGGCGTCGCGGTGGACACCCTGGCCGACGCCGAGATCCTGTTCGACAACATCCCGCTGGACAAGATCAGCACCAGTTTCACCATCAACGGCACCGCCGCGATCCTGCTGGCCTTCTATGTCGCGGCCGCGGAGAAGAAGGGTGTGCCGCGCGAGAAGCTGACCGGCACCATCCAGAACGACATCCTCAAGGAGTACGCCTCGCGCGGCACCTGGATCTGGCCGCCCGAGCCCTCGCTGCGCCTGATCGCCGACACCATCGAGTTCTGCGCGGCCGAAGTGCCGCGGTTCAACGCGATCTCGGTGGCGGGCGCGCACTTCCGCGACGCCGGCGCCAACGCGGTGCAGGAGATGTCGTTCACCCTGGCCGACGGCGTCACCTACTGCGACACCGTGGTCGAGCGCGGGCGCATGACCATCGACCAGTTCGCCCCGCAGATCTCGTTCTTCTTCTACACCCACGGCGACTTCTTCGAGGAGATCGCGAAATACCGTGCGGGACGGCGCCGCTGGGCGACGATCGTGCGCGAGCGATACGGCGCGAAGACCGACAAGGCGGCGATGTTCCGCTTTGGCTGCGTCTCCGGTGGCGCCTCGCTGTACGCCCCGCAGGCGCAGAACAACCTGGTCCGGGTGGCCTACGAGGCGCTCGCCTCGGTGCTCGGCGGCGTGCAGTCGATGTTCACCGCGGCATGGGACGAGCCGTTCGCCCTGCCCAGTGAGGAGTCCGCGACGCTGGCGCTGCGCACCCAGCAGATCCTGGCCTACGAGACCGGGGTGACCCGGGTCGCCGATCCGCTCGGCGGCTCCTACTTCGTCGAGGCGCTCACCGACGCCACCGAGGAACGCATCATCGAGATCATGGCCGACCTCGAGAAGCACGGCGGCATGGTGCGCGCCATCGAGGACGGCTACCTGCAGGGGCTCATCGCCGACGAGGCCTACAAGATTCACCAGGAGGTCGAGTCCGGTGAGCGCCCGGTGGTCGGGGTGAACAAGTTCGTCACCGACGAGCCGCCGCCGGACATCGACACCTACGAACTCGACGCCGAAGGGCGTGACCTCCAGCTCAAGCGGCTCTCGCAGGTCAAGGCCGAGCGCGACCCCGCCGCGGTGCAGGCCACCCTGGCCGCCTTGACCCGGGGCGCGGAGGGGGACGACAACCTGATGCACCGGCTGATCGACTGCGCGAACGCGTATTGCACGGTGGGGGAGATGGTTTCGGCGCTCAAGGCGGTCTGGGGCGAATTCCAGCAACCGGTGGTGTTCTGATGAGCGCTTGCGCGAAGAAGAGACGGCCTGAGTGATGACTGCACGCATTCTGGTGGCCAAGCCCGGTCTCGACGGTCACGACCGCGGCGCCAAGATCGTGGCGCGCGCGCTGCGCGACGCCGGGTTCGAGGTGATCTACACCGGCATCCGTCAGCGCATCGAGGACATCGTGTCGATCGCCCTGCAGGAGGACGTCGCCGTCGTCGGGCTGTCCATCCTGTCCGGCGCGCACGTCGCGCTGACCAAGCGCATCGTCGACGCGCTGCGGGCGGCTGATGCCGGCGACATCGCCGTCATCGTCGGCGGGACGATTCCCCAGGGCGACGTGCCCAAGCTGCTGGAAGTCGGTGCGGCCGCGGTCTTTCCGACCGGGACGTCGCTGGACGACCTGGTTCGCGATGTTCGCGCGCTGACCGAGAAGGCGGGAGAGTCCGTATGAGACTCGGCGTGATGATCGGCGCCGAGCGCGGCGACATGGCCCGCAAGGTCAAGAAGTTCCTCGAAGACATCGAGTGGGCTGAGTCCGCCGGCTTCGACACCGCCTGGATGCCGCAGGTGCCCAACGACTTCGACGCGCTGACCATGGTGTCGTTGATGGGCAGCCGGACCAGCCGGATCGAGCTGGGCACCGCCGTGGTTCCGCTGCAGGCGCAGCATCCGATCGCCCTGGCCCGCCAGGCGCTGTCGGTGCACGCCGGCAGCGGCGGACGGCTCGCGCTCGGCGTCGGGCCGTCGCACCACTGGATCGTGCGCGACATGCTGGGCATCCCGTACGAGAAGCCCGCCGCCTACACCCGCGACTACCTCAGGTGCTCAACGCCGCGCTGGCCGGCCCGGGCGACGTCGACGTCGAGAATGACACGTTCACCGTCCACAATCCGACTGTGCTGGGCGCGGATTCGCCGCTGCCGGTGCTGGTCGCCGCGCTGGGACCGGTGATGTTGCAGATCGCCGGTGAGCTCACCGACGGCACGGTGCTGTGGATGGCCGACGAGCGGGCGATCGGTGACCACATCGCGCCGCAGCATCAACAAGGCCGCCGAGAACGCCGGGCGTAAGGCGCCGCGCATCGTGGCCGGTATCCCGGTGTGCCTGTGCGCCAACTCCGAGATCGACGCCGCCAAGGCGCGCGCCAACCGCATCCTCGCCGAGGCGGAGACGTCGCCGAACTATCAGCGGCTGCTCGACCGCGGCGACGCCCGCGATGTCGGCGACCTGACCGCGGCCGGCGACGAGGAAGCCATCCTGGCGCGGTTCCGGTCGTTCGCCGACGCCGGGAGTGACCGACCTCTCGGTGCGGCTGCTGCCGATCGGCGAGACGCGCGACGAGCTGATCGCGTCGAAATACCGCACCCGCGAGGTGATTTCGCAGCTCGCCGCCGAAATCCGATGAAGGGGCCACTGGACGGCATTCGGATCGTGGAGGTCGGCACCATGCTGGCCGGGCCGTACGCCACCATGATGCTGGCCGACCTCGGCGCGGAGGTCATCAAGGTCGAGCCGCCCGGCGGCGAGATCTCCCGTCAGGTCGCCGACAGCTATTTCGCCAGCCTCAACCGCAACAAGCGCAGTATCTGCCTCGACCTGAGTTCCGAAGCGGGACAACGCCGCCTCGGCGAACTCGTCGCGGAGTCGCATGCACTGCTGGTGAACATGAAGCCGTCGGTGATCAAGAAGCTGGGCCTCACCTACGACGCCCTGCGCCGGCACAACGATCGCATCGTCTGCGTGGCGATGACCGGCTACGGCCTCGACGGCGGCGACGACCCCGCGTTCGACTACGTCATCCAGGCCGCCACCGGCGTGGCCGCGATGACGGGTGGCCCCGACGATCCGCCCACGCTGCCGGGCTATTCGTCGGTCGACAACTCCACCGGGCTGACCGCAGCGCTGGGACTGCTGGCGATGATCATCTCCGGCGAGGGCGGTCAGGTCGACGTGTCGCTGCGCGACGTGATGCTCTCGCAACTGAACTACAAGGCCTCGGCCTACCTCAACGACGGCGTCCATCCCCGGCGGCACCCGTTCGGGGCGCACTCGTTCTACGTTCCCGCGCAGCTCTTTCCGACGGCCGACGGATACCTGGCCCTGTTCATCACCCACGACGGCTTCTGGAAGTCCTTCGCCGGGGAGGCCGGTATCGAGGGCTTCCCGACGATGGCCGAGCGATCAGCCCGCCGCGAGGAGGTCCTGGCCGTGGTGACGAAGGCGCTGGCCGGTGACAGCGCGGCGGGGTGGGAAGCCCGGCTGCGTCCGCTGGGTATTCCTGCGGCGGCGGTGCGCTCGCTGCCGGAGGCGCTGGATGCCACACCGGAGGTGGTGGTGTCGGCAGGGGAGTACCGGTTGGTCGGCAGCCCGGTCAACGTGGTCGGCTACCAGCCCGACTATCGGCCGCCCCCAGCGCTCGACGAGTTCGGCGAGGCTCAGTCGTAGTCGATGACCACGGTGGTCTCGGGCATGCCCTGGCAGGTGAGCACCAGACCTTCGGCGATCTCGTCGTCGTCGAGAACCTCGTTCAGGCGCATCGTGACCTTGCCCTCGGTCACCGTCGCGATGCAGGTGCCGCAGTTGCCGGCTTCACAGCTGTACGGCGGGACCAGTCCACCGCGGCGCGCGCTTTCCAGCAGCGTCTCGCTCGGGTTCAACGGCACGGTCACCGTCTTGCCGTCCAACGTGATGGTCACCGTGCCGCCGTCGGCGGTGTCAGCGGAGTCAGACACCGCGTACCGGGTCTCGCTGTCCAAGGTCATGCACTTCATCTCCTCCCATTGGCGCATTGTCATTCTACCCAGACGAGAATACAGTTCTCCACTAGCGATAGTATGTTCTCGTTATCTGATCCGTCGATGGGATTGTCACTGACCATGTGCGAGCGGAGCGCACCGTGAGCGACGTGCCGGTGCTCGCGTTCGACGACCTCACGTATACACGATCGCAGGTCGACGCCCTTTCTGCCGGGCTGGCCGACACTCTTGCCCAGCGCGGTGTGCACGCCGGCCAGCGGGTGGCGCTGATGTCGTCCAACCGGCCCGAGTTCGTCTTCGCCGTCCAGGCGATCTGGCAACTGGGCGCCTCGGCAGTGTTGATCAGTCCGGCCTGGAAGGCCGCTGAGGTCAGCACCGCGCTGGCCGTCAGCGGCGCCGAGCACGCGGTGGGCGACAACCCGGTGCTGGCCGAGCTGATGCCGATGCTGCATCTCGACGAGCCGATCACCCCCGGTCGGCCCGTCCGCCGCGCAGCCGGATCCCGACGCCGATGCGGTGCTGGTCTTCAGTTCGGGTACGACGGGCCTGCCCAAGGCGGTCCGCCACACCCACCGGTCCTTCGCGGCGGCCGTGCGGCACTGGCGCGACGCCCTGGGGATGACCGCGGCCGACCGCATGCAGATCGTCACCCCGCCCTCGCACATCCTCGGCCTGCTCAACATCGCCACCGTGCTGGAGGCGGGCGGCTGGATGCGGCTGCATCGACGGTTCGACATCGACGCGATGCTGCAGCACATCGCCGACGACCGGATCACCATCGAGATGGCGGTGGCGCCGATCGCTCTGGCGATCGCCTCGCATCCGAAGCTGGAGACCTACGACCTGTCCTCGCTGCGCTACATCATGTGGTGCGCGACGCCGGTGACGGCGAGCGTGGCCGACGAGGTGACGCGGCGAACGGGCGTCGGCTGGATCTCCGCCTACGGCACCAGCGAGGTGCCCGTCATCGCCTGCTGCCCACTGGATCAGCCCCGCCTGGACACCGTCGGCCGCCCGGTCCCCGGCGTCGACGTCCGCATCGACTCCACCGGCGAGATCCAGGTGCGCGCGGAATCCGCGATGGCCGGCTACCTTCCCGACTCCGAGACCGCCGCGGCGTTCACCGACGGCTGGTACCGCACCGGCGACATCGGCTATCTGGACGACGACGGCTGGCTGCGGATCACCGACCGGCTCAAGGAAATGGTCAAGGTGCGCGGCTTCCAGGTGGCGCCGGCCGAGATCGAAGCGGTGCTGCACGGGCATCCGGCCGTGCGGGACTGCGCGGTGTTCGGCGTCCCCGACGGCATCAACGGCGAGGCGGTCATCGCCGCGGTCGCGGCCGAAAAGCCGGTCGCCGCCGAGGAGTTGGTGGGGATGGTCGCCGAGCGCCTGGCGTCCTACAAGCGTCCCCGCGACATCGTCTTCGTCCCCGAAATCCCACGCCTGCCGTCAGGCAAGGCGCTGCGGCGAGTTCTGAAGGAGCAGTATGGATGTACGTCTGACCAGTGAGCAGCAGCAGTTGCGAGACGCCGCGGCCAAACTGGCCGACGAGCTCGGGCCCGGCTCGGTCGCCGACCTCGACGACGAGATCCGTCGCGCGCGGCTGGAGAAGACGGTCGAGGCCACCGGCTGGCGCTGACTGCGCACCGACGAGGCCTCGGGCGTCGAGGTCGCCATCGTCGCAGAGGAATTCGCCCGCGGGCTCGTCGACGTGCCGTTCGTCGGACCGGTGCTCGCCGACGACCTGCACCGGCTGAGCGGTCGTGCACCGCGGCCGGCAGAAGCCGGGCACGACTCGGTCGACCTGACCCGAAGCCTTGCCGGAGTGGTCGAATCACCGCCCGAGCTCGCCGAGCTGAGCGACGAGGACGCCGACCGCTGGTACGCGCTGGCGCTGGCGGTCACCTCCGCCGAGCTGGTGGGTGCCGCCCGCGGCACCCTCGCGCTGGCCACCGACTACGCCAAGGTTCGCGAGCAGTACGGCGCGCCGATCGGGTCATACCAGGCGGTCGGTCACCTGCTCGCCGAGGGCCTGGCACTCATCGAAGGTTCGGTCAGCGTGCTGCGGCACGCGGCGTGGGCGGTCGACGAGCTGCCCGGCCCGCAGGCCGTCGAAGCCGCCCGGGTGGCCAAGATCTATTGCGCCCGTGCCGCGTTGACGGTATGCGAGACGTCGATCCAGGTTCACGGTGGCATCGGCAACACCTGGGAGTGCCTGGCGCACATCTACCTGCGCCGGGTGTTGGCCGCCACCGAGGCATGGCCAGTCAAGCTGAAGGAGTTGACCATTGGACTTTCGTGACTCGCCGGAGGAGGCCGCCTTCCGGGACCGGTTGCGCGGCTGGCTGACCGAACAGAAGGGCAAGTTCCCGACCTCGGGTGACGCCTACTGGGCCAAGCAGGGGGAGTGGCATCAGGCCCTCTACGCCGCCGGGTTCTTCGGCACGTCGTGGCCCAAAGAATATGGTGGACAGGATCTTCCGCCGGTGTTCGACGTGATCGTCGACGAGGAGATCGCCAAGGCCGGCGCGCCGGCCCGGCCGAGCCTGGGCTACCTGGTCGTCGGATTGAGCGCGCACGGCAGCGAGGAACTGCGCCAGCGATTCCTGCCCGGCATGATCAACGGGACCGAACGCTGGTGCCAGGGCTTCTCCGAGCCGGGTGCGGGCTCGGATCTGGCGTCGCTGACCACCACGGCGACCCGCGACGGCGACGAGTACATCATCAACGGCCACAAGATCTGGACCAGCTACTCCGATGTCGCCGACTGGTGTCTGGTGCTGGCCCGCACCGACAAGGATGTGCCCAAGCACAAGGGCATTTCGGCGTTCATCGTCTCGATGCACCAGCCGGGCATCGTGCAGCGTCCGCTGAAGATGATCAGCGGTGTCACCAAGGAGTTCGGCCAGGTCGAGTTCGAAGGTGCCCGGGTTCCGGCGTCGCAGATGGTCGGGGAGCCCGGTAGTGGCTGGAAGCTGGCGATGACGGTGGTCAGCCACGAGCGCGAGCCCTCGACGCTGGGCTTCTCCGCGCGCTACGGAAAACTGGTCCGCCAGTTGGCCTCCCGCGTCGACGGCGAAGCCCCCGACGAGCTGTCGTGGGCGTGGGTGCAGACCGAGATGCTGCGCCTGCATGTGCGCCGGCGGCTCTCCGAACAGCTCGACGGCATCAAGCACGGGCCCGACGGCTCGCTGGACAAGCTGCTGATGACCTGGACCGAGCAGGCGGTCGGCCACGCCGCACTGGCCACCGTGGGCACCGAGGACGAGGAGTTGTTCGGCGCCTACCTGTACAGCCGCGCGCAGAGCGTCATGGGCGGCACATCGCAGATTCAGAAGAACATCATCGCCGGACGCATTCTGGGATTGGGGAAATAACTGTGTACGACATGCCCGACGAAATCGACGTCAAGGCCGACGGTCCGCTCCGGATCATCACCTTGAATCGACCCGACGAGCTGAACGCCGTCAACGATCCACTGCACGTCGGTTTGGCCAAGGTCTGGGAGGCGCTCAACGAGGACGCCTCCGCGCGCGCGGCCGTCATCACCGGTGCGGGGCGGGCGTTCTCGGCAGGCGGCGATTTCAACTACCTCGATGAGCTGCGCAGCGATGAAGCGTTGCGGCAGAAGACGATCAAGCACGGTCGCGATCTGGTGATCGGCATGGTCCGCTGCCGGATTCCGGTGATTGCGGCTGTCAACGGACCGGCTGTCGGGCTGGGCTGCAGCCTGGCCGCGCTGTCTGATGTCGTCTACATGGCCGAGACGGCGTTCTTCGCCGACCCGCACGTGCAGATCGGCCTGGTCGCCGCCGATGGGGGTCCGCTGGTATGGGGATCGCAGATCAGTCTGCTGCAGGCCAAGGAGTTCGCCTTGACCGGCGTGCGGATCAAGGCGCAGCGGGCGGTGGAACTCGGGCTGGCGAATCATGTTGTGGCTGATCCGCTGTCCGAGGCGATCGCCTGTGCGAAGAAGCTGATCGAACTGCCGCAACAGGCGGTCGAGGCCACCAAGCGGCTGATGAATATCCAGCTGGAGAAGTCGGTGATGGCCTCGCTGGATTACGCGAACCTCGCAGAGTATGTGTCGTTCGGCACTGCGGACTTCAACAGGATCGTCGACGGGCTGATTGCCAAGAAGTAGCTGGTCCTGTCGCGAGCAGACGCAAACGCCACCGAAAACCGGCGGTCGCACTCTGCTGGGGGCATCCGCCGTGGCGTTGCTGTCGGCGAGGTCTACTTCGGCGGGAAGCGCAACGCGCCGTCGAGCCGGATGGTCTCGCCGTTGAGGTAGTCGTTCTCGGCGATCGACAGCGCCAGCCGGCCGTACTCGTCGGACCGTCCCATCCGCTTGGGGAAGGGCACCTGCGGACCCCAGTAGGCCTCCAGCTGGTCGGCGGCCTTGCCGTAGGCGGGGGTGTTGATGGTGCCCGGCGCGATCGACATGACCCGGATGCCCAGCGGCGAAAGATCGCGCGCCGCAACCAGAGTCATCCCGACCACGCCACCCTTGGCCGCCGAGTACGGCAGCTGGCCGATCTGGCCCTCGAACGCGGCGATCGAGGCGGTGTTGATGATGACGCCGCGGGCGCCGTTCTCGTCGGGCTCCTGTCGCGCCATGGCCGCCGCGGCATGCCGCATGACGTTGAACACCGCGGTCAGGTAGAAGGTGATGGTCTTGGTGAACGCCTCCATCTCCAGCGGCGAGCCGTCCTTGCCCACCAGCCGGCCACCACCGGCCGGACCGCCGTGGGTGTCCACCGAGATGCGGAACGGGCCGAGCGCTTCGGCCTCGGCGATCGCGGCGTTCACGTCGTCGTCGTTGGTGACGTCGGTGTGCACGTAGGGGACGCCGAGTTCGCCGGCGAGCTCCTTGCCCTTGTCGTCGGCGAGGTCGGCGATCACGACCTTGACGCCCGCACCGTGCAACCGGCGCACGGTCGCCTCGCCCAGGCCCCCTGCACCACCGAAGACGACGGCGGAACTCCCACTGATCTGCATAGCGTTACCCTTCTTGCAACTGACACTCTCGACTTGAGAGAATAGTATTCTCACATCGCCTGTATAGGTCAACTAACTAGGAGCAGCCGTGCCCGAAGCAGTGATCGTCTCGGCCCTGCGCACACCCATCGGCACCGCCATGAAGGGCACGCTGCGCGATACCGACGCCTATCAGCTCGCCGATCACATCGTCGGAGCGACGACGGCCGAGCTGGATTCCCACGTCGATCGGTCCGACATCGACGACCTGATCCTCGGTGAAGGCCTCTACGGCGGCGGCGTGGTCGCCCGGCTACGCCGCGGTCACCGCCGGGCTGACCTCGGTACCCGGGCCTGGCCGTCAACCGGCACTGCGCGGCCGGACTCGCCGCGGTGCAGGGCGCGGCCGCGAGCATCCGGGCCGGCATGGACCGCCTGGTGATCGCCGGGGGAGTGAACTCCGCGTCGACGTCGCCGCGCTTCAAGCGCCGCGCCGGCAGAGGAACTCGTGGACTGGTTCCCGCCCACGCACCCGGACAGTCCGGAGGCCCCGAACATGGACATGTCCATCACCGTGGGCTGGAACGCCGCGGTGAAGGCGGGAGTCAGCCGCGAGGAGATGGACGCCTGGGCGCTGCGCTCGCACCGCAACGCCATCGCCGCCATCGACGAGGGCCGGTTCAAGCACGAGATCGTCCCGATCGAGACCCCGCACGGACTGTTCGACACCGACGAGCATCCGCGCCGCGACACCACTCTGGAGAAGCTGGCCTCGCTCAAGCCGCT
Organism: uncultured Actinomycetota bacterium; assembly: GCA_963765445.1. GTDB lineage: Bacteria > Actinomycetota > Actinomycetes > Mycobacteriales > Mycobacteriaceae > Mycobacterium. The sequence goes on from CAVXWQ010000005.1 coordinate 10,131, forward strand.
GCATCCGGAGATCGAGGGCTTCTCCATCACCGCCGGCAACGCCTGCGGCGGCAACGACGCCGCGGCCGCTCTCGCCATCGCCAGCGACAGCCTCGGGCTGCCCGCGCTCGGAACCGTGCTGTCGTGGGCCTCGGTCGGCGTCGACCCCGCCGTGACCGGACTGGCCCCGGTCGAGGCCATCCCCAAAGCGCTTGCCCGCGCCGGACTTTCGCTCGCCGACGTCGACCTGTTCGAGATCAACGAGGCGTTCGCCGCGATGTGCGTGGCCACGATCAAGCTGCTCGAGATCGATCCCGATCTGGTCAACGTCAGCGGCAGCGGATGCTCGCTCGGCCATCCGGTGGCCGCCACCGGCGCGCGGATGCTGGTGACGCTGACCCACGAGCTTCGCCGCCGCGGCGGTGGTATCGGCGTCGCGGCGATGTGCGCAGGCGGCGGAATGGGTTCGGCAGACGGTGATATGACGGTCGCGGCGCCCTGACGTAGCGTTGCCTGTCATGGATGTCGCCGAGCTCATCGCCGCGGCCCGCAGCGGGAACACCCGCGCGGCCGGACGGCTGCTGAGCCTGGTCGAGAGCGACCGCCGCGACGAGGTGCTGGCCGAGGTGGGTCCGGCGACGGTTCCGGTGATCGGCGTGACGGGTCCGCCCGGTGCCGGGAAGTCGACGACGATCGCCGTGCTGGTGTCGGCGTATCGCGAACGCGGACAACGGGTTGCGGTCCTTGCCGTCGACCCGTCGTCGCCCTACAGCGGCGGCGCGCTGCTCGGTGACCGGATCCGGATGGCCGCCCACATCAACGATGCCGACGTCCTGATCCGGTCGGTCGCCACGCGCGGCCATCTCGGCGGTCTGGCCGCCGCGGTTCCGGCGGCCATCCGCCTGCTCGGCGCGCTCGGCTATGACGTGGTGCTGCTGGAGACCGTCGGGGTGGGCCAGTCCGAGATCGAGATCGCCGCGGTCGCCGATCCGACGATCGTGATCCTCAATCCGGGCGCCGGTGATGCGGTGCAGGCGGCCAAGGCCGGACTGCTCGAGGTCGCCGATCTGGTGGTGGTCAACAAGGCCGACCGGGACGGCGCCGCGCAGACGGTCCGCGACCTGAAGTTCGAAACCCACGTTCCGGTACTCACGTTGGTCGCCGCCCGCGCCGAAGGGGTCGACGAACTGGTCGAGGCCATCGAAGCGCACCGCCGCGCCGACACCCCGGCCCGACGCGCGGCCAGGGCCCGCGCCCAGGTGCTGTCCCTGGCGCAGAGCCGGCTGCACAGCCATCCCGATCTCGACGATCTGGCCCGGGCGGTCGCCGAGGGCCGGTGCGATCCATACAGCGCTGCGGCGAGTTTGATCGCAGCTTCGGAAATCGGCTATCGCTGAACGCAAATGCCGTTCTCGGCTCAGTGCCGGGCGAACCCCTGTGAGCAGAAAGTCCAGACCTCGTCACCGCTGATCGGGGTGTGCACGCCGTCTTCGTCGGGGGCCCCGCTGGACTGGGCGATGAACATGATGGTCTGCATCGTCATCGCGGCCAGCCGCCGGGGATTGGCGTCTTTGCGGAGTTCACCGGCCGCGCCGGCGTCCTCCATGAGTTCACAGAACAGGGCGACCAGCGGAGCGTGGGCGACCTTCACCTCGGTGGGGTGCGAGATCAGCAGCTGCGGGGCGAAGTCGGTGAACAGCGGCCGGCGTGCGGTCGGGTCCGGACGGGACAACTCGAAGAGCAGCGTGACGGCCACCTTCAGCCGTTCGAGCGGGTCCTTCTGGGCCGACGTCGCGGCGCGGATCTGGTCGGCGGCCCGGCTCAGCGCGTCTTCGAACAGGGCGAGCAGCAGTTCGTGCTTGCCGTCGAATTGCAGGTAGAAGCTGCGGAGGGACTGCCGGGACCGGTCGACCACCTCCTGGACGGTGAAGTCCGTACTGCCCTTCTCGGTGATGATCGCCTGTGCGGCATCGAGGAATCGCTGCACCCGCTGCCCGGCGCGCACCTTGGCGGTCCTGATGGACCGCTCGACCGCGCGCTGCTTCCAGGCGGGTTCTTCGCTGGGGCTGTTCACCGCAGGGCTCTGGACGCGCGCGTGCTGGCGGTTCGGATGTACCTCACGGTGAAGAGAGTACTACTCTCAGGCGCGAGAATTATATTCTCAGTCGCATCCTGAGCGAAATTTCTTTCGGCGGCGAAAGTCTAACCGCTTTACGGCCGAATCAGCCCGTGGCGTCGGTCACAAATTGGCCAGCCTCGGCGCGTACCCCCGCGACCGCACCGCCGCGCCTGCCTCACGGGTGAGGTCCCGGGCCGAACCCAGAAGGCCGTCGAGGACCATGACCCGTTTGACGTGACGGTGCAGATCATGTTCGGCGGTGAAGCCGATACCGCCCATCACCTGCTGGCAGTGTTTGGCCGCCGTGAGCGCCGCCTGACCGGCCGCGGCTTTGGCCAGCAGACAACCGAAATCGTCGGTGGCCGCGCGCAGCGTGGACTCCGCACCCTCGATGGCGACCAGCGTCTCGGCCAGCCGGTGGCGCACCGCTTGGAAGGACGCGATCGGCCTGCCGAACTGAACCCGGTCCAGCGCGTGCTGGCGGGCTAGCGACAGCATGGCCCGCGACGAGCCCACCAGCCACCAACCCAGCGCCCGGCGTCCGGCCGCCAGCGGGACCTGCTCGCCGGTCGCGGCAGTGTGGATCGGCAGCTCACCGTCGAGGCCCGAACCGGAACCACCGGTGCGCTCCCAGATCACCCACCGGCCACCGGTGAACGGAAGCGGCACCGTACCGCCGCCGGGCTGACCGGCGGCGTGCAACACCACGTCGTTGAGCACCCCGGCGTGGGTCCCGGTCTCACCCAGCAGACGAAACACCAGAGCCGATGCCTCGTCGGGAATCTCGTCGAGCATCTCCAGCCAGCCCAGCTCGGCTAAGGCCTCCTCGACGTTCGGCGTCTCGGCGGCGGCCGCGGCGCTCATGGTCTTGTGCAGGGTGTCGGCCAGCATGCCGAGCTCTCGGTCGTCCACGGCTCACTCCTTCCCGAGGTCGAGGAGCCGGCGGGCGATGATGTTGCGCTGAATCTCGGCGGTGCCGCCGTAGATCGTGGCCGCGCGCGAGTAGAGAAACTCTGGGCGCCAGGGTGTTTCGTCGAGTTCCAGCACGCCGGGCAGCAGATCGCGGGCGGTGTCGTAGAGACGTTGTTCGGCACCGGCCAGCAGAACCTTGTCGATCGAGGTCTCCGCGCCGAGCTTGGCGCCGTCGGCGAAGCGCCGCTGGGTCTCCGCCGATTTGCACCGAACGGTGTGCAGCGCCAGGTACGCCGCCCCGATCTCGGCGTCCGACGCGTCCGGCGCGTCGGTGAGCAGCCGGTCCATTCTGGTGAACAGGTAGGCGATCCGCTGCCAGAAGCACGTCGAACGCTCGAACGGCAACAGGTCGTTGGCCAGCTGCCAGCCGTCGCCGGGATTGCCGAGCATCCGATCGCCGGGCACCACCACGTCGTCGAAGTACACCTCGCAGAACTCGTCGACACCGTGCATGGTGCGCAGCGGGCGCACCGAGATGCCGGGGGAGTCCAGGTCGACGAAGAACGCCGTGATGCCCTGGTGCTTGGGCGTATCGGGCGAACCGGTCCGGGTGAGCAGGACGCACCGCTGGGAGAACTGGGCGAAGCTGGTCCACACCTTCTGCCCGTTGATCACCCAGTTGTCGCCGTCCGGAGTGGCTTTGGTGCTCAGCGAGGCCAGGTCGCTGCCCGAGCCGGGCTCGGAGAAGCCCTGGCACCAGGTCTCCTCACCACGCAGGTAGCGCGGCACCATCTCGGCGGCCAGCTCCGGGCGGGCGTACGAGATCATGGTCGGCACAAGGACTTCCATCATGGAGTACGGGCCGGGCTCGGCGAGGTTGCGGCCCAGCACCTCCTCGGCGACCACCAGGCGCAACGTCGGCGGACCCCCCAGGCCGCCGACCTCGGTCGGCCAGCCGTACCGCATCCAGCCCGCGTCGTACATCTCCCGGCGGATCCGGCCCATCTGCTCGATGTGGCCGGCGAGCGAATGATCCGGTCCCGGAGTGAGATCGTGGTCGGCCAGCCAACTCTGCAAGCTCGACCGGAACTCCTCGACCGCAGTCATCCGCCGGCCGGCCGGCCGATCGCGTGCGGGCGGCCCGAGTCGTGTTCTCCGCTGCGGCGGATGAACGTCATGGCCCGCGTGCGCAGCCGCCAGCCCTGCTCGGTGCGCACGTAGGTGTCGCGGTAGTAGCCGATCCGCATGTCGTGCGCGGAGTGCTCGATGAAGCACAGCGGCTGGGTTCCGGTGGCGGCGTCGGGGTCGGTGTCGTCGAACTCGATCAGCGACTCGCCGGTCATGAACAGGCCCTTGGGGGCGGCGTCGACGAGGACCGGAAACCTTGCCAGCGAATAGGTTTCGCCGAACGCGCTGTAGGTGCCGTCGGGAGTGAAGACCCCGATCAGGCCGTCCACGTCGCCCTGGGTGATCGTCACCGCGTAACGGGCCAGCAGTTGCTGGATCGCGACGATGTCGTCAGTCCTGCTTGTGGACATAGACTTTCCCGCCTTTCATCACGAATCTGACGTCTCTTGGTGACGGTGATGTCGGACAACGGATCTCCGGGCACGGCGATGATGTCGGCCAGCAGTCCCTCGGCCAGCCGGCCGCGGTCGGTCACGTTGATCAGCTCCGCGGCGGTCACCGTCGCCGCCTTGAGCACCGCGGCCGGCGGGCAGGCCCCACTCGACCAGGGTGACGAGCTCATCGGCGTTGCGGCCGTGGGGGATTGCCGGTGCGTCGGTGCCCACCGCGATCTTCACCCCGGCCTCGTAGGCGGCCTTGATCGAGGTGCGCGCCTTCGGGAACATCTCGGCGGCCTTGGCCTGCAACTCCGGTGGCGCCTTGGAGACGTCCATTCCCTCGGCCAGCCGGCGCGTGCTCACCAGGAACGTCCCGTTGTCGACCATCAGCGCGATGGCCTCGTCGTCGATCAGGAAACCGTGCTCGATGCAGTCGATCCCGACGCCGACGGCGTGCTTGACCGCCTCGGCGCCGTGGGTGTGGGCGGCCACCCGCAGGCCGCGCCGGTGTGCCTCGTCGACGATGGCCGCCAGCTCCTCGTCCGAATAGTGCTGCGCACCAGCCGAACCCGTCAGCGACATCACCCCACCCGAACAGCACACCTTGATCAGCTGGGCGCCGTGCTTGATCTGGTAGCGCACCGCCTTGCGGATCTCGTCGACGCCGTTGGCGATGCCCTCTTCGACGGTCAGCTCCAGCACGCCCGGCATGAACGCGGCGAACATCGTCGGGTCGAGGTGCCCGCCGGTCGGGGTGATCGCATGGCCGGCAGGCACGATGCGCGGACCTTCGATCAAGCCGCCGTCGATGGCCTTGCCCAGTGCGACGTCGAGCAGGTACCCGCCGGTCTTGACGAACAGGCCGAGGTTGCGCACGGTGGTGAACCCGGCGTGCAGCGTGCGGCGCGCGTTGCCCACCGCGCGCAGCACCCGGGTCGGCGGGTCGTCCTGAACCTGTGAGAGGCCGGGGTTTTCACCCCGGCCGCCCATCAGGAGGTTGACCTCCATGTCCATCAGACCCGGAAGCAGGATGTTGTCCCCGAGGTCGATGATCTCGCCCTCGGGTTCACCGCCCAGGCCGACGATGCGGTCGCCGTCGACCTTGACGATGCCGGGGCGGACGATCTCGCCCGCCTCGACGTCGAGGTACCCGGCCGCCTTCAGCGTCAGGGGCACCTCTTAGACCACCGGCTCCTTGATGATGGTCACCCACGCGGCGCCGCTGTCCGGCACCCGCGGCTGCTTCCAGCACTCGATTGGGAACGACACCATCACGACCGACTGCATCAGGTGCATCAGTGCCCTGGCGTCCTCGGGCATGGCCTTGAGCGGGAACTGGTCGAGGTAGTCCATCGCCTCGTCGATCCGCGCCATGCCCGCGTCGTAGAACTCCTGCATTTCGGCCATGGTCGAGTTCAGCCGCTTGCCGTAGCGCTCGGGCTCGGTGGCCAGGCACCAGTCGGAGAACTTCTCCAGGTCGGCGAACTGCGCGGGCAGGACCCCGGTCTTGGTGGCGGTGTCAGGCATTCTCGTACTCCTTGATCTTGTCGCGCGCCGTCTTGTGCAGATGGCGCAGGAGGATCTCCTGGTCGTTGAGCGGGAACTCGGTGACGTAGCCCGACGAGATCATCGTCTGCGTCGCCTCCAAGGTATTGGCGTCCTGCAACGCGTACTCCTTGAACGTGACCGCCGCAAGCTCCTGGCCCAGCCGGTCGCGTGCGGTCTTCGGCGGCACGAAGTACAGGCTGGCCTCGAAGGTGTGGCTGTTCACCGAGGTGGGCCAGTAGTGGTAGGTCAGGTACCAGCCCGGGGCCCAGATCAGCAGCATGAAGTTGGGGAAGAAGATGAACGAGTCGACGCCCCACTGCTTGGCCCCGCCGGGGTTCACGCCCGGAGGCAGCGGATCGAGGCCCTCGATGTCGGGGCGGTCCCACGGCCCGAACAGCCCGCTGTGCAGCTTGCGTTCGATGGGCTTGACCATGTTGAGGTCCTTCGGCGGAGCCATACCGCCCCAGGACGACACCATCCCGTGCTGGCCCTGCAGCTCGTAGTGCAGTGCCTCGAACCCGTAGCTCTGCAGCTTCTCGGCTTCCTCGCGGGTGGCCTGGTTCACGTGCAGCACCGGTGCGTGATAGAACTCGGCGAACGCGTCGATGAACAGCTTCCAGTTCGAGTTGATCTCGGCCTTGTAGCTGTAGACCTCGGTCATCTCGTGGAACGGGTAGCCCTCCAGGCCCTTGCCCATCACACCCAGGTAGTCGTTGAGCGGTTCGGCCTGGTCGTCGAAGTTGACGAAGATGAAGCCTTCCCAGACCTCGCAGCGCACCGGCTTGAGGCCGAACTGGCTCTTGTCCAGGTCGAAGAACTCCTCCTCCTGCTGCACGAAGGTGAGCTCGCCCTCGGTGCTGAACCGCCAGGCGTGGTACTTGCAGGTGAACTGCCGGCAGGTGCCCTGCACCTCTTCGTTGGGGAAGTCGTTCCACACCAGCTTGTTGCCGCGGTGGCGGCAGATGTTGTGGAACGCGCGGACCACGCCGTCCTTGCCCTTGACCACGATGATCGAGGCCTTGGCGACGGCGATCTCCTTGGTGAAGTAGCTGCCCTTCTTGGGCAGCCGCTCCACCCGGCCGACGTTGAGCCAGGAGTGCTTGAAGATGGCCTCCTGCTCCTTGGCGTAGTGCGCCGGGTCGATCGAGTCGCTGTAGTTGACCGGAGCGGTCCCCAGTTCGGGATGACTCTCTGTCCAGCTACCCGCGGCTGGTTTCGGGAAGTGTGGCAACTTTCTTACCTTTCCTTTTCGAGCTGTACACCAAAAGTGTTGAACGCCATGGCCAACATGGCGTAGGCGCCGACGGTGAAGACGAAATCCATGCGCTGCCGGTCGTTGAGGTGTTCGCCCAGCGCCGCCCACGTCTCGTCGCTGAGATTGGATTTCTCGTCGAGTTCGTCGACGGCGCGCAGCACGAGCTCGTCGACCTCGTTGGTGGCTGCACCCCGGCGGATCGCCTCGATGTCGGCGTCGGTGAGGCCTTCCGCCTTGGCCAGTTCGACGTGGTGCTCCCATTCGTAGGCGCAGTGGCGGCGGTGGGCGACGCGCAGGATCGCGACCTCCCGCAGCCGCGGCGGCAGCGAGGACCGGAACAGGAGATAGACGTTGAAGCCCAGGAACGCCTTGGTGAGGTCCGGGTGACGCACGAGGGTGGACAGCGCCGTCCCGGCGCCCTCGGGGTTCTGCCGCGCCTGCGGCAGCATGCCCTTGAACGCGCCACGGACCTCGTCGTCCCACTGATCCGCAGGTAGCGGCGTCAGGCGCACCTGCATCCTCCTCTCACCGGAGAGAATCCCATTCTCAATTCCGGATAACAGATTTCCATGAAGTTGCCCGGAGGTCAATCCCCCCTGCCTGAGCAGCGTGGGAAAACCGCGTTCACCCTGCTGGGGCCGATACCGCGCGAACCGGGTCAAACCTGCGGTAAGAGGATTACCGAATGTTGATTCTCGCGGATGGAGAAGATAGTTTTCATGAGAAGGCCGCGACGAGAGGAACCGCAATGCGCAAAGAGGACATGATCCTGATCAGCGTGGACGACCACATCGTCGAGCCGCCTGACATGTTCAAGAACCATCTGCCGAAGAAGTACGCCGACGACGCCCCGCATCTGGTGCACAACCCCGACGGCTCGGACATGTGGAAGTTCCGCGACACCGTCATCCCCAACGTGGCGCTCAACGCGGTGGCGGGCCGGCCGAAGGAGGAGTACGGCATGGAGCCGCAGGGGCTCGACGAGATGCGGCCGGGCTGCTACGACGTCGACGAGCGGGTCAAGGACATGAACGCCGGCGGCATGCTCGGCTCGATCTGCTTCCCGTCCTTCCCCGGTTTCGCCGGGCCGGCTGTTCGCCACCGAGGAGTCGGACTTCTCCCTGGCGCTGGTGCAGGCCTACAACGACTGGCACATCGACGAGTGGTGCGGGGCCTATCCGGCCCGGTTCATCCCGATGGCGATCCCGGTGATCTGGGATCCCGAACTGTGCGCCCAGGAGGTGCGCCGCGTCGCCAAGAAGGGCTGCACGCGATCACCTTCACCGAGAACCCGGCCGCGATCGGGTATCCCAGCTTCCACGACGAGTACTGGGACCCGCTGTGGAAGGCGTTGTGCGACACCAACACCGTGCTCAACGTGCACATCGGGTCGTCGGGCAAGCTGGCCATCACCGCGCCCGACGCGCCGATCGACGTGATGATCACCCTGCAGCCGATGAACATCGTGCAGGCCGCGGCCGACCTGCTGTGGTCGCGGCCGATCAAGGAGTACCCCGATCTGAAGATCGCGCTGTCCGAGGGCGGCACCGGCTGGATCCCCTACTTCCTCGAGCGCGTCGACCGCACCTACGAGATGCACTCCACGTGGACCGGCCAGGACTTCGGCGGCAAGGTTCCCACGGAGGTGTTCCGGGAGCACTTCCTGACCTGCTTCATCGCCGACCCGATCGGGGTCAAGCTGCGCCACGACATCGGCATCGACAACATCGCCTGGGAGGCCGACTACCCGCACTCCGACTCGACGTGGCCCGGCGCGCCCGAGGAGCTGTGGAGGTGCTGACCGCCAACGGCGTGCCCGACGACGAGATCAACAAGATCACCTACGAGAACGCGATGCGCTGGTACTCGTTCGACCCGTTCAAGCACATCGCGCGCGAGCAGGCCACCGTCGGCGCGCTGCGCAAGCCGCCGAGGGACACGACGTGAGCATCCAGGCACGCAGTCAGCACAAGAAGGGCGAG
>CAVXWQ010000006.1:0-88049 GCA_963765445.1 uncultured Actinomycetota bacterium
GAGGTGTTGTTCGAGGAGTTGGCGGAGTTGGCCGGTCAGCGCAACGCGATCGATGGGCGCATCGTGGAGATCGTCGCCGAGGTGGATCGCGACGAGCTGTGGGGCGCCACGGGCGCACGTTCGGTGGCGGCGTTGGTGGCCTGGAAGACTGGGCGCCTCGTCGGCCAACGCCAACGCGATCGCCACCGTCGCCCGCCGCAGCGAGGCCTTCCCCCGCTGCGTAGGAGAATTGCGGAAGGGTCGGCTGTCGCTGGATCAGGTCGGTGTCATCGCCGCACGGGCGGCCGACGGATCCGATGAGCACTACGCGCAGTTGGCTGCGGTCGCCACGGTCAACCAGCTGCACACCGCGATCAAGCTCGAACCGCGCCCCGACCCCGATCCCCGCCCTGACCCGCAGGCCTCGATCACCAAGACCGGCGATGAGCAGTTCACCTCGTGGCGCATCACACTGCCGCACGCTCGAGGCGGCCAAGGTCGAGGCGGCGCTGGCCTCGCACCGCGAGGCGCTGATCACCGAGTGGAAACAGGCCCACGACACCGGCGATCGCGCACCAGCTGCGCCGCCGATGCCCGGTGACCTCGAGGCGTTCCTGCGTCTGGTCGAGGCCGGCTGGGACGCCGAGGCCACCCGCCGCCCGCACGGCCAGCACACCACCGTGGTGGTCCACGTCGATGTCGAGCAGCGCGCCGCCGCCCTGCATCTGGGTCCGCTGCTGTCCGAGGCCGACCGCCGATACCTGACCTGTGATGCCACCTGCGAGGTGTGGTTCGAACGCGACGGCCGACCGATCGGTGCCGGGCGGGCCACCCGCACGGTCAGCCGGCGGCTGCGCCGCGCCCTGGAGCACCGCGACCGCGACTGCGCGGTCCCGGGCTGCGGGGCCACCCGCGGACTGCACGCCCACCACATCCGGCACTGGGAAGACGGCGGCCCCACCGAACTGTCCAACCTGGTCCTGGTCTGCCCGTATCACCACCGGGCACACCACCGCGGCGTCATCACCATCACCGGACCCGCCGACGACCTCGTCGTCACCGACAGCGACGGCAGACGCCTCACCGCAGGATCACTCGCGCGCCCACCCACCGGTCCCCCGCCCGATGTCCCACCCTGTCCCGGACCGACCGGCGAACGCGCCGACTGGTGGTGGTACGAACCCTTCCAACCACAACCACCACCAACGAACAACTAAGCCGAGTGAATCGCCGCTAGCGCAGCCGACGGGCCGGGCGCGTCTCGATCGCGTCGATCGTCAGGGCCCGCCGGGTGAGCAGCCAGCCGGACTCGGTGCGGCGGTAGTCGTCGTCGTAGCGCAGATACCACACCAGGTCGGTGATCGTGTCGTGCTGCCGGCTCCAGTGATGTGCCGTCCCGCCGATACGGCCATGGGCCACATCGTCTTCCGCTGATCGCGGTAGATCTCGGAGTCGATGCTGTGGTGGGTGCGGCCGACGGTGGTCACCGCCTCCAGTGCCGCCCGGATCGCGTCGGCGCCGCGGTGGGCGTGCACCGGGGTCAGGACGTCGGGCGGGTTCGGCAGGACCAATTCCGCTTCGGGAGAAAGCAATTCGACGACCGCGTCGATGTCGCGATCGTCGACTCCGGCCGCGTAGCGGTGCACCAGCGCCGAGAGCTCGAGGCGGTCGGCTGTGTTCACGGGTGCAGCCCCAGTCGCTGAGCGCACGCGGACAGCAGGTCCTTGGCCTCGTCGATGTCGGTGACCGGGGGCATCGCCAGCACCAGCCGGTCGGCGCCGGCGTCGGCGAGCCGTCCGGCCCGCTCGGCGTCGATCTTGGTCACCAGGTGACCCAGCGACAGTTCGAGCGACGTCGGGGTCGCGGCCGGCCTCCTCGGCCGTCGTCCGCATCACCGACACCAGCTCGGACAGTCCCTCACCGGCCACGCCCAGCGGCTGCAGGCCGTCACCGATCCGGCCCGCGCGCCGCGCCGCCGCCCGGCTGTGCCCGCCGATGTGAATCGGCACGCGCCCAACGGGTTTCGGGTAGCTCATGGCGTCGTCGAAATCGAAGAACTCGCCGTGGTGGCTGACGCCGTCGGCGTCACCGGCCCACAGCGCGCGCAGCACGGCGATCTGCTCGTCGGCCCGCCGGCCCCGGCTGTCGAAGTCCGCGCCGCAGGCCTGCACCTCCTCGCGCAGCCAGCCCACCCCGACACACAGCCGCAACCGGCCGCCGGAGAGCGCGTCGACGGTGGCGGCCCGCTTGGCCAGGACGACGGGGTGATGGTTGGGCAGCACCAGCACACCGGTGGCCAGGCCCAGCGTGCTGGTCTGCCCGGCCAGGAAGGCCAGCAGGTCCAGCGGGTCGGGCACCGGGCAGTCCGCCGCCAGCTCGACGCGGCCGGACGCGTCGTAGGGATAGACGCTGTCGTAGCGGGTCATCAGCACGGTGTGCTCGACGGCCACGATCGACTCGAACCCGCAGTCTTCGAGATGACGGGCGAACGCCGCCATCCACACCGGGTCTGCGGTGACACCCGCGGCGACGGGGGCGACGACGGCGACCTTCACGGTCACGAGGCTAGCCCGGCGGCTCGGGTTCGCCCTCCGAATGTCCCGCCAGATGAGGCTGCGCCATCAACCGGTCCAGGAAGACCACGTGGCCCTTGAGCAGTTTGCGGCGCGCCTGGGCCACCGGCAGCCAGGCCACCCGGTCGAGCTCGGGGAACTCCTGCATCCGCCCCGAGCCCTTCGGCCACTCCAGGGTGAAGGTGTTGCTGCGGGCCGCGCTGATGTCGAGGTCGGCGGCCACGGCGAAGACGGTGAGCACCTTTCCGCTGGGCTGCTTGACGGGGTCGAAGGCGATCGGTTCGCCGGCCGGCAGCGGAGCGCCGAGTTCCTCGGCGAACTCGCGGCGGGCCGCCTCCCACGGGTCGTCGCCGGGCTCGTACTCGCCCTTGGGAATCGACCAGGCGCCGTCGTCCTTGCGGGCCCAGAACGGCCCGCCCGGATGACCGATGAGGACTTCGACGACGTCGCCGCGCACCCGGTGCAGCAGGACGCCGGCGCTCAGCTTCGGCATCGCGGTCTCACTGCGGGCCCGGGTCGACGGCGCGGCGCAGCGCGTCGGCCAGTTCGGCCGCCCGCGGGTCGGCGAGCACGTCCTCCAGCAGCATCGGCGTGCCGTCCGGTCCGGTCAGCGGCACCCGCCAGTTCGGGTACTCGTTGGTGGTGCCCGGCTGGTTCTGGGTGCGCTTGTCGCCGACCGCGTCGGTCAGCGCGAGGGCGAGCAGCCGCGACGGGGTCCGGCCCAGATACCGGTAGAGACCCAGGATCACCTGTCTGCTCGTCGGCGTCGGCGCCGAGCAGGCCGACCCGGCGCAGTTCGGCCATCCAGGCCGCCTGCTCGGCGCGGTCGTCCTCCAGTTCGTGCTCGGCGGGGCGGGTGAGCAGGCCCAGCGCGTGGCGCAGCCGGACGTGCTCGCCGGTCAGATAGCCCGGCGTGGGCGGCAGGTCGTGGGTGGTCACCGAGGACAGGCAGAACTCCCGCCACCGCTCGGCCTCCAACGGTCCGCCGTGACCGTCGCGGTCGAGCTCGAACCACAGGATCGACGTGCCCAGCAGGCCGCGCTCGCGCAGATAGTGGCGCACCCACGGTTCGACGGTGCCCAGGTCCTCGCCGACGATGACGGCCCCGGCCCGGTGGGCCTCCAGCGCGACGATCCCGATCATCGCGTCGTGGTTGTAGCGGACGTAGGTGCCTGCGGTCGGCAGTGCGCCCTCGGGAATCCACCACAACCGGAACAGCCCGATGATGTGGTCGATGCGCACCCCGCCGGCGTGGCGCAGGATCGCTTCGATGAGCGCCCGAAATGGTTGGTAGCCAAGCTCTTCCAGTTGGTCGGGCCGCCACGGCGGCTGCGACCAGTTCTGGCCCAGCTGGTTGAACTCGTCCGGCGGTGCGCCCGCGGTGACGCCGAGCGCCAGGACGTCCTGCAGTGCCCAGGCATCGGCGCCGTCGGGGTGCACGCCGACGGCGAGGTCGTGCATGATGCCCAGCGCCATGCCGGTGCGCAGCGCCCGGGACTGCGCCGCGGCGAGCTGGTCGTCGAGCTGCCACTGCAGCCAGCGGTGGAAATCGACTGCGCGGGAGTGTCTTTCGACGAACTCGGCCACCTCGGGGTTGGCCGGGTGTTGCAGGCCGGCCGGCCAGTCGCGCCAGTTGGCGCCGTACTTCTCGGCCAGCGCGCACCAGGCGGCGAAGTTGTTCAGCGCCTGGCCTTCGCGCGCCTTGTAGGCGTCGAAGGCCAGCTGCCGGCCCGCCGAGCGCGGCACCCGGTACACCATCTTCAGCGCGGCGCGCTTGGCCGCCCAGGCGGCGTCGCGGTCGATGCCGTCGAGCTTGCGGGCCCGGCCCTGGATGTCGGCGCGCAGCTTCCACACCCGGCTGCGCTTGGGCAGGTAGGCGAACTCGTCGATGTCCTCGACCCGCAGGTAGAGCGGATTGGTGTAGCGCCGCGAGGTCGGCAGGTAGGGGGAGGGTTCCATCGGCTTGGTCGGCGCGGCCGCGTGCAGCGGATTGACCAGCACGTAGCCCGCGCCGTGGCACGCGCCGGCCCACACCGCGAGGTCGGTGAGATCGGCGAGATCGCCGATGCCCCAGGAGTTCTTGGAGCGGACGCTGTAGAGCTGGGTGGCCAGGCCCCAGGCGCGGCGCGCGCCGAGCCGCGCCGGCAGGCCCAGCCACGCCGGGGTGACGATCAGCGGCGTGCTGGTCTCGTGTCCGCCGGAGCTCAGGTGCACCCGGTGATAGCCCAGCGGCAGGTCGGCGGGCAGCACGAACGTGGCCTCGCCGACCAGCCGGCCGTCGAGGTCGAACGGGGGAGTGAAGTTGTCGGCCTGACGCAGCCCGGTGCGGACGGTGCCGTCCTCGAGCCGGACCCACACGTGCGCCGGGTCGCCGTGGGGGACGTGGGCCCAGAACGTCGTCTCGGTGCCGGCGCGCCCGACGACCGTCGGCGGCAGGGAGCGCGACCAGTAGCGGCGGTCGCTGTCGGAAAGGGCTGCGGCACGAGACTCTTCGGTGCCCGCGTCGACTCCCAGCGCCGCCAGCACCGCCACCAGCGTGGACTCCTCGACGGTCACATGACGACCGCTCCAGTCGTGGTACTCGGTGGCCACGCCGAACCGGTGGGCGAGGTCGGCCAGCGAGGGGTCCAGCTGTGTCATGGGAGTCATCTTGCTTCCTCGGCCGCCTCCGCGTGCGATAGCGCGCGTGATCGCGGCCTCGCGTAACGTCGCCGAATGTGGGCAGCCCAGCGCTCGACGCACGTGACCGCAGGGCCCGGGTCGCGACGGCGGGGCTGTTCCTGTCCAACGGGGCGCTGTTCGCCAACCTGCTGCCGCGCTTCCCGGAGATCAAGTCCGACCTCGAGCCTGTCGAACACGGTGTTCGGTCTGGCGGTGGCCGCGTTCTCCGCCGGAGCCCTGCTGACCGGTCCGGCCGCGGCGACGCTGATCCGGCGGTTCCGCTCCTCGGTGGTCGCGGTCGTGGGCAGCGTCCTGATCGCGGTCTTCGCCCTGGGCGCCGGGCTTGCCACCACCGGCATCACCGTGGCGGCGGCGCTGTTCTGCGCGGGGGCCGCCGACTCGGTCACCGACGTCGCGCAGAACGTGCACGGACTGCGGGTGCAGCGGCACTACGGGCGGTTCATCATCAACTCGCTGCACGCGGTCTGGTCGGTGGGTGCGGTGCTCGGCGGCCTGATGGGCGCCGGCGCGATCTATCTCGGCATCCCGCGCGCCGTACAGCTGTCGGTCTCGGGGCTGCTGTTCAGCGCGGTCTGCCTGGTGGCCTACCGCTACCTGCTGCCCGGCGCCGACCACGAGGCCCTCCCGCGGCAGGACCGGGGCGCCGCGGTGCGGCCGGGGCGCGCCGTGTACCTGGCGCTGGCGGCGCTGGTCGGCATCGCCATCGCCGGAGCGGTGGTCGAGGACGCCGGGAGCTCCTGGGCCACCCTGTACCTGCGCGACTCGCTGGCCGCCCCGGCTGCCGTCGCCGCGCTCGGGTATGTCGCGGTGGTCGGCTTCCAGTTCGTCGGCCGCGTGCTGGGCGACCGCATGGTGGACCGCTTCGGGCAGCGGGCGGTGGTGCGGGCCGGCGGAGTGATCGCCGCGCTCGGCATGGGCGCCGCGCTGGCGTTTCCGAGCGTGCCGGGAACCATCGCCGGGTTCGCCGCCGCCGGGTTCGGCTCGGCCACCCTGGTCCCGGCCGCCATGCACGCCGCCGACGAACTGCCCGGGTTGCGGCCCGGCACCGGGCTGACGGTGCTGACCTGGCTGATGCGCGTCGGTTTTCTGGGATCGCCGATCGTGGTGGGCGCCGTCGCCGACGCGGTCAGCCTGCGCGCCGGGCTGTTGACGGTGCCGGTGGCCGGGATCGCGGTCGTTCTGCTGGCGCGCGTTCTCAGCCCACGGATCCGGTCAGCTCGATCGTGAGCACCCCGGCGATGATCAAGCCGATGCCGCCGATCATCACCGGCGTCAGCGGCTCACCGAACAGCAGGCGGGCGATCACCGCCACCAGGGCGACCCCGGCGGCCGACCACACGCCGTAGGCGACGCCGACCGGCATGCCCAGCGACAGCGTGACGTACATCAACGTGAATGCCGCGAGGTAGCCGACGACGATCGGGGCGATCCACTTCTTGTTGCGAAAACCGTTGGAGGCGCGCAGCGACATCGTCGCGAACACCTCGACCACGATGGCGCCGGCCAGCGTCAGCCACATCACGGTGCGGCGTCCTTCGCCGGCCGGTGCCGCGATCCCAGCTCGACCATCAGCACGCCGGCGATGATCAGCCCGATGCCGGCGATGATCGGCATGGTGAACGGGTCGCCGAAGATGATCGCCGCGATCACCGCGGTGGCCGCCGTCCCGAGCGCACCCCAGATGCCGTAGGCCACACCCACCGGCATGCCGGCGCGCAGCACCATCGTCAGGAAGTAGAACGAGGTCACATATCCGGCGACCACGAGCAGCAGCCACGCCGAATGGTCCTGGGCGGCGCGCAGCGACAGGGTGCCGGTGACCTCGGTGCAGATCGCCGCCCAGCAGCAGCGCCCATCTGTGCACGCCTGCCGCCCTCCTCGCGTTGATCAGCCCGGCCAGGATAGCGCCGCGGCGGTGGCCGTCATCGTCGGTAACGTGGATGCGATGACAGCGGATGCGAACATTCGCCCGGTCGTGGACCGTCCGGTGGTGCAGACCGGCCACGGCCCGGTCCGCGGCGCCGACGACGGTCGCGTCACGACCTGGAAGGGCCTGCGCTACGCCGCCGCCCCGGTCGGTGACCTGCGCTGGCGCGCCCCGCAACCGCCGCAGCCGTGGACCGAGGTCCTCGACGCCACCAGCTTCGGGCCGGTCAGCCCGCAGCCGCGCAGCCCGATCCCGATGGGTCTGGGCACCCGCCCCGGCGAGGACTGCCTGTTCCTCAACATCTGGGCGCCGTCGGGGTCCTCGGCGGGTGACGCCAGGCCGGTGATGGTGTGGCTGCACGGCGGGGCCTACATGTTCGGCTCGGGCAGCCAGCCGCTCTACGACGGTTCCGTCCTCGCCGCCTCCTCCGACGTCGTCGTCGTCACCATCAACTATCGCCTCGGCGCGCTCGGCTTCGTCGACTTCTCCTCGTTCGGGGAAGGGTTCGACAGCAACGTCGCCCTGCGCGACGTGCTCGCGGCATTGCGATGGGTTCGCGACAACATCGCCGGCTTCGGCGGCGACCCCGACCGGGTGACCGTGTTCGGCGAGTCCGCCGGCGCCGGCATCGTGACCACACTGCTGGCCGTGCCGGCGGCCGCCGGCCTGTTCTCCCGCGCGATCGCCCAGAGCTCGCCGGCCACCGCGATCTACGAGAGCAGCCGGGCGCACACGGTGGCCCAGCTGGTGCTCGACCGGCTGGGCATGACCGCCCGGGAGGCTCACCGCGCTCCCGTCGAGGCGCTGGTCGACGCCTCGGCCTACGTCTTCGACCACGTCCCGACGACCACACCGGGCCGGCTGGCGTACGCCCCGACCGTCGACGGCGACCTGGTGCCCGACTACCCGGTGACGCTGGCCAGGGCCGGCAAGACCCACCCGGTGCCGCTGCTGATCGGCACCAACAAGGACGAGGCCGCCCTGTTCCGGTTCATGCGCTCGCCGCTGATGCCGATCGCCCCCAAGGCGATCCGGACCATGTTCGAGGAGATCGCCGACGACCAGCCCGGCCTGCAGCTGCCCACCGAGGAGCAGCTCGGCTCGGCCTATTCGGCCCGGCGGGCCCGCGCCCGCAGCCTCGGCGTGGCCAGCGACGTCGGTTTCCGCATGCCCACGGTCTGGTTCGCCGAGGGCCACAGCGCGGTCGCCCCGGTGTATCTCTACCGATTCGACTGGGCGACGCCACTTTTCAAGCTGATCCGGCTGGGCGCCGCCCATGCCACCGAGCTGATCTACGTCTGGGGCAACCTGGTGTCCGGCACGCGGGACTTCACCTTCAAGCTCGGCGGGCTGAAGACGGGGGAGGCGCTGTCGCAGCGCATGCGCACCCGGTGGGCCAACTTCGCGGCCACCGGCATGCCGACCGGGCCGGCGGGGGAACCGCACTGGGCGCCGTACCGCACCGACGACCGCACCACCCTGCTGATCGACCACCACGACCGCGTGGTCGACGACCCGGACCACCGGATCCGGCTGGCCTGGGGCGACCAGGTGCTCAGCCTCCGCTGACCAACCGGTCTCGGATCTTGTCGAACACCGGGCGCGCACCCGCCTGGCCCGGGCAGGTACATCCACAGGTGCCGGCCCGCGTACTGCTCGTAGCCGTCGACGTCGAGCCCGGCGGCCACCGCGCGGTCCCAGAACTCACGGGTGTCGGGGTGCAGCACGTCGTGGGTACCGCTGAAGATCGTCAGCCGCGGCAGGCCGTCCAGCGGTCCGGCTCGCCGGGCTGACCAGCGGGGTGTCCACCGGGTCACCGCCGGCATAGCGCAGACCCGCCGCCCTCAGGTCGTCGACGTTGAACGTCACATCGCTGCGGGCCAACCCCGCCACGTCGGGGTGCGGCAGGGCGACGTGTAGCCACGGGCACAGCAGCACCGCGTCGGTCGGCGGCGGCAGCCCGGCGTCGCGCACCGCGTGGCACAGCGCCAGCGCCATCCCGCCGCCGGCTGAATCACCCATGACGGCAACGGTTTCCGGATCATGGCGTGGCCAGCACCCGGCGATAGAGGCCGAGCAGGAACCCGAACACCTCGCGGTAGGAATGCTCGGGGGCCAGCGGGTAGATCGGCACCGTCACGGTGCGGCCCAGGAGGTTGGCCAGCCGCGCGATCGCCGGCCAGTGCAGGCTCGGGATGAACTCCAGCACGTAGGCGCCGCCGTGCAGATACACCACGTGGACCCTGGATCGGTCCGCACCGCAGCGGGGTCACTTCGTAGACCGGGCGGCCGTCGAGGTCGTCGCGGCGGACCTCGATCCGGCTCCGGACCCGCCCTGGGGGCTCACCGGAATAGGGCGGCCGGGGGTTGGCGGCCCAGTATTCGAGCTTCTCGACCGGGAACAACCGCCTGCCCACGCCGGCCCGCCGGATCAGCTGCTCGGCGCCGGGCGGTCGCGTCGTGGTGCGGTCGGCGGCGGTGATCACGGCTGAGAATGGCCCGCCTGACGCCGCCGTAAACCACGCGGAGGAGGAGGGCGGCTAAAATCGCGCCGGGAGGTGTCAGGGTGGACCAGATACGGGAGCTGTTGTCCGTTCTCCCGCCGGCGATGCGGGATCCGGTGCTGTTCGCCGTGCCGTTCTTCGTGCTGCTGCTCACCATCGAGTGGACGGCGGCGCGCCGGGCGCAGCGCCTGGAGGACACCGACCCCGACCACCCGGCCCCCGGTTCCTATCTGGCCCGCGATGCCCGCGCGTCCATCTCGATGGGGCTGGTGTCGGTGGCGACCATGGGGTCCTGGAAGTTCCTGGCCCTGCTCGGCTACGCCGCCCTGTACGCCTACGTCGCGCCGTGGCACCTGTCGGCGCGGCAGTGGTACACCTGGGTGATCGCACTGGTCGGCGTGGACGTGCTGTTCTACGCCTACCACCGCATCGCGCACCGGGTGCGGTTGATCTGGGCCACCCACCAGGCGCACCACTCCAGCCGCTACTTCAACTTCGCGACCGCCGTGCGGCAGAAGTGGAACAACAGCGGCGAGATCATCATGTGGATCCCGTTGCCGCTGCTGGGCGTTCCGCCGTGGATGGTGTTCACCAGCTTCTCGATCAGCCTGATCTACCAGTTCTGGATCCACACCGAGCGCATCGACAGGCTGCCCCGGCCGTTCGAGTTCGTCTTCAACACGCCGTCGCACCACCGGGTACACCACGGCATGGACCCGGAGTACCTCGACAGGAACTACGGCGGCATCCTCATCATCTGGGACCGCCTGTTCGGCATCCTTCCAGCCGGAGACCTTCCGCCCGCACTACGGGCTGACCAAGCCGGTGAACACCTTCAACATCTGGACGCTGGAAACCCGCGAGTACGTGGCGATCGCCCGCGACGTGCGCGCGGCCACCCGGTGGCGCGATCGCCTCGGCTACATCTTCGGCCCGCCGGGGTGGGAACCCGCGGCTGTCGGCACCACGCGACCGCCGCGGCGGGCTAGCCAGGAGGATGGAGCCCATGGAGGTCAAGGAAGTCCTGCTGCCCGGAGTGGGCCTGCGCTACGAGTTCGACAACCGCGACGGCGATCGAATTGGTGTAATAGCAAGGCGCACAGGCAATTTCGAGGTCGTCGTCTACGCCGCCGCCGACCCGGACCAGGCCCGTCCGGTGTTCCGCCTGACCGACGACGAGGCCGAAGCGCTGGCCCAGATCCTCGGCGCACCGCGCATGGTGGAACGTTTCGCGGATCTGACCAAGGAGGTGCCCGGCCTGGACGCCGGGCAGGTCGTGGTCGCGCCCGGCTCGCCGTTTGTCGACCGCGCCCTGGGTGAGACCCGGGCCCGCACCCGCACCGGCGCGTCGATCGTCGCCATCGTGCGCGACGAGGACGTGCTGGCCTCGCCCGGACCGGAGGAGGTCCTGCACGCTCACGACGTCCTGGTCGTGATCGGCACCGATGACGGCATCGCAGGGGTGCGGCAGATCGTCGACCAGGGCTGAGCCTGTGGAAGTGTCGGTGGCGCTGCTGCTCGAGCTCGGCGTCATCTTCACCGCGTTGACGATCCTCGGCTCGGCGGCCCGCCGCTTCGGGCTCTCACCGATCCCGCTGTATCTGCTGGCCGGGCTGTTCCTGGGCAACGGCGGCATCGCCCCGGTGGCCGCCGCCGGCGAGTTCGTCTCCACCGGCGCGTCGATCGGCGTCGTGCTGCTGCTGCTCACCCTCGGCCTGGAATTCTCCATCGCCGAGTTCTCCTCCTCGCATGCGCCGGCATCTTCCGTCCGCCGGGGTCGACCTGGTACTCAACGCCACCCGGGTGCCGTCGCGGGCTGGCTGCTCGGGCTGGATGCGGTGGGCATCCTGGCCATGGCGGGCATCACGTTCATCTCGTCGTCCGGGGTGATCGCCCGGCTGCTCAACGACCTGCGCCGGCTGGGCAACCGGGAGACCCCGGCGGTGTTGTCGGTCCTGGTGCTCGAAGACTTCGCGATGGCGGCCTACCTGCCGCTGCTGGCGGTGCTCGCCGCCGGCGGCGGCTGGGGCGAGGCGCTGCTGTGGATGGCGGTGGCGCTGGCCGCTCTCGGCCGGCGCGTTCGTCGCGTCCTACCGCTGGGGACACCACGTCGGACGGGCTGATCGCGCACCCCGACGACGAGCAGCTGCTGCTGCGGATCCTGGGGCTGACGCTGATCGTGGCCGCGCTGGCCGAGCACCTGCACGCCTCGGCGGCGGTGGGCGCTTCCTGGTGGGCCTGACGCTGACCGGCCAGACCGCCGACCGCGCCCGCAGCGTTCTCGGCCCGCTGCGCGACCTGTTCGCGGCCGTCTTCTTCCTGGCGATCGGCTTCTCGGTCGACCCCGGCCGACCTGGTGCCGATGCTGCCGGTGGCGCTGGGGCTGGCCGCCGTCACCGCGGTGACGAAAGTGCTCACCGGCGCCTACGCCGCACGCCGCGAGGGCGTCGCCAGGCCCGGGCAGATCCGCGGGCCGGAACGGCGCTCATCGCCCGCGGCGAGTTCTCCCTGGTGATCATCGGACTGGCCGGCGTCGACCGTCGCCGCGATCGGCCCGGTGGCCACGCCGTATGTGTTCGTGTTGGCCACGCTCGGCCCGCTGCTCACGCGGTTCGCCAAGTAGCGGGCCTGCGGCATGGCACCATGCTGGGGGTGCAGACCGTTTTTGACCGCCACGTCGATCCCGAACTGATCGCGCGGGCGCTGGGATCCGCCTCCTTCGGTTCGATGTGGCTGGACATTCCCCAGGCCCGAGTACCCGACCCTGCCCGGCACGCTGAGCTGCGACCTGTTGGTGGTCGGCGGCGGCTACGCCGGGCTGTGGACGGCACTGCACGCCATCGAACGCAACCCCGGCGCACGGGTGGTGCTCGTCGAGGCCGAACGGATCGGCTGGGCGGCCTCCGGGCGCAACGGCGGGTTCGTCGAGGCCAGCATCACCCACGGGGCGGAGAACGGGAAGTCGCGCTGGCCGGCCGAGTTCGACCGGCTCGAGGAGCTCGGTCTGGCCAACCTCGAACGGCATGCAGGCCGACATCGAGTCCCACGGGATGAAGGTGGACTGGGAACGCACCGGAATGCTGTCCGTGGCCACCGAAGCCCATCAGGTCGAATGGCTGCGCGAGGCGGCCGACGAGGGGCACGGCCGATTCCTCGACGAAGCGGCGGTGCGCGCCGAGGTCGCCTCGCCGACCTACCGGGCCGGACTGTTCGCCGCCGAGACGTGCGCCATCGTGCACCCGGCGCGGCTGGTGTTCGAGCTCGCCCGGGCGGCGTCGGAAGCCGGTGTGCAGATCTTCGAGCACACTCCCGCGCTGTCGGTCGACCGCGACCGCGGCGGTGTCCGGGTGAACACCCGCGGCGGCGTGATCAACGCCGACCAGGTTGTGTTGGCCACCAACGTCTTTCCGAGTCTGCTGCGGCGCAACCGGCTCTACACCGTCCCGGTGTACGACTACGTGCTGGCCACCGAGCCGCTCACCGACGCCCAGCTGGACCGCATCGGCTGGCGCTCCCGGCCGGGCATCGGCGACAGCTCCAACCAGTTCCACTACTACCGGCTGTCCGCGGACAACCGGATCGTGTGGGGCGGATACGACGCGGTCTACCACTACGGCCGGCGCGTCGACGCGATGTACGAGGACCGTCCGGAGACCTACCGCAGGCTGGCCGCGCACTTCTTCATCACGTTCCCGCAACTCGACGACGTCCGGTTCACCCACCGCTGGGCCGGGCCGATCGACACCAACACCAGATTCTGTGCGCACTGGGGACTGGCCGGCCGGGGCCGCATCGCCTACGTCAACGGCTTCACCGGCCTGGGCGTCGGCGCCGCGCGGTTCGCCGCCGACGTGTGCCTGGACCTGCTCAGCGGCCATCCGACCGAGCGCACCGAACTGGAGATGGTCAACCGCAAGCCGCTGCCGTTCCCGCCGGAACCGATCGCCAGCATCGGCATCCAGGCCACCCGCTGGTCACTGGACCGCGCCGACCACAACGGCGGACGACGCAACGTCTTCCTGCGGACCCTCGACCGCTTCGGGCTCGGTTTCGATTCGTAGATCAGGCTTTTGACGGGTTCGCTTTTCGTTCACCTGTGCGTTTCCGTCGTATTGAGCACAACACCCCACGGCGCGCCGGTTACTCAGTAGGCTTCCGGACGCACGCCCAAGAAGAGGGCGTCAACTAGGAGGAAAAAGTCGTGGGAGACACACTCACCGAAGGTCAGAAACTGGGGAAGGGCGATTCGCTCACCTCGAACAACGGGGCTTACACCCTGACGCTGCAGGAGGACGGCAACCTGGTCCTGGCTGCGCGCGGGGAATCGGTCTGGGCGACCGGCACCAACGGCCAGGACGTTCAGCGCGCCGAGGTACAGACCGACGGCAACTTCGTGCTGTATGCGGGCGACAAGCCGGTCTGGCACAGCGACACCAAGGGCAAGAAGAGCGTCAAGCTGGTCCTGCAGGACGACCGCAACCTGGTGCTCTACGCCGCCGACGGCCCGGCCTGGACGTCGCGGACCGACACCGACGCCCCGCCGCCCCCGGCGCCCGAGGCCGAGGTCATCGAGGTGGCTCCGGTCGCCGTCGAGGAGCCGACTCCGCCGCCGCCGCCCGAGCCCCGCACCTACACCGTCGTGTCCGGTGACACGCTGTTCGCCATCGCCGAGCGGTTCTACGGCGACGGCAACCGTTACCCGGAGATCGCCGCGGCGAGCGGTATCGCCAACCCGGATCTGATCAATGTCGGGCAGGTCGTCACCATTCCCTGACGGATTCCTGCGGGAACGACGCGGGTACGCAATAGTGCGTTGGTAACGATCGGCTGTCCAAGCCGATACACAGTCGACACACTATTGCGACCGCGTCGTTGACGGGTCTCCGATGGATCGGGGTGTACGGTGACTCGCTTACCTCTTCGGTATCTCGTCGCAGCCGCCGCTGCCGCCGCCGTGTGCTCGACCGTGGCCCCCGCCGCCCAGGCCGACCCCGGTGTCGTGGTCTCGCCCGGCATGGAAATCCACCAGGACAGCAACGTCTGCACCCTCGGCTACGTCGACCCCGTGCTGCGCATCGCGTTCTCGGCCGGACACTGCCGGGGCAGCGGCCCGGTCACCGACAAGGACGGCCGGTTCATCGGCATGGTCTCGACGTCCCGCGACAACACTCCCGACGGAACGGTCGTGCGCACCGATCAGGTGATCGCCGACTACGAGACCATCGGACTGGCCGCCGACGTCACCGTCAACAACATCCTTCCCGGTGGGCGCCAGCTGGTCGCCGATCCCGCACCCCAGCTGACCGCCGGTGGGCCGGTGTGCCACTTCGGGGTGATCACCGGCGAGAGCTGCGGCTCCGTCGAGCGGGTCAACAACGGCTGGTTCACCATGGACAACGGCGTGATCAGCAAGAAGGGCGACTCCGGCGGCCCGGTCTATGTGCTGTCCGACAACAACAAGGCCGTCATCATCGGCCTGTTCAACAGCACCTGGGGTGCGCTGCCCGCCGCGGTGTCCTGGCAGGCCACCGGCCAGCAGGTCCGCGAGGACGTCGGCGTGGTCAACGTCGCCGCCACCCACAACTGACCGGCCGGCGGCGTAACGCGCGCACTGCGCTCCTGAACTAGAACACGTTCTAGCCACAGCGGCGGGGCGCGGATATTCTCGAAGCGATGGCGAGCCAGACACCTGTCCAACGGCATTCGTCGACGAGAAACAGGAGCAGCGATGAGTGGCTTGGACATCCCCGCGACCGTCGACGCCGCCGAGGTGACGGAGTGGTCCGACGACGTCGACGTGCTCGTCCTCGGATTCGGGATCGCCGGAGGCTGCGCCGCGGTGAGCGCCGCGGCCGCGGGAGCCCGGGTGCTGGTGCTGGAGAAGGCCGCCGCGGCCGGCGGCACCACCTCGATGGCCGGCGGGCACTTCTACCTCGGCGGCGGCACCGCCGTGCAGATCGCGACCGGCCATCCGGACAGCCCCGACGAGATGTACGCCTACCTCGTGGCGGTGTCCCGCGAACCCGAACTGGACAAGATCCGCGTCTACTGCGACGACAGCGTCGAGCACTTCAACTGGCTGGAGGACCTGGGCTTCGAGTTCGAGCGCAGCTTCTACCCGGGCAAGGTCGTGGTGCCGCCGGGCACCGAGGGGCTGTCCTACACCGGAAACGAGAAGGTCTGGCCGTTCTGCGAGCAGGCCAAGCCCGCCCCGCGCGGGCATTCGGTTCCGGTGCCGGGGGAGCTGGGCGGGGCCGCCATGGTGATCGACCTGTTGGTCAAGCGCGCCGACGAGCTCGGCGTCAAGGTGCTCTACGAGACCGGTGTCACCAACCTGGTGGTCGACGACGGCGCGGTGGTCGGCGTGCGGTGGAAGCGGTTCACCGAGACCGGCGCGATCAAGGCCAAGGCGGTGGTGATCGCCGCGGGCGGTTTCGTGATGAACCCCGACATGGTGGCCGAGCACACACCGGCACTCGGCCAGCCGCGCAAGACCAAGCACCACGGCCTGGTGGCGCCCTACATCCTTGGCAACCCCAACGACGACGGCCTGGGCATCCGGATGGGCGAATCCGTCGGTGGCGCAACGAAATTCATGGACGAGCAGTTCATCACCGCGGCCGCCTACCCGCCCGAGATCCTGCTCACCGGCGTGATCGTCAACAACGACGGCAAGCGGTTCGTCGCCGAGGACTCCTATCACTCCCGCACGTCGGCCTTCGTCCTGGAACAACCCGATCAGACCGCCTACCTGATCGTCGACGAGGCGCACACCGAGATGCCGGAGCTGCCGCTGATCAAGTTCCTCGACGGCTACGAGACGGTCGCCGAGATCGAGGATGCGCTGGGCATCCCGGCGGGCAACCTGGCCGCAACCCTGCAGCGCTACAACGAGTTCGCGGCCAAGGGTGAAGACCCCGACTTCCACAAACAACCCGAGTACTGCGCCGCGCAGGACCACGGCCCGTACGCGGTGTTCGACCTGTCGCTGGGCCGGGCCATGTACTCCGGGTTCACCATGGGCGGACTGGCCACCAGCGTCGACGGCGAGGTGCTGCGCGAGGACGGCAGCGTGATTCCCGGCCTGTACGCGGCCGGGCGCCTGCGCGTCCAACATCGCCCAGGACGGCAAGGGCTATTCCAGCGGAACACAACTGGGGGAGGGCTCGTTCTTCGGCCGTCGGGCCGGCGCGCATGCCGCCGCGCACGCGAAGGCTACCAGAACACCCCATGAGCCACAGCGTGGTCGACCTGGGCGACGTCACGGTCTCGCGCGTGCAGGAAAGCTACGGACCGGCCGCGCCGGCGTCGCTGCTGGTGCCGGCGTTCGATCCGGGCGTGCGCGAGGAGTTCGGCCCCGACACCATCGCGCAGTTCGTGGTGCCGGAGACGGATTACCTGCTGCTCAGCATGCACACCTGGGTGATCCGCACCCCGCAGAAGACCATCCTGGTCGACACCTGCAACGGAAATCACAAGCAGCGCAACCCTCCCAACATCGGCATGCTCGACACCGACTGGCTGGATCAGCTGGTCGCCGCCGGGATCAAACCCGACGAGGTCGACGCCGTGGTGTGTACCCACCTGCACGCCGACCACGTGGGCTGGAACACCACCCTGGTCGACGGCCAGTGGGTGCCCACCTTCCCGAACGCCCGCTACTACTTCAACAGAACCGAATACGAGTTCTGGAACCCGTCGGTGACCGACCACCCTTTCAACGGCTTCGTGTTCGACGACTCGGTCAAGCCGGTGTTCGACCGCGGGCTGGCCGAGTTGTGGGAGGGCGACGGCTGCGACGTCGACGACTACCTGCGCCTCGAACCGAACCCCGGACACACTCCCGGCCACAGCGTCGGCTGGCTCACCGGATCGGCTGGGACCGGGCTGTTCTCCGGCGACTCGATGCACTCTGCGGTGCAGGTGTACCGGGCCGACTGGAACAGCGGCTTCTGCCTCGACCCCGCGGCCTCGGCGGCCAGCCGCCGGTCGATCCTGGAAGCCGCGGTCGAGCGTGACGCCGTACTGATGCCTGCCCACTTCTCGGCGCCGCACGCCTTCAAGGTGAAGACCCGAGGCGACGGGTTCGCCGTCGTCGACGCGTTGTGAATCATGCCTGTCGTTGCGGGGTAGCTACACGCCCACCGGTTCGGCGCGCCGGTCCAGCTGCCACTCGCCGCCGCCGAGCAGGCGCAGGTGATGTTCGTGGTGCTGTTCGACGGTGCTGCGGTGGGTGACCGAGACGACGATGCAGTCCGGCAGCCGGGTGCGCAACAGCCGGTACAGCGAGTACTCCTGACCCTCGTCGACGGCCGCGGTGGCCTCGTCGAGGAACACCACCGCGGGCCGGGTCAGCAGCACCCGCGCGAAGGCGATGCGCTGCTGCTCACCCGGGGACAGCACCTTGGCCCAGTCCTGGACCTCGTCGAGCCGGCCGGTGAGGTGGCCCAGTGCGACGTCGTCGAGGGCGGCGACGAGCTTCTCGTCGGGGATGCTGGCTTCGGCCGCCGGGTAGGTCAGCACCGCGCGCAGGTCACCCAGCGGGACATAGGGCACCTGGGACAGGAACATCGTCTGCCCGTCGTCGCCGCCCGGCTGCCGGACCGTGCCCGAGCCGTAGGGCCACAGCCGGGCGATGCTGCGCAGCAAGGTGGTGCGCCCACATCCGGACGGCCCGGTGATCACCAGGGCCTCACCGGGCTCCAGGCGCAGATCGAGGCCGTCGATGAGCATGTCGCCGTTGGGCCTGCGCACGTCGACGTCACGCAATTCCACTGTGCCGTCGGTGGTTTCCTCGGCATCCAGCCGCGGCAGGGCACGCGCCTGGGCGTTGGCGTCCACGAGGCCCTCGAGGCGGATGATCGTGGCGCGGTAGCCGGCGAACGAGTCGTAGACGCTGCGGAAGAAGGCCAGCGAGTCGTGGATGTTGAGGAACGCGCTCGACGACTGGGTGACGTCGCCGAAGGTGATCTGGCCGGCGAACAGCCGGGGCGCCTGGACCACCAGCGGCAGCGGCGTGATGATCTGGCTCATCGTCTGGTTCCAGCCCAGCAGGTACAGGCTGCGCACCACGAACGCCCGGTAGTTGGCGATGATCGCGGCGAACCGCGAACCCAGGATCGTGCGTTCGGCGTTCTCGCCGCGGTAGAACCCGATCGCCTCGGCGGCGTCGCGCAACCGGATCAGCGCGTAGCGGAACGCGGCGTTGGTCAGCTCGTTGCGGAAGCTCAGCAGGATCAGCGGCTTGCCGATCCAGAACGCGATCACCGTGGCCATCGCCACGTAGAGCAGCACCAGCCAGAACAGCGCGTGGTTGAGGGTGAACCCGAACAGGCTGAGCGGACCGGACAGGTTCCACAGGATCGGGGTGAACGACACCACCGACACCAGCGAGTTGATGGCGCCGAACAGCAGCGTGGTCGGATGTGCCGACGGTGGGCGTATTCGGTTCGGCGCCAGTGCATGTGGTGAAGATGTCGATGTCCATCTGGATGCGCTGGTCGGGGTTGTCGATCGGGTCGTCGATGAACCGGCCGCGGTAGTAGGCCTCTTGGCCCAGCCAGTCGCCGGTGAGCCGATCGGTCAGCCACACGCGCCAGCGGATGATGAAGCGCTGCATCAGGTAGATGTCGATCATCTGCCTGCTGACGTAGACCGCGGCGATCAGCGCGAAAGTGATGATGGCGAACCAGAATCCGTGCACCCCGGAGTTACGGACCGCCTCGTTGCCGGCTCCGGCGCCCTCGAAGGCCGTCTGCAGCGAGGAGTAGAGGTCGTTGCTGTAGTAGCTGAGCAGGACGTCGAGGCGCACGGCGATCATCGTCGAGAACAGCAGCACCCCCAGCCAGGCCCACACCACCACGCTGGCGCGACCGCGGAAGTACCCGCCGGTGATCCGCCAGAACTGCCGGCCCCAGGTGGTGTAGCGGGCGAGCAGGACCAGGACGACGACGGCCACCACCGCGCTGATGGCCCACGCCTTGCACGCCCACAGCAGTGAGTGCGGGATCTCGTTGCTCCAGTCGAGCGAGGGCTTGTACATCTCCACGGGGCGTTCTCCTCAGCCGCGACACCAGCGTGATCGGTTCGCGGCCAAGCATTTCAGCAACCCGGCGGGTACGTACCCCGTCCCGTGTAATTGACCGCTTGCGTCAGGTCAGACCGGCGCGGGCTCGTTTCCCTCGACCCGGCCCAGTCGCCAGCGCGCCCTCGCCCAGCAGTTCCAGATGGCGGGCGTGATGCTGCTCGACGGTGCTGCGGTGACTGACGCTGACCAGGATCGTGTTCGGCAGCTCGGTGCGGATCAGGTCGTAGAGCGCGAACTCCAGACCCTCGTCCAGCGCCGAGGTGGCCTCGTCGAGGAAGGCCGCCTTGGGCCGGGTCAGCAACACCCGGGCGAAGGCGATGCGCTGCTGCTCGCCCGGGGAGAGCACCTTGGCCCAGTCCTGGACCTCGTTGAGCCGGATCGTCAGGTGCGACAGCGCCACCTGGGTCAGCGCCCGCTGCAGCTGCTCGTCGGGGATCACCCCGGAGTTGGCCGGGTAGGACACCACGGTCCGCAGGTCACCCAGCGGGACGTAGGGCATCTGCGACAGGAACATCGTGTCGTGGTCGTCGATCGGGCGGCGCAACGTCCCCGAGGTGTAGGGCCACATCTGGGCCAGGCTGCGCAGCAGCGTGGTCTTGCCGGTGCCGGACGGGCCGGTGATCACCAGGGTCTCGCCGGGCTCCAGCCGCAGGTCGATCGGATCGATCAGCTGTGCGCCGCTGGGCGTGCGGACCTCGACGCGCTTCAGCTCGACCGAGCCGTCGTGGCTGGCGACGGTGGTCAGCTTGGGCAGCTCGCGGGCCACCGAGTTGGTCTCCACCAGGCCGTGCAGACGGATGATGGCGGCCCGGTAGGCGGCGAAGGAGTCGTAGGCGTTGCGGAAGAACGACAGCGAGTCGTGGATGGAGCCGAACGCGCTGGACGACTGGGTGACGTCACCGAGGTCGATCGCCCCGGCGAACAGCCGGGGCGCCTGGATGACCAGCGGCAGCGGGTTGATGATCTGGCTCATCGTCAGGTTCCACCCGGTCAGCGCGATGGTGCGGTTCACGAAGCGGCGGTAGTTGGCGATGATCTCGGCGAACTTGCGGCGCAGCAGGCCGCGCTCGGCGTCCTCGCCGCGGTAGAAGCCGACCGCCTCGGCGGCGTCGCGCAGCCGCACCAGGGCGTAGCGGAACACGGCGTTGGTCAGCTCGTTGCGGAAGCTCAGCCGGATCAGCGGATGGCCGATCCAGAACGCGATCACCGTCGCGAACACCACGTAGACCAGCGACCACCCAGAACAGCGCGTGGCCGAGGGTGATGCCGGCCACCGTCAGCGGTCCGGACAGGTTCCACAGAATCACGGTGAACGAGACCACCGTCATCAGCGAGCTGATCGCTCCGAACAGCAGCATGTTGGAGGAGCCGATCATCGGGGTGTTGGGCGAGGAGCCCACCCCGGCGGTGAAGATGTCGACGTCCTGCTGGATGCGCTGGTCGGGGTTGTCGATGTCGGAGTCGGTGAACCGGGTGCGGTAGTAGGCATGGTCGTCGAGCCAGTCGCAGGTCAGCCGGTCGGTCAGCCACACCCGCCAGCGGATGATGAAGCGCTGGGTCAGGTAGATGTCGAGCATCACCCGGCTGATGTAGATGGTCGCCAGGATCGCGAAGATGATCAGCGCCATCCAGAAGCCGTGGATGCCGGACTGCCGCACCGCTTCGTTGTTGCCGCCGGCGCCCTGGAAGGCGATCTGCAGTGACGTGAACAGGTCGTTGCTGTAGTAGCTGAGCAGGACGTCCAGGCGCACCGACATCGTCACCGACAGCAGCAGCACCGCGAGCCAGATCCACACCCGGATGCTCTGCTTGCCCTTGAAGTAGTCGCCGCTGACCCGCCAGTACTGACGGCCCCACACCGTGAAGCGGGCCAGCAGCACCAGGACCACCATGCTCAAGACGGCGGCGATGGCCCACGCTTTGAGAATCCACAGCAGCGAGGGCACGAGTTCGTGCCCCCAGTCCATGGACGGCGTGGTACATCTCCAACGCGATCTCCTCCCGCGGCGGCGTCGCGGCGACGACCGATCCGGTGGCTTCCCGGCGAACCTACCCGCTGTCCCTGGCCGGGGCGCTGCGACCATGCCAGATGGCCAGCGAAATGTCAGTTTTGTTTGCCCCACCCTAGTGGCCACGGGGCGATCAGACGGGCAGTCCGACTCGCGCCGACCATGCAGGCGCGGTGGTTAGGCTCGCCCGATGGGCATCGACGCTGATTCGCCGCACACCGTCCACGCCGGCACGCTGGTCGCACGACGGTTGCGGGCCAGCGGGATCGACACGGTGTTCACCCTGTCGGGCGGGCACATCTTCCCGATCTACGACGGCTGCCGCAGCGAGGGCATCCGGCTGATCGACACCCGCCACGAACAGACCGCGGCCTTCGCCGCCGAAGGCTGGTCGAAGGTGACCCGGGTGCCCGGCGTCGTCGCGCTGACCGCCGGACCGGGCGTGACCAACGGGATGAGCGCGATGGCCGCCGCCCAGCAGAACCAGTCGCCGATGCTGGTGCTGGCCGGCCGCGCCCCGGCGCTGCGCTGGGGCATGGGCTCGCTGCAGGAGATCGACCACGTCCCGTTCGTGGCCCCGCTGGCCCGCTACGCCGTCACCGCCGAGTCGGCGGGCGCGGTCGGCGACCGGGTGGACGACGCGCTGCGGGCGGCGGCCGGCGCCCCGTCCGGGCGTGGCGTTCGTCGACTTCCCGATGGACCACCTGTTCGGCGAGGCGCACGACCGCGACGAGCCCGGGGCGCTGCGCGAACTGCCCGCCCTGCCCGCCGCCGACGGACTGGAACTGCAGCGGGCGGTCGAACTGCTCTCCGCGGCGCAGCGCCCGGTGATCATGGCCGGCACCAACGTGTGGTGGGGGCACGCCGAGGACGCCCTGCTCGAACTGGCCGAGAAACTGCGAATCCCGGTGTTCGCCAACGGAATGGCGCGCGGCATCGTCGGCGCCGACCGGGACCTGGCGTTCTCCCGGGCGCGTTCGCAGGCACTCTCGCAGGCCGACGTCGCCGTCGTGGTCGGGGTGCCGATGGATTTCCGGCTGGGCTTCGGCGCCGTGTTCGGCAACGAGACCCGGCTGATCGTCGCCGACCGCGTCGCCCCCGACCGCGACCATCCCCGGGCGGTGGCCGCCGGCCTCTACGGCGACTTGTCGGCCACCCTGGCCGCGCTGGCCACCGCGTCGGCGGGGGAGCACGAGGACTGGATCGGCTCGCTGCGCACCGTCGAGTCCAGGGCGCGGGCCGCCGAAGCCGAGGAACTCGCCGACGAGCGCACCCCGCTGCACCCGATGCGGGTCTACGCCGAACTGATGCCGCTGCTGGACCGCGACGCGATCGTCGTGATCGACGCCGGCGACTTCGGCTCCTACGCGGGCCGGGTCATCGACAGCTATGTGCCGGGCGCCTGGCTGGACAGCGGGCCGTTCGGCTGCCTGGGATCCGGCCCCGGCTATGCGCTGGCCGCCAAGCTGGCCCGGCCCGACCGGCAGGTGGTGCTGTTGCAGGGCGACGGCGCGTTCGGCTTCTCCGGCATGGAATGGGACACGCTGGTTCGCCATGGCGTGCATGTGGTTTCGGTGATCGGCAACAACGGGATCTGGGCGCTGGAGAAGCATCCGATGGAGATGCTGTACGGCTACTCGGTGGTCGCCGAGCTGCGACCGGGCACCCGCTACGACGAGGTGGTGACCGCGCTCGGCGGCCACGGCGAGCTGGTCTCCACGCCCGCCGAACTGCGGCCGGCGCTGCGCCGGGCCTTCGAGGCGGGACTGCCCGCGGTGGTCAACACGCTGACCGACCCCACGGTGGCTTACCCGCGGCGCTCGAATTTGGCGTGACCGGGGCTGGCCGACACAGGTCTTTGCGCACCCGCCGGTACCGTTGACCCGTGGCGAAGAATCGCAAGACAACCGCGGCCGGACCGGGCCGCGTCAGCCGTGGCTTCTGGCGTCTGCTCGGGGCGAGTACGGACAAGACCAGAGCCGAATCGATGTCCGAGGTGGAAGCCTCGGCCGAGTTCGACCAGAAGGCCGCCGACCTCGACGACGAGCAGCTCAAGAAGGCCGCGCAACTGCTGGACCTCAAAGAGCTCGCCGGCTCGGCCGACATCCCGCAGTTCCTGGCCATCGCGCGGGAGGCCGCCGAACGCGCCACCGGGCTGCGCCCGTTCAACGTCCAGTTGCTGGGCGCGCTGCGGATGCTGGCCGGTGACGTCATCGAGATGGCCACCGGCGAGGGCAAGACGCTGTCGGGTGCCATCGCCGCCGCCGGCTACGCGCTGGGCGGGCGCAACGTGCACGTGGTGACGATCAACGACTACCTGGCCCGCCGCGACGCCGAGTGGATGGGACCGCTGATCGAGGCGATGGGGCTGACGGTCGGCTGGATCACCGAGGAATCCACCGCCGAGGAGCGCCGCGCCGCCTACCAGTGCGACGTCACCTACGCGTCGGTCAACGAGATCGGTTTCGACGTGCTGCGCGACCAGTTGGTCACCGACGTCGCCGACCTGGTGTCGCCCAACCCGGACGTGGCGCTGATCGACGAAGCCGACTCGGTGCTGGTCGACGAGGCGCTGGTGCCGCTGGTCCTGGCCGGCACGACGCACCGCGAGACCCCCAAGCTGGAGATCGTGCGTCTGGTGGGACAGCTGCAGCCCGGCGTGGACTACGACACCGACACCGACAGCCGCAACGTCCACCTCACCGAGGCGGGTGCGCAGAAGCTGGAGAAGGCGCTCGGCGGGATCGACCTGTACTCCGAGGAGCACGTCGGCACCTCGCTGACCGAGGTCAACGTCGCCCTGCACGCCCACGTGCTGCTGCAGCGCGACGTGCACTACATCGTGCGCAACGGCGCGGTGCAGTTGATCAACTCCTCGCGCGGCCGGATCGCCCAGCTGCAGCGCTGGCCGGACGGCCTGCAGGCGGCCGTGGAGGCCAAGGAGGGCATCGAGACCACCGAGACCGGCGAGGTGCTCGACACCATCACCGTTCAGGCGCTGATCAACCGCTACCCGACGGTGTGCGGTATGACCGGCACCGCGCTGGCCGCCGGCGAGCAGCTGCGCCAGTTCTACAAGCTCGGCGTCTCGCCGATCCCGTCGAACACCCCCAACATCCGCGAGGACATGCCGGACCGGGTGTACATCACCGCGGCGGCCAAGACCGAGGCGATCATCGAGCACATCATCGACCTGCATGCCAGCGGTCAGCCGATCCTGGTCGGAACCCACGACGTGGCCGAGTCCGAGGAGCTCTACGAGCGGCTGGTCAAGCGCGGCGTGCCCGCGGTGGTGCTCAACGCCAAGAACGACGAGGAGGAGGCCGCGCGTCATCGCCGAGGCGGGCAAGCTCGGCGCGGTGACCGTCTCCACCCAGATGGCCGGGCGCGGCACCGACATCCGCCTGGGCGGATCCGAAGAGGTCGACCATGACAAGGTGGCCGAACTCGGCGGCCTGCACGTCGTCGGCACCGGCCGGCACAACACCGAGCGGCTGGACAACCAGCTGCGCGGCCGCGCCGGCCGCCAGGGCGACCCCGGGTCCACGGTGTTCTTCGCCAGCTGGGAGGACGAGGTCGTCACCTCCCACGTCGAGCGCGGAAAGCTGCCGCTGGAGTGCGACGAGACCGGCCGGATCGTCAGCCCCAAGGCGGCATCGCTGCTCGACCACGCCCAGCGGGTGGCCGACGGCCGGCTGCTGGACGTGCACGCCAACACCTGGCGCTACAACCAGCTGATCGCCCAGCAGCGCGCCATCATCGTCGAGCGGCGCAACACGCTGCTGAGCACGCCGGCGGCCCGCGAGGAGCTCGCGGAGCTGTCGCCGGAGCGCTACGAGGCGCTGTCGGAGAAGGTGTCCGAGGAGCGGCTGGAGAAGATCTGCCGCGACATCATGCTGTTCCACCTCGACCGCGGCTGGGCCGACCACCTGGCCTACCTGTCCGACATCCGGGAGAGCATCCACCTGCGGGCCCTGGGCCGGCAGAACCCGCTCGACGAGTTCCACCGGATGGCCGTCGACGCGTTCGCCCACCTCGCCGCCGACGCGATCGAGGCCGCCCAGCAGACGTTCGAGACCGCCAACGTGCTCGAGGAGGAGCAGGGCCTGGACCTGTCCAAGCTGGCCCGGCCCACCTCGACGTGGACGTACATGGTGCACGACAACCCGCTCAACGACGACACGTTGTCGGCGCTGAGCCTGCCCGGGCGTGTTCCGCTAGCGCTAGGTTCATCTTCATGACGGAGATCGGGCCGCGATCGGGTGCTGACCATCCCGAACGTGCTCAGCGTGATCCGGCTCGTCCTGGTACCGGTGTTCCTGTACCTGCTGCTGGTCACCCACGCCTACGGCTGGGCGGTGGCGATCCTGATGTTCAGCGGCTTCTCCGACTGGGCCGACGGCAAGATCGCCCGGCTGGTCGCCAACCAGTCCTCCCGGCTCGGCGCTCTGCTCGACCCGCTGGTCGACCGGATCTACATGCTGGCCGTCCCGCTCGGGCTCGGTTTCTCCGGCGTCGTCCCCTGGTGGGTGGTCGGGACGCTGATCGGACGCGACGCCGTGCTGGCCGCCACGCTGCCCGTGGTCCGCAGCCGCGGACTGACCGCGCTGCCGGTCACCTACATCGGCAAGGCCGCCACCTTCGCGCTGATGTCCGGCTTCCCGCTGGTCCTGCTGGGCCAGGGGGACGCGACCTGGAGCCGGGTCGATCGGCGCCATGCGGCTGGGGCTTCGTCATCTGGGGCATGGGCATGTACCTGTGGTCGGCCGTGCTCTACCTGCTTCAGGTGCGGCTGGTGGTGCGCACCATGCCGAAGGTCACCGCCGCCAGCCGACGTACCGACAGCAGCGATGCCGGCGCCGTCTGACCGCGCCCTGGGCGGTTACGACCCCCAGGCCGGCCTGCCCTGCGCCCGCCGCCAACGGGCCGACGCTGATCCCGCTGCCGTCGCTGCTGCGCTCCCTGCTCACCGAACACCTCGACCCCGGGTACGCCGCCGCCGCGGCCGAACGCGACCGCACCGGGGCCGCACCGCGCCGGGGCGCCGTCCGGCTGTGGCAGGCGCTGGCCGCGCTGCTGATCGCGGTCGTGTTCGCCGCCGCGGTGGCCCAGGCCCGATCCACCGCGCCCGGTGTCAGCGCCGCACAACAGGTGCTGGCGGCCAGCGTGCGCTCGGCCGAGCGCAGCACCGACGAACTCACCACCCGCCGCGACGCGCTGGCCGCCCAGGCCGACGACATCCAGCGCCGCGAACTGCGCGACGACCGAACCGGTCAGCAGCTGCTCAGCCGCCTCGACGAGCTGAGCCTGGCCGCCGCCACCACACCGGTGATCGGGCCCGGCCTGAACGTCACGGTGACCGACCCGGGTGTGGGCCGCGACCTGACCGACGTCGCCAAGCAGCGGGTGCCGGGCGGCCCGCAGGTCATCTTGGACCGCGACCTGCAACTGGTGGTGAACTCGCTGTGGGCCGCCGGCGCCGAGGCGATCTCGGTCGGTGGGGTGCGGATGGGGCCCAACGTGACGATCCGGCAGGCCGGCGGCGCCATCCTGGTCGACAATCATCCGATCAGCAGTCCCTACACCATCCTGGCGGTCGGTCCGCCGAACACGATGCGCGACACCTTCGAACGCAGCTCGGGGTTGCAGCGGCTGCGCCTGCTGGAGGCGTCCTACGGCGTCGGGGTGAGCGTGAGCAGCGGTGACGGCCTGTCGCTGCCGGCAGGAGCGGTCCGGGAGATTAAATTTGCCAAGCAGATCGGGCCGTGAAATCCGGAATCGACAAGGAGATGAGCCGCCAGCACATGATCGGAATCGCCGCACTCGTGGTCGGCATCGTGCTGGGCCTGGTCTTCCACCCCAGCGTCCCCGAGTTCGTCCAGCCCTACCTGCCCATCGCCGTCGTGGCGGCGCTCGACGCGGTGTTCGGCGGCCTGCGCGCCTACCTGGAGAAGATCTTCGACGCCAAGGTGTTCGTCATCTCGTTCGTGTTCAACGTGCTGGTGGCGGCGCTGATCGTCTACGTCGGCGATCAGCTCGGCGTGGGTTCGCAGCTGTCGACGGCGATCATCGTGGTGCTCGGCATCCGCATCTTCGGCAATGCGGCCGCGCTGCGGCGAAGGTTGTTCGGGGCCTGAGATGACCGAGGGGGACCAGCCCACCGACGCCGAGCACGGGCGACACGAACTGCCCGCCGACCAGCCCGCACCCGCGCCGCGGCGGCGCCGCACCCGCTCGCAGGTGGTGTTCGGGATGCTGGGGGTGGTGCTGTGCCTGGTGTTGGGCATCGCGATCGTCACCCAGGTCCGGCAGACCGAGTCCGGCGACTCCCTGGAGACCGCGCGCCCGGCCGACCTGCTGGTCCTGCTGGGCTCACTGCAGCAGCGGGAAGCCGCACTCAACACCGAGGTCGCCGAACTGCAGCGCAACCTGGCCGCCATGCAGGCCGCCGGCACCAGCGACCAGGCCGCCATCCAGAACGCGCAGGCCAGGCTGGCCGCCCTGTCGATCCTGATCGGCACGGTGGCGGCCACCGGGCCGGGTGTCAGCATCACGATCGCCGATCCCGGCCCCGGGGTGGCGCCGGAAACGATGCTCGACGTCATCAACGAACTTCGCGCCGCCGGCGCCGAGGCGATGGAGGTCCGCTCGGGCCAGCAGGCGGTCCGGGTCGGCGTGGACACCTGGGTGGTCGGCAGCCCCGGCGCGCTGGTGATCGACAACCTGACCCTGGCCCCGCCGTATTCCGTTCTGGCCATTGGCGATCCGCCGACCCTGGCGGCGGCGATGAACATTCCGGGCGGCGCCGTCGACAGCGTCGAGCGGGTCGGCGGCCAGATGACGGTCGCGCAGTCCGACCGTGTGGACATCACCACCTTGCGGCAACCGAAACCACGCCAATACGCTCAGCCCGTCAAATGAGCGCCGCTGCCAAAGGAGCACTGTGAGCGAAATCCCAGCCGACCTGCGCTACACCCCCGAACACGAGTGGGTGCGCCGTCACCGGCGACGGCACCGTGCGGGTCGGGATCACCGACTTCGCCCAGTCGTCCCTCGGCGACGTGGTCTACGTCCAGTTGCCCGACGTGGGCAGCGAGGTCAGCGGCCGGCGAGTCCTTCGGCGAGGTGGAGTCCACCAAGTCGGTGTCGGACCTCTACGCCCCGGTCACCGCGAAAGTAATTGCCGTCAACGGCGATCTGGAGTCCAACCCGCAG
Organism: uncultured Actinomycetota bacterium; assembly: GCA_963765445.1. Classification (GTDB taxonomy): domain Bacteria; phylum Actinomycetota; class Actinomycetes; order Mycobacteriales; family Mycobacteriaceae; genus Mycobacterium. Next base: position 28,977 of record CAVXWQ010000006.1, read on the forward strand.
CTGGTCAACTCCGACCCCTACGGTCAGGGGTGGCTGTTGGAGCTCGAGGCCGACGGCGATACCCTCGAGCAGGGGTTGGCGGCACTGCTCGACGCAGATGCCTATCGGGGCACATTGACTTAGATGACGGTTGTTAGGGTGCGTGCCAGTCACCGATCCGGCGGTGGTGGGCACACTGACGACCACTGCGCGGTACGGTCGACGGAAGTGATGGTGAGGCGGACGGGCGCCCTGTGCGGACACCCCGCCAGGTATCGCCACGGCAGCCAGTGAGGAGCAGCGGGTGACGGACAAGGACCACAACTCCGGGGCAGACCAGACGTCTGACGAAGTCACCGTGGAGACGACGTCCGTCTTCCGCGCCGACTTCCTCAACGAGCTGGACGCCCCGGCGAGCCCCAGCGGCGAGAACGCGGTGTCGGGGGTGGAAGGCCTCCCGGTCGGCTCGGCGCTGCTGGTCGTCAAGCGCGGGCCCAACGCGGGCTCGAGGTTCCTGCTCGACCAGCCGACCACCTCGGCCGGCCGGCATCCCGATTCCGACATCTTCCTCGACGACGTCACCGTCAGCCGCAGGCACGCCGAGTTCCGGTTGGACGGCAACGAGTTCCAGGTGGTCGACGTCGGCAGCCTCAACGGCACCTACGTCAACCGCGAGCCGGTCGACTCCGCGACGCTGGCCAACGGCGACGAGGTCCAGATCGGCAAGTTCCGCCTGGTGTTCCTCACCGGACCCAAGGCCGCCGACGACGAAGGCGGTCCGGGAAGCTAGTGACCGCGCCCCGATACTCCCGCGCTTGCCGGGATGTCTATCGGAGCGGTCCTGGACCTGCTGCGACCGGACTTCCCGGACGTGACGATCTCCAAGATCCGGTTCTTGGAAGCCGAGGGTCTCGTCACGCCACAGCGCAGCGCATCGGGGTATCGGCGGTTCACCGCCTACGACTGCGCCCGGTTGCGGTTCGTCCTGACCGCCCAGCGCGACCACTACCTGCCGTTGAAGGTCATCAAGGCCCAGCTCGACGCGCAACCCGACGGCGAGCTGCCGCAGGCCGGAACGTCTTACGGCGTACCGCGTTTGGTGCGGGTCTCCGAGCTGGCCGACGCCGACACCGCGGCCGTGGCCCGCGGGCAGGTGCGGCTGAGCCGCGAGGACGTGCTGGATCGCTCGGGCGTCGCGGGGGAGCTGCTGACCGCGCTGTGCAAGGCGGGGGTGATCACCACCGGCCCGGGCGGGTTCTTCGACGAGCACGCGGTGGTCATCGCCCAGTGCGCCAGGGCGCTCGGCGACTACGGCGTCGAGCCCCGGCACCTGCGGGCGTTCCGCTCGGCGGCCGACCGGCAGTCCGACCTGATCGCGCAGATCGCCGGGCCGGTGGGCAAGGCCGACAAGACCGGTGCGCGCGACCGGGCCGACGATCTGGCCCGCGAGGTGGCGGCCCTGGCGATCACGTTGCACACCTCCCTGATCAAGTCCGCTGTACGCGACGTACTGGATCGCTGAGGACTAGACTCGGACGCGGCGGCACAACCAGCGCGGAGGTCAGACACAAATGGGTGAGGTTCGTGTGGTCGGCATTCGCGTCGAGCAGCCCCAGAACCAGCCGGTCTTGCTGCTGCGCGAGTCCGACGGAGACCGCTACCTGCCCATCTGGATCGGCCAGTCCGAGGCCACCGCGATCGCGCTGGAACAGCAGGGCGTCGAGCCGGCCCGGCCGCTGACCCACGATCTGATCCGAGATCTCATTGGCGCACTTGGACATTCGCTCAAAGAGGTCAGGATCGTCGATCTGCAGGAGGGCACCTTCTACGCCGACCTGATCTTCGACCGCGACATCAAGGTGTCGGCGCGGCCGTCGGACTCGGTGGCCATCGCGCTGCGGATGGGCGTGCCGATCTACGTCGAGGAGGCGGTGCTGGCCGAGGCCGGTCTGCTGATCCCCGACGAGAGCGACGAGGAGGGCTCAGGCGCCGTTCGCGAGGACGAGGTCGAGAAATTCAAGGAATTCCTCGACAGTGTCTCGCCGGATGATTTCAAGGCCACCTGAGCGGGTATGTGAGGCGCCGATGTGCCGGCGCGAGGACACCAAGATCACGGATCCGTCTCATCTAGGTGGGCAGCGGTTCGACACGCGCGGCGGATGACGGGGAGCGTGCCCCGCGGCGGCCATACTTTGATTGCGACGACGAGCACGACTGCCCGTCGACAAGCGTATGCTCGTACCACTCGGACGAGGGCAAACGCGGTTGGTGGAGCGGTCATCGGGCCACTGGTTCGAACGGCGAGAGGAAGCATCGTGGGCGAGCAGCCACGTCAGGGACAGCTGGATCTTGCCGGCGCGGGCCTTTCCGATTCCGCAGGTCGCTTCGAGGAGGACGGCGCCAGGCCGGCCCCGGTGGGCGAGGCGGTGCAGCCGGGCCTGTTCCCCGACGACTCGGTGCCCGACGAACTCGTCGGCTACCGCGGACCGAGCGCCTGCCAGATCGCCGGAATCACCTACCGCCAGCTCGACTACTGGGCCCGTACCTCGCTGGTGGTGCCCTCGATCCGCGGCGCGGCCGGCTCCGGTAGCCAGCGGCTGTACTCGTTCAAGGACATCCTGGTCCTCAAGATCGTCAAGCGCCTGCTCGACACCGGCATCTCGCTGCACAACATCCGCGTCGCCGTCGACCACCTGCGCCAGCGCGGCGTCCAGGACCTGGCCAACATCACCCTGTTCTCCGACGGCACCACGGTCTACGAGTGCACGTCGGCCGAAGAGGTCGTCGACCTGCTCCAGGGCGGTCAGGGCGTCTTCGGCATCGCCGTCAGCGGTGCGATGCGCGAGCTCACCGGCGCGATCGCCGACTTCCCCGGCGAGCGCGCCGACGGCGGCGAGTCGATCGCGGCGCCCGAGGACGAGCTGGCCTCGCGACGCAAGAGCCGCGACCGCAAGATCGGCTGACCCCGACACCGGGCCGCCGGTGCGCCCGTCGGGCCGCGCGCGGCTAGACTCGACTCTGCATCGCCCTCGTGCGGGAGAGTTCCGTGGCCGCCAGTCACGGACGCCGAAGGAGCAACACCTCTCCGTCAACCTCTCAGGCACCCGGACCGCACGTGGCCACGATGCCTCTGGAAAGTGGTGACCTGACGGTCGCCCGCCCATGGGGAAAGGCCGTTCGTTCCGCCGGAATCGGCGGGTGGCCGAATCTCTCAGGCACCCGGCCCGGGTCGACGACAGAGGGAGAGGACGCCGCTGACGGCCGCGTCCGCCCGAGTCAGGAGTCCACCCAAGTGTCCGACCACACCCAGCCCAGCTTCGCCGATCGCCACATCGGACCGGATTCCGACGACATCGCCACCATGCTCGACGTGATCGGCGTGGCCTCGCTCGACGAACTGGCCGCCAAGGCCCTGCCCGCGGGCATTCTCGACGCGCTCGGCGCCGACGGGCTGGCCCCCGGCCTGGACGGCCTGCCTGCCGCGGTCGGGGAGCACGAGGCGCTGGCCGAGCTGAAGGCGATGGCCGACGCGAACACCGTTGCGGTGTCGATGATCGGGCAGGGCTACTACGACACGCTGACCCCGCCGGTGCTGCTGCGCAACATCCTGGAGAACCCGGCCTGGTACACCGCCTACACGCCGTACCAGCCGGAGATCAGCCAGGGCCGGCTGGAGGCGCTGCTGAACTTCCAGACGATGATCTCCGACCTGACCGGCCTGGAGGTGGCCAACGCCTCGATGCTCGACGAGGGCACCGCGGCCGCCGAGGCGATGACGCTGATGCACCGCGCCGTGCGTGGTTCGGCCAACCGCCTGGCGGTCGACTCCGACCTGTTCGCCCAGACCGCCGCGATCCTGGCCACCCGCGCCGAGCCGCTGGGCATCGAGATCGTCACCGCCGACCTGCGCAACGGGCTGCCCGACGGCGAGTTCTTCGGGGTGATCGCCCAGCTGCCCGGCGCCAGCGGGCGGGTGACGGACTGGTCGAAGCTCGTCGAGCAGGCCCACGAGCGCGGCGCGCTGATCGCGCTGGGCGCCGACCTGCTGGCGCTGACGCTGATCGCCCCGCCGGGGGAGATCGGCGCCGACGTGGCGTTCGGCACGGCCCAGCGCTTCGGTGTGCCAATGGGATTCGGCGGCCCGCACGCCGGCTATCTGGCCGTGCACTCCAAGCACGCCCGCCAGCTGCCGGGCCGGCTGGTCGGGGTGTCGGTGGACGCCGACGGATCGCCGGCCTACCGGCTGTCGCTGCAGACCCGCGAGCAGCACATCCGCCGCGACAAGGCGACCTCCAACATCTGCACCGCGCAGGTGCTGCTGGCGGTGATGGCCGCCATGTACGCGAGCTATCACGGCGCCGACGGGCTGGCCGGGATCGCCCGCCGGGTGCACGGCCACGCCCGCTCGCTGGCCGCCGGGCTGGCGCCGCCGGTGTGGAGGTGGTGCACGACACGTTCTTCGACACCGTGCTGGTGCAGGTGCCCAACCGGGCCGCCGCGGTGCAGGCCGAGGCCAAGGGCCGCGGCGTCAACATCTGGCGGGTCGACGCCGACCACGTGTCGATCGCCTGCGACGAGGCGACCACCGCCGAGCATGTCGCGCTGGTGCTCGAGAGCTTTCGGGGCCGCCCCGGCCGGCCGACTACGCGGGGCCCGAGATCGCCACGCGGACAAGTGAATTCCTGACCCATCCGGCGTTCACCAAGTACCGCACCGAGACCGAGATGATGCGCTACCTGCGCACGCTGTCCGACAAGGACATCGCGCTGGACCGCAGCATGATCCCGCTGGGCTCGTGCACGATGAAGCTCAACGCCGCCGCCGAGATGGAGTCCATCACCTGGCCGGAGTTCGGCCGTCAGCATCCGTTCGCCCCGGCCGGCGACACCCCGGGCCTGCGCAGGCTCATCGCCGACCTGGAGGGCTGGCTGACCGGCGGTCACCGGCTACGACGCGATCTCGTTGCAGCCCAACGCCGGATCGCAGGGCGAGTACGCCGGGCTGCTGGCCATCCACGACTACCACGCCGGGCGCGGGGACACCCACCGCGACGTGTGCCTGATCCCGTCCAGCGCGCACGGCACCAACGCCGCGTCGGCGGCGATGGCCGGGATGCGGGTGGTTGTGGTGGCGTGCCGGGACAACGGCGACGTCGACCTCGACGACCTGCGGGCCAAGGTGGCCGAGCACGCCGACGTGCTGGCCGCGCTGATGATCACCTACCCGTCGACCCACGGCGTCTACGAGCACGACATCGCCGACATCTGCGCGGCGGTGCACGACGCCGGCGGCCAGGTCTACGTCGACGGCGCCAACCTCAACGCGCTGGTCGGCCTGGCGCGGCCGGGCAAGTTCGGCGGCGACGTCAGCCACCTGAACCTGCACAAGACGTTCTGCATCCCGCACGGCGGCGGCGGGCCCGGCGTCGGCCCGGTCGCGGTGCGCGCGCACCTGGCGCCGTATCTGCCCGGCCACCCGCTGGCCGACGAGCTGCCGACACGGGCATGTGGTGTCCGCGGCCCCGTACGGGTCGGCGTCGATCCTGCCGATCACGTGGGCCTACATCCGGATGATGGGCGGCGGCGGGCTGCGGGATGCCTCGCTGACGGCGATCGCCTCGGCGAACTACATCGCCCGCCGGCTCGACGAGTACTACCCGGTGCTCTACACCGGCGAGAACGGCATGGTGGCCCACGAGTGCATCCTGGATCTGCGCGGTATCACCAAGGCCACCGGCGTCACCGTCGACGACGTGGCGAAGCGGCTGGCGGACTACGGTTTCCACGCGCCGACGATGAGCTTCCCGGTGGCGGGCACGCTGATGGTGGAGCCGACCGAGAGCGAGAGCCTGGCCGAGGTGGACGCGTTCTGCGAGGCGATGATCGCGATTCGCGGCGAGATCGACAAGGTCGGGTCGGGCGAGTGGCCAGCTGAGGACAACCCGCTGCGCAATGCCCCGCACACCGCCGAGTGCCTGCTGGTCGACGAGTGGGCGCACCCCTACACCCGCGAGCAGGCGGCCTACCCGCTGGGCAAGCACTTCCGGCCGAAGGTGTGGCCGCCGGTGCGGCGCATCGACGGCGCCTACGGCGACCGCAACCTGGTGTGCTCGTGCCCGCCGGTGGAGGCCTTCGCCTGAGCCCATCTCGATGAAGTGCTGATAGCGTCACACCCGTGCTGCCCGCCAGCGTTCGCCAGTGGCAAGACGGCGGTCGACTCATGTCGACCCGCGCCGGCAATGTGTTCGTCCGCTCACACCCCGGGGATGGGCCGACTCTGCTTCTGCTGCACGGCTTTCCGTCGAGTTCCTACGACTTCACCGGCGTGGTCCAGCGGCTCGGCGACCAGCGCCTGGCTGACCCTGGACTTCCTCGGCTTCGGGCTGTCGGACAAGCCCCGCCCGCACCGCTACAGCCTGCTCGAGCAGGCCGACATCGTGCAGGACGTCGTCACCGAGACCGGTGTCGGCCCGGTCGTGCTGCTCGCCCACGACATGGGCACCTCGGTGGCCACCGAGCTGCTGGCCCGCGATCTGTCCGGCGCACTGCCGTTCGAACGTGCAGCGCGCCGTGCTGACCAACGGCAGCGTCATCCTGGAGCGCGCCAGCCTGCGGCCCAGCCAGAAGATCCTGCGCGGGCCGCTGGGCCCGCTGTTCTCCCGGCTGACCAACGAGCGCGGCTTCATGCGCGGGTTCGCCAGGCTGTTCAGCGCGGCCCATCCGCTGTCGAAGGAGGAGGCGCAGGCGCAGTGGGCGCTGCTGGCGCGCGACGACGGCCAGCGGATCCTGCATCTGCTGTGCGCCTACCTCGACGAGCGGGTGCGCTTCGCGCAGCGCTGGCACGGCGCGGTGCGCGACTGGGGCAAGCCGTTGAGCTTCCTGTGGGCCACCGGAGATCCGGTGGCCACCACCGAGGTGCTGGCCGGGCTGATCGAGCTGCGGCCGGCGGCCGAGGTGATCAGACTCCCCGGCATCGGCCACTACCCGCAGATCGAGGTGCCCGACGAATTCACCGCGGGCGTGCGGACACTACTGCAGCTCGACTAGGACAGCATCGAGGTGACGGCCGCGGTGAGGTCGGGGGAGTCCGACGCCGGGACGTTCTGGTAGGTGCCGCCGGAGAGCTGGGACACCGCCTGCCAGGTCGCGCGGTCCGGGTCGTCACCGAAGTCGATGACGTTGATGGCCACCGGCCTGGCCGGGTCCATCGCCGACTTCACGTAGTCCTGCAGTCCCGGGGCCGTCCAGCGACTGGTCGGTGTGCGGTCCCTGCACGATCACCAGAACCGAATTCGTCTGTCCCTGGCGGAAATTCGCCAGCGCATCGCCGTAGACCAGACGCAGGGTGGTGAACGACACGCCGCCGCTGCCGGCCGGCGTCAACCCGTTCAGGGTGCCGGTCAGCGCCGCCGAGCGAGGCTGGCCGTCGACCTGGTCGGACAGCGCCCCCATCGGCACCACGGAGCGGCCGTCGACGCCGTTGAACGTCCACAGTCCCACCGCCGCGTTGGGCGGCAGGGCGCCGATCCGGTTGCCCAGCGCCGTCACGACGTTGGCCAGCCGCGGCTTACCGCCCTCGTCACCGCTCATCGCCTGGTCGAGCATGATCGTGGTGGCCGCACCGGTCGCCGGGGCGGACAGGGCGGCGGCCAGGGTGGCGCGCACCGAGTCGTCGCCCACGGCCAGCGGCGTGCCCAGCGGTCCGAAGCTCACCACGTCGTTGCCCTGCGGGTTGGCGCCCTCGGCGCGGAAGCCGGCCTTGGCCAGTTCCGCCAGCTGCTCGGGCTTGCGCATGTAGCGGGCGAATTCGCTGGCCGCGCTGACCTGTTCCTCGGCCAGCCAGTTTCCGGCCAGCAGCACGGTGGGGTAGTCGGCGAGTGCGACCGGACCCGGCGGCAGCCAGCCGGCGATGGCGGTCTTGGGGTCCGACATCGACGCTGCGCGCTGGAACAGCTGCTGTTCGGTGGTGGCCACGGCGTGCACCGGCGCGCCCGGGTCCCCGGAGCTCAGCAGCGCCTTCCACGCCTCGTCCGCGGTGTTGTCGGCCAGCTTGGGCTGGCCGGCCACCAGGGCGTTGACCGCACCCAGACCGGCGGTGGCCGGTGCGTCCGGGGGAGCAGAGGCCGCCGCGACCGCCTCGGCCAGCAGATAGGTGGCGTCGCTGTCGCCGGCGGTCGGCAGGGCCAGCCGCAGCGATCCCCAGCCCGGCAGGTTCAGCGAGTCCAGCGCTGTGGGGTTGGTCTGCAGACCCGGCAGCGCGCCCCAACCCTGTTGATCCAGTGCGTCTTTCAGCTGGGGCCGGACCGCGAGCAGCACCGGTGAGGTGACCAGCGGGCGGGCGTCGGTGACGATCTCCTTGCCCGCGGCCGCCTGCAGTCGCGCCGAGGACACCAGGCTGCCCGGGATCCACAGCGCCGGGCGCTCGCCGAGGTTGCCGGGCCAGTTGGTGACGAAGCCGTTGATCACCGCATCGGAGTCGCCCGGTGTGACGACCACCTTCACGCAGCGGTCACCGATCGGGCTGGCACCGGCGTTGAAGCTTTCGGCGAACTTCTTGACGTTGTCGGCGATCGAGGGGTCGGCGACCACGGGAACGTTGGCGGTGCCCGCCAGGCATTGCTGGGCCGCCTCGGTCGAGCGATGGGTCAGCACGCCGCCGAAGAACCGCCACAGGATGACCCCGGCGACCACCACCACGACGGTGATGAGCGCGGCGATCACACCGATGCTGACGCCCCGGCGGCCGCCCTCGCTGCGGTGGCCGCCCTCCCAGGCGACGCGCTGCCGGCCGGTCGCCGTCAACGCGTCGTCGGCCGGCCGGTCGCCGGCGCTGTCCTCGGGTGTCGCGTCGCGGGACGAGTCGGCGGGCTCAGCCGGTTCACCGAAGGATTCCCCGGGACCGGGTTTGCTGTGCCTGCCCATGGCGCTGAGGTGATCCTTACTCTCGTCGAAACGGTTCGCGACGGTGCGTGTCGCCAGACCCCGCACGAGTCTAGCGATGAGCTCCTTCGCCACCGGCCGGCGGCGAAGGAGGCCGCCGGTCAGGCGCCGGTGCTGGCCTTGTACTCCCGGCGGCGCCGATGCAGGATCGGCTCGGTGTAGCCGCTGGGCTGGCTGGCGCCGGCCAGGATCAGCTCCTGGGCGGCCTGGAAGGCGATGCTGCCCTCCGGGTCGGGCGCCATCGGGCGGAACTCGGGGTCCGCGGCGTTCTGCTCGTCGACCACCGCCGCCATCCGCCGCAGGCTCGCCTTGACGTCGTCGGCGGTGATCACGCCGTGCCGCAGCCAGTTCGCCAGCAGCTGGCTGGAGATGCGCAGCGTCGCGCGGTCCTCCATCAGAGCGATGTCGTGGATGTCGGGCACCTTCGAGCAGCCCACGCCGGCGTCGATCCAGCGCACCACGTAGCCCAGGATGGACTGGCAGTTGTTGTCGACCTCTTCGTGGATCTCCTCCGGCGACCAGGCCAGCTCGGCCGCCAGCGGGATGGTCAGCAGCTGATCCTTGGTGGTGCGGGTCTTGCCTGCCAGCTCCTTGTGCACCGCGTAGACGTCGACGTAGTGGTAGTGCATGGCGTGCAGGGTGGCCGCGGTGGGCGAGGGCACCCACGCGGTGGTGGCGCCGGCGCGCGGCTGGCCGATCTTCTGCTCGACCATGTCGGCCATCAGGTCGGTCATGGCCCACATGCCCTTGCCGATCTGGGCCTTGCCGGAGAACCCGGTGGCCAGGCCGACGTCGACGTTCTGGTCCTCGTAGGCCAGGATCCACGGCTGGGTCTTCATCGCGCCCTTGCGGATCATCGGGCCGGCTTCCATCGAGGTGTGGATCTCGTCGCCGGTGCGGTCCAGGAAGCCGGTGTTGATGAACGCCACCCGGTCGGCGGCGGCCTTCACGCAGGCCTTGAGGTTCGCCGAGGTGCGGCGCTCCTCGTCCATGATGCCGACCTTGATGGTGTTCTGCGGCAGGCCGAGGACGTCCTCGACCCGGCTGAACAGCTCGCAGGTGAACGCGACCTCGTCGGGTCCGTGCATCTTGGGCTTGACGATGTAGATCGAGCCGGTGCGGCTGTTCTGTCCGCCCAGCCCGTGCATCGCGATCAGGGTGGTGAACAGCGCGTCCTGGATGCCCTCGAACACCTCGTTGCCGTCCGCGTCGACGATGGCGTCGTTGGTCATCAGGTGCCCGACGTTGCGGACGAACAGCAGGCTGCGGCCGGGCAGGGTGAACTCCGAGCCGTCCGGGGCGGTGTAGGTGCGGTCGCCGTTGAGCACCCGGGTGAAGGTCTTGCCGCCCTTGGTGACCTCTTCGGCGAGGTCGCCGTTGTTCAGGCCGAGCCAGTTGCGGTAGCCCAGCACCTTGTCGTCGGCGTCGACGGCGGCCACCGAGTCCTCGAAGTCCATGATCGTGGTGATCGCGGACTCCAGCACGACGTCCTTGATGCCGGCCTTGTCGGTGCGATCCGACGGGGGATTCCGGGTCGACCAGGATCTCGATGTGCAGGCCGTGGTTGACCAGCAGCACCGACCAGGCGGGGGAGCCCAGCGTGCCGGTGTAGCCGAGGAACTTCTCCGGGCTGGCCAGGCCGGTGACCTGGTCGCCCTGAGCGATCTCCAGGACGCCTTCGACGACGGACAGGCCGGTGGCGTCGCTCCAGGATCCGGTGGCCAGCGGGACGGCCTGGTCGAGGAAGTTGCGGGCGTAGGCGATCACCTTGTCGCCGCGGACCTTGTTGTAGCTGGTGCCCTGCTCGGCGCCGTCCTCGGTGCTGATGACGTCGGTGCCGTAGAGCGCGTCGTAGAGCGATCCCCACCGGGCGTTGGCGGCGTTGAGGGCGAAGCGGGCGTTGAGGATCGGAACCACCAGCTGGGGGCCGGCGGTGGTGGTGATCTCGTCGTCCACGTTCGACGTGGTGATGGAGAAGTCCGCCGGCTCGGGCAGCAGGTAGCCGATGTCGGCGAGGAACTGCTGATACTCGCCGGCGTCGATGCCGCCGATGATGCGCTGCCGGTGCCACTTGTCGATCTGGGCCTGCAGCTCGTCGCGGCGGGCCAGCAGGTCCTGGTTCTGCGGGCTGAGGTCGGCGACCACCTTGTCGACGCCGGACCAGAAGCTGTCGGGGTCGACGCCGGTGCCGGGTAACGCCTCGTTGGTGATGAAGTCATACAACACCGGGGCCACACGCAGGTTGCCCACGGAAACGCGCTCGGTCATCTGTTGTCCTCCCTCACGACAATCAATACATCTTACCCGCCAGTAACGTGGCCTCTTGCCCCGCAGCAGCATTGAGCAGCTGCTCACAGCGCTCGAGCAGGGCCGCGCGCAGCGGTGCGGCGCGCTCGGCGACAACGCTCTGGCGGCGTGCGTATTCCGCACGCCCGGCGGCCTCCTCGATGGCGATCGGCTCGAAGCCGAAGTCCGTCAGGTCATATGGGCTGGCCCGCATGTCGAGCTCGCGGGCCTCGGCGGCCAGCTGCAGGCAGTCCAGCAACAGGTCGGAGCCGGCCAGCGGGCCGAGCTTGTAGCACCATTTGTACAAATCCATGTTGGCGTGAAGGCAGGCCGGCTGCTCCCAGTCGGCCTGGCTGTCGCGGGTCGGCGTGCCGTGGTTGCGCGGCGCCGCCGCGGGTGTGAAGAAGCGGAACGCGTCGAAGTGACTGCAGCGCAACGGCATTGACTCGACGACGGCGTCGGTGCCGGCCGCACCGAGCCGCAGCGGCACCCGGCTGTGGCGAACGGAGTCGGTGCGGTAGACCATCGCCCACTCGTGCATGCCGAAGCAGCCGAACTGGGCCGGCCGCGCGGCGGTGGCGCGCAGCAGGCCCGCGACGAAGCCGACGGTGTCGAGCCGCGAGCGCAGGTACTGCGGGCCGACGGTGACACCCTCGGGCACCGCGACATAGCCGGCGCGGTCCAGGTATTCGGCGGCGGCCGGACCGGCCAGCGCGGTGCCGTAGCCCGGGTGCCACACCCGCAACTGGCGCGGCCGCAGGCTGTAGTAGGTGAACAGGAAATCCCACACCGGGTGGGCTTCGCCTCGGCGGGCGCGGCGGCGGTGGGGTTCGGTGAACGCCGCCACCCGTCGCGGTGCGCGGCCGCCCGGCCCAGCCAGTCGTCCTCGGCCAGGACGGCGTCAGTCACGAGGGCATCCCGTCGCGAACCGTGCCGACCAGGTCCTCGACGAGATCTTCCAGCGCGACCATGGCGCAGACGCTGCCGTCGGCCGCGGTCACCATGGCCAGGTGGCTGTTGTCGCGGCGCAGCCGGGACAGCGCGTCGGGCAGCGGCATGTCGGCGGGCAACTGGGGAAGGGGCCGCACGGCCGAGCCGTCGATCACCGCGTCGGGGTCGTCGACCTGGTCCAGCACATCCTTGATGTGCACGAAGCCGACGAACCGCCCGGCGGCGTCGGTCAGCGGGAAGCGGGAGTACCCGGTCGTGGCCAGCGCCTGCTCGATCGCGGCGACGGTAGGTCCGGCACCCTCGACGGCCACCGGGACGGAGTGGATCTCCGACAGCGGCACCGCGACGTCGTTGACCACCCGGTTGCGGATCTGCAGCGCCCGCGACAGCCGCATGTGCTCCTCGGGGTCCAGCAGGCCCTCCGACAGCGACTCGGCGATCATCTCCGACAGCTCGACCATGGAGACGGTGTTCTCCAGCTCGGTCTTGGGTTCGACGCCCAGCGCCTTCACCGTCATCCGCGCGCACCAGTCGTAGACGGCGATGATCGGCCGGGTTGCCTTGACCCACAACAGGTATGGCGGCACCAGCAGCATGGCGGCCTTCTCCGGGCCTGCCAGCGCGATGTTCTTGGGCACCATCTCGCCGAGCAGCACGTGCAGGATCACCACCACGGTGATGGCCACGATGAACGCCACCGTGTGCAGCACCGCGTCGGGGACACCGAGCAGGTCGAACGGCGTGCGCAGCAGGTGCGCGACCGCGGGCTCACCGACGCGGCCCAGCACGATCGAGCACAGCGTGATGCCCAGCTGCGCCCCGGCGAGCATCATCGACAGCTTCTCGCCGGCCCGGATGACGGTGACCGCGCTGCGCTTGCCCTGCTCGACCAGCGCCTCGAGGCGGTCGCGCCGCGCCGAGATCAGCGCGAACTCCGCGGCGACGAAGAACGCGTTGGCCAGGATCAGCAGCAGGGTCAGCAGGATCGCGAAGAAGTCGCCCATCAGTCCTCGTCCTCCCGCCGCGGCTCGCGGCGGCGCGGGCGCCAGGTCGACCAGATCGATCCGCCTGCCGTCCATCCGGACCACGGTCGCCGTCCAGCGCGGCTGCTCGTCGAGCGGGGCGTCGGTGTCGAAACCGGTCAGCTCCACCGTCTCGCCCTCTTCGGGGATGTGGCCCAGCGCGTGCATCACCAGCGCCGCCGATGGTCTCGTAGTCCCCCTCGGGGGCGCGGAAATCGGTCGCCTCGGCCACCTCGTCGGTGCGCAGCAGGCCCGAGACCCGCCACCCGTCACCGACGCGTTCGACGTCCGGGGCCTCCTCGTCGTGCTCGTCGCGGATGTCGCCGACGATCTCCTCGATCAGGTCCTCGACGGTGACCATGCCCGCGATGCCGCCGTACTCGTCGGCCACCAGCGCGGTCTGCAGCCCGCTGGCCCGGATCTCCGACATCAGCGCGTCACCGTCGAGGGTCGACGGCACCACCGGCACCGGGCGGGCCAGCACGGCCAGCCGGGTGCGCTCCGCGCTCGGCGTGCGGCACCTCGAAGACCTGTTTGAGGTGGACGATGCCGATCGTCTCGTCGAGGTCGCCGCGGGTGACGGGGAACCGGGAGTGCCCGGTCTCCCGGACCATCGCCACCAGGTCGGCGACGGTGTCGTCGGCCTCCAGCGACTCGATCTTGGAGCGCGGGGTCATCAGCTCCTCGGCGGTGCGGGCGCCGAACTGCAGCGAGCGGTCCACCAGAGCGGCCGTCGTCTGGTCCAGCGAGCCCTGCCGCGCGGAGGTCCGCACCAGCGACACCAGCTCCTGCGGGGAGCGCGCCGAGCGCAGCTCGTCGGCGGGCTCGATGCCGAACCGCTTGAGCACCCGGTTGGCGGAGCCGTTGGTCAGGTGGATCAGCGGGGTGAACAGCGTGGAGAACATCACCTGCGGGCCGGCCACCACCCGTGCGGTGCGCAGCGGCACGGCGACGGCCAGGTACTGGGCCACCAGTTCGCCGAACACCATCGAGACCGAGGTCGCGATCAGCAGCGCGAGGATCAAGGCGCTGACGTCGATCCAGCGTTCCGGCAGGCCTGCGGAGGCCAGCACCGGCGCGAGCAGCCGCGCGATCAGGGGTTCGGCGAGATAACCGGTGATCAGCGTGGTGATCGAGATGCCGATCTGGGCGCCGGAGAGCTGGAAGGACAGTGTCCGGTGGGCGCGCTGCACCATCTTGTCGCGGCGCCCGCCGTTGCGGGCGTTGGCGTCGACGGTGCTGCGCTCGAGTGCGGTCAGCGAGAACTCGGCGGCCACGAAGACCGCGGTGCCGAGGGTCAGGAGTACGAATCCGAGCAGGCTGAGCAGGATGGTGACGACGCTCATCGGGTCCTCACCGACGGTCCGCCGGGCCTCGAGCCCGGCTGACTAGGGGAAGGCTCGGCGTCGGCCTCGTCCGGTGCCCGCTCGGCCTGGGCAGCCCGCTCCGCGGGGGCCTCGACGGGTGCCTGCGGCACGGGATCCCTTTCCTCGTTGGGGCTAGAACAGTTCTCTATCGTAGCGGCTCGAGCCGCCCCGAACCGGCTCACCAGCCGGTCGGCAGCGGATGTCCCTCGGCGAAGCCGGCCGCCGACTGCACCCCGAGGATCGCCCGTTCGTGCAGTTCGGCGATGGTCGAGGCGCCGACGTAGGTGCAGGTGCTGCGGACGCCGGAGGTGATGTGGTCCAGCAGGTCCTCCACCCCGCCGCGGGCGGGGTCCAGTGCCATCCGGGAGGTGGAGATGCCCTCTTCGAACAGCGCCTTGCGGGCCCGGTCGAAGGCGCTGTCGCCGCTGGTGCGCGCGGCGACGGCGCGCTTGGAGGCCATGCCGTAGCTCTCCTTGTAGGGATGGTTGTCGCGGTCGTGCATCAGGTCGCCGGGGGATTCGTAGGTGCCGGCGAACCAGGAGCCGATCATCACGTTGGAGGCGCCGGCCGCCAGTGCCAGCGCGACGTCGCGCGGGTGCCGCACCCCACCGTCGGCCCAGACGTGCCCGCCGAGTTGCCTTGCCGCAGAGGAACATTCGAGCACAGCGGAGAACTGGGGGCGGCCAACTCCGGTCATCATCCGGGTGGTGCACATCGCGCCGGGGCCGACGCCCACCTTGACGATCGAGGCGCCCGCGGTGATCAGGTCGCGGGCCCCCTCGGCGGAGACGACGTTGCCCGCCGCCAGCGGGATGCCCAGGTCCAGGGACGAGATGGCCTTGATGGCGTCGAGCATCTTGAGCTGGTGGCCGTGGGCGGTGTCGACGACGAGGACGTCCACGCCGACCTCGGCCAGCGCCTGCGGCCTTGGCCGCCACGTCGCCGTTGATGCCCACCGCCGCGGCGATCCGCAGCCGGCCTTTCGTGTCGACGGCAGGGGTGTAGATGCCGGCGCGCACCGCGCCCAGGCGGCTGAGCACCCCGGCCAGGGACCCGTCGGCCTCGGTGAGCACGGCCACGTCCACCGGCGCGTGTTCGAGAAGCCCGAAGACCTGCTTGGGGTCGGTGTGCACCGGGGCGGTGACGAAGTCGGTGACCGCCACGTCGCGCACCCGGGCGAAGCGGTCGACGCCGACGGTGGCCGCCTCGGTGACCAGGCCGACGGGCCTGCCCTCGGACAGCACGACGGCCACCCCGTGGGCCCGCTTGTGGATCAGCGCGACGGCGTCCGACACCGAGTCCTCCGGGCCGAGGGTGACCGGGGTGTCGGCGACCAGGTCGCGGCTCTTGACGAAGTCGACGGTCTGCTGGACGGCCTCGATCGGCAGGTCCTGCGGCAGGACCACGATGCCGCCGCGGCGGGCCACCGTCTCGGCCATCCGCCGCCCGGCCACCGCGGTCATGTTGGCGACGACGACGGGGATCGTCGTGCCGGTGCCGTCGGCGGTGGACAGGTCGACGTCGAAGCGGGAGATGACGTCGGAGCGGCTGGGGACGATGAAGACGTCGTCGTAGGTCAGGTCGTACGGAGGCCGGTGGCCGTCGAGGAATCGCACTCCGGTCAGCCTAGTTCAGCTAGGCCTCGACCTCGCTGCGGTCCCCGCTCCACAGCGTGTGGAACCGGGCCGCGGGGTCGGCGTCGACGCGGCCGTAGGTGTGGGCGCCGAAGAAGTCGCGCAGACCCTGGGTCAGCGCCGCGGGCAGCCGCTCGGTGCGCAGCGCGTCGTAGTAGGACAGCGCCGAGGCGAAGCCGGGGATCGGGATGCCCAGCTCGGTGGCGGTGACCACGACGCGACGCCAGCTGTCGATCGCCGATTCGACCGCGCTGCGGAAGTACGGCGCGGCGATCAGCGTCGGCAGGTCGGGGTTCTCGTCGAACGCCTCCTTGATCCGGTTGAGGAACTTGGCCCGGATGATGCAGCCGCCGCGCCAGATCGTGGCCAGGTCGCCGGGGGTGATGCCCCAGTCGTACTCGGCCGAGCCGGCCTGGATCTGGTTGAAGCCCTGCGCGTAGGCGACGATCTTCGAGGCGTACAGCGCCCGCTGGACGTCCTCGGTGAATTGCTTTGCGTCCGTTGGCCGTTGGCCGAGATCGCCGGACGCCAGGCCGGTGGTCGCGCGGCGCTGCGGCACCGACCCGGACAGCGCGCGGGCGAACACCGCCTCGGCGATACCGGTGACGGGCACCCCCAGGTCGAGCGCGGACTTCACCGTCCAGCGGCCGGTGCCCTTCTGCTCGGCCTCGTCGACGATCACGTCGACCAGTGGCTTGCCGGTCTTGGCGTCGATCTGGCGCAGGACCTGGGCGGTGATCTCGACCAGGAAGCTGTCCAGGTCGCCGGCGTTCCACTCGGTGAACACGTCGGCGATCTCGCGGGGCCGACAGGCCCAGCCCGTCGCGCAGCAGCTGGTAGGCCTCGCCGATGAGCTGCATGTCGGAGTACTCGATGCCGTTGTGCACCATCTTCACGAAGTGGCCGGCGCCGTCCGGGCCGATGTGGGTGCAGCAGGGGACGCCGTCGACGTGGGCGGAGATCTCCTCGAGCAGCGGGCCCAGCGTCTTGTAGGACTCGGCCGGGCCGCCGGGCATGATCGACGGCCCGTTGAGCGCGCCCTCCTCGCCGCCGGAGATGCCGGCGCCGACGAAGTGCAGGCCGCGTTCCCGCATGGCCTTCTCGCGGCGGATGGTGTCGGTGTAGAGCGCGTTGCCGCCGTCGATGATGATGTCGCCCGGCTCCATCGCGTCGGCGAGTTCGTTGATGACGGCGTCGGTGGGGTCACCGGCCTTGACCATGATCAGCACCCGGCGCGGCTTCTCCAGCGCGGCCAGGAACTCCTCGATGGTCTCCGAGCGGACGAACTTGCCTTCCGAGCCGTGCTGTTCGAGCAGGGCGTCGGTCTTGGCGACCGAACGGTTGTGCAGCGCGACGGTGTAGCCGTGGTGGGCGAAGTTGCGGGCGATGTTGGAGCCCATCACGGCCAGGCCGGTGACGCCGATCTGTGCGGTGCCGTTCGTGCTGTTCGTCTGCGACGAGCTCATCAAGCGCCTTTCAGTTGTGGGATTTGTTGTGGCAGAGCATGTTTGAAATGCAGGTGGATGAACAGATCGCGAACAGCCGGTGCAGCTCGGTCAGCCAGGGGAGGGCGACCGCGACGGTCGGGGCGACGAGGACGGTCGCGGCGGCGGCGTATGCGGCCAGCGACAGCCACACGCTGTTGGGCCGGCCCGCCAGCCGCCGCACCCGGATGACCGTGGTCGGTCCGCCCGCGGCCAACGCGCCGGACGGGGTGTGTCCGGAGGCGCACGCGACCAGGGCGCGGGCCAGCGGACCGGGCCCCGCGGTGCGCACGGCGGCGTCGTCGGCGAGCATCTCGACGAGCAGCCGGACCGCGGCCAGCGCGCTGCCGCTGCGGACGAACCGGGGGAAGGCGGTGTGGACGGCGATGAACGCCTCGAGCACCAGATCGTGGCGGGCCCGCAGATGGGCGCGTTCGTGGCTGAGGATCGCCATGAGCTCGGTGTCGGTGAGCGCCGAGAGCGTGCCCTCGCTGAGCACCACGCGGCTGCGCACGCCGGGCAGGCAGTAGGCCAGCGGCTCGGCGACGTGCAGCACCCGCAGCCCGTTCATCCCGTGCCTGCAGTCGCCGAGCAGGTCGACGACCATCCGGTGGTGCGCCCGACGGCGCCGGGTGGCGATGGCCACCTGCACCACGGCGCTGACCAGCCGCGCGCCGATCAGCAGCGTCACCGCGAACACCGAGACGTAGGTCAGCCACAGCGGCCAGCCCAGCACCGCGATCTCACTGGTGACGGTGGCGGTCGGGCGGCCGTCGGGGCCGGGCACGAAAAGCCTGCTGGCAATGGCCAATCCGGCGCTGAACGCGGACAGGACGGCGGCGACGGCGATCGCCTGCCACAGCACGATCGCGGCCCGCGGCGCACGCATGGGCCACGACGCCCGTGCCAGCAGCGCCGGCACCGGGCCGACGAGCAGCAGCGCTACGAGAGCGAAGGCCAGCGCGGACACACCGACAGTCTTACCTAGCTGGAGGGTGCGCCGCCAGCAGAGTAGTCAGATCGAGGACTTCGGTCCTTGGCTTCGAGTTCGGCCAGCGCGCGCCGCAGCGCCTCGGCCTCGTCGGCGCCGACCCGCTCGACGAAGTGCACCAGGGCTGCTTGCCGGTCGACCGAGCCCGCGGCCTGGTCGAGTGCGTCGACCATCAGGCCGGCGATCAGCTCGTCGGGCCCGTGGACGGGGACGTACTGGTGCGCTCGGTCGTCGCGGATCTGGGACACCAGGTTCTTGCGGGCCAACCGCTGCAGCACGGTCATCACCGTGGTGTAGGCGAGGTCGCGTTCGGCGGCGAGGGCCTCATGCACCTGGCGGACCGTGAGCGGCTCACCGGCGGCCCACAGGTGGTCCATCACCGCTCGTTCGAGTTCGCCGAGACGAGTCAACTTGGGCATATCCGTTCAATCTCCGATGCAATAAATATCAAGCGTACTCCCGATTACTACCGGGCGTCGTATCCAACTTGCGCTGCCTCAACTCCAGTTCGCTCCGTTCGTGTTCCCCGCCGTCGAGGGTCCAACACCAAATTCGCAGGCCAGTTCATTGCGTGCCCGTAAATATGTGACTGCATTCACATAAGGCAAGCCTGTACTGCGTCCCTATTCTTATGGTTAGGCTTGCCTAACTTCAACTCGGGAGGCGCGATGACCGCGGCACTGGCGGACCCACTGATCAACGGCATGGCAATCAACCGGATCCTGCCCGTGTACGAGTCCAGCCGGCGGTTGCGCAGGCTGGCGCCAGAGTCACCTCGCGTGCACGGGGTGGCCGTCATGTCCGACATCGGCCGCCGGCGCTGGTGGCCGATGGCCACCGCCGTACCCGGCGGCCGGGTGCGGCACATGTTCGAGACGCTGCCGGCGAGCTGGACAACCGGCGCGCCGCCGCACAGCAGCTGGCCGCGACGTTCACCCACGGCGTGCTCGGCCGGGTGGTGACGCTGATGGTGCTGGAAGGCCGCGCCTGGGACCCGGGCCCGGAGAACCTCTGGATGCACGTCGACTCCGAGGGCGCGATCGACTGGGCCGGAGTCACCGACCCGACGCTGCGGGTGCTGCCGGAGGACCCGGCCGGCGACCGGCGTGGTCCGGCTGCCCGGCGAGACCGCGCTGGCCACGTGGGTGGCGCACCGCTGCCACCGCTCGCTGGAGCCGGTCTTCGAGGAGCTGGAGCGGCTCAGCCGCGGCGCGCTCGGGCAGTCGTCGATGTGGCAGACGGTCGGGGCGGCCGTGGTCGTCACCGCACCCAGGCTCCGCTGCTCAGCGGCGCGCAGCGAGCTGGTCTGCATGCGGCGCGGCCAGGCGGTCCTCGACGCGCTGACGTGCTTCGGCCTGCCGGTGCCGGACCCCGCGTATCGCACGCGGGGTCCGTCCCTGTAAACACAGATGCGTGCAACCAGAGCAGTCGCTAACCGAGAAACTGGACTTCGACGCACCGTTCGACAACCAGCTCGGGCTGGAGTTCACCGAGCTCACCCCGGACGGCGCCACGGCGAAGCTGGAGGTCCAGCCCAAGCTGCTCCAGCCGATGGGCATCGTCCACGGCGGGGTGTACTGCTCGATGATCGAGTCGATGGCAAGCACCTCGGCATACGTGTGGCTTTCGGCCAACGGCGGCGGCAACGTCGTCGGGGTCAACAACAACACCGATTTCCTGCGCGCCATCCGTTCGGGCACGGTCTACGGCGTCTCCGAGCCGGTGCATCGCGGCCGTCGCCAGCAGTTGTGGCTGGTGACCATCCGCGACGAACAGGACCGCGTCGTCGCCCGGGGTCAGGTGCGGCTGCAGAACCTGGAGCCCGATCCGCCGCAGTAGGGCGGCGTTCGCCCGACCTGCTGATCCAGCGTGAGCGTGGCAGGATCGCGCACTATGCGCCTGACACCGCATGAAACGGATCGGCTGCTGCTGTCGTATGCCGCCGACCTCGCCCGCCGCAGGCAGGCCCGGGGACTGCGGCTCAACCATCCCGAAGCGGTCGCCATCATCACCGACCACGTCCTGGAGGGCGCCCGGGACGGCCGCACCGTCGCCGAGCTGATGGTCAGCGGCCGTGAAGTGCTCAGCCGCGACGACGTCATGACCGGTGTCCCGGAAATGCTGGACGACGTCCAGGTCGAAGCCACGTTCCCGGACGGCACCAAACTGGTCACCGTCCACCATCCGATCGCATGATTCCCGGCGAGATATTCCTCGGCGATGGCGACATCGAGATCAACTCCGGCGCAACGCGTCTGGAGCTCGAGATCGTCAACACCGGAGATCGTCCGGTCCAGGTCGGCAGCCACGTGCATCTGCCGCAGGCCAACGCCGCACTGTCGTTCGACCGGTCGGCGGCCCGCGGGCACCGGTTCGACATTCCCGCCGGCACCGCGGTGCGCTTCGAACCCGGTGTGGCGCAACGGGTTCGCCTGGTGCCGCTGGGCGGTTCGCGGGAAGTCCACGGACTGAGCCTGGATCCTCCCGGCAAGCTGGACGGGACGCATGACCGCGCTGTCCCGGGCCCGCTATGCCGCACTGTTCGGACCGACCACCGGCGACCGCGTCCGCCTCGCCGACACCGACCTGATCGTGGAGATCACCGAGGACCGCAGCGGCGGCCCAGGCCGCGCCGGTGACGAGGCGGTGTTCGGCGGCGGCAAGGTGCTGCGCGAGTCGATGGGCCAGGGCCGGGCCACCCGCGCCGACGGCGCTCCCGACACCGTGATCACCGGCGCGCTGATCATCGACTACTGGGGAATCATCAAGGCCGACATCGGGATTCGTGACGGCCGCATCGTCGCCATCGGGAAAGCCGGCAACCCCGACATCATGTCGGGCGTGCACCCCGACCTGGTGGTGGGCCCGTCGACCGAGATCATCGCCGGCAACGGCCGCATCGTGACCGCGGGCGCCATCGACTGCCACGTCCACCTGATCTGTCCGCAGATCATGGCCGAGGCCATCGGCGGCGGCATCACCACCATCGTGGCCGGCGGCACCGGACCCGCCGAGGGCAGCAAGGCCACCACCGTCACCCCGGGGTCCTGGCACCTCGCGCGCATGCTGGAGTCACTGGACTCCTGGCCGCTGAACGTCGCCCTGCTGGGCAAGGGGAACACCGTCAGCCACGAGGCGATGTGGGAGCAGTTGCGCGGCGGCGCAGCCGGTTTCAAGCTGCACGAGGACTGGGGGACCACGCCGGCCGCGATCGACGCCTGCCTGACGGTGGCCGATGCCGCCGGGGTGCAGGTCAACATCCACACCGACACTCTCAACGAGGCGGGCTTCGTGGAGAACACCCTGGCCGCGATCAAGGGCCGTTCGATCCACGCCTATCACACCGAGGGCGCAGGCGGTGGGCACGCGCCGGACATCATCACCGTCGCCGCCGAGTCCCATGTGCTGCCCAGTTCGACCAACCCGACCCGCCCGCACACGGTCAACACCCTCGACGAGCACCTCGACATGTTGATGGTGTGCCACCACCTCAACCCCAGCGTCCCAGAGGATCTGGCGTTCGCCGAGAGCCGGATCCGCCCGTCCACCATCGCCGCCGAGGACCTGCTGCACGATCTGGGCGCCATCTCGATGATCGGCAGCGACGCGCAGGCGATGGGCCGCATCGGCGAGGTGGTGATGCGGACCTGGCAGACCGCGCACGTGATGAAGCGCCGCCGCGGCGCCCTCGAGGGCGACGGTGCGGCCGACAACAACCGGGTGCGCCGCTACGTCGCGAAGTACACCATCTGCCCGGCGATCGCCCACGGCATCGACCACGAGGTCGGTTCGGTCGAAGTGGGCAAGCTCGCCGACCTGGTGCTGTGGGAGCCGGCCTTCTTCGGGGTGCGCCCGCATGCGGTGCTCAAGGGCGGCATGATCGCCTGGGCCGCAATGGGCGACGCCAACGCCTCGATCCCCACCCC
This sequence comes from uncultured Actinomycetota bacterium, assembly GCA_963765445.1. Taxonomy (GTDB): domain Bacteria; phylum Actinomycetota; class Actinomycetes; order Mycobacteriales; family Mycobacteriaceae; genus Mycobacterium. The sequence goes on from CAVXWQ010000006.1 coordinate 51,556, forward strand.
GCAGCCGGTGTTGCCGCGCCCGATGTTCGGTGCCGCTCCCGCCGCGGCCGCGGCCACCTCGGTGCACTTCGTCGCCCCGCAGGCCATCGAGGACGGGCTGGCCGACAAGATCGCGGTCAGCCGGAAGCTGGTCGCCGTGGGCAACGTCCGCGCCGTCGGCAAGGCCCAGATGCCGCTCAACGACGCCCGGCCGCGCATCGAGGTCGATCCCGACACCTTCACCGTGCGCATCGACGGCGAGGTGTGGCAGGAGCAGCCGGCCACCGAACTGCCCATGGCCCAACGCTATTTCCTGTTCTGATGGCCTCACTGAGCACCCTTCTCACCTTGGCCGACTCGCGGCTGCCGACCGGTGGCCACGTGCACTCCGGCGGGGTGGAGGAAGCCGTCACCTCCCGGCTGGTCATGGACCTCGCCACCCTGGAGGCCTACCTGCGCCGGCGAATTCGCACCGGCGGACTGGTGACGGCCTCTATCGCCGCCGCCGTACACCGCGGCCGGCTCAGCGTCGAGGCCGCCGAGGCCGAGACCGACGCCCGCACACCGGCTCCGGCGGCACGGCTGTCCTCCCGCGCCCAGGGCCGCGGACTGCTGCGCCTGGCGCGGCGGGTCTGGCCCGGCAGCGACTGGGACGCCCTGGGCACCAAGCCCCATCTCGCCGTGACGGCCGGCCGGGTCGGACTGGTCAGCGGCTTGGACCCCGAGCAGACCGCGCTGTCGATCGTCTACACCACCATGACCGGCACGGCCACCGCCGCCCAGCGGCTGCTGGCCCTGGACCCCGGCGACGTGGCGGCACTGACCTTCGCACTGGCCGAGCTGTGCGAGCAGACCGCGCACACCGCGGCCCAGGGCCTTGCCGACCTGTCCGATCCACTTCTCGACGAGCTGGCCCAGCGCCACGCCCAGCGAGAGCGCCCACTGTTCGCCTCCTGAAAGGAGCCTGATGCCACCACATTTCATCTCGTCTGGTTCGGCTGGTCAACCGCACGGCCACACCGAGCGGCCCAAGCGGGTCCGGCGGCCCGGTGAGCCGCTGCGCATCGGCATCGGCGGGCCGGTCGGTTCGGGCAAGACCGCGCTGGTCGCCGCCCTGTGCCGCCAACTGCGCGACGAGATCTCGCTGGCGGTGCTGACCAACGACATCTACACCACCGAGGACGCCGACTTCCTGCGCCGCCACGCCGTACTGCCCGACGACCGCATCGCGGCCGTGCAGACCGGCGGTTGCCCGCACACCGCGATCCGCGACGACATCACCGCCAACCTCGACGCCATCGACGATCTCATCGCCGGCCACGACGGGCTCGACCTCATCCTCGTCGAGTCCGGCGGCGACAACCTCACCGCGACGTTCTCCTCCGGGTTGGTCGACGTGCAGATCTTCGTCGTCGACGTGGCCGGCGGTGACAAGGTGCCTCGCAAGGGCGGCCCGGGGGTGACCTTCTCAGATCTGTTGGTGGTCAACAAGACCGACCTGGCCCCTCTGGTGGGCGCCGACCTCGACGTCATGCGCCGCGACGCGGAGAAGGTCCGCGACGGCCGTCCGACGGTGCTGATCTCGCTGACCGAGGATCCGGCCGCCACCGCCGTGCTGGGCTGGGTGCGCGAGCAGCTCCGCGTCGACCAGCCTGCCTGATATGCGTTCGGACATCCTGGTGGTGGCGGCAGCGGGCCGGGTGCCGCGCATCGAGTGCCGCGGGGGAGTCGCGGCCCGGCGCACCGAGGCCGACACGGTGCATCTGGTGTCGGCGGCGGCGACACCGCTGGGCGGCGACGTCATCGCGATCCGGCTGGTGGTCGAGGCCGGCGCGCGATTGCGGCTGCGCAGTGCGGCGGCCAGCGTCGTCCTGCCGGGTCCGGGCACCCGAAACTCGCACTCCTGCTGGACGATCGACGTCGCAGGCGAGCTCGACGTGGATCTGGAGCCGACGATCGTGGCCGCCGACGCGCGGCATCTCAGCGAGGTGCGGGTGCAGCTCGCCGAGGCGGCGCAGCTGCGGATCAGGGAGCGAGTGCAGATCGGCAGAACCGATGAGCGAGAAGGGTTCTGGAGCGGGACCCTATCGGCCGACCGCTGCGGTGTGCCGCTGCTGCGACACCGGCTGGAGCTGGGGCCGGGTTCGGTGGCCGACGATGTGTTGGGGGCGCCGCTGGCCTGCGTCAGCGAACTGCGCTTTCCCGAACCGGCGCACGATGCCGCAGGCACCACCCTGGCGCTGGCCGGCGGTGGCAGCATCTCCACCTGGCAGGGGGAGCGGCTCTACTCCTGACGGCCGGACAGCTTGAGCACCAGCCGCGCGCCGCCCAGCGGACTGGTATCCAAAGATGCTGTGCCACCGTGTAATTCGGCCTGCTGAGCAACGAGTGCCAGCCCGAGGCCGGATCCCGAGCGCGACGCCGTCGAGCCGCGGGAGAACCGCTCGAACACCGCGGCCCGCTCGTGCTCGGGCACGCCGCTGCCGTTGTCGTCGACGGTGATCTCGACGCCCTCGGCGGAGCTGGTGACCGCCAGCCGGACCTCGGTGGCCCCGCCGTGCTTGACCGCGTTGGCGATGGCGTTGTCGATCACCAGGCGCAGTCCCACCGGCAGCCCGACCATCAGCACGGCCGGCGACGGCACCAGCGACACCGTCAGGTCCGGGTAGGTCCGTTCGGCGTCGTGCGCGGCGCGGTCGAGCAGTTCGGCGATGTCGAAGGGAACGAAGTCGTCGGCGGTGGTCAGCTCGCCCTGCGCCAGCCGTTCCAGCGCGGTCAGGGTGGCCTCGATGCGGCTCTGGGTACGGATCACGTCGCCGATCACCTCGTTGCGCTGTTCGGCGCCGAGGTCCAGCGTGGACAGCACCTCGAGGTTGGTGCGCATGGCCGTCAGGGGGGTGCGCAACTCGTGGGAGGCGACGGCGGCGAAGTCGCGCGCCGACTCCAGGGCCGCCCTGGTGCGGTCCTGTTCGTCACCGACGCGGGCCAGCATGCCCTCGACGGCCTCGGCGATCTCCACGGCCTCCCGCACCCCGCGCACCTGCACCTCGTCGGGGTTGGACTGCGCGCTGATGGCACGGGCCTGCTGGGCCAGCAGCCGGAACGGGTTGACCATGATCAGCGAGATCAGCCAGCCCACCACCACGGTGCCGATGATCACCCCGGCGCAGATCAGCAGGACGCGCAGGTGCAGTTCGTCGATCCGGTGCTTGGTCTCGGCCAGCGGTGCGCCCAGCGCGATCGTCGCGCCGGCCACCGAGAACGTCCGGACCCGGTACTCGACCCCGTCGATCGTGGTGTTGGCGTACCCGTTGCCCAGCTCGGGCAGGACCACGTCGGGCGGCACCGACATGGCCATCCCGGCGATGCGCACGGTTCGCACCAGGTTGCCGTCGGGAGTCGGCGTGCCCTCGGCGGGCGGCCGCGTGCTGGACAGCAGCGAGCTGAAGTCACCGAGGCTGCTCACCGAATCCAGCCGGCGGTCGAGCTGGCTGTACTGGTCGTGGGTGACGCCCACCCACACCCAGGTGCCCAAGGTCAGCACCAGCACGACCACCGACAGCGCGGCGACGATGACGATGGTGCGCAGCGAGAGCACCCGCGTCGGCAGGCGCTGCAGCAGCCGGTAGACCAGCTCGTCGGGTTTCACGACCACGACGGCGTACTCGACTCGGCGCGCAGCGGACATCACGCCGCCCACCTTAGAGTGTGCGGGCGGCCGGGGGCCGGAAGGCTAGAGACCGGGAACCAGCGGACGTTGTCCGATGCCGCACCGGTTGCGGAAGTCGGTCGACGGCTGGCGGATGTTCTCCAGGTCGGTGCGGATCGACGGGTTGGCGTCGAGGTAGGTCTGCGTCTGCGCGGCGACCTGCTTCTTGGGCAGCCCCTGCAGGCCGGTGAAGAAGGTGTTGACGTCCGGATGCGCGAACAGGTAGGCCGCCATCGAGGCGGACACGCCGGACATGATGCCGGTCATGTCGGCGGTGGTGCAGTTCGGTGGCGGGTCGGCCGCGGCGGGACCCGCCATGCTCAGCAACACCGCACCTGCGCCCAGCGCTGCCGCGGCCGCGCGACGCACGGAACGACTGGATGACATGGGGCCCCCTTGTTTTGGAGTTCTCTTCGCCGATCATGGTAGGGCAGCGCGGTCCACGACGCCGTACTTTCGTCGCCGCTGACGGCTGATCCTCAGCCAACCGCAAGCTGATGGCTAATCAGGCCAACCGTTTTCGGGCTTCCGGCGGTCAGGCGGTGGCTTTCTCGTCCTCGACGGTCGCGGCGATCTCCTCGAGTTGCTCGATTCGGGTGCGCGCGTAGGCCTGCTGCTCGGTGATCGTCAGCTGCCCGCGGTGGCTGCCGATGAACGTGCCGATCCACGACAGCGCCGTCGTCAGCCGCGCCTTGAACCCGACCAGGTAGATCAGGTGCAGGAACAGCCACGCCAGCCACGCGATGTAGCCGCTGAACTCGATGCGGCCGATCTTGGCGACCGCGGAGTACCGCGACACCGTGGCCATCGACCCCTTGTCGAAGTACTCGAAGGGCTCGCGGGCGGCCGGGTCGGCGCCCTTGAGCTCGGCCTTGATCAGCTTCGCGGCGTAGCGGGCGCCCTGGATCGCGCCCTGCGCCATCCCGGGCACGCCCTCCATCAGGGCCATGTCGCCGACCACGAACACGTTCGGGTGACCGGGGACGGTCAGGTCCGGCAGCACCTTGACCCGACCGGCGCGGTCGACCTCGGCGCCGGACTGGTTCGGCGATGATCTTGCCCAGCGGGCTGGCCGAAACCCCGGCCGACCACACCTTCGTCGCCGCCTCGATCCGGTTGATCGTTCCGTCGCTGTGCTTGACGGTGATCCCGTTGCGGTCGACGTCGGTGACCATCGCCCCGAGCTGGATCTCCACGCCCAGCTTCTCCAGCCGGGCGGCCGCCTTCTGGCCCAGCTTCTCGCCCATCGGCGGCAGCACGGCGGGCGCGGCGTCGAGCAGGATCACCCGGGCCTTGGTGGAGTCGATGTGGCGGAAGGCGCCCTTGAGGGTGTGGTCGGCGAGCTCGGCGATCTGGCCGGCCATCTCGACACCGGTCGGGCCGGCACCGACCACGACGAACGTCAGCAGCTTCTCCCGGCGAACCGGGTCACTGGAGCGCTCGGCCTGCTCGAAGGCGCCCAGGATGCGCCCGCGCAGCTCCAGGGCGTCGTCGATGGTCTTCATGCCGGGTGCCCACTCGGCGAAGTGATCGTTGCCGAAGTAGGACTGCCCGGCACCGGCGGCCACGATCAGCGTGTCGTAGGGGGTGCGGTAGGTGTGGCCCAGCAGGACCGAGTCGACGGTCTGGTTCTTCAGGTCGATGTGGGTGACCTCGCCGAGCAGCACCTGGCAGTTCCGCTGGTCGCGCAGCACCACGCGGGTGGGCGGGGCGATCTCGCCTTCGGAGATGATGCCGGTCGCCACCTGGTACAGCAGCGGCTGGAACAGGTGGTGGGTGGTCTTGGCGATGAGCTTGATGTCGACGTCGGCGCGCTTCAGCTTCTTGGCCGCGTTGAGGCCGCCGAAGCCGGATCCGATGATGACGACCTTGTGCTTTTCCGATGGGGTGGCACCGGGGTGGGTCATTTTCGCTCCTCAACGACATGCACAGGACAGCCTCTACGGTAGTCGCCCTGCTCTGAGAGTTCGCATCGATACCGGATCGGCCGACGTGATGTCAGCCACCGGGGCCGCCGGGTTACCGCCCGACGACCGGGCGCAGCGCCTCGCCGACCTTGGTGATCGCGCCGGGAACGTAGAGCGGGCATGTTGATGATGACGCCGTCGATACCGGCGTCGAGCACGTTGGTCTTGATCTGCTCGGCGCACGCGGTCGGGGCTGCCGACGACCATCCGGCCGGCCATCGCCTTCGGGATCGCGTCGTCGGTGACGTTGTCGTCGGCCAAGACGCTGACCAGCACGCTGGTCTCCAGCGTGGCGGGGTCGCGGTCGGCCTCCTCGCAGCGCTGGGCCAGCGCCGCGAGCTTGCCGGGCAGCTCGGGGAAGCCCGCGATGATGTTGAGGTGGTCGAAGTGGCGGGCGGCCAGACCGAACGTCTTCTTCTCGCCGCTGCCGCCGATCATCAGCGGAATGTGGTCGCGGAAGCGGGGATTGGCGAACGCCTCCTTGGTGCGGTAGTACTTGCCGTCCACCGTCGGGCGCTCGCCGGCGATCATCGGCAGGATGATCTGCAGCGCCTCCTCGAGCTTGTTGAACCGGTCGGTGAACGTGCCGAACTCGAAACCGAGCTGGTCGTGCTCGAGTTCGAACCAGCCGGTGCCGATGCCGAGGATGGCCCGGCCCTGACTGACGACGTCCAGCGTGGTGATCGCCTTGGCCAGCAGGGTGGGGTTGCGGTAGGTGTTGCCGGTGACCAGCGTGCCCAGCTGCACGTCCTGCGTGGCGGTGGCCAGGGCGCCCAGCGCGGTGTAGGCCTCGAGCATCGGCTGGTCGGGCGAGCCGAGTCCGGGCAGCTGATAGAAGTGGTCCATCACGAACACCGAGTCGAAACCTGCCGCCTCGGCCTCTTGCGCCTGGGCGATGACAGTGGGGAAGAGCTCGGCGACGCCGGTGCCGTAGGAGAAGTTCGGGATCTGGAAACCAAGTCGAATCGTCACTCGGCCGACATTAACGTCCGTCGGCGAACGGCAGGTGAATCAGCCGAAGTTGGCGAGCGCTCCGCGACCGACGTGCAGCGTCTGACCGGTGATGTGCCGCGCCGCCGGGGTGGTCAAAAACAGTGCGAGCCGGGAGATTTCGGCTGCCACCGACGGCGGCGTGGTGCTCAGGCCGTCGTAGGACGGCTCGGCGCTGCGGCCGCAGGCCACGGTGTTGATGGTGATGCCGCGGGTGCCGAAGTAGTCGGCCTGGCCGGCGGACCAGTTGGCCAGCGCGGCCTTGACCGCGGCGTCGGCGCTGCCTTCGCGCGGGTTCTCCGGCACGACGGTGACGATCGCGCCACCGGAACGCAGGTTGTCGCCGATGTTCTGGATCAGCAGAACGGCCGACAGCAGCGAGGCGTCCAGAGCGGTGCGCCAGGCGCTGGCGGTGTCGGCCAGCGTGTAGGTGCGGGGGTCGCCGCCGACCCAGTGCGGGGCGGGGACGTGGACGATGGTGTCGAGGTGATGCGGGAACTGGGTGCGGGCCTCGGCCAGCGCGGCCGGGTCGATGGTGTCGCAGACGATGGCGTCGACGTCGAGTTCCTTGGCCGCGACCTCGAGATCGTCCCGGCGGGCGCCGCTGATGACGACCTTGTGGCCGGCGTCGCGGAAGCCCTCCGCGATGGTGCGACCCAATTCGGTATCACCGCCGGTGACCAGCACGTCCATCGCCATTGACCTCCTCGTGCTCGACGCTGGGAACCCAGATCTCGCAGGGAATGTTACTGGACAGTAGCTACAGGTGCTAATGCGGCACGGCACGATGCGGACACGGTCTGGCTTTTCGCCCTAGAGTGAGCCGCATGAGGCGGATGGGGACGCCCGGAGCCGGCATCTCGCTGCCGCGCTGGGCGTATGTCCCGGCTGTCCTCGGCGCGCTGTTCGTGGTCCTGCCGCTGGTGGCGATGGCGGTCAAGGTCGACTGGTCGCATTTCTGGTCGCTGATCACCAGCACGCCCTCGCAGGCCGCCCTGCTGCTGAGCCTGCGTACCGCGGTGGCCAGCACGACGCTGTGCGTGCTGCTGGGCGTGCCGATGGCGCTGGTGCTGGCCCGCAGCAACGGCGGGTTCGTCCGGGCGGTGCGGCCGCTGATCCTGCTTCCGCTGGTGCTGCCTCCCGTCGTGGGCGGTATCGCGCTGCTCTACGCGTTCGGCCGGATGGGACTGCTGGGCCAGTACCTGGAGACCGCAGGCATCCGCATCGCGTTCACCACGACGGCGGTGGTGCTGGCGCAGACGTTCGTCTCCCTGCCTTTCCTGGTGATCGCGCTGGAAGGGGCCGCCCGCACGGCCGGGTCCGACTACGACCTGGTGGCCGCGACGCTGGGGGCCCGGCCGGGGACGGTCTGGTGGCGGGTGACGCTGCCGCTGCTGGCGCCCGGCCTGGTGTCCGGTGCGGTGCTGGCGTTCGCCCGCTCGCTGGGCGAGTTCGGCGCCACGCTCACCTTCGCCGGGTCCAGGCAGGGTGTGACCAGGACGCTTCCGCTCGAGATCTACCTGCAGCGCGAAAGCGACCCGGACGCCGCGGTGGCGCTGTCGATCCTGCTGGTCGCCGTGGCCGCGGTCGTCGTGCTCGGCCTGGGCGCTCGGCGGGTGTCCGGCTGGAACGCCGCGTGAGCGCCGATGGCTGAGCTGCACGTCGCCGCCACGGTGGCCGCGCGCCGGTTCGACGTCGAGTTCGACGTCGCCGCAGGTGAGGTCCTGGCGGTTCTCGGACCCAACGGGGCGGGCAAATCCACCGCGCTGCACGTGATCGCCGGCCTGCTGCGGCCTGACACCGGCGTCGTGCGGGTCGGCGGGCGAACGCTCACCGACACCTCGGCGGGCATCCAGGTCGCCACCCACGACCGCCGGGTGGGTCTGCTGTTGCAGGATCCGCTGCTCTTCCCGCACCTGAGCGTGCAGGCCAACGTCGAGTTCGCGCCCCGCAGCCGGGGCGCCGGCCGGGCTGAGGCCAGGGCGGCCGCCACGCGCTGGCTGGCCGAGGTGGGCATCTCGGAGCTGGCCGGCCGCAAGCCCGGGCAGCTGTCCGGTGGCCAGGCCCAGCGGGTCGCGATCGCGCGGGCGCTGGCGGCAGAGCCGGAGGTCCTGCTGCTCGACGAGCCGCTGGCCGGGCTCGACGTCGCGGTGGCGGCCTCGGTGCGGGCCGTGCTGCGCCAGGTGTCGGCCGCAGCGGGGCGCGCGACGGTCCTGATCACCCACGACCTGCTCGACGTGTTGACGCTGGCGGACCGGGTGATGGTGGTCGAGGCCGGCGGGGTGGCCGAGATCGGACCCGTCGCGGAGGTGCTGGCCGCGCCGCGAAGCCTGTTCGGGGCGCGGATCGCCGGGGTGAACGTGGTCCGCGGCACCCTGGACGGACCGCACGCGCTGCGTGGAGCCGACGGAACGGCGTGGTACGGCACCCCGGCCGAGGACCTGACGGATCTGCCCGCGGTGGTGGCGGTGTTCTCGCCCGCCGCCGTGGCGGTCTACCGCGACCGGCCCGCCGGCAGCCCGCGCAACTGCGTGAAGGTGGCCGTCGCCGAACTGGAGACCACCGGAGCGACGGTGCGGGTTCGCGGCGACGAGCAGGCCGACGGCGCGCCGGGGCTTGCCGCCGACATCACCCCGAGGCGGCGGCCGACCTCCGGCTGGCGGCGGGCGACTCGGTGTGGTTCACAGTCAAGGCACAGGAGGTCGCACTGCACCCCGCGGTCGCGCGACCAGCCTGCGCAGGCTGAACTGGTCGTTTTGCCAGAGCTTTTTGCGAGTTCGTCTACAGTGTCTGCCGTACACCACATCGTGAGCAGGCCACACTTGCGTCACGGCTGTAACACGGTAGGTTCAATGCCATGACTGAGCCGGACCCGACATCACGACGCCCGGGCCTGTGGACAGCGCTGGCGGTCACCGCGGTGACCGCGGCCGGTGCCGTCACGATCGCGCTGCCGCCGACGTCGGCGACCGCCGACCCGGTGACCCCGCCGCCGTCGACCACCGCGGCCGTCCCGGCCGCACCGCCGGCGACCGAGGTCCCGCCTCCGGCCGATCCGAACGCCCCGCCTGCCGAGCCCGGTGCTCCGGCCCCGGCACCGGCCCGATCCCGGCACCGCGTCCCGGTGGATCCCAACGCTCCGCCGCCGCCGCCCGCGGACCCCAACGCCCCGGTCCCGCCCCCGGCGCCGCCCGTCGAGCCCGGCCGCGTCAACAACGCGACCGGCGGCTTCAGCTACCTGCTTCCGGCCGGCTGGGTGGTCTCGGACGCCTCGCGCCTGAACTACGGCCAGGCTCTGCTGAGCAAGGAGACCGGGCCGGCGCAGAACGGCCAGCCCGCCCCGACCGCCAACGACACCAGCGTGCTGCTCGGACGGCTCGATCTGAAGCTGTTCGCCGGCGCCGAGCAGGACAACAGCAAGGCCGCGGTCCGGCTGGCCTCGGACATGGGCGAGTTCTTCATGCCGTTCCCCGGCGTCCGGGTCAACCAGCAGACCGGTGTGCTGCAGGCCGGTGACATGCCGGGTTACTTCTCGTCGTACGAGGTCAAGTTCACCGACACCACCAAGCCCAACGGTCAGATCTGGGCCGGCGTGGTGGGCACGGCGCAGCCGAACGCGCCGATGAACCTGCGCAACCAGCGGTGGTTCGTGGTGTGGCTGGGTACCGCCAAGGACCCGATCGACCCGGCGGCCGCCAAGGCGCTGGCCGAGTCCATCAAGCCCTACAGCCCGCCGCCTCCGCCGGCGCCGGACCCCAACGCGCCGGCGCACCCGAGGCCCCGGCGCCGGTGCCCGGCGGACGGATTCCGCTCGGCGTGCCCGTCCCGGTCGAGACGCCGGTTCCGGAGATGCAGCCCGCCGGCTGATCGTCAATTGACGATCGTGGCCATTTCGGCACGCGAATCGTTACCCGGGGCCGGTATACCAGTGTCATGACGGCCCGGCAGCCCACGCCGGCCGGTGACACGAGGAGACCCTCATGGACATGTTGGCGGCGACCGATTTCCTGGCCCGTTCATCGACGCTCACCAGCGTCGGCTGGATCGGCTACATCATCATCGGCGCGATCGCGGGCTGGATCGCGGGCAAGCTCGTCAAGGGCGGCGGCTCCGGCATCCTGATGAACATCGTCATCGGCGTGGTCGGCGCGCTCATCGGCGGCTTCCTGCTCAGCTTCTTCCTGAACACCGCCGCGGGCGGCTGGTGGTTCACGCTGTTCACCGCGGTCCTGGGCTCGGTGATCCTGCTGTGGATCCTGAGCAAGGTTCGCAAGTAGCTAGCCCGAGGTCGTCAGCGGCGATCCGTCGAGGCGCACCACCACGTCGGACAGCGGACGCCGCGGCGTGGCCGGCAGCGGGTCGGCGTTGAGCGCGGCCCAGCCGACGCGAAGCAGCATCTGCGGAAAGCCGTCGCCACCAAGCAACTTGGTGCGCACCTCGTCGCGGGTTTCGGCGAGTTCGAGGGGCTCGGTCAGCGGGCAGCTGGCCAGACCCAGTGCCGTCGCGGTCAGCAGGACCACACCGGTGGCCTCCCCGGCGTGCAGCTGGGCCACGCGGGTCGTCGGTCGCGGTGGCCAGCACCAGCACCACACCGGCGTCGTCGCGCGCCTCCACGCCGCCGGGTTGCTCCAGCGCCGGGTTGGCGAACACCCGGGCCGGGAACTTTCCCTGCTTCTCCGCTGAGGGGGTGTTGCGCGCGGGCACCCCGGCGGCCGAGCCGTGCCTGCCGCTCCACATCGCCAGCTCGGCCAGGTACTCGGGGTCGCTGATGTGTTGTCGCACAGCGTGAGTCACCACCTGCGCCAGCTCACCCTCCTCCTCGACCCGGCGCAGCGAGACACCTGAGCGGGCGGCGCGCGCGGCCATCAGCGCGATGTCGCCGCTGGGCACCGGCCACGACGAGAACCAGCGGCGGTCGGTCCGGCGCCGGGGTATCGCGGCGGCCAGGGCGATGTCCTGGTCGGCGGCCGCCGCGCCGAGGATCTCGACACTGGCCAGGTGATCCGGGTCGGCCGGGTTGGGGAAGCGGTGCACCTGCGAGGCCCAGCCCAGCGCGGAGAGCGCGACGGTGAAATGTTGCAGCGCGACACCGCAACTGAGCATCAGATCGCGGCGCGCGGGGTCGATGTGGGGCAGGTGCCGAGCCGGATCGGCATACAGATGCACGCTCTCGTCGCCGACCCGCCACCGCCACGGCTGGGAATTGTGAACCGATGGGGCACGGACCGCCAGCGCAAGCGCGGCCTCGACGGTCGCGGCATCGGGCAATTCGGTGTCCATAGGTCAACAGTCACACCGAAATCCCTGGCCGCCCAGTCATCCAAAGGCCCCGATCATGGGCCATTGGTCCCTTGATCGGCCCCGTCTCTGCGCGCCGCCGCGGCGACGCTGCACCATGGGTGGATGGCAGGTCCCACGACGTCCCGACCGCGATGCGCGCCTGGCGGGTGCGCCGGCCCGGCCCGATGCGAAGCAACCCGCTGGAATTCGACTCTGCGGCGCAGGTTCCGCGGCCGGGTCCCGACGAGCTTCTGGTGGCGGTGCGGGCGTGCGGGGTGTGCCGTACCGACCTGCACGTCACCGAGGGCGATCTGGCCGTGCACCGCCCGGGTGTCACCCCCGGCCACGAGGTGGTCGGGGAAGTGGTCGCGGTCGGGCCGGACGCCGGTGACGGCTTCGCCGTGGGGGATCGGGTGGGCATCGCCTGGCTGCGGCACACCTGCGGGGTGTGCGACTACTGCACGACGCGGCGACGAGAACCTGTGCCCGAACTCCCGCTACACCGGGTGGGACGCCGACGGCGGGTATGCCGATTTCGCCACTGTCCCAGCGGCTTTCGCCCATCATCTGCCCGACGGGTACACCGACAGCGAGCTGGCGCCGCTGCTGTGCGCGGGGATCATCGGCTACCGGTCGTTGCTGCGCGCGCAGTTGCCGGCGGGTGGCCGGCTGGGCCTGTACGGGTTCGGCGGCAGCGCCCACATCACCGCCCAGGTGGCGCTGGCCCAGGGCGCGGAGGTGCATGTGATGACGCGCGGCGACGAGGCCCGCCGGCTGGCGCTCGACCTCGGCGCGGCCTCCGCACAGGGCGCGGCCGACCCGCCGCCGGTGAAGCTGGACGCCGCGATCCTGTTCGCCCCGGTCGGCGATCTCGTACTGCCCGCCCTGGAGGCGCTCGACCGCGGTGGCACGCTGGCCGTGGCGGGTATCCACCTCAGCGACATCCCGGCGCTGAACTACCAGCGACATCTCTTCCAGGAACGCCAGATTCGCTCGGTCACGTCGAACACCCGCGACGACGCCCGCGAGTTCCTCGCCTTCGCCGGCCGGCACCGCATCGAGGTGACCAGCCCGGAGTACCCGCTGGAGCAGGCCGACCGCGCGCTCACCGACCTCGTCGAGGGACGCATCGCCGGCGCCGCGGTATTGCTGCCGTGACCTAGAGGGCGGCCAGCACGCCGCGCAGCTCGGCGGCGAGGCTGCCGCGGCCGTTGCGGTACAGCGGCCCGCGGCCGTCGGATAGCAGCATCCGCAGCCGGGCCATGCCCCGTGCGCGCACCGGGCGGGGGGAGTGCAGCAGCAGGGTGATGTCGTCGATCACGTCATGGCAGGCCGCGACCCGCTGGGGATGCACCGGAACACGCATCGGAACGACCCGGCTGGTGTCGCAGCGGATCGGACACCGCGTGCCGAAGCGAGCGGGCCAGGGCTTGTCGTTCCTCCACGGACGTCACCCGCACCATGTGCAGGGCCAGGGCACTGCCGGGTTCGGCGAGGATGCCCGCTTCGAGGTCGCGGTCGAGTCGGCTCGCGAGGAATCGGGCTTGCAGGCGGGTCGCCAGGCTCGGCCAGCTCGGCTCGGACGCCGGAGGTGTCTCGGATCCGCCGGGGAGCTCGATGTCGTGGCGAAAGTTGTTGTGCCCCATGGGCTCTTCCTTGCTTCGGGACCGCTGGATGCGATCGGCCGGATGACCTACGTAAACGTTATACCGGTCATGCATGACCAGTCAAGTTGAATTACCGGTCATGTTGCTGCTAGTCTTCTCTCATGCCACAGGCTCCCGTCGTGTGGCTCGGCGACGCCGAGGCCAAACCCGCTCCCGAACCGCTTACCCGCGTTCAGGCGCTTGATCAACACTGTGGATCTGGAATCGGGCGTCGACCGGCTGGCCGACGCGGCCGACGCCGTCCCGTGGCTGCGGTCCCAGGGCCTGCTCGGCGCCGACGCGGATCCCGGCGCGGACGATCTGCGCACCATCCGCGCGGTGCGCGAAGCGTTGCGCGCCATGCTGGTTCACAACTCCGGCGGCCCCGCCCCGAGCACCGCGCAAATGCTCCCCCTGCGGCATGTGGCCGAGTCTGCCACCGCGCGGGTGCGGCTGGACGAAGACGGCGGTGTTCGCCTCGACGCCGACGCGGATTCGGTCGACGGCCGGCTGCTGACGCTGCTGCTGATCGTCGCCGACGCCCAGCGCGACGGAACCTGGTCGCATCTCAAGGCGTGCGGCAACGAGGAGTGCCGGTGGGCGTTCTACGACCGCTCCCGCAACCACGGCGGCACCTGGTGCGACATGGCCACGTGCGGCAACAAGCTCAAGAACCGGGAGTTCCGCGCCCGGCGCACCAAACGCTGAGGCCGGTCAGGCCGACAGGTGCCACACCAGGGCGGCGGCCAGCGCGCCAAGCCCGTTGAGCGACCAGTGCAGGGCGATCGGGGCGATCAGGCTGCCGCTGCGTTTGCGCAGCCAGGTGAACACGAAGCCGGCCGCGCCGGTGGCCAGCACCGCCATGGTGACTCCGGCCAGCATGCCGATCACGCCGCCGCCGAAGATGCGGGTGAAGCCGACGTTGCTGCTCGTCAGGCCCATCGAGGTGGCGATGTGCCACATGCCGAACAGCAGCGATCCCGCGGCGGCCACCCCGCGGAAGCCCCAGGCGCGGTCGAGTGCGCCGTGCAGGACACCGCGGAAGGCGAGTTCCTCGGGGATCACGGTCTGCAGCGGGATGATGACCATCGAGGCCAGCAGCGCGCCCGACAGCGTCGCGTAGTGGTTGTTCAGGAACATCGGCCGGGTCCAGGGCAGCAGCGCGCCGACGGCGATCACGGTCAGGACCAGCAGCACCGCGCCCAGCGCGTAGAGCGCACCGGATTTCCAGTGCTCGCGGCCCAGGCCCAGTTCGGCCCAGCCCAGGCCCCGGGAGCGCACCAGCAGCACCAGGCCGATCGCGGCGGCGGGCACCACGGCGACGTTGGCCCACGGGGTGGTGAAGTGCGCGATCAGGTTGGTCATGGCCAGCATCACGACGACGACGGCGATGTCGACGTAGACGCGGAAATGGTGGAGGGCCGAAAGCACTGGATGGGGGCAGGGCGCGACCATCGCGCTGGACTCGGACATTTGCTACTTATTATACGCGCGCGTAAGAGAGAGTCCCGCCGGTTGCGGCGTGACCCCGGCCACCTCGCCGCTATTCGTTGTCGCCTCCGGTGGCCGCGGTGGCGTCCACCGACGAGGTCACCCCGGCGTCCCGCGCACCCGGCCACACCCAGTCGCGCACCTCGGGGATGTCGTCGCCGTGCTCGCGGGTGTACTCCCTGGCGGCCAGGCGCTTGTCGACCATCTCCTGACGCAGCGTGGCGCACCTGGACTGCAGGAACGGCACGCGGTCGATGACGTCGATGACGAGGTGGTAGCGGTCGAGGTCGTTGAGCATCACCATGTCGAACGGCGTGGTGGTGGTGCCCTCCTCCTTGTAGCCGCGGACGTGGATCCGGCTGTCGTTGCTGCGGCGGTAGGTCAGCCGGTGAATCAGCCAGGGATAGCCGTGGTAGGCGAAGATCACCGGCTTGTCGGCGGTGAAGATCATGTCGAACTCGCGGTTGGACAGCCCGTGCGGATGTTCGGTCTCGTCCTGCAGCCGCATCAGGTCGACCACGTTGACGAAGCGCACCTTCAGGTCCGGCAGATGCCGGCGCAGCAGGTCGGCGGCGGCCAGCGCCTCCAGCGTGGGAACGTCGCCGGCGGCGGCGAGCACCACGTCGGGATCCTGGCCCAGTTCCTCGCTTCCGGCCCACTCCCAGATCCCCAGGCCGCGGGTGCAGTGCGCGATCGCCTGCTCCATGGTGAGGAAGTTGGGGTGCGGCTGCTTGCCGGCCACCACGACGTTGACGTACTGCCGTGACCGCAGGCAGTGGTCGTAGGTGGACAGCAGCGTGTTGGCGTCCGGCGGCAGGTAGACCCGCACCACCTTGGCGCTCTTGTTGACGACGTGGTCGATGAAGCCGGGGTCCTGGTGGCTGAAGCCGTTGTGGTCCTGGCGCCAGACGTGGCTGGACAACAGGTAGTTCAGGCTCGCGATCGGCCGCCGCCACGGAATGTGGTCGGTGACCTTCAGCCACTTGGCGTGCTGGTTGAACATCGAGTCGATGATGTGGATGAACGCCTCGTAGCAGTTGAACAGCCCGTGGCGTCCGGTCAGCAGGTAGCCCTCGAGCCAGCCCTGGCACTGGTGCTCGGAGAGCATCTCGACCACCCGGCCGGCCCGGGCCAGGTGCTCGTCGACCTCGGGGCCGAAGAACTCGGCGTCCCACTGTTTGTCGGTGACGTCGAACACCGCCTGCAGCCGGTTGGACGCCGTCTCGTCGGGGCCGAAGATCCGGAAGTTGTCGGGGTTGAGGCGGATGACCTCGGTCAGCCACTGCCCGAGCACCCGAGTGGCCTCGGCGATCGTCGCGCCGGGGGCGGGCACCTCGACGGCGAAGTCGCGGAAGTCGGGCAGCCGCAGGTCCTTGAGCAGCAGCCCGCCGTTGGCGTGCGGGTTGTCGCTCATCCGCAGCTGGCCCTGCGGCGCGAGTGCGGTGATGGCCGGGTCGACGCGGCCGTCGGCGTCGAA
This sequence comes from uncultured Actinomycetota bacterium, assembly GCA_963765445.1. Lineage (GTDB taxonomy): Bacteria > Actinomycetota > Actinomycetes > Mycobacteriales > Mycobacteriaceae > Mycobacterium. The sequence continues at coordinate 68,095 of CAVXWQ010000006.1, forward strand.
GAGTTCCTCCGGCCGGTAGGAGGACAGCCAGTCGGCCAGGACCTGCAGATGTTCGGGGGTGTCCCTGGCGTTGGCCAGCGGCACCTGGTGGGCCCGCCACGATCCGGTGGTCTTCTTGCCGTCGATGTAGGCCGGGCCGGTCCACCCCTTGGGGGTGCGGAACACGATCATCGGCCACGCCGGGCGCTCCTCGCCGGCCGACGCCTTGATGGCGGCGATGTCGTCGAGGACCTCGTCGAGCAGTGCGGCGAACCGGCGGTGCGCGCCGGCATGGTCGGCGGCGTCGTCGTCGGTGACCTCGAAGAAGTAGGGCTTGTGGCCGTAGCCGATCATCAGGCTCCGCAGCTCGTCTTGCGGAATACGGTCCAGCACAGTGGGATTGGCGATCTTGTAGCCGTTGAGGTGCAGCACCGGCAGCACCACGCCGTCGTTGGCCGGATGCAGGAACTTGTTGGAGTGCCAGCTGGTCGCCAGCGCGCCGGTCTCGGCTTCCCCGTCGCCGACGACGGCGACCACGAGCAGGTCGGGGTTGTCGAAGGCCGCCCCGTAGGCGTGCGACAGCGCGTAGCCCAGTTCGCCACCCTCGTGGATGGAGCCGGGTGTCTCGGGGGCGACGTGCGAGGGGATACCGCCGGGGAAGGAGAACTGGCGGAACAACCGGCGCAGCCCTTCGGCGTCCGCGGGTGATGTCGGGGTAGGTCTCGGTGTAGGTGCCGTCGAGGTAGGCGTTGGCGACCAGGCCGGGACCGCCGTGGCCGGGTCCGGTGATGTAGATCGTCGACTGTTCGCGCTGGCGGATCGCCCGGTTGAGATGGGCGTAGAGGAAGTTCAGCCCCGGGGTGGTGCCCCAGTGCCCGAGCAGGCGGGGTTTGACGTCGTCGCGGGACAGCGGCGTTCTCAGCAGCGGGTTGTTCAGCAGGTAGATCTGGCCCACCGAGAGGTAGTTGGCGGTGCGCCACCACCGGTCGATCTGCTCGAGTACCTCGTCTGGCGTTGTCGCTGTCATGACGTCATTCAACCCCTGATCGTCGGTCGCGGCGGGTTCGAGAACCGGTTGTTTACCCAGGCTTCGATATCGTGAACCGGGCTTGCGGCCCGGTGCACACGAAAGGGGACCCGTCATGCGCGACGATGAGCCGTTGCTGGCCGGCGTGCGGGTGCTCGACCTGTGCGACGGGACCGGCGACGCGGTCACCCGGCTGCTGGCCGACCTGGGTGCCGACGTGCTGAAGATCGAGCCGCCGGAAGGCAGCGACGCCCGCCGCGCGCTGCCCACGATCGACGGGGTCAGCATCCCGTTCGCGTTGCACAACGCCAACAAGCGCAGCACCGTGCTGAACCCGACCAACGAACCCGACCGCCGGCTGTTCTTCGAGCTGGCGGCGGGTGCCGACATCGTCGTCGACAGCGGGATCCCCGGTCAGGCCGCGGCGTTCGGCACGTCGTGCGCACAGCTGGCCGACCGCTTCGAGCATCTGGTCGCGATGACGGTCACCGACTTCGGCCTCGACGGTCCCCATGCCTCGTGGCAGGCCACCGACCCGGTGCTCTACGCGATGTCCTCGGCGCTGTCGCGATCCGGGCCGGCCACCGGAACGCCGGTGCTGCCGCCCGACGGCATCGCCTCGGCAACGGCCGCGGTGCAGGCGGCCTGGGCCGCGCTGGTCGCTTACTTCAACCGATTACGTTGCGGTGCAGGCGATTACATCGACTTCGCGCGGTTCGACGCCGTGGTTCTCGCGCTGGACCCGCCGTTCGGGACCCAGGGGCAGGCGGCGACCGCCCGCAACGCCGCCGAGCGGTGGCGTGGCAGGCCCCGGAATCAGGACGCCTATCCGATCTTCGCGTGCCGCGACGGCTACGTCCGGATCTGCGTGCTGGCGCCGCGGCAGTGGCGCGGACTGCGCGCCTGGCTGGGGGAGCCCGCGGACTTCCAGGACCCGATCTTCGACACCATCGCGGCCCGCACCAAGGCATTCGGTCAACTGGGTGCGCTGATCGCCGACTTCTTCGCGGGCCAGACCATGGCGCAACTGGTGGCCGACGGTCAGGCGCACGGGGTGCCGATCGCCGCCGTCCTGACCCCGGCGGAGGCGCTGCAATCCGAGCACCTGGCCGAGGTGGGGGCGCTCGTCGACACCGAACTGGCGCCGGGAGTCCGCGCCCGCGTCCCCGTCGGCTACTGGGTGGTCGACGGCGAGCACGCCGGCTACCGAACCCCGGCCCCGGCCGTCGGCAGCAGCGATGTGGTCTGGCGGACAACAGCTTTCGCGCCACCGGCCACCCGGCCGGTGGGTGCGCGGCCACTCGAGGGCATCCGGGTCGTCGATCTGGGTGTCATCGTCGCCGGTGGTGAGTTGAGCCGGCTGTTCGGCGATCTGGGCGCCGAGGTGATCAAGGTCGAGAGTTCGGCCTATCCCGACGGTCTGCGCCAGAAGCGGGACAACCAGGCGATCAGCGAGTCGTTCGCCCGCGCGCACCGCAACAACCTGGGACTGGGTCTGGAACTGCGCAGCCCGGCCGGCGCCGAACTGTTCGCCCGCCTGGTCGCCGCCTCCGATGCGGTGTTCGCCAACTTCAAGCCGGGAACGCTGCCCGCGCTGGGCTTCTCCTACGAGCGGCTGCGCGAGCTCAACCCGGGCCTGGTGCTCGCCGAGAGCAGCGCGTTCGGCGACACCGGCCCGTGGAGCAGGCAGATGGGTTACGGCCCGCTGGTGCGGGCGACGATCGGGGTGACCGGTCTGTGGACCTCGGAGCAGGCCGCAGCCGAGGACGCCCGGCACCCGTTCTACGACGCGACGACGATCTTCCCCGACCATGTGGTGGGCCGGATCAGCGCGATCGGCGCGCTGGCCGGGCTGATCCGGAGGCACCGCACCGGTGTCGGTGCGCGCATCCACGTCTCGCAGGCCGAGGCCGCCATCAATCAGCTCGACACCATCTACGTCACCCAGGCCGCCGAGGTCTCCGGGGTCGGTGACGTCCTCGAGGACGGTGCCGTCCACCGGGTGCTCGCCTGCGCCGGCGACGACGAATGGTGCGTGGTGTCCCTGCGCTCGGAGGCCGACCGCCGCGCGGTGGCGTCGGTGGTCGACGGGGACCTTGCCGCGTGGGCGGCGGCTCACTCGCCGGCGGAGGTCACCGAAGTCCTGCAGAGCCGCGGGCGTGCCCGCGGGCCCGATGAACCGGGCCGGCGACGTCCACGACGATCCGCAACTGAGGCTGCGAAACGTGTTCAGCGACATGGCACATCCGCTCTTCGAGCATCCCCTCGTCACCGAGGCGGGCCCGGCTCCGTACCGCAACATTCCGCCGGCTCCGCAGAATCCGGCGCCGCTTCCCGGTGCCGACACCCGCCGCATCTGCCGCGACGTGCTGGGCCTGACCGACGACGAGATCGAGGGTCTGATCGCCGACGGGGTGCTGTTCACCGCGGCCGACAGAACAGGAGTGAGGGACATGAGCGCGACAGCCCAGGTGTTCATCGACGGCCGGTTCCGCACCGCCGATCAGGTCGAACCGGTTCTGGAAGCGGCTACCGGCGAGAAGCTCGGCGACGGCGCCAGCGCCACCGAGGCCGACATCGACGCCGCGGTGGCCGCTGCGCGCGCGGCGCTGCCGGAGTGGTGCTCGACCTCACCGGATCACCGCGCCGAACTGCTGGTGGCGTTCGCCGCCGCGCTGGAAAGCCGGGCCCGCAGCACCGACCAGCTGGTGACCCGGGAGAACGGGATGCCGATGTCGTTGTCCCGCGGGGCGAACGGCCGGTTCCCGGGGGCGCTGCTGCGCTACTACGCGCAGCTGATCACCGAGACGGCGATCGAGGAGGTCCGGCCGAGCATGATCGGGCACACCATCGTGCGCCGTGAGGCCGTCGGGGTGGTGGCCGCGATCGTGCCGTGGAACTACCCGCAGGCGCTGGCCGCGTTCAAGCTGGCGCCGGCGCTGGCCGCCGGGTGCACGGTGGTGCTCAAGGCGGCACCCGAAACCGCGCTCGACGCCTTGGTGTTCGCCGAGGCCGCGCAGGAGGCCGGGCTGCCCGCCGGGGTGCTCAACGTCGTGCCCGGCGGTGTGGCCGCCGGTGCCCATCTGGTGTCGCATCCCGGGGTGGACAAGGTGACGTTCACCGGGTCGACGGCCGCGGGCCGGATCATCGGCGAGGTGTGCGGGCGGCTGCTGCGCCCGGTGACCCTGGAGCTCGGCGGCAAGTCGGCGGCGATCATCCTCGACGACGCCGATCTGGGCGCCACCATGAAGGGCCTGCGGTCGGCGTCGTTCGTCAACAACGGGCAGACCTGCTACCTGAGCTCGCGCATCCTGGCGCCGCGCTCCCGCTACGACGAAGTGCTGACCGCGCTCAGCGAGCTGGCCGGCGGGCTGACGGTGGGCGATCCGCTGGACACCGCAACCGACATCGGGCCGGTGGTCAGCGCCCGCCAGCGCGACCGGGTGCTGGGCTACATCGAGGCCGGCAAGAACAGCGGCGCCAAACTCATTGCGGGCGGCGGAGTTCCGCAGGACCAGCCGCGCGGCTGGTTCGTCTCGCCGACGGTGTTCGCCGACGTCGACAACTCCGACCGCATCGCCCAGGAGGAGATCTTCGGGCCGGTGCTCGCGGTGATTCCCTACGACGGCGACGACGAGGCGATCGCGCTGGCCAACGACAGCGAGTTCGGCCTGGCCGGCACGGTGTGGTCGACCGACGACGAGCGTGCCACCGAGGTGGCCCGTGCCGTGCGCACGGGCACCATCGGGGTCAACGACTACCAGCTGGACTTCCGCGCGCCGTTCGGCGGGGTGAAGGCCAGCGGCATCGGCCGCGAACTCGGGCCGGAGGGCCTGGAGGCCTTCTTCGCGCTGAAGTCGATCTACCGGGTCGGTCCGGCCGACGGCTGAGCGGGCGGGCTAGCCGCCCGTGCCGATGCAGCCGACGCCGTTGATGCAGCCGCCGCCGCCGTTGGGTCCACCGCCGCCGCTGCCGACACCGGGAATCGATCCGCTTCCGCCGCCGGGACCACCGCTGCCGGTCGGGCCGCCGGGGATCGAGCCACCGCCGCCGCCATTGGGGCCACCGCCGCCGGTCGCTCCGCCGGGGGTGGTGCCGTAACCGCCGCCGGGGGCCACGGTCGAGGTCGCGGCGCCCGTTGGACTGGTCTCGACCGACACGCTCACCGACGACGAGGTCGACGGGGTTGTGCTGGTCTCCGAACTGCCGCTGTCACTGTTGCCGCAGCCGACGGCCAGCGTCAGCAACGCCGCACCGCCTGCCAGCGACATCGCCATCTTCGAGCCGAGTCGCGATCCACCACGCATGCGATCCTCACTTTCGTTGTTGCGACACCCTCCAATACCCGGCATGACGCACTGTCAACCCTGTGGAGGACACGAAGGCCCAACTGACCGGTCTAATGTCGATCTCGGCGCGGATCGCTCTTGGCGTCAGGCGGCGATCACGTGCAGCAGTTCACCGTTGAGGTAGACCTCGATATCGGTCATGACCGTCGCTGGCGTGCCAGGCACCGGTGGTGCGATCGAGTGGTAGTGCGCCCCGGTCGGTGTAGTGAATTCGGTTGTGTGCCGACCTGTTTCACCGATCCCGGTCGTCACGACCCAGCCGGGCGCTTCCTTGGTGTAGTTGCAGGACTCGCACATGCCGGCCCCGTTTATCGCGCTGGTGGGGCCACCCCGCCGGTGCGGGGTGGCGTGGTCGTTGTGACGGATCGGCGCATCGCAGTACGGAGTTCGGCAGCGTTGATCCCGCAGGGAAATGAAGTCGGCCAGACCTTTCGGGAAAAGTCGTGAGCGCGATTCCATCGTGACCAGCGCACCGCTGTCGGGGGTGGCGTACAGCCGGCGCAGGGTGGCCCGCGAGCGGCTGTCGGTGACGGCGTCGAGGACCATCGTCTGCGCGACCGCCGAGGGTACCGAGCCGTAGCCGACGATCGCCGCCGCAGCATGCTCCACGCCCAGCAGCGCCTGATCGGAGATCACCACGTTCACCGCCACCGGCACCGGGACGTCCGCCGGCCGTCCTGTCACCCTCTCGACGAGGGTGTCGGCCATGACCTGCCCACGCGAGCGACCGTCGAAGCAGACGTCGGCTTCCCGCTTGAGGGCGGCATACACCGACACTCCCTGCGCCACCGGAAGCAGCGCAGTCAGATAGGTCATGGTGTCCGGGGCGGGCCGGATGGTCACCGTGCGCTCGCTGTGCGCCTTGGCTGCACGCTCGACGACCGCGTGCGGATCAAGCCGGTACGCGATCGCCTTGGCCGCCGCTGCCAGCGCGGCATCACCCACACCCTCCAGCGCGGCTGGATCGGCACACAGCTCGGCATCCAGACGTGCCCGGTCTTCGACGTCCAGACAGGCCGACTCGCGCACCACCAGAGTGGCGCGCCACTCCGAGAGCACGCCATTCTCCAGAGCGGCCAGCGTGTGGGGCATCTCGTGCACCAGCGCCTTGGCCAACCCCAAATGCCGCCCGCCACGGGTCGGGGAGTCCCGCCGCGCCAAGGCGACCTCGGTCGCGACCCCACGCCCGCGGCGCGCGGCCGGCACACCGGCGGACGCCTCCGCCGACCGCCGGGCCGCATCCAAGGCCACCGCCAGCCTGGCCTGCCCCGCGGCGGCCGCGGCTTTGAGCCGCTCCAGGGCGGCAATGCGCTCGACAAGCGCGGTCTCGCCCGCGCCGGTGTCGACCTCCACTAATGATTCGAACATGTGTTCGATACTACATCGGCTTGCCGACCGCGTTGACTCGTCTGAAATGCGCGCGAAGGGGTGGTTCGTTGCCTCATTGAAAGTGCGCGCGTGACGGCGGCTGCCTGATCGGTCAGCAGAGGTACGCCCAGTGAATGGGGATGACGTTGGCAGAGCGCAGAGCAATCACCGAGGCGGCCGCTACCCGTTACCAGCTGGCGGGTAAGCGCGGTAAGAGTCGGATTCTCGACGAGTTGTGTGCCAATACCGGGTGGCACCGGAACCATGCCCGCAAGGCGCTCAAAGCTGCGCTGCAGCCCAAGGCCGTCACTGTTCGCAGGGCCCGGCCGGTGAAGTACGGGCCCGATGTCATCGCCGCGCTCACGGTCTGCTGGAGGGTGCTCGGAATGCCCGCCGGCAAACGGCTAGCGCCGATGCTGGGTGAACTGGTGGCCGTGCTGCGTCATTTCGGAGAGCTGTCCATCGAGCGGCGGCACCGCCGAACTGCTGATGTCGATGTCGGCAGCCACCATCGATCGCCGCCTGGCTGGCGAACGGGCCAAACGCCAGCTCCGGGGACGTGTCGGCACAAAGCCGGGGTCGCTGCTCAAAAGCCAGATCCCGGTCCGCACTTGGGCTGAGTGGGACGACGCTGCACCTGGGTTCCTCGAGATCGACCTGGTCTGGCACGACGGCGGTCATCGGGCTGGCGGCCATGCGTTTACCTTGACGGTCACCGATATCGCCACAGGCTGGACCGAGAACCGTTCGCTGCCGGACAAGACCGCCAAATGCGTGCTGGCAGCACTGAATGACATCACTCGCCAAGATGCCGTTCCCGATCCTGGGTGTGGACTCCGACAACGGATCGGAATTCATCAACGACGAGCTGCTCGATTGGTGCCGAGGCCGCGAGATCACCTTCACCCGAGCGCGCCCGGGCAATAAGAACGACGGCTGTCACGTCGAGCAGAAGAACTGGACGATGGTGCGCACCGTTGTCGGCTACCACCGCTACGACACCGCTGCAGAACTGTTGCTACTCAACGAGATCTGGCAATTGCAGTCCAAACTGACCAACTACTTCTACCCCCAGCAGAAACTGATCTCCAAGGTCCGCGCAGGGGCCAAGGTATCGAAGAAACACGACACCGCCACCACCCCATTTCACCGCGCAATCAATCACCCCGCCATGACCGTGGAACGCATCGTGGCACTCACCCGGACCTACTCGCTGATCAATCCCGCCGCCACCCAACGCCAGGTCCAGGCCCTGACCGCCCAGCTGTTCACCCTCACCACCAGCAAAGCTGCCCCCGGGGCCGAACCGCCCATGAACAAGCGCGCACGCTTACGTGAGGCAACGAATCGCCCGTCGCGCGCATCTTGACGTGAGGCAACAGGCCGACAACTATCCGATCAGCGGGCTTGACCGGCCGGCGGCTTAGCCATGGCGAGAGACGATACCTACAAGCACCCAGCACGATCTTTTACGGAACCGTCAATTTTGCTAGCTTGGACGCTGTGGGGGATGGGGATCAGGCTCTTCGCCAATCGATACTCGACGCTGCGATCGCCGAGTTCCTCGCCAGTTCGCCGGCGCATACCTCTACGACGTCATCTTCGCCAACAACCCCGTCCGGCCGGAATACGCCGCACGCACGCTCGAGGCCTTCATCCGCGGCATCAGCTGCTAGTCCCGGGCGAACGCGGCCGCGGCCTCCCGCTCGAGATCCAGGTACTGGTCCTCGCCGATGTCGACGGCGACCCCGAGGATGCGCCCGCCGGTGAAGGGGAAGCCGGCCGGGTAGGACCGGCTCACCGGGTCGGCGCTGTCGTAGCCGACGCACAGCCCGTCACCGCACAGCGTGAACGGGCCGATCTGCGCCCGCATCGGCCCTTCGGCGACAACCTGCTCGTCCGACATACAGTTTCGCGGTTCCCACCGATTCCATGTGCTCGCCGGCGCCTTCCCGGACGAACTCCACGCCCAGGGTCAGCTGGCCGGGCTTCGAGTTCGGGGGAGACGAACGTCTGCTCCGGCTTGATGCCGAGGAAGTTGTACACGTAGTGCAGCTTGCGGTCCTTGATGAACAGCGTGTGCCCGCCGAACCGGGATCCGTGGGCGAAGATGACGCCCTCGGACTCCGGGGTCACCTCGACGTCGGCGAGGATCTTGTAGGAGCGGCCGCGGATGTTCACCGCCGTCGACTCCGGCACCGGCGCGGTGTCGGGGTAGTAGACGTAGCGCGATCGCGGGCGGCTCACCCTGCGGCCGCTACGTCGTTGATCTGCTCGACGGCCGGCCGGTCATCGAGGGGCAGAACGAAGTTCGCCTCGGCCTCTTCGAACCAGGCGTCGATGAGCTCCTGCAGCTTCTCCGGATACTGCCCGGCCAGGTTGCGTGCCTCGGCGCGGTCCTCGTCGACGTGGTAGAGCTCCCAGACGTCCTGGTCGAAATGGCCCTTGCCGCTGATCGGGGCATGCAGGGCGGCGGCCTTCCAGCCGTCCTGCCAGATGCCGCGGGTGCCGAGCATCGAGAAGTACTGCCGCTTCTTGGTGGTCGGCGCATGGGCGTCGTCGAAGCTGTAGCGCATCGACACCCCGTTGAGCGGGTACTGCTCGACGCCCCGGTACACCTTGGGCATCTCCAGACCCGACCGACCTCGAGGATCGTCGGGACGATGTCGGTGGAGTGGTGGTACTGGTGGCGCATCTCGCCCTTGGCCTTGATTCCCTTGGGCCAGTGGACAACCAGCGGGTCGCACGTGCCGCCGGCGAACTGCGCGTAGCGCTTGAACATCTGGAACGGCGTGGAGAACGCCACCGCCCAGCCGGTGGGGTAGTGGTTGTAGGTTTCCGGGCCGCCGAGCTCGTCGAAGTAGTACAGGTTCTCCTCGAGGCTCGTCGGGGTAGCCGTTGAAGAACTTGTTCTCGTTCACCGAGCCGTTGGGGGTGCCCTCGCCGGAGGCGCCGTTGTCGGCGCAGTAGAAGATGATGGTGTTGTCGAGCTGGCCGGTCTGCTCGAGGAAGTCGACGATGCGGCCGACCTGCACGTCGGTGTACTCCGAGAACCCGGCGAACACCTCGGCCATCCGGCAGAACAGCTTCTTCTCCTCGTCGTTGAGCGCAGCCCACGGGCGCACGTAGTCGGCCTCGTTGGCGACGTCGGCGGGCATCGGGTTCAGCGGGGTCAGCTCGGTGCCCTCGGGCACCACGCCGCGCTCGATCATCCGCGCCAGGACCCACTCGCGGTAGGCCTCGTAGCCGTCGTCGAACTTGCCCTTGTACTTGTCGATGTACTCCTGCGGGGCGTGGTGCGGCGCATGGTTGGCGCCGGGGCAGAACCACATGAACCACGGCTTGGACGGTGCCGAGGACTGCAGGTCGCGCAGCATCCGAATCGCTTGGTCGGCAAGGTCTTTGGAGAGGTGGTAGCCCTCTTCGGGGGTGTACGGCGGTTCGATGGAGTGGTTGTCCTCGATGAGGTCCGGGTACCACTGGTTGGTCTCTCCGCCGAGGAAGCCGTAGAACCGGTCGAAGCCCTTCGACAGCGGCCACTCCGATTTGCTTCCGCCCGGCGAGAGGTCCTCCACCGGGACGTTGTGGTTCTTGCCCAGCCAGAACGTGCTGTAGCCGTTGTCCTGCAGCACCTGCCCGATGGTCGCGCACTCGGCCGGCAGGCGCCCGGCGGCGCCGGGGAATCCCATTGGATCCCTCGGTGATCGACGCGCACCGGTTGACGTGGTGATTGCGCCCGGTCAGGAAGGTCGACCGGGTCGGTGAGCACAGCGCGGTGGTGTGCCACTGGGTGTAGGTGACGCCGTTGTCGGCGAGCCGGTCCAGGGTCGGCATGTTGATCCGGCCGCCGTAGGGCGACCAGGCGGCCTGGCCGGTGTCGTCGTAGAGCACGATCAGGATGTTGGGCGCGCCCTCGGGAGCCTGCTTCAGCAGGTACGGGTTCCAGTCCGGCACCGAGTCGCGAATGTCGAGTTTGATGACGCCCTTGGAACGGCTGTGTCACGCTGCATCCTCCGGGACATTCGACGGCTCTCTTCTCGGCCGTCGACTCGGCGCCCATGCTCGCACTCGGCACAGCCCGGCGTAAGCCAACTCACCGAAAACACAGGATCTCGTCACAAGTGCCAGCGCTGCCAATGTTTCGGCGCGCTACGGCCCGGTGCTAGGTTTTGACAGGCGTCAACCGGAAGGAATCACCCATGGGCCTGGATCCGCGTACCCCGGTCATCGTCGGCGTCGGACAGGTCAACGAACGCGAGGACGCGGCGGACCTCGAACCGGTCGACCTGATGGCGATGGCCGCGCACGACGCGGCCGACCCGCGGGTGCTGCAGGCGGTCGACGCCATCCGGGTGGTCAACCTGCTGTCCTGGCGCTACCGGGATCCGGGCCTGTTGCTCGGTGCGCGGATCGGCGCCGAGGACGCCGCCACCTACTACACCGGAGTCGGCGGCAACACTCCGCAGTCGCTGGTCAACCAGGCCTGCCTGGACATTCGGCACGGCCGCGCCGGCGTGGTGCTGCTGGCCGGCGCCGAGACCTGGCGTACCCGAAAGCGGTTGAAGGCCAAGGGTATCCGGCCGGATTGGACGCGGCAGGACGACGCCGTCGCGGTGCCGCCGGGCGCCGAGGACGAGGTGCCGATGTCGGGCCCGGCCGAGGACCGCATCGGCCTGCTGCTGCCCTCGCACGTCTACCCGCTGTTCGAGCAGGCGCTGCGGATCGCCGGCAACGAGAGCAGCGACGAGCATCGCAAGCGCATCGGCGAACTGTGGGCCCGGTTCAGCGCGGTGGCCGCCGGCAACCCGCACGCCTGGAGCCGCGAAGCGCTGCCCGCCGAGGAGATCTGGCAGCCCGGCCCGGACAACCGGATGATCAGCTGGCCGTACCCGAAGCTGATGAACTCCAACAACATGGTCAACCAGGCCGCCGTCGTCCTGCTGTGCTCGGTGGAGAAGGCGACCTACCTGCAGATCCCGCAGGATCAGTGGGTGTTCCCCTACGCGGGCACCGACTCCCACGACACCTACTCGATCGCCGAGCGTGACGAATTGCACCGTTCGCCGGCGATCCGCATCGGCGGCCGCAGGGCCCTGGAGCTGGCCGGCGTCGGCGTCGACGATCTCGACTACGTCGACGTCTACTCGTGCTTCCCGTCGGCGGTCCAGGTCGCCGCGGCCGAGCTGGGTCTGCCCCTCGACGATCCGCATCGGCCACTGACCGTCACCGGCGGGCTCACCTTCGCCGGCGGCCCGTGGAACAACTACGTCATGCACTCCATCGCCACCATGGTCGAGCTGCTGCGCCGCGACCCGCAGTCGCGCGGCCTGATCACCGCCAACGGCGGCTTCCTGACCAAGCACAGCTTCGGCGTCTACAGCGCCACCCCGCCGCCCGCCGAATTCCGTTGGGAGGACGTGCAGGCCGAGGTGGACCGTGAGCCGACCCGCACCGCCCACCCGAACTGGCAGGGCGAGGGGACGGTGGAGTCGTGGACCACGCCGTTCGACCGCGACGGCAACCCGGAGATGGCGTTTCTGAGCGTGCGCACCCCCGACGACGCGCGCGCACTGGCGGTCATCCGCGATGCCGAGGCCGCCGCGGTCACCGTGCGGGACGACATCGCCGGCGCCAAGGTGGTCGTCGCGGCCGACGGTCGGGCCACCCTGCGCTGATCTTGTCCGGCGGTCTTTGAAAAGCCGGAAAATTTTGCCCGCACCTGCCTAAGCTCGTCAGAGCGGATGGGGGAAGTAGGGCCTGGAATGCGGATCTTGCTCACGCAGGTCACCGGAGAGCTCGGACGCGCCCTCGCTCAGAGCTTGCTGGCATCAGGGCATGAGGTCTCGGGAGTGGCGCTGCGGGCGCACCGCGACCTCGATCCCGGCGTCGACTTCGTCAGCGCGGCGCCGGGGCATCGTGTCGTCTACGAGCTGGCCACCGAAGCCGACGTCGTCGTGCCGCTGCCGTCCGACGGGGACACCGTCCGGTCCGCCGATCTGGTACGGATCTGCGATGCCGCCACTCGCGGCGGCGCCCGGGTTGTCTTTCCCTCGCTGTCGTTGCTGAAGCCCGCGGGCTGGCAGCAGGCCGAGGAACTCGTCGGTTCGGGGTGGGCCCCGAACCTGATCGTCCGGATCGCGGCACCCGTCGGCCGCCAAGCCGACGCGCTGGTGTGCCGCTCGGTGGCAGCCTTGCTGAGCACCCCGACAACCGACCCGGTGCACGTCGTGCACATCGACGACCTGATCCGGTTCCTGGTGGCGGCGGTGGGCTCCGATCGCACCGGGGCAGTCGACCTCGCGACATCCGACACCACCAATGTGGTCTCGGCGCGACGGATCCTCGGTGCCGTCGACCCGCGGCCCAGGGTCCGCTCCGTCGACGGCTGGCCGGTGCTCACGCCGACACTCGACCTCGCCCCGCTGCGCGACGACTGGCAGTTCGAGTGCGGCTGGGGCGCTTCCGGCGCGGTGGCCGACACCGCGCGGGGACTGCAGGGCCGCAAGCCCGCCGCGGGCGGCGCCGTCACCGTCACGGGCCGGATTCCGTTGCCGTGCAACGGGGTTCCGCGCTCGGTCGGGACCGGCCTGATCAGCGCAGCACCCGACGGCGCCGAAGGCGAGTTCGACGACCGCATCGATCCGCGCTTCCCGATGTTCGTCACCACACCGTTCACCGGGCCGCTGACCCCGATGTCACTGGACCTGCATGCCACCGGCCTGCGGGCCGGCGCCCGCGCGGTCGCGCAGCTGCTCGACCTTCCACCGGTGGTGGCGCGGGAGTGGGAGAGCCGGCTGGTCGCGGTATTCGGCCACCGGATCTACCTGGGTGCCTCGGCTCTCGCCGCCGCCGAGCCGCGGCTTCCGGTCAGGGCCGCGGAGTTGGGCCGTCGGCTGCGGGCCGCGCTGCCGCCCGATACCGACCTGTTCCCGGCCGGCCGGGTCGCCACCGCTCAGCGCTGGCTGCGGCCGGCCACCGATGCGGTGACCATGGCCCGGCTGGTGGGCGCGGCGCGGATGTTCGGCCGCCACGTAGACGCCTACTCAGGTGCCGCGTCCTCGGAGTATCTCGATGCCACCGCACTCGAGGCGCTGACCGATGCCCAGTTGGACGCCCGAGTGCGGCTGCTGCGCAGCAGAATTCATGAGGGCTGGACGCTGGCGGGTCTCGGTGTCCTGCTCGCCGAGGTGGCGCCGAACCAGCTGTCGGGCAGCGACCACATGGCCATCTCGGTACGGGCGGAACTGGACTCGCTGGCCCGCGTCATGCGCGCGCACCCGTACGTCCAAGGCTCGCTGGAGTCTGGTGATCTCGACGCGGCCCGCTCCGCCGCGCCGATGGTCGGGGCCGCGTTCGACACCGCGCTCAGCCGCATCGGGCATCGCGGTCCGGACAGCGTCGAACTCGCCGCATCCGTCATCGGGGACAGGCCCGAGGCAGTGCTGGCCGCGGCCCGGCGCGTCACGCCACACAGCGCGGTGGCCGATCCGTCACCCCACCGCGGCGTCGCCTACGATTCCACGCTGCGCTTCACTCACCAATTGCGCTCTGCCGTAAGGGAAATCGCCCGCCGTCGAGTCGCAGAGGAGAAGCTGGCCGCAGCAGATGACATCTACTTCCTGACGGTCGACGAGGCGCTCGCGATGCCGGTCGACACCCGGCTGCGGGTCAAGCGCCGCGCCGCCGAGCGGGAGCGGTTACAGGCGATGACCATGCCGTCGACGATCGACGGACACCTGGACGCCGGCAGCGGATCCGGTGGCGGCCCAGGCCGACGAACAACTGCACGGGCGGACCGTGGTCGCCGGTGTGGCCGAAGGAACGATCCGGGTGGTGCGCTCGGCCGACGATGCCGATCTGCAGCCCGGTGACCTCGCGGTGGTCGCCGCCGCGGATCTGGAATCCGTTCTGCTGCTGGGCACACCCGGCGCGGTGATCGTCGACGACGGCCCCTTCCTTGCCGACCCCGCCGTCGAACTGGGGGTCCCCGTCCTTGCCGGTGTCCGCGACGCCGGCAGCCGGCTGGTCACCGGCATGCGGGCACGCGTCGATGCCACCGGCGGAACGCTGACGGTGCTGGCCGTCGAGGACCACGCCGTCGACGAGTTGGCCGCGCAGGCGCAGAGCTGACCTCGAGGCGGCCCGGTATACCGTGACCCGATGATGTCGCGCACGATCGCGGCGCTGGCGGCGCTGTGGCTGGTGTTGATCATCGTCCCGGCACTGGTCGCCGCACGGCTGCTGCCGGTGGCCGGCGACACCGCGCACAAGGGTTGGGCGGTGGGGATCTGGGTCACCGGCTACGTGGCCCAGTTCCTGGTGTTCCGGGCGATGTCACGCCGTTCGCCCCGGCCGGTCGGGCTGGGCTGGGTGGTCGCCTCGACGATCCCGTGGGTCGCCGACTGGACGGCGCCGATCTCGCGGTGGGCCGTGGCGGTGTGCGCGGCCATCGTCGTCGCCTACGCGGCCTGGCTGGTGCTCGCGGTGTACCGGGTGGACCGGTTGCGAGGGAGTGGGCTTCGCGGCTCTGCGGTGATTCTCGAGGTGATCCGTCCGATGTTCAACGTCGTGGTCAACAAGGACTCCGCGCGCCGCGCGCTGCGGGTGAGCGTCGAACGTGCCGACGGCACAGCGGCTTACGAGACCCGCCTGACCGCGACGTTCACCCTCGGTGACATCCCGGAGGCGGGGGACCGGCTGAGCGGTGCTGATCGACCCCGCCGATCCGCGGCACGTCGAGCCGATCCCGGGCGAGCCGATCGAGCGCGCCGCACCGGTGCCCGAGGACCTCGACGCCGACGTCGCCGCGCAGCTGCGCAAACTCGCGACGATGCGCGACCGGGGCGACCTGACGGATGCCGAGTTCGCGACCGCCAAGAAGCGACTGCTCAATCCGTGAGGAGCGCTCACCCGGACCCCGAGGTCTCAGGCCGCGGTGCTGACCGCCTCGGGCAGCGGCTCCAAGGCCTGGGCCACGATGTCGGCGACGTCGGTCATCGGCCTGACGTCCAGCGCCTCGAGCACCTCGGCCGGAACGTCGTCCAGATCGGGCTCGTTGCGTTGCGGGATGAAAACCGTTGACAGTCCGGCGCGTTGGGCCGCCAGGAGCTTCTGCTTGACGCCGCCGATGGGCAGCACCCGACCGTTGAGGGTGACCTCGCCGGTCATGCCGACATCGGATCGCACCTGCCGTCCGGTGGCCATCGACACCAGGGCCGTCACCATCGTGACGCCCGCCGACGGACCGTCCTTGGGCACCGCGCCCGCGGGGACGTGCACGTGAATCCTGCGGTCCAGCGACCTTCGGGTCCACGCCCAGCTGCTCGGCGTGCGAGCGGACGTAGGACAGCGCGATCTGCGCGGACTCCTTCATCACGTCGCCCAGCTGACCGGTCAGCTGCAGGCCGGCCTCACCGTCGACCGCGCCGGCCTCGATGTAGAGGACGTCGCCGCCCAGACCCGTGACCGCCAGCCCGGTCGCCACGCCGGGCACCGCGGTGCGTTCGGCCGACTCCGGGGTGAACCGCGGCCGGCCCAGGTACTCGACCAGGTCGGGCTCGTCGATGGTGATGGGGGCCTGGCTCGAGTCCAGCTTGGTGGTCACCTTGCGCATCGCCTTGGCCAGCAGCCGCTCGAACTGACGCACACCCGGTTCGCGGGTGTAGTTCGCGGCGATGGTGCGCAGCGCGTCGTCGGTGACGGTGACCTCCTCGGCGGTCAGCGCCGCCCGCTCCCGCTGCCGGGGCAGCAGGTAGTCGCGCGCGATGGCCACCTTGTCGTCCTCGGTGTAGCCGTCGATCTGCACCAGCTCCATCCGGTCCAGCAGCGCCGAGGGGATGTTCTCGATCACGTTGGCCGTGGCCAGGAACACCACGTCGGACAGGTCCAGATCCAGATCCAGGTAGTGGTCGCGGAACGTGTGGTTCTGCGCGGGGTCCAAGACCTCCAGCAGCGCGGCACTCGGGTCGCCGCGGTAGTCGGAGCCGACCTTGTCGATCTCGTCGAGCAGCACGACGGGGTTCATCGAGCCGGCCTCGCCGATCGCGCGCACGATGCGGCCGGGCAGGGCGCCGACGTAGGTCCGCCGGTGACCGCGGATCTCGGCCTCGTCGCGCACACCGCCCAGGGCGACGCGCACGAACTTGCGGCCCAGTGCCCGGGCCACGCTCTCGCCCAGCGAGGTCTTGCCCACGCCGGGCGGGCCGGCCAGCACCATCACCGCGCCGGAGCCACGCCCGCCGACCACCTGCAGGCCGCGCTGGGTGCGACGGGCCCGCACCGCCAGGTACTCGACGATGCGGTCCTTGACGTCCTCCAGGCCGTGGTGGTCGGCGTCGAGGATCTCCCGCGCCGACTTCAGGTCGGTCGAGTCCTCGGTGGTGACGTTCCACGGCAGGTCCAGGACGGTGTCCAGCCAGGTGCGGATCCAGCCGCCCTCGGGGCTCTGCTCGCTGGCGCGTTCGAGCTTGCCGACCTCGCGCAGCGCGGCCTCGCGCACCTTCTCGGGCAGATCGGCGGCCTCGATGCGGGACCGGTAGTCATCACTGCCTTCGGGCTCGCCCTCGCCGAGTTCCTTGCGGATCGCGGCGAGCTGCTGGCGCAGCAGGAACTCCTTCTGCGTCTTCTCCATCCCGGAGCGGACGTCCTCGGCGATCTTGTCGCTGACCTCGACCTCGGCCAGGTGCTCGGCGGTCCAGTCGATCAGCGCCCGCAGCCGCTCGTCGACACTCTCGGTCTCCAGCAGCTGACGCTTCTGCACGTTGGTCAGATACGACGCGTAACCGGCGGTGTCGGCCAGACCCGACGGGTCGGTCAGCTGGTTGACGGCGTCGACCAGCTGCCACGCCTCACGGCGCTGCAGCAGGGCCAGCAGCAGCTTCTTGTATTCGGCGGCCAGCGCCTTGGTGTCGTCGGTGGGCTCGGGTTCGTCGACCTCGGTCACCTCGACCCACAGCGCCGCGCCGGGGCCGGTGGTTCCGGCGCCGATGTGGGCACGGTGCTCACCGCGCACCACCGCCGCGGCGCTTCCACCCGCAATGCGCCCCACCTGCACGATCGAGGCCAGCACCCCGTAGGCGGGGTAGCGGTCGTCGAGCCGCGGCGCGATCAGCAGCTCGCCGGAATCACTCGAGCGGGCCGCGTCGACAGCGGCCTGGGCCGTGTCGTCGAGCGTGATCGGCACCACCATTCCCGGGCAGCACGATCGGGTCGCTCACGAACAACACGGGCACAGATTTGGCTTCAGCCATCAATCCTCCAAAGTTCAGTCTGAAGGGCTCAACCTTGGTGGTCGCCGGATTGTTCCCGAACACGTGTTCGCTCATGGGTGGACAGCGCAGCACAAAGCAGCGAGCCTGCCGCCGGGTGGGCGACAGGCTCGCTGGTGGAGGTGTGACCGGGTCAGCCCGCGGTCGGGGTGGCGCCCAGAACCCGCTGCAGATCCGGGATCATCGACTGCAGCTGCTGTCCCCAGTAGCCCCAGCTGTGGGTGCCGTTGGCCGGGAAGTTGAACACGCCATTGCGTCCACCGGCGGCCAGGTAGTTCTCCATGAAGGTCTTGTTGGTCCGCAGGGTGAAGCCCTCCAGGAACTGTGCGGCCATCAGGTTGCCACCGCCACCGGAGGTGTCCAGCTCCGACGGCGTACCGGTGCCGCAGTAGATCCAGATCCGGGTGTTGTTGGCGACCAGCTGGTTGACGTTGACCATCGGGTCGTTGCGCCGCCACGCCGGATCCGAGGACGGACCCCACATGCTCTGCGCGTTGAACCCGCCCGCGTCGTTCATCGCCAGACCGATCAGCATCGGCCACCAGCCCTCGGAGGGGTTGAGGAAGCCCGACAGCGATGCGGCGTAGATGTACTTCTGCGGGTAGTAGATCGAGTAGGTCAGCGACGCGCTGCCCGCCATCGAGATGCCGACGACGGCGTTGCCGTTCGGGTCGACCCCGTAGTTGGCCGACAGGTAGGCCGGCAGCTCCTGGGTCATGAACGTTTCCCACTTGTAGGTGTAGTTCTGCCCGTTGCCCTGCGACGGCTGGTACCAGTCGGTGTAGAAGCTCGACTGGCCGCCGACCGGCATGACCGTGGACAAGCCCGAGCCGTTGAACCACTCGAACGCCGGGGTGTTGATGTCCCAGCCGCTGTAGTCGTCCTGGGCGCGAAGGCCGTCCATCAGGTAGACCGCGTGCGGTCCACCACCCTGGAACTGGATACGGATGTTGCGGCCCATCGAGGCCGACGGGACATCCAGGTAGAGAACGGGAAGGCCCGGCTTGGAGAAGGCGGCCGCTGTCGCCGAACCGCCGACAACGCCTATCAGGCCGGGCAGGAAGAGTGCGGCCACAGCGGCTGCAGCCAGGCGGCGCAACCAAGTGCCTCGCATCATCTCGACGATTTTCATGACGACAACCATCACCTTTCAGTACGTGTTCGGTTAGCGGTCAAGTTGTTCTGCGCGGCAAGCTAATCACGCACGAGATGCCGGATCGGGTACGCGAATCGGTGCGCCAAGTCGCGGTTGGCTAACGATCAGGCTTCGTGACGGACTCGGGATGGCCGATGCGCCAATCACTTTGAACCTGACCAACAGCAGCTGACATGCGCAAACAGCGGCGATCGCGGCGCGGGCGCCGGGCTGTCGGTAACGGGACGGTCACGGGTGTGGCACGGTGGAGAAATGGACGACCCGTTCGATCTCCAGCGTTTCGTCGACGCCCAGGACCGCGTCTACGACCGGGTGCTGGCCGAGCTGCGCGCCGGCGCCAAACGCAGCCATTGGATCTGGTTCATCTTCCCGCAGCTGAGCGGACTCGGAAGCAGTTCGACGGCAGAGCTTTTCGGCATCGAGTCATTGGAAGAGGCGCGCGCCTACCTGGCCCACCCGGTACTGGGACCGCGGCTGCGGGAGTGCGTGCGGTTGGTCGCCTCGATCGAGGGTCGCTCCGTCGACGAGATCTTCGGCTGGCCCGACAACCTCAAGGTGCGCTCGTCGATGACGCTGTTCGCCCAGGCCACCGACGACAACGCCGACTTCCTCGCGGTGCTGGAGAAGTTCTATGGCGGACAGCAGGATCCGCGGACGCTGGAGCTGCTCTAGCGATTTTCCGGGCGCAGCACCAGCCAGCCCTGCGGTGGTACCACCGCCTCGTCGACCACGTCGTCGGGCGGCGCCGCGGTTCCGCCCAGCAGCCGGGCCGGGCCTCCGGTCAACTCCGCGACGGGCAACGGCAGCGG
>CAVXWQ010000007.1:0-71820 GCA_963765445.1 uncultured Actinomycetota bacterium
GGTCGGCGTGAAGTCGAAGGTGGCCAACTGGTTTGGCAGACCCACGTATGGCCCGAAGCGCGATGTCGTTGACTTGTGGGTGACACTGGCGAAGGGTCGCCAGTCGACGAACTCCCATCGCCACGTCGCCGGGCCGTGGTTGCAGTGCATCGCAGCACCCGGCCCGATACGACCCTGAGCATTGCGCGTCGCACGGTCCGGCTCCCTACTGAAGTGTCGACAAAGCCAACGCTGTCGCTCAAGGGGGTCGAGCCAGTAGTTCCATGCGACCACCGGAGGGATCGGCACCTCGACAGTCAAGACATGATCGGCGTCATCGGGCCCGACGTAATGCTCTCGA
This sequence comes from uncultured Actinomycetota bacterium, assembly GCA_963765445.1. Taxonomy (GTDB): domain Bacteria; phylum Actinomycetota; class Actinomycetes; order Mycobacteriales; family Mycobacteriaceae; genus Mycobacterium. Next base: position 341 of record CAVXWQ010000007.1, read on the forward strand.
GCGCTTCGCATTTCCGCCAAGGCAGGCTTGAGGTCGTGAACCCCGCCCGTTGTGATTCCGAAGGATTCGTAATACTCATCATGGGTCGGCAGGTCCACGGCGTGGGGCAGGTGTCGGAGGCAAGCTTCCGTGAGCAGGGCGTAGGCCTCGACACCTGTCGTTTGGCTGACGGTGTTCTTCAGCAGGCGGTGGACCAGGATGACGTCCGCGCCGGCGAGATCCACTCCGCCGCCCTCCGCGTCGATGACGAACGTCCCGTAGTGGCATACGAACTTCAGGTCAAGCGATCCGATCGCCGCGCAGGCAGCGCAGGGGCACGTTGTATTGCGCGTCATGTTCAGCAGGTGATTGGAGAAGTCGAAGTAACACACCTCCAGCAATTGGATGAGGCGTTCGCCATCGACAAACACCGCGCCCTCGGCGTAGCAGAACACGGCGTCGCCCTCGACTTTGACGAAGTGCATCGGAGGGACGAGCCGATCGCGGACCAGCATGGTCAACTCACGGACGATCGCTTGGGCGTGCTCCAGTTCGGTACCGGTCAGGAACTGGGTGTAGCCGGAGATGTCGGCCAACAGCAGGTAGCCCTCGTGAGTGCGATATTCGTGCTGCATGAACGCCTCGATTCCCCGAATCACGAAGCACTCGCCCGATTCGACATTCGACGACTCATGCATCGCCGCAGTCTGTGTCGCTGTCATGCGTATCTTACGTCGGACCATCGGATCAGCCCAGGGTGACGGCAACGGCCATCACCAGTTGTTTCGTGCGGTGCGACTCCGGGCGAAGGCCTACGCTGCCGTATGCCCTCTACGCGCGCCCGTCACGCAGCGACCGGGCTCGTCGTGTGTGCGGCCGCGATCGCGTTCGCGTCACCAGCCGGTGCCGACCCGATGGACCCGATCCCCGGGGACGGCTTCTTCCTCGTCGGACAAGACATCTCGCCGGGGCTGTACAACACCGCCGGGACGGCGTCGCTCTTCGGAGTGTGGATCAACGATGTGCCGACCCAGGACTCGATGTGCGCGTGGTTCGCCTACAGCACCCCGGACGCGAACAAGGACCATGTGGTCGCGACGAACATGTCCATCGGTCCGATGTACGCGAACATCAACTCGACGGTGAAGGCCTTCGAGTCGCATAACTGCCAACCGTGGACTCGGGTCACCTGAGCGCCAAAGGCTTTCGCGCATAAGCGCCACCGTCGACATCTGGATGCGCTTAGTCTCGCGCCATGGACCGCATCTTTCAGCGAGCATGGGACCGCCATGGGGCGAGGTACTCATGGATGCTGTGCGCCATCTTCTACGTGGTGCCGTTTCCGATCTACCTTGGCTTTTCGTTCGCCATCGTGACGTTAGAGCACTCCGATCGCTACGTCGCGGCCGCAGGCGCGACCGCTGTGGAGATGCTGGTGCTCGTCTGCGGGCTGGTTCTGCCCGGCGTCGGACCCCTGCGGACGGTTGAGCGATGGGCCGCCGGCGAGGAGGTCGATTCGGCAACGGCGTTGAAAGCCACCTACACCTGGGCCCGTGGCGCCATCACCCGCGGGTTGGCGGTCATCGCGGTGTGTGCGGTCGTGTTGTCGGTCGTGGTCGGTGTGATAGCCGGCGCGAGCGAACCTCGGCTGGTTCAGTACGCGGTTTGGGGGTTGGCCGCCGGCGTCGGCTCCCATTTGGTCGGGGTGCACAGCGTTCCGGATATCCCGATGCGGCCGCTGCGTGCCACCCTTGCCGGTGCGACAGGCATCGGCGATTCCCTGCCGCGCTCGCGCCCCACATTCGCGGCGTGGTCGAGTCTGTCCATCCTCGCGGTCGCGTTCGTGTTCGCTATGTCGGGCGTGTTGGTGTCGGCCCTGTTCGACCGAGTCAGACAGGCTCCGGTGCTCTGGGTGGTGATCGGTGCCGTGCTCACTGTGGGCTTCGCGCTCCCCATTACGCTCGGCGCTGTCTTTGCGCCGTCCCTGCGACCGATTCGGGATCTCGCCGAAGGCACCAAACGCGTTGCGGCGGGCGATTACAGCCAGCGTCTACCGGTGGTTCAGGACGATGACCTCGGGGCCCTCACCGCGTCGTTCAACCGGATGCAGGCCGGATTGGCTGAGCGGCAACGGCTTCAGGCGGCGTTCGGGACCTACGTCGACCCTGCACTGGCGGCGCGCCTGCTCGAGCAGGGAGACGACGTCTTCACCGGCGAGCGCCGCGAAGTAACGGTGATGTTCGTCGACATCCGCGATTTCACGCCGTTCGCCGAGGCGCACTCCGCCGAGGAGACCGTCGCGCATCTCAACGCGTTGTTCGCGATCGTGGTTCCCGCCGTCGTCGACGCCGGTGGGCATGTGAACAAGTTCCTCGGCGACGGGGCGCTGGCCGTCTTCGGCGCGCCGAACGAACTTCCCGAGCATGCCGACGCCGCGGTGACAGCCGCGGTCCTGATTCATCGCCTCGTCGCGGAGCGATTCGGCGGTGCGCTGCGCATCGGCATCGGGATCAACACCGGTGTGGTGATCGCCGGGACGATCGGCGGCGGAGGCAAACTCGAGTTCACGTTGATCGGTGACACCGTCAACGTTGCGTCGCGCGTCGAGCAGCTCACCAAGACCACCGGTGACGCGATCCTTCTGACCCAACAGACCGTTGAGGCGTTGGCTTCTCGACCGCGCGGACTCACCGACCGCGGCGCTCACGCGCTGAAGGGCAAGTCGGCTCCCATCGAGGTATTCGGCCTCAAGACAGCAGTCGCGCCTTGATCCGTTACCGGATGCTGCTGGTCGCGATGTGACATTGTTGGCCCTGCCGTCTAACGGTTCATTCAAGTGGGTCCTCCGGCGGCCGGAGTCGAAGGAGAACGAACATGGTTGGACGGCCCGATCGGCCTCGACGTGACCGCGACTGGGACCGGCCCGCTGCGCCGCCGCCAGGCCCGCGTCCCCAGGCTGTCATCGGCTGCCCCTGCAGTTGCGGTCCGTGCCACAGCGGCAATCACTGCCATGACGCCGGCGCCGGGTGCAACATCCGATAGGACCTGATTAGAGGTGAGATAGGTTGTCCCTGAAGGGATTTCGTCGTACTCCCACGTTAGCGGGCCACGCTGTTCTGAAGCAGATCCAGCAGCTTTTTCCGGCCTAGCGGATCGTTCTTCACGTTCTCAAGATGCGGGGGCAGAATGTCCTGGCCTTCCGTATCAACACCGGAACCCACATTTCGATGGACCCTGTGACTGTGGCTGTGACCACGATTCGACGAGTCCGCGGCGGCAACGCCCGCGCCGACCCCGACGGTCATGCCGACGCTCACAGCGCCGGCGAGACAGCAGCCAGTAAACGCGCCATGGGCCAGAACCCTCCTCGAAGCAGTCGGCTGATTTTACGGGCAGGTAAGACGCGCCAGAAGCGCTTTCCCGCAGCCAAGACCGCCATGTCATGCCCGAGACGAAAGTAAGCTGCTGCTCGTGGTCGAATCGCCAACCCGCGGTGCGGGCCGCTGGCTGGCGGTCGCGGCCTCGGTCGCCGTCGCCGCCGCGATGTTCTATGCCCAGGACAAAGAGTCTGCGCACGGCTCGCAGACTCATCCGGTGGCGCCAATCCAGGCATCCGTGGCGGCTGCCGCTCCGACCGTCGTCAATCCCACCGAAGCCGAACTTCTTGCGGCGAACGCCCCCGTCGCCGCCCAGGATTTCCGGCTCGCGCTGCCCAAGGGCATCGCGCCGGAGGACCGCTTACAGGTCCACACGATCTGGGTCGCCCGTGCCATCAGCATGATGTTCCTCGAGATCAAAACGATGTACGGCTACCGGCAGGATCCGTTGCCGTGGCACCCCAACGGGCTGGCGATCGACGTGATGATCCCGAATTATCACTCGCAGGAGGGCATCGACCTCGGTAACCAGATCGCCGGTTACGCCCTGGCCAATGCCAAGCGGTGGGGAGTGCTGCACGTGATCTGGCGCCAGGCCATCTACCCGGGCATCGGCGCGCCGAGTTGGACGAAGAACTACGGCAATGAAACCGCCAACCACTACGACCATGTTCACATCGCCACCGACGGCGGCGGATACCCGACCGGGCGCGAAACCTACTACCTCGACTCCATGACGACCGCGCCGCCAAACTGACATGGAACCGCTGCTGCTGCACCACCGCGACGATCGCGGTGTCGTCACTCTGACCCTGAACCGGCCGCAGGCGTTCAACGCGCTGTCCGAGGCCATGCTCGACGCGCTCGGTGAGTCCCTCGATGCACTTGCCGCCGACGAGGGAGTGCGCGCCGTCGTGCTCGCGGCGTCCGGCAAGGCGTTCTGCGCCGGCCACGACCTCAAAGAAATGCGAGCCGAGCCGTCACTGGAGTACTACCAGCGCCTGTTCGCCCGGTGCACTGCCGTGATGCTGTCGATTCAGCGCCTGCCGGTCCCGGTGATCGCCCGCGTCCAGGGTCTTGCGACCGCCGCCGGCTGCCAACTCGTCGCGATGTGCGACCTCGCGGTCGCCGGCGAGGACGCACGCTTCGCGGTCAGCGGCATCAACGTCGGGCTGTTCTGTGCGACGCCGGGCGTGGCGCTGTCGCGCAACGTGCCCCGCAAAGCCGCCTTCGAGATGCTGGTGACCGGCGAGTTCGTCTCCGCCGAGGAAGCCCGCGCGCTGGGCCTGATCAACAGCGTGGCCGTGCCGGAGGCGCTGGACGACGTGATCGAGGAGCTGGTGGCGCGCATCGTCGCCAAACCCCGCGTCGCGGTCGCGATGGGCAAGGCCTTGTTCTACCGGCAGATCGAAACCGGCATCGAGGCCGCCTACGAGGACGCGGGCGCGACGATGGCCTGCAACATGATGGACCCCTGCGCGCTCGAGGGTGTCCAGGCGTTCATCGAGAAACGCCCGCCCAACTGGTAGCTGCTCACCCGTTCGTTCCCGGCGGCCCGGGAAAGTCGGTCGTCTCCTGGGGGAAGGGCCGATGCGTCGTGGGTGTGACGGTGTTCGTCGGTGGACGGGTGGATGAGCGAGGGGCACTCGTCTGCGTTGGCTTCGGCGGCGGGTTGACGGGACTGGGTTCAATCGCTGCCGGACTCCGAGACGGCGCCTGCGTGATCGGATTTGGCGCCGGCGCGGCGGGCGCGGCGGTCGGGAGTGGGGCAGGAGCGGCAGCGGGCGTCGTGGTCGGCGAGGGGATGGTGACCGGGGCGGTCGGTATCACGGCTGCGGTGAAATCAACGGGCTGTCGTGCCACCACTGCAACTGCGGACACAGCGATGGCGAGCGCCAGTGCGGCAAGGATCGATAGCGCAGCGACATTGGCGGCCAGGCTGTGCGAGTCGTTGTGCCCGCGAGGCTCCGCGATCCATGGCACAGTGTCTACGCGGGTGTGATGACGAGTGCGACCGCTGGCGGTGATTTGACAGCGAATCTTCAGCGATGGCCGACTACGCTCGCGGTCCATTGCTTTGCGGCGGGTGACGGAAGGAGTCCCATGCTGAGTGCACGTTCGCGGACATTGTTCTCAATCTTGCCGGTGGCGGTCGTCGCATCGATCGGGATCTGCACCGCCGGGTGTGGAGGCCGCGTTTCCACGCCTGCTGCAGCCCCCTCAACGACTGCGTCTGCCCAGGTTCGCGCCCCGATGACCATTGCGGCCCAACCAATTCCACCCGTTCTCGATCCCGCGTCGTTCTCGACCAAGATCGACAACCCCTACCTGCCGCTGACCCCCGGAACGCGCGTGATCTACGAAGCCGACACCGCCGACGGAAAGTCACGCACGACGACCGAGGTGACCCGCGACACCAAGAAGATCATGGGGATCGATACGGTGGTCGTCCATGACACCGTCACACTGGACGGCAGACCCAGCGAGGACACCTTCGACTGGTATGCCCAGGACCGAGACGGCAATGTCTGGTATTTCGGTGAGGACACCAAGGATTTCAGCGGCGGCAAGGTCGACACCGGCGGCTCATTCGAAGCCGGAGTCAACGGCGCGTTCCCGGGCATTGCCATGCCGGCCCACCCACAAATCGGCGACAAGTATCGTCAGGAATTCTCCAAGGGCGTCGCCGAGGACACCGGCGAGGTGCTGAGTTTGAACAGCAGCGAGACCACCCCGCTGACCGGACCGAAGGACGATCTTCTGGTGACCGCTGATGCCGACCTGCTCGACCCAACTGCGCCGCCCGAACACAAGTACTACGCTCCCGGCATCGGCTTGATCCTGACCACGCAACAGACCGATCCCGCCGAACGTGAGCAAGCCGTCAGCGTTGAGAAGTTCTGACCGCCACGCGCATAGCGATAGCGCGCAGTGACGCGGTCGCGTCGTCGGCCGTGGAGCATCGCCGCGCGGTCAGCCTTCATCACGGCGGCGGTGGTGTTCGCTGCACTGGCGGTGGCCGGTGCCGGATTGAGTGTGGTGCTCTACCGGTCGCTGCTGACCGCGGTGGACGATGCCGCCAGCGCGCGGGTCCGCGACATCACCACGGGACTCCACGAAGACCCGCCAGCCGAACTCGACGATCCGCTGCTGGACACCGACAAGCGAATCGTCGCCATTCAGGTGGTCGACCAGAGCGGGGTCGTCGTACGGCGGTCGGACGGTGCACCCGCGACACCGTTGGTGGCGAACGGAGCTGCCGGAACGACATTGCGGGCGGGCATGACGAGTGGGACGTCGCCAGGAAACACCCGTGTCAGCGGGCGGACGATCGACGCCCCGAGCGGTCGCTGGACAGTGCTGGTTGCGGGCGACAGCGACACGGCGAAATCGACGGTGACCAATTCGGTCATAGTGCTTCTGGGTGCAGCGCCGTTGGTCATCGCTGTCGCGGCGGTCGCCGCCTACCGGATGGTGCGACGTTCGCTGCGCTCGGTGGACTCGATCCGCGCTCGCGTCGCTGAAATCAGTTCTTCTGATCTGGCGGAACGGGTTCCGGTTCCGCCCGGCGGCGACGAGATCGCTGCGCTGGCCGTGACCATGAACGAGATGCTGGCCCGAATCGAAGCCGGTCATGCCGCTCAGCGCCGGTTCGTCGGCGATGCGTCACACGAACTTCGGAGTCCGCTGACGGCAATCATCTCAGCGCTGGATGTCGCTGTGGCCCATCCTGAGTTGCTCGACCTCGAGTTGGCTAAAGACACTCTGGCGCCCGAAGCTCAACGCATGAGAATCCTGGTGGAGGACCTGCTACTGCTCGCTCGCGCCGACGAGATGGGGCTGGCGCTCCAGCGGGAACCAGTCCGGCTCGACGACATCGCGCGAAGCGAAGTCATTCGGCTGCGCCGAACGTGGCCCCATGTTGTAGACGTCGATACCGAACCCGTTGAGCTGGAGGGGGATCGGAATGCCCTGTCGCGGGTCGTCCGCAACCTACTCGACAATGCTGCGCGTCACGCGGCGTCGCGGATCGATGTGACCGTTCACAAGAAGACTGCTCATGCTGTGCTCACCGTTGCCGATGACGGTCCGGGAATTCCGCCGGCTCAACGCGCTCGAGTCTTGGAGAGATTCGTTCGGCTCGACGAAGATCGCTCGCGCACGAGCGGCGGCTCGGGGCTCGGTCTGTCCATCGCCCTCGAGATTGTCACTGCGCACCTGGGTGAGATCACGATAGCCGACCGACCCGGGGGAGGAACCGTGATGAGTATTCAACTGCCACTAAAGAATTCCCCCGACTCAAGTCGGTAGCCGACGCCGCGGACAGTGTCGATGGTGTTGGTGCCAAACGGAATATCGATCTTTCTGCGCAGATACCGGACATAGACTTCCACGAGGTTCTCCGGACCTTCGTGGTGGGCATCCCAGACGTTCTGCAGGATTTCACTCTTGGTGCACACCGCGTCCTTGTTGCGCATCAGGTATGCGAGGAGGGCGAATTCTCTCGGGCTCAAGTCAATCGGCGTACCGGCTCGCTCGACGACATGCCGGATCGGGTCGAGCGTCAGGTCGCCTGCCGTCATGACCACCGGGCGCTCCGGGGCGCCGCGCCGGATCAGGGCCCGCAGGCGCGCGACCAGCACGACGAACGAGAAGGGCTTGACCAGATAGTCGTCGGCGCCCATGTCGAATGCGTCGGCTTGGTCGTACTCGCCGTCCTTGGCGGTCAGCATGAGCACCGGCGTCCAGATCTCGCGCTGACGCAGCTTCCGGAGGACCTCATAGCCGCTCATCTGAGGCAGCATGATGTCCAAAACAATGACATCGAAACGGCTTTCGGTGGCCTGCCAGAGTCCGTCCGGACCTGTCGCGGCATCGACGACGACGAACCCTTCGGCACGAAGCCCCAGCTTCAGGCTCGACACCACGTGAGGTTCGTCCTCGACAAGCAGGACCTTCACGTTACGAGCTTCACTGCCGTACTGCTCGTAGCCACCGAGTCAGTATGGCGGGGCGGCCGGCGCGCCACGCCCCACTCGGGAAGTCCGCGCAATCCGGTGTCAACGAGAGCAGCAGCGGACGGAATGGGCGTGGCACGCCGACCTATGTGAATGGCCGTCTGTGATGTCCCCCGGCTCAGTTCATGTTCCAGGGTTCGCCGTAGGTGGTGACGCTGTCGCCGGCCTTGGAGATCAGGCGGGCGAACGGGCGCAGCAGCACGCCGCCGGCCGCGCCGGTCACGGTGCCGTGGGCGTTGGCCACCGCGACCGAGCCGTTGGGGCCCGAGACGTCGACGGAGAAGGTGGCGACTTCCTGGATGCCGGGGCCGTTGCCCAGGTCAGCCGAGATCGACACACCCGGGAACAGGTTCGGGGTGATGACCGGTTCAGCGGGGCGAAGCTTCCGGGCGACAGGCTGACGTCGTCGAGCAGGATGTTGGGGGTGGTGTAGCTGAAGTTGATGCCCACACCCAGCGACCACGGGAAGCCGACCTGGTAGCCCAGCTCCAAGGTGCCCGCGAAGTCGTCGGCACCGGGGCCCACGACGCTGTAGACGGCCTTGCCGGAGTGGAACCACTCACGGGTCAGCCGGTTGCGGTCCAGGGGGAACACGCCGTCGAGGAAGGTGTCCCACTGCTGGATCGTCATCGTGCGGCCACCGCCGTCGACCAGACTCAGTTGATTGTCCAAACCTGCGTGCGAGGTACCTGTCCCGGCGAACAACGCCGCGACCGCGGCAATCAGCGCCACAAGTACCCGACCGATGATTCGCATAGCCCTCCATCGCGTTCGTCAGGCGTCAGACGTTCGCTGTCGCCGAGATCCCGGTCGGGCTGCGTCGACCTCCGGGACGTCACAGCTTCGCACCGTGGAACTGAGAGATCGCTGAGATGAGACGCCGGGCGCCCTTCTCAGCGTTGATTCAGCTGCGCGTCTATACCGTCGGACGTCGTGACTGAGATGACGAGTTCAGACGTTGCCGAGACTCCGCGCACGATGCTGAGCAAGGTCCCCGAGGTAACGGTCTGGTTCTGGGTCATCAAGATCCTGTGCACCACCGTGGGCGAGAGCTTCGCCGACTGGATCAACATGACGCTGGGCGTCGGTCTGCAGGCGACCGCCATGATCTTCACGGCCGTCTTCGTCGTGGTCCTGGCTTGGCAGTTGCGCCTCGACCGCTATGTACCGTTCGTCTACTGGTTGACCGTCGTCGTCGTCAGCGTGACGGGCACCCTGTACACCGACATCCTCACCGACAGCCTGGGTGTTCCGCTGGTGCTGAGCACCACCGTGTTCGCCGTGCTGCTCGGCATCGTCTTCGGCGTCTGGTTCGTCCGCGAACGCACACTCTCCATTCACAGCATCGTCACGCTGCCCCGGGAGTCCTTCTACTGGCTCGCCGTTCTGGTGACCTTCGCCCTGGGTACGGCGGCGGGTGACTGGACGCTGGAGCTGACCGGCTGGAGTCCGGGCAAATCGGTGCTTCTGCCGGCAGCACTGATCGTCTTGATCGTGATCGGCTGGCGGCTGGGCGCGAATGCTGTTCTGTCGTTCTGGCTGGCATACATCCTGACCCGGCCGCTCGGCGCCAACTTGGGCGACTGGTTCGCATCACCGAAGACCGACGGCGGCCTAGGCCTGGGCACCGCCGTCACCAGCGTGATCTTCCTGACCGCGATCCTCGCCACCGTCGTCTACCTCACGCTCACCCGCAGCGATGTGATCGAGGAGTACGACCGGACCCATACGCCGATCGTCACCACTAACCCCACTCGCGAGCGGATCCTGCTGGGCTACTTCCTGGCCGTGGCGGTGGCCACCGTCGCGCTGCTGGTGTGGGCCGCCGGGCGGCCGCACGCCACCGCTGCCGCCAGAGGAAGAGGATTCCGGCCCGGCCGCCAACTCGAGCCAGTCGGCGGCACAGCCGGCCCCGGTCGCCGGGACAGGCGGCCGCGCACTTCCCACAGGCTGATGTCGCGAGTTCCGCAGCATCGTCGCGGACACGCTCGCGAAGGTCCAGGCAGGCGACCAGGCCGGCGCGAAGGCGCGGATCAAGGATCTGGAATCGGCCTGGGACGACGACGAGGACACCCTGCGGCCCATGGACGAAGAACGCCTGGACTGGTCTCGACGGGCAGATCGACCGTGCCTGACGGCGTTGCGGGCGGGCAATCCCGACCCCGCCGCCGAGACCCAGAGTCTCAACGCAGTGCTGACCGCTGAGTTGAGCGCCCTCCATGCGCGGAATCTATCGAAAGATGATTCTTTGACAACGGTTTCGACCGAAGCTGAATACTGCAACCGGGTCGGGGATGGGAACAGGACTGCAATCTGCGTTGATCCGGGTAGACCAATCTTCGATCGGAGGTCCATCATGCGAATCGCGGTAGCCGGCGCGACCGGCAACATCGGCGGCCGCACTGTTTCCGCACTGCAGCGCGACGGGCACGACGTCGTCGGAATCAGCCGCTCTCTGGGCGTCGACCTGCTCACCGGGGACGGCTTGGACGCCGCACTCGAGGGCGTCGATGCGGTTGTCGACGCCATCAGTTCCCCACCCATCAGCGCCGACGAGACGCGCGAGTACTTCGCCACCACGACCAGGAATCTGCTCGACGCCGAGCTGCGCGCCGGCGTGCGCCATCATGTGCTGCTGACCATCGTCGGCCTCGACCGAATCGCCGGCGGAACCGACCACTACGAGGGCAAACGTCGGCAGGAGCAGCTGGTCGAGGGCGGTTCGGTGCCGTGGACGATCGTCCCCGCCACGCAGTTCCACGACTTCGCGGCCATGGCCGCTAGCTGGACCGAGCGAGACGGTGTCGCCACCATCGCGCCACTGCTCGTGCAGCCGATCGCACCGGACGACATCGCCGGTGTGCTGGCAGAGGTGGCGGCCGGGGAGCCTCGCGGCCGCTACGTCGACGTCGCCGGCCCCGAGACCCAGGACCTCGTCGACATGGCGCGGCGCACCCACGCTGTGCTGGGGCGCGACAGTGAAACTGGTGCCGACCTGGTCGGGTCCGCTGGGCGAGGAGATGGCCGGAAATGTCCTGCTGCCCGGTGACAACGCGCGCATCGAGTCGACGACGTTCGACGAGTGGCTGGCCGCCGGCGCGCGATAGCGCCGACGAAAAGAGGCCCATCCGCGTCGGATGGGCCTCTCTTCGAGTTTGCTGAGAATCAGGCGGTGCGGCGGATCCCGCGCTTGAGCAGAAGCTCGCGCTCGGCCTCACTCAACCCGCCCCAGATGCCGTAGGGCTCACCGACGGCCAGGGCATGCGAGCGGCACTGGGCGATCACCGGGCAGCTGCGGCACATCTCCTTGGCGCGCATCTCACGCTGAGCCCGAGCACGGCCGCGCTCACCGTCGGGGTGGAAGAACATCGACGAGTCGACACCTCGGCAAAGCCCTTGCATTTGCCAATCCCAGATGTCTGCGTTGGGTCCGGGCAGCTGCTGCGGCTGTGGCATTGGAAAACCCCTCTCTCCGCGCATCTTTCGAACGCGTGAGTTGTGGAACCGACCGAGCACTGTCGCCGATGACTACTCGTGTCCACAAAATTAGGGGTGGCCCGTGAAGCGCGTCAATAGCCACGCCCTGTGCGCAATCACATAACCGCAGCTGGAGAATTTACATCACGTTCATCATTGCGACCCATGGTCGCCGGCTAAAGTGCTATCCGATCCGGTGCCGACGTGACACTTCCGTGATTTACCCAGTTGGCTTCGGCGCCGTCGGCCGCCGATTTCCTAGCACTCAATAGGTAGTTGACACGGCTGTAACATCCCGACCACAAACTGTTAACTGACGAATATTGTTGGGCGGGATTGATAGCGTCGCCGGTCAGATGACTTCCACCACGCTAACCGCTGCCGCCTTCGGCGGCGACCCGGGCCGCTGGCCGTTGCCCGCCGCCAACGTCGCCCGAAGAGCTGTGGCTGCGGGCGGTGGCGGCGGGCGGTCAGGGTCGCTACAGCAGCGCCCGCGCCGACCTTGCCGCGCTGCGCCGCGAGCAGCCGTCCGGGCCGCTGGCGTCGTTAGCTCTGAGCACCGAGGCGTCCTTCCTGCGGCAGTTGGGCGGGCACCGCTTCGCCCGCGGCTGGGACGGCCGCGCGCTCGCCCTGGCACCGCCCGGCGAGGCGACCGTCGACGCGCTCGTCGGACTGGCGGCCGACGCGCTGGGCGTCGGCCGGCTGGCCGCCTCGGCGCGCTTGCTCGACCGTGCCGCCGAGGCCCTCGAGGGCACGACTGCGCCGCCGCCCCGGCTGGCGATCCGGCTGGAGTGGGTCGGTGCCGAACTGGCCATGGCCGGCGGGCAGGGGGAGGCGGCGCTGCGCCATGCCCGGCGCGGGGTGGAACTGGCCGCCGCGGCGCTGCCGGAGTTGAGGCGGCACCGGGTCAAGAGCGACGTGGTGCTGGCGGCCGCGCTGTGCAGTGCGGGCGACCAGGACCGCTCGCGCGACGTTGCCGACGCCGCCCTGGCCGACACGCAGACCTATGGTCTTGTGCCACTGCGGTGGGCGCTGGCGTGTCTACTGATTGATATCGGAAGTGCAACGCTTTCATCGCAGCAAGTCTCGGCGGTCCGGGACGAATGTGCCGCGGCCATTACGCGGCGCGGCGGACAGTGGTGCCGCGGCTAACGCCCGATCGGCAGGTTAGGCCGATATTGTCTAGCTGAATGGCTGCCAGGTAGCGCCCAGTTCGTAACGTTGGAGATATCGCCGTCGATGACAATTCCAGGGGAACGTCTCGACGCCGCCGTTGCAGAAGCTGTGGCCGGCAGCCGGGATGCGCTCCGGGAAGTGGTGGAGACCATCCGCCCCATCGTGGTCCGTTACATCCGGGCCCGCCTGGGGACCACGGAGCGGGTGGGCCTCTCAGCCGATGACGTCGCACAGGAGGTTTGCTTGGCCGCCATCCAGGCGCTGCCGCGCTACCAGGATCAGGGTCGCCCCTTCCTGGCCTTCGTGTACGGCATCGCTGCTCACAAGGTCGCCGACGCACATCGCGCCGCGGCCCGTAACAAATCCGACCCCACCGATGTGGTGCCGGAGCGGTACTCGCCTGGACGTGGGTCCCGAGCAGATGGCCCTGCAGGCCGACACCTCGGCGCGGATGAACAAGCTGCTGGCGGTCCTGCCGGACAAGCAGCGCGAGATCCTGATCCTGCGCATCGTCGTCGGCCTGTCCGCCGAGGAGACCGCCGACGCGGTCGGCAGCACACCCGGGGCGGTCCGGGTCGCCCAGCACCGCGCTCTGGCCAAGCTCAAGACCGAGATCACCGCGGCAGGCGGTGCGGACTATGCCTGACTTCGGACGCAACTCACGAAACGACGAACCGTCGCTGGACGCCATCGTCCGTAGCGACCAGTTCATCGACGCCCTGGCCAGCGGCAGCCCGGTGGCCCCCCAGGACCACGCCGACGCCATGTTGGCGTCCATGCTCGGCGAATGGCGCGACGAGATGCGCTGGCCGCCGGCCACCGGCCTGATCACCGAACGGGACGCGGTCGCCGCGCTGCGCTCGGGGCTGGCCGAGAAGCAGAAGCACACCCCGGTGCGCAACCGCCGCGGCCTGAGCATCGTCGGCGCGGCCGCCGCCGGTGTGCTGGCCCTCGGTGGATTCGGCGCGGTCGTGGCGGGTGCGGGACCCGGTGACGCGCTCTACGGCCTGCGCACCATGCTCTTCGGTGCGCCCAAGCAGGTCCGCGACGACCAGGTCGCGCTGGCCGCGCAGACCCAGCTCAACCAGGTTCAGGACCTGATCGCCAAGGGGGACTGGCAGCAGGCGCAGGACAAGCTCGTCGCCGTGAGCGACCAGGTGGAGAGCGTTGGCGACGCAGGAGCAGAAGCAGCAGCTGCTCGACCAATGGAATCAGTTGTCCGCCAAGGTTGTTCAGAAGGACCCCGAGGCGACCGTGCCGCCTGGCATCACCTACACGGTGCCGCCGTCGGCTACCGAGCTGGTGCCCGCCGTCGTGACCCCGAGCGAGGGACCCGAGGTTCCGCCGACCAGCGTCCCCGATCTGCCGCCGATCACGATTTCCACGACGCCGTCGGAGTCGGGCGCCACCACGACGCCGTCCGAGGGTCCGACGACGCCGACCCACCTCGCAGCCCTCGACCACCACGACGGTGCCGACCACGACGCGCTCCGACGACGACATCCTCGGCGCCCACCACGTCGTCGGCGCCACCCGCCACCACGACCACGGCCGCCACCGACGACCTGCGGGCACCACCCCGACGAGCACCACCGCGACGACCACAGCCGCCCCGGCCACCACGACGACGAGCGCAGCCCCGGCGGCGCAGTCTCCGGCTACCACGCACCACCGCGGTCGTCCAGCAGTCGGCGGCCTCGGCGCCGCCGTCGCCGCTCCGGCGGTCGCATCGGTGCCGGCGTCCGCACCCGCCCCGGCTGTGACGGTGCCCACTGCGGCCGCGACCGTGCCGACGGCCGCGGCGACCGTGCCGTCACCGGTGGTTCAGGCGCCCAAGGCACCCCCGCAAATCGTGATCACCACCACAATGGTCCCGGTGCCGCAGCTCGGCGGCGGGAACTGATTCAGCGATACCCGTCGTAATCGGATGTCGCCTCGTTGAGTGAGGCGTCGGCGTAGCCGCGGCAGTAGTCCCACGTCACGTAGGCATCCGGCTCGGGATCGTAGGCCGGCTCGTGCGGACGGACTGTGCCGTCGACGAGAAGCTGAAGAAGGTTGGCGCGCAACATATCCCAGTCGTGATAATGGTCCTGCTGACACTCGTCGCAGCACACCACCAGACCGCGAACCCCGCGATGGGCCAGCAGCGCCTCGTAGACCGCGAGGTCTGCGAGGTCGGCCTCGACCGCCGCGCGCTCCTGCGGATCCAACGGCTGACCGGGCTCCAGAGCGTCGAGGGCAGCCGACGGATCACACGGATCGTCGGCGAACGGATCTGGCGGCAGGCCTGGTGGGAGGTTGTCGCGCACGCCTCCACACTAGCCAGCGCTGCGGGTATCGCGCCAGGGAACACCAGCGGAGAGCCGATAGGATGGTGTCCTCATTCCGCCAGCTGATGGGGGCCTCACCGATGTCCATTGCCGAAGGCAGCACCGGCCGCATCGACGGCCTGTCCGCGCGCCTGGAGGGCTTGATCGCCGACCCGGTGCTCACCGGCGGCGACGACCCCAACAAGGTCGCGATGCTGGGCCTGACATTCGACGACGTGCTGCTGCTGCCCGCGGCCTCCGACGTGGTGCCCGCCGCCGCCGACACCTCCAGTCAGCTGACCAGGAAGATCCGGCTCAGGGTGCCGCTGGTGAGCTCGGCGATGGACACCGTGACCGAGGCCCGGATGGCGATCGCCATGGCCCGCCAGGGCGGCATGGGCGTGCTGCACCGCAACCTGTCGATCGCCGAGCAGGCCGGCCAGGTGGAGATGGTCAAGCGCTCCGAGGCGGGGATGGTCACCGACCCGGTCACCTGCTCGCCGGACAACACCCTGGCCGAGGTCGACGCCATGTGCGCCCGGTTCCGCATCTCGGGCCTGCCGGTCGTCGACGACAACGGATCGCTGGTCGGCATCATCACCAACCGCGACATGCGCTTCGAAGTCGACATGAACAAGCCGGTCTCGGAGGTGATGAGCAAGACTCCGCTGATCACCGCGCAGGAGGGCGTGACCGCCGACGCCGCGCTGGGCCTGTTGCGGCGCAACAAGATCGAGAAGCTGCCGATCGTCGACGGCCACGGCCGGCTGACCGGACTGATCACCGTCAAGGACTTCGTCAAGACCGAGCAGCACCCGCTGGCCACCAAGGACAGCGACGGCCGGCTGCTGGTCGGCGCGGCGGTGGGCGTCGGCGACGACGCCTGGGACCGTGCCATGGCACTGGCCGAGGCGGGCGTCGACGTGCTGGTGGTCGACACCGCCCACGCCCACAACCGCCTGGTGCTCGAGATGGTCGGCAAGGTCAAGGCCGAGGTGGGCGACCGGGTCGAGGTCATCGGCGGCAACGTCGCCACCCGCAGCGCGGCCGCGGCGCTGGTCGCGGCCGGCGCCGACGCGGTCAAGGTCGGCGTCGGCCCCGGCTCGATCTGCACCACCCGCGTGGTCGCGGGCGTCGGCGCACCTCAGATCACGGCGATTCTGGAGGCGAACGCGGCGTGCGCACCGCACGGTGTGCCGGTGATCGCCGACGGCGGGCTGCAGTACTCCGGTGACATCGCCAAGGCGCTGGCGGCGGGCGCGTCGACGACGATGCTCGGCTCGCTGCTGGCCGGCACCGCCGAGGCCCCCGGCGAACTGATCTTCGTGAACGGAAAGCAGTTCAAGAGCTACCGCGGCATGGGTTCGCTGGGCGCCATGCAGGGCCGGGGTGCTGCCGGGGGCGTCGCGAAGTCCTACTCCAAGGACCGCTACTTCCAGGACGACGTCCTGTCCGAAGACAAGCTGGTGCCCGAGGGCATCGAGGGCCGGGTCCCGTTCCGCGGCCCGCTGTCCACCGTGATCCACCAGCTGACCGGCGGCCTGCGCGCGGCGATGGGCTACACCGGTGCACCCACCATCGAGGCTCTGCAGCGGGCGCAGTTCGTCCGGATCACCGCGTCGGGCCTCAAGGAGAGCCATCCGCACGACATCACCATGACTGTCGAAGCCCCCAACTACTACGCCCGCTAGGGGTGCCGATGAGCGCTTGCGCGAAGAGGAGAGAGCACAGTCGTGCGTGACATGGTTGAAATCGGCATGGGCAGGACTGCCCGCCGCACCTACGAACTCGACGACATCAACATCGTGCCGTCCCGGCGCACCCGCTCCTCGCAGGACGTCTCGACGGGCTGGCAGCTCGACGCCTACCGCTTCGAGATCCCCGTCGTGGCACACCCCACCGACGCGCTGGTGTCGCCGGAGTTCGCCATCGAGCTCGGGCCGCCTCGGCGGGCTCGGCGTGCTCAACGGCGAGGGCCTGATCGGCCGGCACGCAGACGTCGAGGAGAAGATCGCCCGGGTCATCGAGGCGGCCGAGAAGGAACCCGAGCCGACGGCGGCGATCCGGCTGCTGCAGCAGCTACACGCCGCGCCGCTGGATCCCGAACTGCTGGGGGCGGCGGTGGCCCGCATCCGCGACGCCGGGGTCACCACCGCGGTGCGGGTCAGCCCGCAGAACGCCCAGTTGCTGACCCCGACCCTGGTGGCCGCCGGTATCGACCTGCTGGTCATCCAGGGCACCATCATCTCCGCCGAGCGGGTCGCCAGCGACGGTGAGCCGCTGAACCTCAAGACGTTCATCTCCGAGCTGGACATCCCGGTGGTCGCCGGCGGCGTGCTCGACCACCGCACCGCGCTGCACCTGATGCGCACCGGGGCGGCGGGCGTCATCGTCGGCTACGGCTCCACCTCCGGGGTGACCACCAGCGACGAGGTGCTCGGCATCAGCGTTCCGATGGCCACCGCCATCGCCGACGCCGCCGCTGCCCGCCGCGAGTACCTCGACGAGACCGGCGGCCGCTACGTGCACGTGCTGGCCGACGGCGACATCCACAGCTCCGGTGACCTGGCCAAGGCGATCGCCTGCGGGGCCGACGCGGTGGTGCTCGGCACGCCGCTGGCCGCGGCCGCGGAGTCGCTCGGCGGCGGCTGGTTCTGGCCGTCGGCCGCCGCGCACCCGTCGCTGCCGCGCGGCGCGCTGCTGCAGGTGGCGGTCGGGGAGCGGCCGTCACTGGACCGGGTGCTCAACGGGCCGTCCGACGACCCGTTCGGCGCGCTGAACCTCGTCGGCGGCCTGCGCCGGTCGATGGCCAAGGCCGGGTACTGCGACCTCAAGGAATTCCAGAAGGTCGGCCTGACCGTCGGCAACTGACGGTTTGCCGGGAATGCCCGTCGAGACCCTTCTGCTCGCGGCTAGGCTGGTCGGATGGAACCAGATTTCGACGTTCTGATCATCGGTTCGGGTTTCGGGGGCAGCGTCAGCGCCCTGCGGCTCACCGAGAAGGGCTACAAGGTCGGCGTGCTGGAGGCCGGCCGCCGCTTCGCCGACCACGAGTTCGCCAAGACCTCCTGGCGGTTGCGCGAGTTCCTGTGGGCGCCCCGGCTCGGCTGCTACGGCATCCAGCGAATCCACTTGCTGCGCAACGTGATGATCCTCGCCGGGGCCGGCGTGGGCGGCGGATCGCTGAACTACGCCAACACCCTCTACGTGCCGCCGGACCCGTTCTTCAACGACCCGCAGTGGAAGAACATCACCGACTGGCGCGCCGAGTTGATGCCGCACTACGACCAGGCCCAGCGGATGCTCGGCGTGGTCAAGAACCCGACGTTCACCGACGCCGACCGGATCATGAAGGAGGTGGCCGACGAGATGGGTGTCGGCGACACCTTCACGCCGACCCCGGTCGGGGTGTTCTTCGGGCCCGACGGCGAGAAGACGCCGGGCAAGACGGTGCCCGACCCCTACTTCGGCGGCGTCGGCCCGGCCCGCACCGGCTGCATCGAATGCGGCGAATGCATGACCGGATGCCGGCACGGCGCCAAGAACACCCTTGTCAAGAACTACCTCGGTCTCGCGGAAAGGGCTGGGGCGAAAGTCTTTCCGATGACCACGGTGACGGGCTTCGAGCAGCGGCCCGACGGTCTCTGGGAGATCCACACCGTGCGCACCGGACGGTGGGCCCGCAAGAACACCCGGACATTCACCGCGCGTCAGCTCATCCTGGCGGCAGGTACCTGGGGCACCCAGAAGCTGCTGTTCAAGATGCGCGACACCGGCAAGCTGCCCAAGCTGTCGGACAAGCTCGGAGTGCTGACCCGTACCAACTCCGAGTCCATCGTCGGCGCCGGCCGGCTGGAGGCCCGTCCCGATCTGGACCTCACCCACGGCGTGGCGATCACCTCGTCGATCCACCCGACGCCCGACACCCACGTCGAACCCTGCCGGTACGGCAAGGGCTCCAACGCGATGGGCCTGCTGCAGACGCTGATGACCGACGGGCCCGGGCCCGAGGGCAGCGACGTGCCGCGCTGGCGCCAGCTGCTCATCAACGCCGAGGGCGACCCGCGCGGCATGCTGCGCATGCTGTCCCCGCGGCGCTGGAGCGAGCGCACCATGATCTCGCTGGTGATGCAGCACCTGGACAACTCGATCACCACCTACACCAAGAAGACCGCGCTGGGCGTGCGCCGGATGACCAGCAAGCAGGGCCACGGCGAGCCGAACCCGACCTGGATCCCGGTCGGCAACGAAGTCACCCGGCGCATCGCCGAGAAGATCGACGGTGTGGCCGGCGGAACGTGGGGCGAGCTGTTCAACATCCCGCTCACCGCGCACTTCCTCGGCGGTGCGGCGATCGGCGACAGCCCCGAGCACGGGGTCATCGACCCCTATCAGCGGGTGTACGGCTATCCGACGCTGCACGTGATGGACGGCGCGGCGATCTCGGCGAACCTCGGGGTGAACCCGTCGCTGTCGATCACCGCGCAGGCCGAGCGCGCAACGTCGTTGTGGCCCAACCGGGGTGAGGACGACCAGCGGCCGGTGCAGGGTCAGGCCTACCAGCAGCTGGCGCCGATCGCGCCCAAGAATCCGATGGTGCCGGTCGACGCACCCGGCGGGCTGCGCCACCTGCCGATCACACCGGTGAACACGGCGGGCTGACCAGATGGGCCCGCAGGTGGTCGACCACACTGCGGCGAAAAGCCTTCATGGACGGGTTTTTTCGCGCCAGGCCATCCGCGCCGTGGTACATCCCGGGCACGGTCACCAGTTCGCAGTCGACGCCTGCGGCTTGCAGCCGCCGCGCGTAATCGACTGATTCGTCGTAGAACAGGTCGAGGTCGCCGACGCCGACCCACGCCGGGGCCAGACCGGACAGATCTTCGCGGCGGGCCGGCGCGGAATACTCGGGTGCGTCTGACATCCGCGGCTCCCGGCCCAGGTAAGCGGTCCACCCGAAGCGGTTGGACTCCGGTGTCCACATGAATCGGCCCCGGCCACCGGCGTCGCGCAGCGCTGTACGGTCGTCGAGCATCGGGTAGACGAGAGCCTGGGCGCGCAGGGCTATCCCCTCGTCGTGGGCCCGCTGGGCGACCGCCGCGGCCAGTCCGCCGCCGGCGCTGGATCCGGTGACCGCGATGCGGTCCGGGTCGATACCGAGTTCCTCGGCGTTGTCCAGCATCCAGTGCAGCGCCGCCATGCAGTCGTCGAGTGCGGCGGGGTAGGGATGTTCGGGGGCGAGGCGGTAGTCCGGGGATACGACGACGGCATTCAGTTCGCGTGCGAGCTGCCCGCTGCCGGAGGCCTCGGTCTTGGGTGAGCCGGTGATCATGCCGCCACCGTGAATGTAGAGCAGCGCCGGCCGCCGCCTGCCGGCCGACGCGGTGGGAGAGAGCACAAGGACGGCAGCCGTCCATCGACACGATGCCGCGGTGATCCTGACGCCGCGTCCCGGCGGCGTGCTGAACAGATAGACCGAGCCGGTGCCACCGCAACGATCGCGCTGTCACATCGGTCGTCATCAGTGGCAGCAGCGGGCTGCGGAGTTCGGCGGGAACGGCGGCCAGCGCGTCACGGACCGCCAGATAGCGCCGAACCGCGACGGCCGACGCACCGATCGCCAGGGCTGCCAGCAGCTTCTTCATGGCGAAGGCCACCTTTCGAGAGCGGGGGGGATGGGCGCGGTCGAGCGCCACTAGACTAAGCCGGTGACATCGGAATCTCCCCGCCCTGTCCTGGTGATCGACTTCGGTGCCCAGTACGCGCAGCTGATCGCGCGCCGGGTCCGCGAGGCCCGGGTGTTCTCCGAGGTCGTCCCGCACACCGCGACCGTCGAGCAGATCAAGGCCAAGGACCCGCAGGCGATCGTGCTGTCCGGCGGACCGGCCAGTGTGTACGCCGACGGCGCCCCCCAGCTCGACCCTGCCCTGTTCGACCTGGGCGTCCCGGTGTTCGGCATCTGCTACGGATTTCAGGCCATGGCGCAGGCCCTCGGCGGCACCGTCGCCCGCACCGGCACCAGCGAGTACGGCCGCACCGAGATGGAAGTCCTTGGCGGCGAACTGCATTCGGGACTGCCCGGCAAGCAGCCGGTGTGGATGAGCCACGGCGACGCGGTCACCTCCGCACCCGAGGGCTTCGAGGTCGTGGCGACCAGCACCGGTGCGCCCGTCGCGGCCTTCGAGGACCGCGCCCGCCGGCTGGCCGGCGTGCAGTACCACCCCGAGGTCATGCACACCCCGCACGGCCAGCAGGTGCTCAGCCGCTTCCTGCACGACTTCGCCGGCATCGGCGCGGCCTGGACTCCGGCCAACATCGCCGAAAGCCTCATCGAGCAGGTGCGCGAGCAGATCGGCGACGGGCAAGGCCATCTGCGGACTGTCCGGCGGTGTGGACTCCGCGGTGGCCGCCGCCCTGGTGCAACGCGCCATCGGCGACCGGCTGACCTGTGTGTTCGTCGACCACGGCCTGCTGCGCGCCGGCGAACGGGCCCAGGTGCAACGCGATTTCGTCGCCGCCACCGGCGCCCGTCTGGTCACCGTCGACGCCGAAGATCGCTTCCTGCAGGCACTTTCAGGCGTGCACGACCCGGAAGGCAAGCGCAAGATCATCGGCCGCGAGTTCATCCGCGCGTTCGAGGGCGCGGTGCGCGACCTGCTGGCCGAGGGCGACTCCGACGGTCACCCCATCGAGTTCCTGGTGCAGGGCACGCTGTATCCCGACGTCGTGGAGTCCGGCGGCGGTACCGGCACGGCGAACATCAAGAGCCACCACAACGTCGGCGGCCTGCCGTCGGACCTGAAGTTCAAACTCGTCGAGCCGCTGCGTCTGCTGTTCAAGGACGAGGTGCGCGCGGTCGGCCGGGAACTGGGCCTGCCCGAGGAAATCGTTGGGCGCCAACCCTTCCCGGGACCCGGACTGGGCATCCGGATCGTCGGCGAGGTGACGGCCGAGCGTCTGGACACGCTGCGGCGTGCGGACCTGATCGCCCGCGAGGAGTTGACCTCCGCGGGACTGGACGGCCAGATCTGGCAGTGCCCGGTGGTGCTGCTGGCCGACATCCGCTCGGTGGGTGTGCAGGGCGACGGGCGCACCTACGGCCACCCGATCGTGCTGCGCCCGGTCTCCAGCGAGGACGCGATGACCGCGGACTGGACGCGGGTGCCCTACGAGGTGCTGGAGCGGATCTCGACGCGCATCACCAACGAGGTGCCCGAGGTGAACCGGGTGGTGCTCGACGTCACGAGCAAGCCGCCCGGCACCATCGAGTGGGAGTGACCGTCTAAGTCCTTGAGGCGGAAGCGATTTCGGTGATCGCCTCGTCCAGAGTCTTGTCGAACTCCGCGTCGCTCTGCTGGATGGTCAGGCCCTCGGTGAGCGCGCGGGAGAAGCTGGCGATGACACCGTGGTTGCGGGCAAGTCGCTCGCAGGCCTCGGCGCGGGTGTAGCCGCCCGAGAGCGCCAGCACCCGCATCACCTTGGGATGGTCGACCAGGTCGCGGTAGAGGTCGTCGGTGTCGGGCAGCGTCAGCTTGAGCATCACCTGCTGGTCGTCGCCGAGCGCGCCGAGGTGGGCGATGATCGAGGCCTTGAGCTGGTCTTCGGCCGCAGCCTTTTCCGGACTGTGGATGTCGATCTCGGGTTCGATGATCGGCACCAGGCCGGCGGCCAGGATCTGCTCGGCGACCTCGAACTGCTGATCCACCACCGCCTCGAGCCCGCTGCCGGGCAGCTTGATGACCGAGCGCATCTTGGTGCCGAAGATGCCCAAGGCGGCGGCGCGGGCCAGCAGGTCGTCCAGGCCGCTGATGGGCTTCATCACCTGCGCGCCGTCTTCCTCGGCGGCCAGGCCCTTGTCGACCTTGAGGATCGGCACGACCCGCTTGACGTTCCACAGGTAGTCCGCGGTGGGACGGCCCTCGATGTCGCGATCCATGGTCATCTCGAACAGGATCGCGGCCAGGATCCGATCGCCGTCGAAGCTCGGGCTGGTGATGATCCGGGTCCGCATCTGGTGCACGAGGTCGAACATCTCCTCGTCACCGGAGTAGGCGTCCTCGGCGATGCCGTAGAGCTTCAGCGCCTTGGGTGTGCTGCCCCCGCTCTGATCGAGGGCGGCGACGAAGCCGTTTCCTGTTGTGAGCTTGTCGGCCTGTTCGGTGTTCATGGGCCATCCCCTTCCCTTGATTGCATGGTGCCAGCACAATCGCTTGACGCTGTCGGTGGGTGGGTGTTTACTCAGGAAGTCGAACATACATTCGAACATAGTGGACGTCGATCGCAGCTGGAGGTGGGCGATGACGGCGGCATTTGCCCTGGAAAAGCGGCAGCTCGACCGTGCTGAACAGCTAGAACAGCTCCGTCGCCAGATGGCGGCGGTGTCTGGGAAGGTGGGCGGCCACCGGCCTGCCACCGAACGGGCCGACGAGCTGCTTCCGGCGTCGGAAACTTTGCTGCCGGTTCCCGAAACGCTGGCTGGCCTGCTGCCGTCGGGGTTGCCGCGCGGTGCGGTGGCGGTGGCCTCGGGCGCCCTTTCGCTGCCGGTGAGCATGGCCGCCGCGGTGACGGCGGGCGGTGGCCATGTGGCCGTCGTCGGACTCCCGGATTTCGGCTTGCTGGCCGCCGCGGAGATGGGGGCCGACCTGAGCCGGCTCGCGGTGATCCCGGATCCGGGAACCGACCCCGTGGAGGTGGCCGCGGTGCTGATGGACGGCATGGATCTGGTGGTGCTCGGCCTGGCCGGCCGTACCGTGACCGCCACCCGGGCGCGGGCGGTGGTGGCCCGCGCCCGGCAGAAGGGCTGCACCGTGGTGGTCACGCGGGGGGAGTGGCAGGACGCCTCGATCCGGCTGGACGCCCGGGTGTGCGGCTACGAGATGACCGCCGATCACGGCGGTGTCCCGGTGCCGGGCTGCGGCCGGATCAGCCGGGTGCAGTTGTCCGTCCGGGCGCGGGGGCGTGCCATCCGTTCGAGGGCGGGCTGATGTGAGCGCCCGGGTGCTGGCGATCTGGTGCATGGACTGGCCTGCGGTCGCCGCGGCGGTGGCGGCGGGACTGCCGGCGACCTCCCCGGTCGCGGTCACCCTGGCCAACCGGGTGATCGCCTGTTCGGCGGCGGCACGTGCGGCCGGCGTGCGCCGGGGACTGCGCAGGCGCGAGTCGCAGGCGCGCTGCCCGCAGCTGCATGTGGTCACCGCCGACCCGGCCCGCGACGCCCGCTTCTTCGAGGGGGTGACGGCGGCGATCGACGAGGTGGTGCCTCGCGCCGAGGTGCTGCGGCCGGGCCTGCTGGTGTTGTCGGTGCGCGGGGCCGCCCGCTACTTCGGCTCCGAGCAGGCCGCCGCCGAGCGGCTGGTCGACGCCGTGGCCGCGGCCGGCGCCGAATGTCAGGTGGGAATCGCCGACCAGATGGCGACGGCGGTGTTCGCCGCCCGCGCCGGGCGTGTGGTCGAACCCGGTGCTGACGCCGCGTTCCTGTCGGCGCTGTCGATCCGGCAGCTGGCCACCGAGCCGAGCCTGTCCGGACCCGGCCGCGCCGAACTGGCCGATCTGTTGTGGCGCATGGGTATTCGCACGCTCGGCCAGTTCGCCGGGCTGTCCCGCAGTGACGTCGCCTCCCGGTTCGGTGCCGACGCGGTGGCCGCGCACCGCCTGGCCCGCGGCGAGCCGGTGCGCGGGCCGTCGGGTCGGGAGCCGCCGCCGGAACTCGATGCCGTGCTGAACTGCGATCCGCCGATCGACCGGGTCGACGCGGCGGCGTTCGCCGGGCGCACACTTGCCGCCGCTCTGCACCGCAGCCTGGAGTCGGCCGGGGTCGGATGCACCCGGCTTGCCATCCACGCCGTCACCGCCAACGGCGGTGAGCTGACCCGGGTGTGGCGGTGCGCCGAACCGCTGACCGAGGACGCCACCGCCGACCGGGTGCGCTGGCAGCTCGACGGCTGGCTCACTTCCCGGCGGGCAGGAGCGAAGCGACTCGGGGATGGACCAGCAGACCACCGACCGGCCGAGCGCTCCGGTGACGATGCTGCGGCTGCAGCCGGTGGAAGTCGTTTCCGCAGAAGCACTTCAGCTGCCGTTGTGGGGCGGCATAGGGGAGGAGGACCGGCTGCGGGCCCGCCGGGCACTGGTCCGGGTGCAGGGTCTGCTGGGTCAGGAGGCCGTGCAGCTGCCGGTTCTGTCCGGTGGTCGCGGCCCCGCCGAGCGCATCACCTTGACCCCGCTCGGTGACGAGCTGGTGCCCAGGGCCGATCCCGACCGGCCATGGCCGGGCCGACTGCCCGAACCCGCGCCGACGGTGCTTCTCGACGACCCGGTGGAACTGCTTGATGCTCAGGGCAATCCGGTCACTGTGACCTCCCGCGGGATGTTCACCGCCGAGCCGGCGCGGCTGGACGGCCAGTACCGGGGTGAGCTCAGGTGGTGGGCAGGGCCGTGGCCGGTCGACGAACGCTGGTGGGACCAGGCCGAACAATCCCGGGCCGGTCGCACCGCGCGCGCCCAGGTGCTGGTGGGCAAGCCGGTCCGACGACGAGCCGGGAACCGCACTGCTGCTGTGCTATCGGCAGCGGCGGTGGTACCTGGAAGGGGTCTACGAATGAGCAAGCCGCTGCGCGAACGGGCCCACCCGCTCGATGAACCGGTCGAAGAAGGCCGCCGGATCGACGTCGACACCGATGTGCGCGTTGGGTTCTCGGCCCCACCGCCGGCTCCAGTCGGCGATCGTCATGCCGCGCGTCAGCGTCCCGGTCAGCTCGACGTCGACGGTGGCCGCCCGGGTGGTGACGATCCCGGGATCCAGTGCCACCGCCGCCGCCAGCGGGTCGTGCAGATGCGCCAGAAAGCCCTCGCCCTGGTCGAAGTGGAACTCGAAGTAGAACCGCATCGCATCCTCGAGTGCACGGATCAGCGGGTTGTCGGCCACCGAACGGGTTCCCCTGGCGTCCAGCACGCTCATCGCCACCGTCGTCGATTCCGCCGCGCCGGCCAGCCGGCTCAGGATCGCCGGGGTCAGCGCGATGTTCTCGGTGAGGTTCAGCCCGCATACAATCGGAAGCTGATGCGGTTCAATGGCATTCGACTCCGCGGCCCGCCCCCAGGTGGCGAACACCTCGGCGGCGGCTTCCGGGTCGACGCTGATGTTCCACTCGGCCACCGGGGTGGTGTTGCCGCGGTAGTCGAACGCTCCGCCCATGATGACCAGCCGCCGCAACAACGACGGCAACTCCGGTTCGGCGCGCGCGGCCAGCGCGAGGTTGGTCAGCGGACCGGTCACCACGCCGATCAGCTCACCGGGTCTGGCGTGGGCGGCGCGCACCCAAGCTTGCGCGGAGTCGTACGAGGTGAGCTCGCGATCATGCTGCGGCAGTTCGGCGTAGCCCAGACCCGCGGGCCCGTGGGTGTCCTCGGCGGTGCGCATCGCGGCGCTGAGTGGTTCTTCGGCTCCCCGCGAGACCGGGATGGCGGGGGCGCGGCACAGTTCGAGTAGCCCGAGGTTGTTGCGGCACACCTGATCGACGTCGACGTTGCCTCCCGTGGAGGCGATACCGACCAGATCGGCGTCCGGGACTTGCCAGCAGGTACACCAGTGCCATCGCGTCGTCGACACCGGTGTCGACGTCGGCGAACACCGGCAGCGCGGCTGTCGGGTGATCCGCCGTCGTCACCGCGGTAACGATACCGTCAGCCGGCGGCGGCGAGCTGTTCGCGGAACCAGTCCGGCCACTGCTGTTTCGCGAAGCGTCGTCGCGTCGACGCAGACGTGGATCATCGTCGCCTCGGCGATCAGCTCGTCGCCCCGGCGGAACTCGAACCGGCTGCGCAATGACGTCCGCCCCGGCGCCTCGATGGCCACGTGGATGATCAGCTCGTCGTCGAAGCGTGCCGGCAGCCGGAACTGCAACTCGGCGGCGGCGACCACGACGTCGATGCCTCGGTCGGTCATCACCTGATAGCCGCCGGCGATCTTCGCTCATGGCCTCCATATGGGCCATGTCGATCCACGTCAGGTAGTGGGCGTTGAACGCCCGGCCCTGCATGTCGCATTCGACGTAGCGCACGCGCAGCGGCATGGCGAAGTGTGCGGCGGCCATGTCCGGGCTCAGAACGAGGTGATGCCGTCCCAGTCGACGAGCGTCCATCCGCTGGTCGGGTTGCCGGTCAGGACCACCCGGCCGGTGTTGGGCAGCGGGTGGTCGGTCAGCAGGGTGTCCTTGCCGTTGCGTGCGTTCATCAGCGTCCACAGCATGATCGAAGCGGCGCTGGAGAACGCGACCGGCTTGGAGTCACCGCTTTCGTAGATGCGCTGCACCGCCGCGCTGAACTTCCCGTTGAAGTCCCGTCCGCTCACCGATCCGGGGATGCGCGAAGTTGAGGTCACCGCGCATCCAGTCCATCGGGGCCACCATGTAGGTCGCGCCGGCACGGTCCATCGGCTCGCCGTTGAACCAGCCCGCGGAGATCTCGTTGAGCCCGGGCAGCACGTTGACCGGTTCGCTCAGCGCCTTGGACATCGGCGCCGCGGTCTGCTGGGTGCGGACCATCTCCGAGGCGTAGATGCCGTCGTAGCCGTTGCCCTTCAGCCGGTTGGCCGCCGCGGCGGCCTGTTGCTCGCCGGCGCTGGTCAGCGACGGCCCGGGCACCTCGGTATCGATCACCCCGTCGGCATTGGACTGCGACTCCGCGTGCCGGATGAGCGTCAGCGTGATCGACCGCTCCTTGGGTGCCGGTGAGCTACACGAGGCGACGAGGACGACCGCGAAGAGGGCGGCGATCGCCGCGACGATGGATCGGGTCCGCGAAAGATGCATGGGGATAGCGTGCCTTGTCGACCGCCTTGGTGGGTGAGATTTTCAGCAGTGCGACGATTGAGTTCCCATCCACGACCTCAGGAGCGGCTCAATGGCACTTGACCCCTCGGCGATCGGCGCGGTTACCGAACCTCAGCTCTACGAATGGACCGAGCGCGACACGATGCTCTACGCGCTCGGTGTCGGTGCGGGGACCGAGGACCTCTCGTTCACCACCGAGAACAGTCACGACATCCCCCAGCAGGTGCTGCCGACCTTCGCGGTCATCTGCTGCACGGGCTTCGCGGCCGCCGGCAAGGTCGGCTCGTTCAACTTCGGGCATGCTGCTGCACGGCTCCCAGGAGATCCGTCTGCACAAGCCGCTGCCGTCCCGGCGGTCGCTGTCGGTGGTCGGCGAGGTGGCCGACATCCAGGACAAGGGCGAGGGCAAGAACGGCATCATCATGCTGCGCGGCAGGGGCACCGACCCGGCCACCGGCGAGCTGGTCGTCGAGACGCTGTCCACCGCGGTCATCCGCGGCGCCGGCGGGTTCGGCGGCCAGCCCGGTCAGCGCCCGGCGGCCCCGGAGTTCCCCGACCGCGAGCCCGACGCCCGGATCGCCATGCCGACCCGCGAGGACCAGGCGCTGCTCTATCGGCTCTCCGGTGACCGCAACCCGCTGCACAGCGACCCCTGGTTCGCCCGCGAGCTGGCCGGGTTCCCGAAGCCGATCCTGCACGGGCTGTGCACCTACGGTTTCGCCGGCCGGGCGCTGCTGGCCGAACTCGCCGGCAACGACGCCGCGAAGCTGACGGCGGTCGCCGCGCGGTTCTCCGCGCCGGTGTTCCCGGGGGAGACGTTGACGACGTCGATCTGGCGCACCGAGCCGGGCAAGGCGATCTACCGCACCGAGGCCAGCGGGCCGGACGGTTCCAACGCGCGCGTGGTGCTCGACGACGGCGTCGCCGAATACCGCTGAGTCGAATCGCTAGGTGACCGCGCCGCCGACCAGGTGGCCGATGCCGTAGGTGATCGCCATGGCCAGCGCCCCGCCGATCACCACCCGCTGAATCGCGCGGCCGGCATTGGCGCCGCCGAGGCGGGCGCTGAGCCAGCCGGTGAGCGCCAGCGCGATCAGCACCCCGACGAAGGTGATCGGGATCCGCGTCGACGGCGGCGGCAGCAGGATCGCCAGCATCGGCAGGATCGCGCCGACCGTGAAAGCGATCGCCGAGGAGATCGCGGCCTGCCACGGGTTGGTCAGTTCCTCGGGGTCGATGCCGAGTTCGACGTCGACGTGCGCGGCGAACGCGTCGTGGTCGGTCAGCTCCTGCGGCCACGGTGCGGGCGGTGGCCGGCGACAGGCCCTTGGCCTCGTAGAGCGCGGCGAGCTCGTCGAGTTCGGCGTCCGGCTGGGTGTCGAGTTCGCGGCGCTCCTTCTTCAGCAGCGCCTTCTCGGTGTCGCGCTGGGTGCTCACCGAGACGTACTCGCCGAGCGCCATCGACAGCGCGCCCGCGGCCAGCCCGGCGATGCCGGCGGTGAAGATCGGGGCGCGTTCGGTGGTGGCGGCGGCCACGCCGACGACGATGCCGGCGACCGAGACGATGCCGTCGTTGGCGCCCGAGCACCCCGGCTCGCAGCCAGTTCAGCTTGCCCCCGATGCCGCTGTGGTGCGGCTCGGCGGGATGCAGCTGCGGATCGGGGGAATCAGGTGTCGCGGTCACATGTGAAGCGTAGAGCTCAGGTGCTCTCGCCGTAGGCGCGGGCGATGTCTCTCCGAACCCGCCCAGCCGGCGTAGGTGGGACGCTGCGGCCAGCCGTCGGGCGAGTCCTGCCATTCCTCCTGGCGGCCCCACGGCAGCACGTCGATCAATGCGAACGTATGGCCGAGTTGCTCGACACCGCGGCCATTCGTGTGCCAGGTGCGGTAGACGGTGTCGCCGTCGCGCAGAAAGACGTTGAGCCCGAAGCCTTCTCCGGGGGCGGCGTCGACGTCGGCGCCGAACGAACTCTGCGACGACGAGTACCAGTCCATCTTGTTGCCGACCTTGGCCTTGTAGGCCAGCGCCTCCTCGATGGGACCTTCGGTGACGATGACGAAGCGGGCGTCATAGCTTCCAGGAACTCCAGCCGGGTGAACTGGGAGGTGAAGCCGGTGCAGCCGGGGCACTGCCACTCGGCGCCGTCGCTCCACATGTGGTTGTAGACGATCAGCTGCGAGCGGCCGTCGAAGATGTCGACCAGCCGCACCGGGCCGTCCGGGCCGATCAGCGTGTAATCCGGCATCTGCACCATCGGCAGCCGACGCCGCTGGGCGGCGATGGCGTCGAGCTCCCGGGTGGCCGCCTTCTCGCGCTTGCGGAGGTCCTCGAGCGCGGCGCGCCAGGTCTGCTGGTCGACGACAGGCGGGAGAGCGGACATGGGTTTCTCCTTACTTTTCCTCAGTGTCTCTGTGTTGACCCCGCAGCCGGGCGGGAATCATCGCAGCTCTGGCATTCGAACACGTGTGCGAATACGATGAGACGGTGGGCTGGAATAACGGGCCGCCGAGCTGGGGCGAGATGGAGCGGGTGCTCAACAGCAAGCCGCCCGGAGCCGCGCGGGCGGCGACATCGGGCCGGCTCCGGCATGTCGCTCGAGCCGCACGCCGACGGCGGGGACAGCCCGGCCTGGTCGCGAAAGCGGGGACCCTACGAGCCGACCGGCGACCACCCGCTGCGCTCCAGCGTCCCCTACGCCGAGTTGCACGCCCATTCGGCCTACAGCTTCCTCGACGGGGCCAGCACCCCGGAGGAACTGGTCGAGGAGGCGGTACGGCTGGATCTGCGGGCCATCGCGCTCACCGACCACGACGGGCTCTACGGGGTGGTGCGGTTCGCCGAGGCCGCCAAGGAACTCGACATGCGCACCGTCTTCGGCGCCGAGCTGTCGCTGAGCAACACCGCGCGCACCGAAGATCCCGACCCGCCGGGGCCGCACCTGCTGGTCCTGGCCCGCGGGCCCGAAGGCTACCGCCGGCTGTCACGCCAGATCGCCCGGGCGCATCTGGCCGGCGGCGAGAAGGGCAAGCCGCTCTACGACTACGACGCGCTGACCGAGGCGGCCGGCGGGCACTGGCACATCCTGACCGGCTGTCGTAAAGGACATGTGCGCCAAGCGCTTTCGACCGGCGGCCCGGACGCCGCCGCCGAAGCCCTGGCCGACCTGGTGGACCGGTTCGGCCGTGACCGGGTCAGTATCGAACTCACTCACCACGGTGATCCGTTCGACGACGAACGCAACGCCGCACTGGCCGCGCTCGCCCCGAGGTTCGGGCTGGCGGTGGTCGCCACCACCGCCGCCCATGTCGCCGAGCCCGGGCGCGGCAGGCTGGCCATGGCGATGGGTGCCATCCGGGCTCGCCGGTCACTGGACGAGGCCGCCGGCTGGCTGGCCCCGCTGGGCGCATCGCACCTGCGGTCGGGGGACGAGATGGCCCGGCTGTTCTTCCGATACCCCGAAGCGGTCACCGCCGCAGCCGATCTCGGCGAGCAGTGTGCCTTCGAGCTGGCCCTGATCGCCCCGCAACTGCCGCCGTTCGACGTGCCCGACGGCCACACCGAGGACAGCTGGCTGCGCGAGCTGACCATGCTCGGCGCCGCCCAGCGCTACGGTCCGCGCGCCTCCGCGCCGGAGGCGTATGCCCAGATCGAGCGGGAGCTCGACGTCATCACCAGGCTGAAGTTCCCGGGCTACTTCCTGGTGGTGCACGACATCACCCAGTTCTGCCGTCGCAACAGCATCCTGTGCCAGGGCCGGGGGTCGGCGGCCAACTCGGCGGTCTGCTACGCGCTGGGGGTCACCGCCGTCGACCCGGTGGCCAACGGTCTGCTCTTCGAAAGGTTCCTGTCCCCGGCCCGGGACGGGCCGCCCGACATCGACATCGACATCGAATCCGACCTGCGCGAGAAGGCCATCCAGTACGTCTACGAACGCTACGGCCGCGACTACGCCGCGCAGGTCGCCAACGTCATCACCTATCGCGGACGCAGCGCGGTGCGCGACATGGCCCGCGCCCTGGGCTTCTCCCAGGGCCAGCAGGACGCCTGGAGCAAGCAGATCAGCCGCTGGAACGGCCTGGCCGACTCACCCGACATCGAGGACATCCCCGAGCCGGTGGTCGACCTGGCGATGCAGATCAGAGAACCTGCCGCGGCACATGGGCATCCACTCCGGTGGCATGGTGATCTGCGACCGGCCCATCGCCGACGTGTGCCCGGTGGAGTGGGCGCGCATGGAGAACCGCAGTGTGCTGCAGTGGGACAAAGACGATTGTGCGGCAATCGGTTTGGTGAAGTTCGACCTGCTCGGTCTGGGCATGCTCTCGGCGCTGCACTACTGCATCGACCTGGTCGCCGAGCACAAGGGCATCGACGTCGACCTGGCCCGTCTCGACCTCTCCGAGCCGGCGGTCTACGACATGCTGCAGAAGGCCGACTCGGTCGGGGTGTTCCAGGTGGAGTCGCGCGCGCAGATGGCCACCCTGCCGCGCCTGAAACCGCGGGTGTTCTACGACCTGGTGGTGGAGGTGGCGCTGATCCGGCCGGGGCCCATCCAGGGCGGCTCGGTGCATCCGTACATCAAGCGGCGCAACGGGCTCGAGCCGGTGGTCTACGACCATCCGTCGATGGAGCAGGCGCTGCGAAAGACGTTGGGGGTGCCGCTGTTCCAGGAGCAGCTGATGCAGCTGGCGGTGGACTGCGCGGGCTTCTCGGCCGCCGAGGCCGACCAGTTGCGCCGGGCCATGGGGTCCAAGCGCTCCACCGAGAAGATGCGACGGCTGCGTGATCGCTTCTACGCCGGGATGGAGCAGCGCCACGGCATCACCGGCGAGGTCGCCGACCGGATCTACGACAAGCTGGAGGCGTTCGCCAATTTCGGCTTCCCGGAGAGTCATTCACTGAGCTTCGCCTCGCTGGTGTTCTACTCGTCCTGGTTCAAGCTGCACCACCCGGCGGCGTTCTGCGCGGCACTGCTGCGCGCTCAGCCGATGGGTTTCTACTCCCCGCAGTCGCTGGTCGCCGACGCCCGCCGGCACGGCGTCACCGTGCACGGCCCGGACGTCAACGCCAGCCTGGCCCACGCCACGCTGGAGAACCACGGCCTGGAGGTGCGGCTGGGGCTGGGCGCGGTGCGCCACATCGGCGACGACCTCGCCCAGCGCATCGTCGACGAGCGGGCGGCCAACGGGCCGTATGCGTCACTGCTGGATCTGACTGGGCGCGTTCAGCTTTCGGTGCCGCAGACCGAGGCGCTGGCCACCGCCGGAGCGCTGGGCTGCTTTTCGGTCACCCGTCGCGAGGGACTGTGGGCGGCCGGGGCCGCGGCCACCCAGCGGCCCGACCGGCTGCCCGGGGTGGGGTCGTCGTCGCACGTTCCGGCGCTGCCCGGGATGACCGAGGTGGAGCTGGCCGCCGCCGACGTGTGGGCCACCGGCATATCTCCCGACAGCTACCCGACGCAGTTCCTGCGTGACGACCTCGACGCGATGGGTGTCGTTCCGGCCGACCAGCTCCTCGACGTGCCCGACGGCAGCCGGGTGCTGATCGCCGGTGCGGTGACCCACCGCCAACGCCCGGCCACCGCGCAGGGCGTGACGTTCATGAACATCGAGGACGAGACCGGAATGGTCAATGTGCTGTGCACGCCCGGGGTGTGGAACCGGCACCGCAAGCTGGCGCAGACGGCGTCGGCCCTGCTGATCCGCGGGCAGGTGCAGAACGCCACCGGTGCGGTGACGGTGATCGCCGAGCGGATGGGCCGCATCACCATGAAGGTGAACTCCCGCTCGCGCGACTTCCGCTGAGCGCAAGCGCGAGCGTGCGTGTCGGATCAGCGACGCGGCTCGAGACGCGTTGACGCAGCTCGCGGGAAGTGGGGTCACTCCGTCGGGGTGGTCCACACCTTGTCGACGCTGATCCGCAGCCGCACGTTGTATCCCGGCATCGCCTCGGTCAGGCCGAATTGCTCTGCCAGATCAGCGTATTTGGCCCAGTACGGACCGTCGTCGCGGGGATCGGCATCCTCGGAGTCCACCGCGGCGGTGCCGCCGACGACGATGATGCCGCCCCGTTGCCGTCGGAGTCCAGGTTCAGGCTCACCTGCGGATGGGCCCGGATGTGGCGCACCTTGGCCGCGCCCGGTTCGGTGTAGACGATGACGTCGGTGCCGTCGAAGTAGAACCACACCAGCTTGGGTACCGGCTGGCCGGACTTGGCCACCGTGGTCAGCCAGCCGTAGTCGTCGCGCGTGAGCCGATCAGATACCTCTTGCGTTGAGTTCGGGTGCCATGAACCCGAATGTAGTCTCCTGACATGACACTCGATCTGACCGTTGATGAACTCCTGACCTCCACGCGATCGGTGCGCAAACGACTCGATTTCGACAAGCCGGTGTCGCGTGAGGTGCTCATCGAGTGTCTGGACCTCGCGCTGCAGGCGCCCACCGGATCCAACGCCCAAGGCTGGCAGTGGGTGTTCGTCGAGGACCCCGAGAAGAAGAAGGCGCTGGCCGACATCTACCGGGCCAACGCCACGCCGTACCTCAATCAGCCGAAGGCGGCGCACGGCGACATCCGCGACGAGCAGATGGGCGCGGTGCGCAACTCGGCCATGTATCTCAACGAGAACATGGAGAAGGCGCCGGTGTTGATGATCCCCTGCCTGGAGGGACGTCCGGACGGATACGACGTCGGCATGCAGGCCTCCTACTGGGGTTCGCTGCTGCCGGCGGTGTGGAGCTTCATGCTGGCGCTGCGCTCCCGCGGCCTCGGTTCGGCGTGGACCACGCTGCACCTGATCGGCGACGGCGAGAAGCAGGCCGCCGACCTGCTCGGGCATCCCCTTCAAGGACTTCACCCAGGGCGGGCTGTTCCCCGTCGCCTACACCGTGGGCACCGATTTCAAGCCGGCCAAGCGGCTGCCCGCCGAGCAGCTGACCCATTGGGACACCTGGTGAGTCGAGCTCAGACGCCTCCGCTGAACCCGTGCTGCCGCCACGCCTCGTAGGCCGCCACGGCCGCCGCGTTGGACAGGTTCAGTGAGCGCCGGCCCGCCAGCATCGGGATGCGCACCTGCTCGGTGATGTGCGGGTCGGCCAACGTCGCGTCGTCCAGTCCCGTGGGCTCCGGCCCGAACAGCAACACGTCGCCGGGCCGGTATTCGACGTCGGCGAACGACCGTTCGGCGTGGGCGGTGAACGCGAACACCCGCGCGCCGTCGACGGCGGCCCACGCCGCCTCCAACGACGGGTGCACCGTCACCGACGCCAGGTCGTGGTAGTCCAGACCGGCGCGGCGCAGCTTGGGTTCGGACAGGTCGAAACCCAATGGCTCGACCAGATGCAGTTCGCATCCCGTGGCGGCCACCATCCGGATCGCGTTGCCGGTATTCGGCGCGATGCGCGGCGATAGGAACATGATCCGGAACACGGCCCGGTCTAGCCGTCCTGCTGCCCGATCAGAGACTCGATCAGTTCGACGATCCGCTGCTGGCCCGTTGCGGTTGCGTCCAGCTTGCCGCGTACCTCGACGAAGCCGCGGTCGACGTGATCCCGGAGGTCGCTGAAGTCCTGGCGCAAATCGACGAAATCCTCTCGCAGCGCATTGAAGCCGGCGGTAGTGGCCTGGCGGAAGTCGCGAATGTCAGCTCTGATCTCAGTGACGTCGCGATCGGCGGCACCGGCGAGAACCCGGGCTGCCGCAGCGTCTCGCTCGGCCGACCGTAGTCGGCGACTGATGTCGCTCACCTGCGTCTCCAGCGAGTTGACTCGCCCCTCGAGATCATCCTGACCCACGGCCCAAAGCCTACCGCCGCGATCGATGCGGAGGGTTCCTCTCACCGCGGTGCTGTGGATAATGCCACCATGGCCGAGACGAGTCTCTGGATGCAGAAGGTGGCGGCCGACCCCGGGCATTCGCAGTGGTATATCGAGCGTTTCAGGGCAAAGGCGCGCGCCGGTGATGATCTGGCCGGTGAATCTCGCCTCGTCGACGCAATGGCTCCCGCCGCGCGCACATCCTCGATGCCGGCTGCGGCCCCGGCCGCGTCGGCGGGTATCTGGCCGAGGCCGGTCACCGCGTTGTCGGTGTCGATGTCGATCCGGCGCTGATCGAGGCAGCCGAGCAGGACCATCCCGGACCGCTGTGGCTCGTCGGCGACCTCGCCGAGCTGGACTTGCCCGCGCGCGGCATCACCGAACCGTTCGACATCATCGTGTCGGCCGGCAATGTGATGACGTTCCTCGCCCCGAGTACCCGAGTTGCGGTGCTGTCTCGGCTGCGTTCCCATCTCGCGCGCGACGGGCGAGCGGTCGATCGGCTTCGGCGCGGGTCGCGACAACGAGTACGGCCAATTCCTCGACGACGCGGCAGAGCCGGACTCACGCCCGATCTGCTGCTGTCCTCCTGGGACCTGCGACCGTTTACCGAGGACTCCGAATTCCTCGTCGCGATCCTGCGGCCGGCTTAAGATCCTGACTCCGAACATCGGATGATGATCTCAGTTGTGCGACAGCACAATTTGCTCGGTACCCCCGCACGCGACATGGAGTGCCCGTCTCGCAATCTCTCTGTTCAGTAACAACTATGGAGATGCTGGCTGTTCGCTGTCATACTCGACCATTGCCAGGCAATTCGCTGTCTCGTCGTGCGCGAAGCGGGAAGCGATGACCAGGAAGTCCGAATGAAGCAGGCGAGAACACTGAATATCAGTGCGGCGGTCGGTTGCGCGGCCGCGGCGCGGTGACGATGTTCGCCACCCCGGACGGGGTGGGGCAGACGGTGTCGGGTCAGGAGGCGCCCGCGCGCGCCGCCGAAGCGGCCGTCGCGATGGTCGCTGCGCAACTGGCCGGTGCGCGCCAAGGTGTTTGCGATCGTCGCCGTTCCACTGGCCCTCGCCCTGGCGTTCGGCGGCGCCCGGCTCTACGCCGGGATCAACTCGGCGCGTGATCTGCAACTGGCCGCCGACCGGGTCGAGATCATCCCGTCGATCGAGAACTACATGTCCGCGATGGAAGGCGCGCTGCTGGCCTACTCGTCGGGCGGCGACACCCAGTCGGCCACCAACGGCTTCGAGACCGCCAAGGCCGGGCTGCAGAACAAACTCAACGACACCGACGTCGCCGCCGACGTCCGCACCGGCGTGACCAACCTGCTCACCGATGGTCAGAAGCTCGTCGGCGCGGTGTCGTCGAACGCCATCGGGCTGAGCGAACGCATCACCACCTACGCCCCCATCCTGCTCACCGCCGAAGACGCCATCAACGGCTCGGTCCGGCTCGACGACGAGAAACTGCGCGCCCAGGCCCAGGGGCTCAGCCGCGCCGTCGGCGCGCGCGGGCAGATGTTCATGCAGGAGCTGCTGGTCGAGCAGGGCGGCGAACTCCCCGAGCCGGAACTGCGAACGACGATGATCACCGTGGCCGGCACCGAGCCGTCGACGCTGTTCGACATGAGCCAGGTGCTCGGCGTGGGCTCCCCGGACGCCGAGGTGCTGCAGGGCGAGATGGTCCGCCGGATGGGCATCATGTCCAACCCGGACGCCGTCCTGGTCGGCAACCTCGACCTGCGCCAGTCCCTGCAAGCCACCGACCTGATCGCCGGGCAGGTGGTCAAGAGCATCACCGCGCAGCTCACCGAGTCCGTACAGCAGCTGGCCAGCCGACCGGCGCAACGCCGTGATCCGCGACGCGCTGCTGACGCTCGCCGCCTTCGTGATCGCCCTGGTCGTCGTGTTCCTGGTGGCACGGTCGCTGATCCGGCCGCTGCGCACCCTGCGCGACGGTGCGCTGAAGGTCGCCCACACCGACCTCGAGCAGGAGATCGCCCGGGTCCGCGCCGGCGACGAGCGGGAACCCGAACCGCTGCCGGTCTACACCACCGAGGAGGTCGGCCAGGTCGCCCACGCGGTCGACGAACTGCACACCCAGGCGCTGCTGCTGGCCGGTGACGAGGCGCGGCTGCGGCTGCTGGTCAACGACATGTTCGAGACCATGTCGAGGCGCAACCGCTCACTGGTCGACCAGCAGCTCGCGCTGATCGACCGCCTGGAACGCAACGAGAAGGACCCGGAGCGACTGGAGAGCCTGTTCCGGCTCGACCACCTGGCCACCCGGATGCGCCGCATCGGCGCCAACCTGCTGGTGCTCGCCGGCGCACAGGTGTCCCGCGACTCCCGCCAATCGCTGCCGCTGGCCAGTGCGATCAACGCCGCGGTGTCCGAGGTCGAGGACTACAAGCGGGTGGAGATCGGCGGCGTGCCGGACTCCGCGCTCATCGGCAGGGTCTCCGGCGACGCGGTCCACATGCTGGCCGAGCTGATCGACAACGCGCTGCGATACTCACCGCCCATCTCGCCGGTGCGGGTGACCGCGGTGCACACCAGCAATGCCGGCGTGCTCGTCGAAGTCCACGACGACGGCATCGGCATGACCGACAGCGACCTGCGGATCGCCAACATGCGGTTGCACGCCGGCGGCGAGGTCAGCCCCGACAACACCCGCCACATGGGCCTTTTCGTGGTCGGCCGGCTGGCGCACATGCACGGGATGGTGGTCCGGCTGCGCAACACGATCCCCGGTCAGCCGTCCTCGGGCACCACCGCCGAGCTGTACATCCCGCCGGGCCTGCTCGAGCACGGCGCGCCCATCGGCTCCGACGCGCGGCCGTTCGGCGCCGCGGCGGGGGAGCAGCAGCCGGTGCACGACGACCCGCACGCCGCCCGATACGCCGCGCCCGCCGTCGAACTGCCCGCGCTCGGGCCGTCCGGCCTACCGCAGCGCTCGCCCGGTTCCAGCGGCATCACCGGCGCTGCGGTGCCCGAACCCGAGCCCGCAACCGTCGCCGTGGTTCGCCGCCGAGTCCGAGCAGCCCGCGCCCGCGCACGACCAACCGTCGAACACGTCGTCGTTCTTCACCTCGCGGGAACGCGCGGAGAAGACCCGCGAGGAGACCGGCGTCGACATCAGCGACATGGACGTCCTCGCCGCCGACCTCACCGCACCCGAGCCGGAAGACACCGACAACACCGACTTCATCTACCAGAAGATGCTCTCGGAGTTCTTGGTCGACCCGAAGACCATCGCTGTGCCGCAGGACTGGAAGTCGGTGTGGGACAACGGCTGGGCCACCGCCGCTGAGGTGGAGAACGTTCCGGTGCAGGCGCACACCGAACACGGCCTGCCGGTACGTGCCCCCGGCGCCCGGCTGGTGCCCGGCGCCGCCGAGCCGGTCACCGCCGCGGGCCGGCGCGACCCCGACGCGGTGCGCGCCTCCTTCAGCAGCCACTTCCGCGGTGTGCGGGCCGCCCGGTCCAACGCCCAACCGCCGCCCCCCGAGAACGGACGAGAACAGGAATGACCTATCCGCCACGCGCACACAACAGTTCACTGGACTGGCTGGTGTCCAACTTCGCCCGCGAGGTTCCCGGTGTGTCGCATGCCGTGCTGGTGTCGGTGGACGGTCTGTTGATCGCCGCCAGCGAGCAGATGCCGCGGGAACGCGCCGAACAGCTGGCCGCCGTCACCTCCGGGCTGGCCAGCCTGGCCGCCGGGGCCGCACAGCTCTTCGAGGGCGGCCAGGTGCTGCAGTCGGTGGTCGAGATGGCAGGAGGCTACCTGTTGGTGATGCGGGTCGGCGACGGCTCGCAGCTGGCCACCCTGGCCGCGCCCAATTGCGACATCGGCCAAATCGGCTACGAGATGGCGGTTTTGGTCGAGCGGGTAGGCAACGTCGTCTCCTCGTCGCGGCGAGCCCCGCAACCCTCCTGACGCGCCATGGACGAGCTCGAGCCGGACCTGGTTCGCCCCTACACGTTGACGTCCGGGCGCACCGACACCACCGTCGACCTGCCGGTCGAAGCGCCGATCCAGACCCTGCAGTCCGCGCTGTCCCATCACTGGCCCTCCGGTGACGTGCGGGGCCGGATCTGTCAGCTGTGCACCGGCAGCCCGTCGGTCGCGGAGATCTCGGCCAACCTGGATCTGCCCCTCGGTGTCGCGCGCGTCCTCGTCGGCGACCTCGTCACGTCGGGATATCTTCGGGTACAGACCACATTGACCGACCGCTCCTCGGCCGACGAGCGTCGCGACCTCATAGGAAGGACCCTGCGTGGCCTACGAGCCCTCTGAGATTCGAGCCGCCTCGACGAAGATCGTCGTCGCGGGCGGGTTCGGTGCGGGCAAGACCACGTTCGTCGGTGCGGTGTCGGAGATCATGCCGTTGCGCACCGAGGCGATGGTGACCGACGCATCCACCGCGGTGGATGCGCTGGAGGCCACCCCGGACAAGTCCACGACGACGGTGGCGATGGACTTCGGCCGCATCACCCTGGACAGCGACCTGGTGCTCTACCTGTTCGGCACGCCCGGCCAGCGCCGGTTCTGGTTCATGTGGGACGACCTGGTGCGCGGGGCGATCGGCGCGATCATCCTGGTCGACGTGCGACGACTGCAGGACAGTTTCGCCGCGGTGGACTTCTTCGAACACCGCAACCTGCCCTTCCTGATCGCGATCAACGAATTCGACGGTGCGCCAAGGTATCCCACACAGGAGGTGCGTAAGGCGCTGACACTGCCCGACAGCACGCCGGTGATCACCGTGGACGCCCGCGACCGCAAGTCGGCCACCGACGCGCTGATCGCGATCAGCGAGTACGCGCTGGCCGACCTGGCGCCCACCCAACCTTAGCGGCGACCGGTGGCGCAGTGGGCCGACCGCGAGTTCGACGGCCACGACTTCCGCGACGAGGACCTGTCCGGCCTGCAGACCGAGCGGGTGGTGTTCACCGAATGCGACTTCGGCGGCGCCAACCTGACCGAGTCGGTGCATCTCGGTTCGGCATTCCGCAACTGCCGCTTCCTGCGGACGACTCTGTGGCACAGCACGTTCCGCAACTGCAGCATGCTGGGGTCCACCTTCGAGGACTGCCGGCTGCGACCGGCCGTCTTCGACGAGGTGGACTTCACCCTCGCCGTGCTCGGCGCCGCCGATCTGCGCGGGGTCGACCTGTCCGGCTGCCGGCTGCGGGAAACCAGCCTGGTGCAGGCCGACTTGCGCAAGGCCGTGCTGCGCGGCGCCGACCTCACCGGTGCCCGCACCAACGGCCTTCGGCTGGAGCAGGCTGACCTGCGCGGCGCCCGGATCGACGCGACGTTGTGGACCACCGCCGCCTGCCGCGGGGCGAAGATCGACGTTGCTCAGGCGCTGGCGTTCGCCGTGGCGCACGGCCTCGACGTCAGCGGGCAGTGAGGGCTACTTCCACACCAACGTTGAGTGAGGAGTCCCGCAGGTACTCACTCGCACTTTGTCTGCGAGGTTCCTCACTCAACGCGAAACTAGGCGCTCTTGAGCCGAATCTTCCAGCGCACGAAGCTCAGGTAGCCGATGCACAGCGCCGCCAGCATGCCCATGTCGAACCACCACGCGCCGGCGGTGTGCTTCCAGTGGGAGTCCTTCGGCGTCAACGGCCCGGGCACCAGCTTGATCAGATCCACCGTCGACGCCGAGGCGGCGAAACCCCAACGGGCGGGGGTGAACCAGGACAGCTGGTCCAGCACCAGCCGGCCGGTCACCGGGATCATCCCGCCGGAGAACACCAGCTGGCTCATGACGGCGACGACCAGCAGCGGCATGATCTGCTCGTTGGACTTCGCCAGCGCCGAGAGCGCCAGGCCGACCATCGCCGCGGTGACGGTGGTCGCGGCCATCACGACGAACAGCTCGAGCGTCGGACTCAGGAAGGTCAGCGAGCCCTGCGTCGGAGATCCCTTGCCCGCGATGGTGATCGCCGTGACGATGCAGGACTGCAGGATGGCGAACGCGGCGTAGATGCACACCTTGGCCAGCAGGTAGGCCGTCGTGGACAAGCCGACCGCCTGCTCGCGGCGGAAGATCGCGCGTTCGCCGATCAGATCGCGGACCGTCAGTGCGGTGCCCATGAAGATCGCGCCGACATTGAGCAGCACCAGGATCTGGCCGGGCTCATTCGGCGCGTTGCCCATCGGATCGGGAACCCCGAACCCGACGTCGCCGGGCACCGACAGCGACAGCACACCCATGATGAACGGCAGCAGGGCCAGGAACACGAAGTAGCCGCGGTCGGAGACGATCAGCCGCATCTGGCGCCGGGCGATCGTGGAGAACTGGCGCAGCAGGCTGGTGTGCGTCGGCTCGCCGATATCGGAGGGTTGCTCCATCGGCGGCGGCGGCGGCGTCGGCCCGGTCAGCGCCAGATAACGCTCGTAGGCCCCGTCGGGATCGTTGGCGACACTGCTGAAGATGTCGGCCCAGTTCGTCGTGCCCATCGTGGGCCCGATCTGGCCGGGCGGCCCGCAGAACGCGGTCTTGCCGCCGGGCGCCAGCAGGATCACCTGGTCGCACACGTCGAGGTAGGTCAGCGAGTGGGTGACCACCAGCACCACGCGGCCGGCGTCGGCGAGCTGGCGCAGCATCGTCATCACCTGGCGGTCCAGCGCCGGGTCCAGGCCCGAGGTGGGCTCGTCGAGGATCAGCAGCGACGGGCCGGTCAGCAGCTCCAGGGCCACCGAGGCGCGCTTGCGCTGACCGCCGGAGAGCTTGTCCACCCGGGTGTCGGCGTGCTGGGTCATCTCCAGCTCGGAGAGCACCTGGGCGACCACCTGCTGGCGGTCCTCCTTGGTGGTGTCCGGGGGCAGCCGCAGTTCGGCGGCGTACATCAGCGCCTGGTTGACCGTCAGCTGTCCGTGCACCACGTCGTCCTGGGGCACCATCCCGATCCGGCTTCGCAGCGAGGCGTACTCGGCGTGGATGTTGTGCCCCTCGAACGCGACCGTGCCGCTGGTCGGGTGGGTGTACCCGGCGATCAGTCGCGCCAGCGTGGACTTGCCGGCACCCGACGGCCCGATGACCGCGGTCAGCGTGCCGGGGCGCGCCGAGAACGAGATGTTCTCCAGCAGCGTCTTGTTGTGCTCGATGGTCCAGGTGACGCCGCGCACTTCGAGCCCACCGGTGGCGGTGGCGGCCTCGGTCTCGGTGCGGCGCATCAACGTGCCGCCGGCGAAGACCAGGTCGACGTTGCCGATGGTGACGACGTCGCCCTCGTTCAGCAGCGCGGTGTCCACCCGCGTGCCGTTGACGAACGTGCCGTTGATGCTGCGGTTGTCGGCGATCTCCATCCCGCCCGGGGTGGGGATCAGCGTGGCGTGGTGGCGCGAGGCCAGGACGTCGGGGATGACGATGTCGTTATCGGTGGCGCGGCCGATCTTGACGCCACCGGGCGGGGTCTCGCTCGGCGCACCGGGCCGCAGGATCTTGAGCATCGAGGTCGCGATGTTCGACGTACCGCCGGACTTGCTCTCGATCGGGCGCATCTGGGTCGGCGCGGCCGCGGCCGGCGCGCTCGGCGGCACGGGTCGGATACGCGGGCTGCGGACGTGATCCACCGTTCGGGTAGGACGGCTGCGGCGGCGGATAGGTCTGCGGACGCGACGGGGGCGGCTGCCAGGAACCCGCGGTCGACGCGCCCTGCGACGGCGAGGACGGCCACGACGGTGTCGACGGCGGCGCCGTGACCCGCACCGACGAGGTCTGCGGCGGGCGGCCCGCCGAGCCCTGGTGGCGGCCGACCAGGAAGTTGATCGGCGGGCCCGTCCGGGTTGCCGACGTTGACCGTCATCCCGTCGGTGATGTCGACCGACGGGATCCGGCGGCCGTTGACGAACATGCCGTTGAGCGAGCCGTTGTCGATCGCCATCCACCGGCCGTGGTCGAAGCGCAGCACCAGGTGGGCGCGCGAGATCAAGGGGTGCGCGATGCGCACGTCAGCACGAAGGTCGCGGCCAACCACGACGTCGTGCCCTGCGGCGAAGGTGCGCTCTGAGCCGTCGTACCGAACGGTCAGCGCAGGCGCGGCTGGTCGACTCATCGCCACCAACTGTATCGGTAGCGACGCGACTCGCCCGTCAAGCCGGGGCGCCGGTCTCCACGCAGATCGTGCGCGAGTAGATCGTCGGCATGCATTTGTTGCAGTGCGTGCACACCGACTTCACCGAGTGCGCGTCGCCGTCGGCCTTGATGCGGTTGATCAGGTCCGGCTCGGCCAGCAGGGCGCGACCCATC
This sequence comes from uncultured Actinomycetota bacterium, assembly GCA_963765445.1. Classification (GTDB taxonomy): domain Bacteria; phylum Actinomycetota; class Actinomycetes; order Mycobacteriales; family Mycobacteriaceae; genus Mycobacterium. Next base: position 44,599 of record CAVXWQ010000007.1, read on the forward strand.
GCCACGAACTCGAAACCCTCGGCCATCGCCGTGTCCATGGTCTCGCGGTTGGTGACCCCGCCGAGCAGGATCAGCGGCAGCGTGAGCTCCTTGCGGAACTGCTGGGCGTCGCGCAGCAGGTAGGTGTCCCGGTAGGGGTACTCGCGCATGAACTTCGTGCCGGTCATCCGCATACCCCAGTTCAGCGGCCATTTCTGCGCCGCGGCGAACTCCTTTACCGGGGCATCGCCGCGGAACAGGTACATCGGGTTGAGCAGCGAGCTGCCCGCGGTGAGTTCCAGCGCGTCCAGGCCGCCGTCGTCCTGTAGCCACTTCGCGGTCTGCAGCGACTCCTCGATGCTGATGCCGCCGCGCACGCCGTCGGCCATGTTGAGCTTGGCGGTCACCGCGATCGGCGCCGGGCCCAGCCGTTCCACCTCGCGGCGGACGGCCATGACCACGGCGCGGGCCACCTTGGCGCGGTTCTCCAGCGATCCGCCGAACTCGTCGGAGCGGCGGTTGACCAGCGGGGACAGGAACGAACTGGCCAGGTAGTTGTGGCCGAGGTGGATCTCGACCGCGTCGAAGCCGGAGTCGATCGCGAACCGGGCAGCCGAGGCGTGTGCGGCGATGACGTCGTTGATGTCGTCACGGGTGGCGTGCCGGGCGAACTTCATCGACAAGCGGGTTGAAGAACCGGACCGGCGCCAGCGCGGGGGCCTTGTTCGAGCGCGCGTTCGCCACCGGGCCGGCGTGGCCGATCTGCGCGCTGATGGCGGCGCCCTCGGCGTGCACGGCCTCGGTGAGGCGCCGCAGACCGGGGACGGCCTCCGGCCGCATCCAGATCTGTCCGCCGTTGGTGCGTCCGCCCTGGCTCACCGCGGTGTAGGCGACTGTCGTCATACCGACGCCCCCGGCGGCCATGGCCCGGTGGAAGGCGATCAGGTCATCGGAGACGACGTCGTCGGGGGTGCGGGCCTCGAAGGTCGCCGCTTTGATGGTCCGGTTGCGCAAGGTGATGGGGCCGAGCTTGGCCGGACTGAACACATCTGGCGCGTTGTTCATAGCCGCAGCTGACCATGTGGTGCTCGGTGCTGTCAACGAGCGGGGTGGAACAATACGGCCCGTGGTCGCTATCACCCTGGACGGCAAGCTCACCCGCGACGAGATCTTCGTCGACCTGAAGGAGCGCGTCGCGGCGCTGACCGCGGCGGGTCGCACGCCGGGGCTGGGCACCGTCCTGGTCGGCGACGACCCCGGCTCGCACGCCTACGTGCGCGGCAAGCACTCCGACTGCGCCAAGGTCGGCATCACCTCGATCCGCCGCGACCTGCCCGCCGACGTCAGCCAGGCCCAGCTCGACGAGACGCTCGACGAACTCAATGCCAACCCGGACTGCACCGGCTACATCGTGCAGCTGCCGCTGCCGCGCCACCTCGACGAGAACGCCGCGCTCGAGCGCGTCGACCCCGACAAGGACGCCGACGGCCTGCACCCGACCAACCTGGGCCGGCTCGTGCTGGGCAAGGCAGCCCCGCTGCCGTGCACGCCGCGCGGCATCGTGCACCTGCTGCGCCGCTACGACGTGCCGATCGCCGGCGCGCACGTGGTGGTGATCGGCCGCGGCGTCACCGTGGGCCGCCCGCTCGGCCTGCTGCTGACCCGGCGCACCGAGAACGCGACGGTCACGTTGTGCCACACCGGAACTCGCGATCTGCCGTCGCTGACCCGGCAGGCCGACATCATCGTCGCCGCGGTCGGTGTGCCGCACATGCTGACCGCCGACATGGTCCGGCCCGGCGCGGCGGTCGTCGACGTCGGGGTGAGCCGGGTGGACGGGGCGCTCACCGGTGACGTGCACCCCGACGTGTGGGAGGTCGCCGGGCACATCTCACCCAACCCGGGCGGGGTCGGTCCGCTGACCCGGGCCTTCCTGCTGACCAACGTCGTCGAACTGGCCGAAGGGGCGCTGTGACCGCTCGGGCGCGGCGCCGGCTGCCGACCCGCGAGGAGGCGGTGGCCTTCGTCCGCCGCGTGGTGCGGGCGCAGTGGCCCATCGTGAGCGTCTTCGCGATCTTCCTGCTGGCGCTGGTGTTGGTGGCCGCGGGCTTCTGGCGGCGCGGTTCGCTGCTGATCGGCATCGGGGTCGGGGTGGCGGCCGCCTACCGGCTGTTGCTGTCCGAGGAGCGGGCCGGCCTTCTGGTCGTGCGCTCCCGCGGAATCGACTTCGCCAGCATGACGACCGTGTCCGTGGTGATGATCTACGTCGCCTCGACCATCGACCCGCTGGGCACCAGCTAGCCGGGCATCGTCTAGTTGCGGCCTCGCCCAAGGGCTCAGCTCGACAGCGTCGCCCGGATGCACACCGTGATGTACGGCAGCGCCAGTCCGCTGGAGTTGGCCAGCGCGGGATGGGTGGCCAGCAGTTCACGCACCTGATCGAGAGTGCGGGTACGCACCTCCGCGGGGGAGGTGATGCAGTAGCTGCGCGAGGCAACCAGGTCGATAAGTGCTTGCGGCGTAAGGTAATTCGTCCACTCGACGTGACGGCGGGCCACGTCGGTGAACGGCTCGGGCAGGCTCACCTCTTCGGAGAAGGGGTCGTTCTCGTGGCCGATGATGCGGCCCAGGTCCTTGACCCAGCCCAGCCGTTCGTCGCGGGTGTTCCACACCAGCCCGAGCCGCCCGCCCGGCCGCAGCACGCGCGCCACCTCGGCGACGGCCCGCTCCGGGTCGAACCAGTGCCAGGCCTGCGCCACCAGCACCGCGTCGACGCTGTTGTCCGGCAGCGGAATCTGCTCGGCGGTGCCCAGCAGTGCCGGGGTGTCGGGCAGGGCCGAACTGAGCAGTTCGAGCATCTCGGCGATCGGGTCGACGGCCACCACGTCGCAGACCGCGTTCGACCAGCCGGGTGGTCAGCTTGCCGGTCCCGGCGCCCAGGTCGAGCACGTCACGCGCCCCCGGCGGCAGCAGCCAGTCGATCGCCTCCGGCGGGTACGACGGGCGGCCGCGCTCATAGGCGGCGGCCTCGGAGCCGAAAGACAGGGAACGATCGCGCTGTGACTCGGTCACAGCCGGCGCGCCCCGTCACCGTCGGCCAGATCGAGGGTCAGCCGGACCAGATGGCCGACCGCCTCGGTCTCGACCAGGAAGCCGTCATGGCCGTAGATCGACTCGACCACGTTCAGACCGGTGCAGCCGGGCAGCAGGTCGGCCAGTTCCTGCTGCAGCCGCAGCGGGTAGAGCCGGTCGGAGGTGATGCCGCCGACCACGGTCGGCACCGGGCAGGAGCGCAGCGCGGCACTCACCCCGCCGCGGCCGCGGCCGACGTCGTGGTTGGACAGGGTCTCGGTGAGCGCCACGTAGCTGCCCGCGTCGAACCGCTTGACCAGCTTGGCGCCCTGGTACTCCAGGTAGCTCTGCACGGCGTACCGGCCGCCGGTCAGCGGATCCTCGTCGCCCTGCGCGTCGTTGCCGAACCGGGTGTCCAGCTCCAACTCGCCGCGGTAGGTGAGATGCGCGAAACGACGGGCCAGCTCCAGGCCCGTCTCGGGGCTGCGGCCGGTGCCGTGGTAGTCCCCGCCCTGCCAGTTCGGGTCGGACTTGATCGCCGCGATCTGGGTGCTCTGCGTGCCGATCTGGTCGGCGGTGGCGCGCGCGCCGACGGCCAGCACCAGCCCGGCCCGCACCCGCTCGGGGTAGCCGACCATCCACTCCAGGGCGCGGGCGCCGCCCATCGACCCACCGATGACCGCGGCGACCTCGGTGATGCCCAGCGCGGCCAGCGCCGCGACGTCGGCGGCCACCTGGTCGCGCACGGTGATCAGCGGGAAGCGCGAACCCCACGGCTTGCCGTCGCGGGCCAGTGAGCTGGGTCCGGTGGAGCCGCGACAGCCACCCAGCACGTTGGTGGCCACCGCACACCAGCGGTTGGTGTCGATCGGTGCGCCCGGGCCTGCCACCCCGTCCCACCAGCCCGGGATGTGCGAGTCGCCGGTGAGCGCGTGCAGCACCACCACCACGTTGTCGCGGGTGGGGGACAGCTCGCCCCACCGCTGCACCGCGATCGAGACGTCGTCGAGCACGGCGCCGTTCTCGAGGGTCAACGGGCCGATGTCGACGACGCCGACCTCACCCTCGGCGGGCAGGGTCAGGGTTCGCTCGTCTGGAGGAGTCACGTCCGGCTCCGTCAAAAGGCCGCCACGGCCCGAGGGTCCGAAGCGTCCGCGTCGGCCAGCGACTTGGCGGCGGCGAAACCGCGCTCCAGGTCCGCCAGGATGTCGTCGATTCCCTCGAGCCCGACGGCCAGCCGGACCAGGCCCGGCGTCACACCGGTGGCCAGCTGCTCCTCGGCGGACAGCTGCTGGTGGGTGGTCGAGGCCGGATGGATCACCAGCGAGCGCACGTCGCCGATGTTGGCCACGTGGCTGTGCAGCTTGAGCGCGTCGACGAACGCCTTGCCCGCCTCGACGCCGCCGGCCAGCTCGAAGGCCAGCACCGCGCCGGTTCCCTTGGGCGCCAGCTTCTTCGCCCGCTCGTGCCACGGCGAGCTGGGCAGGCCCGCGTAGTTGACCGACACCACGTCGTCGTGGCCTTCGAGGTACTCGGCGACCTTCTGGGCGTTGGCGACGTGGCGTTCGATGCGCAGGCTCAGCGTCTCCAGTCCCTGGGCGACCAGGAAGGCGTTGAACGGCGAGGCCGCCGAACCGAGGTCGCGCAGCAGTTGCACCCGGGCCTTGAGGCGCGTACGCCGGCGCGCCGAGGTCGGCGAACACCACGCCGTGGTAGCTGGGGTCCGGCTCGGTGAAGCCGGGGAACTTGCCCGTTCGTCCAGTCGAAGTTGCCGCTGTCGACGATCACGCCGGCGATCGCGGTGCCGTGGCCGCCGAGGTACTTGGTGGCCGAGTGCACGACGATGTCGGCGCCCTGGGCGATCGGCTGGATCAGGTACGGCGTCGCGATGGTGTTGTCCACGATCAGCGGCACGCCGTTGTCGTGGGCGACCTTGGCGACGCCGGGGATGTCGAGGATGTCGATCTGCGGGTTGGAGATGGTCTCGGCGAAGAACGCCTTGGTGTTCGGCCGGACCGCCTTCTGCCACGAGTCCAGGTCGTCGGGGTCCTCGACGAACGTGGTCTCGATGCCCAGCTTGGGCAGCGTGTAGTGCAGCAGGTTGTAGGTGCCGCCGTAGAGCCGCGGGCTGGACACGATGTGGTCGCCGGCACCGGCGATGTTGAGGATCGCGAGGGTCTCCGCGGCCTGACCGGAGGCCAGGAACAGCGCCGCGACGCCGCCCTCGAGCGCGGCGATGCGCTGCTCGACCGTGTCCTGGGTCGGGTTCATGATCCGGGTGTAGATGTTGCCCGGCTCGGCCAGCCCGAACAGCGCGGCGGCGTGCTCGGTGTTGTCGAAGGTGTAGGACGTGGTCTGGTAGATCGGCAGGGCGCGGGCGTGGGTGGTGCCGTCCGGGGTCTGCCCGGCATGGATCTGCTTGGTCTCGAACGACCAGCTGGCGCTCAGATCATCGGTTTCTGGGGTGCTCATTGGTGAAATTGCTCCTCGTGGAGGGGACGGTCAGGTCGGGATACCGCGGCACAGCTCCGCCATGGGAATGACGAACGCCGGCGGCGATGGGTTCAGTGACAGTGGCTCATAACGGGCCCATAGGTGTGCATCAGGTTTCCCTGTCTACTCCGGGGCCCGTTTTTGCGGACCCGCGCTTGCCGTGCAGCCGGTTGCGACTGCTCAACCTGGTCAATCACCCGGGGCACCCCACCGCGGTTGGAGGGTTGCCGGCCAGCGAGCCGGGGCTTGACGCTGGCACTCATGACCGAACAGAAAGACTATCGCAACTCCTGGACCGCTGGCCAGCCGGTTATCCCGGCGGCGGGTGTGACGCAGACCTCTGCGCGGATGCGATGACCACCCTCACGTAGCGTCGGAAGCGACGCGATACTGATAGCCGTCTTGCAACAAGGACCGAACACGACGCCGGGAGACCAGCACATGAGCGACGAGCAGCAGACCATCATCTACACGCTCACCGACGAGGCGCCGCTGCTCGCGACGTACGCCTTCCTGCCGGTCGTCCAGGCGTTCCTGGAGCCGGCCGGCATCGACGTCAAGACCAGTGACATCTCGGTGGCGGCCCGCATCCTGGCCGAGTTCGGCGACTACCTGACCGAAGAGCAGCGGGTGCCCGACAACCTGGCCGAGCTCGGCGCGCTCACCCAGGATCCGGACACCAACATCATCAAGCTGCCCAACATCAGCGCCTCGGTGCCCCAGCTGGTGGCGGCCATCAAGGAACTGCAGGGCAAGGGCTACAAGATCCCGGACTTCCCCGGCGATCCGAAGACCGACGAGGAGAAGGAGATCCGGGCGCGCTACTCCAAGTGCCTGGGCAGCGCGGTGAACCCGGTTCTGCGCGAAGGCAACTCGGACCGCCGCGCGCCCAAGGCGGTCAAGGAGTACGCCCGCAAGCACCCGCACAGCATGGGCGAGTGGTCGATGGCGTCCCGCACCCATGTGGCGCACATGCGGCACGGCGACTTCTACCACGGCGAGAAGTCGCTGACGCTGGACCGGGCGCGCACGGTGAAGATGGTGCTGGAGACCAAGCGCGGCGAGACGATCGTGCTCAAGCCCGAGGTGAAGCTGGACGCCGGCGACGTCATCGACAGCATGTTCATGAGCAAGAAGGCCCTCTGCGACTTCTACGAGGAGCAGATGGAGGACGCCTACAAGACCGGCGTCATGTTCTCGCTGCACGTCAAGGCCACCATGATGAAGGTCAGCCACCCGATCGTCTTCGGGCATGCGGTGAAGGTCTTCTACAAGGACGCCTTCGCCAAGCACCAGAAGCTGTTCGACGAGCTGGGCGTCAACGTCAACAACGGGCTTGTCCGACCTCTACAACAAGATCGAGACGCTGCCGGCCTCGCAGCGCGACGAGATCATCGAAGACCTGCACGCCTGCCACGAGCACCGGCCCGAACTGGCCATGGTGGACTCGGCCCGGGGTATCTCCAACTTCCACTCGCCCTCCGACGTGATCGTGGACGCATCCATGCCCGCGATGATCCGGGCCGGCGGCAAGATGTACGGCGCCGACGGGAAGCTCAAGGACACCAAGGCGGTCAACCCGGAGTCCACCTTCTCCCGCATCTACCAGGAGATCATCAACTTCTGTAAGACCGCAGGGCCAGTTCGATCCGACGACGATGGGCACCGTCCCCAACGTGGGGCTGATGGCGCAGCAGGCCGAGGAGTACGGCAGCCACGACAAGACCTTCGAGATCCCCGAGGACGGCGTGGCCAACATCGTCGACGTCGACACCGGGGAGGTGCTGCTGACCCAGAACGTCGAGGCGGGCGACATCTGGCGGATGCCCGTCGTCAAGGACGCACCGATCCGCGACTGGGTGAAGCTGGCCGTCACCCGGGCACGCGATTCCGGCATGCCGGTGGTGTTCTGGCTCGACGTGGAACGCCCGCACGAGAACGAGCTGCGCAAGAAGGTCTTGACGTACCTGAAGGACCACGACACCGAGGGCCTCGACATCCAGATCATGTCGCAGGTTCGCGCCATGCGGCACACCATCGAGCGGGTGAGCCGGGGCCAGGACACCATCGCCGCGACCGGCAACATCCTGCGCGACTACCTCACCGACCTGTTCCCGATCCTCGAGCTGGGCACCAGCGCGAAGATGCTGTCGATCGTGCCGTTGATGGCGGGCGGCGGCCTGTACGAAACCGGGGCCGGCGGCTCGGCGCCCAAGCACGTCAGTCAGCTCCTCGAGGAGAACCATCTGCGCTGGGACTCGCTCGGCGAATTCCTCGCGCTGGCCGCCAGCCTGGAGGGGATGGGCAACAAGACCGGCAACGACCGGGCCAAGCTGCTCGCCAAGACCCTCGACGCCGCGACCGGAAAGCTGTTGGACAACAACAAGAATCCGTCCCGGAAGACCGGCGAGCTCGACAACCGGGGCAGCCAGTTCTATCTCGCGCTGTACTGGGCGCAGGAACTCGCCGAGCAGACCGAGGACTCCGAACTGGCCGAGCATTTCGCGCCGCTCGCCAAGGCGCTGGCCGAGAACGAGGACACCATCGTGGCCGAGCTGAACAAGGCGCAGGGCAACCCGGTGGACATCGGCGGCTACTACTACCCGGACCGGGAGAAGACCACCGCGGTGATGCGGCCGAGCAAGACGTTCAACACCACGCTGGAGGCGGCGCAGGGCTGAGCTAGGCCCCGCGGTCGTCGGCCTGCCGCAGCGGCGCCGTGTGCGCGTCGACCCACGTGATGATCAGGTCGGCGACCCGCTCCGGCGCCTCGAACATCGGAATGTGGCCTACTCCATCGAGTTTGGTGACTTCGTCGATGGCCGGGATGTGCTTGAGGAAGTGCTTGGTGAACCGCGGGTGCGGCAGTACGCGGTCGCGCTCGCAGATCACCAGGTTCGTCGGGACACCTGTGTCGGTGAGCTCCATCAGCCCCGGCAGCAGCAGCGCCTTGATCAGCAACTGGTAGTAGGCCCGGCAGTGGGTGACGTCGTCGATGATCTCCAGCAGGTCGGGGTCGGACAGCCCGGCCGGGGTGGCGCTGATCGGCACGCTGGCCGCCTGCCGGGCCAGCGGCAGCCGCAGTGCCCGCTCGCCCAGCAGCAGCGCGGTGAGCCAGACCGGCGCGCCGGCGACGAACTTGGCCACGATCTCGTACTTGACCGGTGACCAGCGGTGCCAGCCGCCCGCGGGCGCGATCGCGGTCAGCGTGCGGGCCCGGCCGCGGCGCTCGAGTTCGAAGGCTACCCAGCCGCCCAGCGAGTTGCCGACGACATGTGCAGTGGTCCAGCCCAGTTCGTCGAGTTGAGCCTCGACGTGGTCGGCCAGGGTGGTGGTGTCCAGGAACCAGGACCGGGACGGCGGGCCGCCGTTGTGGCCGGCCATCGTCGGCGCGAAGACCTCGTAGCGGCCGGTGTCGGCCAGTCGCGGCGCGACGTCCTTCCAGACGTAGGACGACATCATGAACGGGTGCAGCAGCAGGATCGGCTCGCCTGCCCCCAGATGGATCGGTTCGCGTGGGCCCACACCCCGACCGTAAAGGTGATACCGCCGGTACCGCAAGGTAGGTTTCCTCCGTGATCGTGACGACCATCAACGTCAACGGCGTGCGCGCCGCGGTGCGCGAGCGCTCGGCCGAGAACCTCGGCCTGCTGGCCTGGCTGTCGAACACCAGCGCCGACGTGGTGTGCCTGCAGGAAACCCGCGCCGACGACGAGCAGCTCGCCGAGGCGCTGGCTCCGGCGGTGGCCGACGGCTGGCACATCGCCTCGGCCTGCGCGCATCTGAAGGGCCGCAGCGGTGTGGCCGTGCTGTCGCGCACTCCGTTCAGCGCCGTGCGAATCGGCTTGCCCGCAACAGAATTCGAGTTGCACGGCCGCTACGTCGAGGCCGACGTCGGTGGCGTGACCGTCGCCAGCGTGTACGTGCACACCGGCGAGGCCGGTACCGACCGGCAGGTGGAGAAGGAACGGTTCATGGCCGAGCTGGCCAAGCGGATGACCGAGCTGACGGCCGATGGCCGCGACGCGGTCGTGTGCGGCGACTGGAACATCGCGCATACCGAGCACGACATCAAAGCCTGGAAGGCCAACGTCAAGAAGGCGGGCTTCCTGCCCAGCGAGCGGCAGTGGCTGACCGAGTTGCTGGACTCCGGCTGGGTGGACGTGATGCGCCGCCTGCATCCCGACGGCCCCGGCCCGTACAGCTGGTGGTCGTGGCGCGGGCAAGGCCTTCGACAACGACGCCGGCTGGCGCATCGACTACCACCTGGCCAGCGAAGCCTGGCGGCCCGCGCGGTCACCGGCCGGGTCGAGAAGCCGGCCGCCTACGCGCTGCGCTGGTCGGACCACGCACCGGTGACCGTCGAGTTCGGTCCCTAGGCCGGGCAGCCCTCGCGGTTGGGACCGTCGAGCGCCTGCGGCGCGTTCTCGATAGCCGCGTTCACCGCGTCGAGCACCCCCGGATCCCAGGTCAGCGCCGTCTCTTTCGGCAGATTCACGATCATCGAGACGTAGTCGCTGTGGGTGGCGTCGAAGGTGTAGCACCGCCGGTGCGGAAGCACCGGGTCGTCTGATGTCGACCGCGAGTGCGCTGCGCAGCGCCACGATCCCGTCGTTGGGCCAGACCAACTCGGGCGCACCCTGCCGCGTGAAGTGGTTGCCGCCGATCAGCGTGACCGGGATCCCGTCGAGCACCCCGGCCTGAAACTGGTTCCAGCCCTTGGGTCCGGTCAGGAAGTTGGCGCCGAGCTCGTGCGCCGAACCGGACGGGTACACCTGCGCGACGTCCTTGACGTACCCGCGCATCTGGTTCTCGCAGAACTGGTCGCCCGCGCAATCAGCAAGCGGCACAGTGCCGTTGGCGAAGTCGGCCAGATACGAGCCCTGCCACGGCGTGCCGACGGTGACCAGTGACCGGACCTTCACCGGCGAGTCGGTGGTCGCGAGCGCCCGGATCGCCGAGCGGGCATACAGCCCGCCCATCGAATGGCCGACCAGATCCACCTCGTTCACACCCTTGTCGGTGTGCAGGTAGGTCAGGAACCGGGCGAGGTGCTCACCGGCCAGGTCGATGCTGCCCGAGGTGTCGACGGTCATGGTGTCGGGCAGCGGCGCCGGGCACGAGCTGAACGCGCCGAAGCCGGTCTGGTCGTGGACCTGGCCCGCGCCCGGCCATCATCGGCGCGGTGTAGACGGTCCGGCCCTTGCTGAGCAGGTGATCACGGATGCGCGGTGTCGGCGCTGCCCGCCGCCAGTCCGGTGCCGCAAGCGGTCTGCGGAGTGGTGAACGGGCTGCGTGCTGGCCAGCCCCGAGACGATCACCACCGCCCGCTGCCGCGGCACGATCACCGCGGTGTTCCCGGCGCATCCCGCGAGCAGGACTGCGACGGCCAGAGCCAGGATTCGCCGCACGAAGCAGGATGCTAGCCGCCGAAGGCCTCGTGACAGGATTGATCCATCATGAGCACCTCATCCCGTCGTGTCGTCTTCTCCGGGGTTCAGCCGACCTCCGACTCCCTGCATCTGGGCAACGCGCTCGGCGCGATCGAGCAGTGGGTCGACCTGCAGGACGACTTCGACGCCTACTTCTGCGTGGTGGACCTGCACGCGATCACCGTGCCGCAGGACCCCGAGACGCTGCGCCAGCGCACCCTGGTCACCGCCGCTCAGTACCTGGCGCTGGGCATCGATCCGGCGCGCGCGACGATCTTCGTGCAGAGCCACGTGCCCGCCCACGCCGAGCTGGCGTGGGTGCTGGGCTGCTTCACCGGTTTCGGCCAGGCCTCGCGGATGACGCAGTTCAAGGACAAGTCGCAGAAGCAGGGTGCGGACGCCACCACGGTCGGGCTGTTCACCTACCCGGTGCTGATGGCCGCCGACGTGCTGCTCTACGACACCGACCTGGTGCCGGTCGGGGAGGACCAGCGTCAGCACCTCGAGCTGGCCCGCGATGTGGCGCAACGGTTCAACGCCCGCTTCCCGGACACCTTCGTCATCCCGGACCCGATGATCCCGAAGGTGACCGCCAAGATCTACGACCTGCAGGACCCGACCGCCAAGATGAGCAAGTCGGCGGCCACCGACGCCGGCCTCATCGCCCTGCTCGACGACCCCAAGGTGTCGGCGAAGAAGATCCGCTCGGCGGTCACCGACAGCGAGCGCGAGATCCGCTACGACGTCGAGGCCAAGCCCGGGGTGTCCAACCTGCTGTCCATCCAGTCCGCGGTGACCGGCGTCGACATCGACACCCTGGTGGCCGGGTATGACGGACGCGGCTACGGCGACCTGAAGAAGGACACCGCCGAGGCCGTGGTCGAGTACGTCACGCCCATCCAGCAGCGGGTCGACGAACTGTTGTCCGATCCCGCCGAACTGCAGGCCGTTCTGGCCAAGGGCGCCCAGCGCGCCCGCGAGGTGTCTGCGAAGACCATCGGACGGGTATACGAGCGGTTAGGGTTTTTGCCGACGAGTCCGTGACCGTGGCGGGGAGGCTGGCGCATGACAGAACCGGCCAAACCGGGGATCTTGGACCGCCTGCGGGCGCGCTACCACTGGTTCGACCACGTGATGCGCGCGCAGGACCGCTACCAGAAGTCCAAGGGCGACTTCTACGCCGCGGGCATCACCTACTACACGATCTTCGCGCTGTTCCCGTTGCTGATGGTGGCGTTCTCCGTGATGGGCTTCGTGCTGGCCAGCCGGCCGGACACGCATGGCCGCGATTGGAGAACCGCATCAAGTCGGTGGTGTCGGGAGACCTGGGTCAGCAACTGGTCAACCTGATCGATTCGGCCATCGACTCGCGCACGTCCGTCGGCCTCATCGGCCTGGCCACCGCGGCATGGGTCGGTTTGGGCTGGATGAACAACCTGCGCGAAGCACTGAGCCAGATGTGGGACCAGCGTGATGGCGAGAAGGGCTTCGTGCGGACCAAGCTGTCGGATCTGCTGGCGCTGCTGTCGGCGTTCGTCGCGATCGCGGTCACGATAGCGCTCACCGCGCTGGGCGACGCATCGGTTCTGTCCAGTGTGCTGGGATGGTTTGGCGTGCAAGACTTTCCGGGGCTCGGCTTCGGACTGCGGGTCGCGGCGATCGTGGTGTCGGTGCTGGTGTCCTGGCTGCTGTTCACCTGGATGATCGCGCGGCTGCCGCGCGAGTCGATCAGCTTCCGCAGCAGTGTGCGGGCCGGGCTGCTGGCTGCGGTGGGCTTCGAGATCTTCAAGCAGGTGGCGTCGATCTATCTGCGGTCGGTGGTGCACGGCCCGGCCGGGGCGACGTTCGGTCCGGTGCTGGGTCTGATGGTGTTCGCCTACATCACCGCGCGGCTGGTGCTGTTCGCGACGGCGTGGGCGGCCACGTCGTCCGACAACCTGCGGCCCGAACCCGTCCCGGCGCCTGCCCCGGCGGTGATCACGCCGCGAGTGGGGCCCGACGAGGGCCTGAGCACCCGCCAATGGCTGGCCGCGATCGGGGTGGGTGCGTTTGGCGCGCTTGGTCTTTCGCGGCTGTTTCGCAGACGAGCCGCTAGCTACGGCTGCGGACCGGCTTTCGGTTGATCGAACGCGCGCCCATGATCAAGACGAACACGATGATCGTGCCGATCACCGCGACACCGATCCGCACCGGCAGCGCGTCGGCGGCCGGAATCAGCGGCGAGGCGGCTCTTGACGGCATCGGCGTCGGGCTTGGGCGGCATCAGCGACGGATCGGGATCGATCAGGTTGCCGATCTTGGTTCCCGGCGGGGTGGCGAAGCCGTAGTCGAGCAGATGCGCGGCCTGCTCCCACGGCGCGATCGGCTGACGGGTGCCGCGCATCAGCACCGCCACCAGCCGGCGGCCGTCGTGGTTGGCGGCGCCGACGAAGGTCTGCCCGGCGTCGTCGGTGTAGCCGGTCTTGCCGCCGAGCGCGCCCGGATAGTTGTAGAGCAGCTGGTTGTCGTTCTCCAACTGGTAGCCCGGATGGTCGCCGTCCATCGCCCGGCTTGGCCGGATGCCCGGGGAAGTCATACTTCTGCGTGGCGACGATGTTGGCGAAAGTCGGGTTCTCCCAGGCATACCGGTAGAACAGCCCGATGTCGTAGGCCGACGTGCTCATGCCGGGGCCGTCCAGGCCGGACGGCGTGGCCGCGCGGGTGTCCGCGCCGCCGAGCTTGCGGGCCAGCACGTTGATCTTCTGCACCGTGGTGTCCATGCCACCGAGCTGCGCGGCCAGCGCGTGCGCGGCGTCGTTGCCGGAGTGCATCAGCAGGCCGTGCAGCAGGTCGTTGACGGTGTAGTGGCCGCCGACGTCGACACCGACCCGCGTGCCCTCGGCGTTCGCGTCGTCCTGGGTGCCCTCGACCATCTTGTTCAGCGGCAGCTCGTTGATCGACTGCATCGCGGTCAGCACCTTGATGATGCTGGCCGGACGGTGCCGCGCGTGCGGGTCGCGCGCGGCGATGATGTCGCCGGTGTCGAGGTCGGCGACCAACCACGACTCGGCCGAGACGTCGCCGGGCACCGGTGGGGTGTTCGGCGCGACGATCACCCCGCAACCGGACAGGGCGTCGCCGCCGACCGGCTTGGCCGGTACCGGAAGCGGCAGCGGCGGGTCGCCGGCCTCCGGCACCTCCGAGGAGTCGACGGCAGGCGGCGTCGACACCTTGTACGGGCAGGTGTTGGGGTCCGGGGCAGCGTTGGGCTCGGCCCACGCGATCGCGGGCGTGCCGACAACGCACACGGCCGCGGCCAGCGCGGCCGCGCACCGCGCCAATGTCTTCGAGGTCGCCATCGAATGGCAGATTAAGGGATTCGCGGCGCCGAAACCACGCAGCCGCGCTGTGACTGGTGTGGTTATTGATGCAATTGTTAGCTTGGCAGCGGGCAGTGCGCGACCGCCGCATGCCCGATCGTGGCCAGCCACAGCCGGCCGTCTCGCTCCACCAATCCGGTGACGAGCCCGAAGTCCGGATGCTTCATGTGCACCCCCGAAACGGCCGCCCCGGTGTCGGGGTCGAACGCGACCGCCCACACCGTCGGCACGATCTGCGGCTGCAGCTTGTCGGGCAGCTTCCACAACAGCGTGCGCAGCCACGGGGAGCGCGGCGACAGCAGGTCCGCCGCGGCGTTGCGCGCCGAGACCATCGCGGCCCAGATCCGGCCGTCGCTGCCCGTCGACAGGTTGTCCGGCATCCCGGGCAGGTTCACCGCCAGCGGCGTCACGGTTCCGGCCTTCGGCCCGGTCAGCCAGTACTTGGACAGCCGCCGGGCCTGGGTTTCGGCGAACACCAGCGCCGAGAAGTCCACCGTCGGGGTCAGGCCGTTGGCGAAGTACAGGTGGTCGAGCACCGTGCTCACCGTGCCGTCGGGGTCGCGACGGAACAAGCCGCCGTCGCCGCGGGACTCGAAGATCGCGCCCTTGAAGTGCTCGAAGGCGAACTTGGCCGTCGACTCGGTGAAATAGATTGTGCCGTCCGGCAATTCGACGACGTTCGAGCAGAACTGCAGGCGCCTGCCGTTCACCGATTCGACGAGCACCTCGATCTCGCCGGTGTCGCGGTTCATGGCCACCAGGCCGCCCGGGCTGGTGCAGATCAGCAGTCGCCCGTCGCGGGCCACCGTCATCCCCAGCGGGCGTCCGGTCGTCCGGCCGACCACCGTCGTCCGGCCGTCGCCGTCGATGCGGACGACGCGGCCGTCGACCAGACCGGTCCACAGCGCGCCGTCGGCGTCGACGACGATGTCCTCGGGCTGCTCACCGGGAAGCGCAACCAGCGTCAGCTGCGCCGGCCCGAACTCGGGCAGCGGCTCGACCGGCGGTGGCTGCCACCGGACCGGATCGATCGGCGGCTTAGATGCCAGGCATCGCCACGAGTCTGCAGGTGATCCCAGGCCTGGGTGAACACCCGGCGCAGGATCGACTCGATCTCGTCGAACAGGGCCTGGTCGCTGATCAGCGGCGGCGCCAGCTGCACCACCGAGTCACCGCGGTCGTCGGCGCGGCAGTACAGCCCGGCCTCGAACAGCTCGACCGACAGGAAGCTGCGCAGCAGCCACTCGGACAGCTCGTCGTCGAGGATCTCCTTGGTGGCCTTGTCCTTGACCAGCTCGATGCCGTAGAAGAAGCCCTCGCCGCGGACGTCGCCGACGATCGGCAGGTCCAGCAGCCGCTCCAGGGTCGCCCGGAACGCCGGCGCCGTCGTCTTGACGTGGTCGTTGATGCCCTCGCGCTCGAAGATGTCGAGGTTGGCCAGCGCCGCCGCGGCCGAGACGGGATGCCCGCCCCAGGTGTAGCCGTGCGCGTAGACGGTGTCACCGTCGTTGAACGGCTCGAACAGCCGGTCGGAGGCGATCATCGCACCGAGCGGGGCGTACCCCGAGGTGAGGCCCTTGGCGCAGGTGATGATGTCGGGCACGTAGCCGAAGTCGTTGCAGGCGAACATCGATCCGATGCGGCCGAACGCGCAGATCGTCTCGTCGGAGACCAGCAGCACGTCGTACTCGTCGCAGATCTCGCGGACCCGCTGGAAGTATCCGGGCGGCGGCGGGAAGCAGCCGCCGGCGTTCTGCACCGGCTCGAGGAACACCGCCGCGACCGAGTCGGGGCCCTCCATCTCGATGGCCTCGGCGATCCGGTTGGCCGCCCACTGACCGAACTCCTTCTCGTCGGTGTCGTGACCCTCGGGCGCGCGGTAGAAGTTGGTGTTGGGCACCCGGAAGCCGCCGGGCGTGATCGGCTCGAACGGCTGCCTTGAACGTCGGGAGGCCGGTGATGGCCAGCGCGCCGTGCGGCGTGCCGTGGTAGGCGATGGCCCGCGAGATCACCTTGTACTTGCCGGGCTTGCCGGTCAGCTTGAAGTACTGCTTGGCCAGCTTCCAGGCCGACTCGACGGCCTCGCCGCCGCCGGTGGTGAAGAACACCCGGTTCAGGTCGCCGGGGGCGTAGTTGGCCAGCCGCTCGGCCAGCTCGATGGCCGGCGGGGTGGCGTAGGACCACAGCGGGAAGAACTCCAGCGTCTCGAGCCTGCTGCTTCAGCGGCCTCGGCGATCTCTTCGCGGCCGTGGCCGACCTGCACGACGAACAACCCGGACAGGCCGTCGATGTAGCGCTTGCCGTTGCTGTCGTAGATGTAGACGCCCTCGCCGCGGGTGATGATCGGCGGAGTGATGCCAGCCCCGTGCCGGGCGAAGTGGCCCCACAGGTGCCGATCGGCCTTCGCGCCGAGTTCGGCGGTCAGGTTCTGGCTGGCGGTCGTTGTCATCGGGTACCCCAATTGTATTGTTGCTTAACGAGTTTCAGGTAGACCAGCGTCTCGGTTGCCGTGACGCCGGGTACCGCGCGGATTTCGGTGTTGAGCAGCTCGAGCAGCTCGGCGTCGTCCTCGCACACGACTTCGACGATGGCGTCGAAGGTGCCCGCGGTGAGCACGACGTAGTCCACGGCATCGATCTGGGCCAGCTTCTCGGCGACCTTGGTGGTGTCGCCGGTGCAGCGGATGCCGATCATCGCCTGGCGGGCGAATCCGAGTTGCATCGGATCGGTCACCGCGACGATCTGCATCACCCCGGAGTCGACAAGTCGCTGCACGCGCTGCCGAACGGCCGCTTCGGACAGACCGACGGCCTTGCCGATTCCGGCGTAGGATCGCCGACCATCCTGCTGAAGCTTTTCGATGATGGCCTTGGACATCTCGTCGAGTTGGAACGCCGCTGACGCCCCGGACCCGACGGCGCGGACGGGAAACCGACTGGCTGGCATTCCCGAGTCGCGCATGCCCATGATTGTGCACGGAATCCGTTGTTTTAAGCAACGCGTTCGATGAAATTGGTGGTCTAGACCCGGTCAGACTGCGGGAATGCGTAGCAACGGGGTTGACGGTCGGTTACCGTTGCCGGGTGACTGCACTCACCTCCGACAAGACCAGAATTGTGCCCAGTAGCTGGATCGATGGCGCCCCCGTGGAGACCGGCGGCACCGTCTATCACGTGACCAATCCAGCCGACGGCAACACCGTCGCGGAGATGGCCCTGGCCACCTCGGCCGACGTCGACGCCGCGGTCGCCTCCGCCCGCGCCGCGCTGCCCGGCTGGAAGACCGCCACCCCCGTCGAGCGCTCCACCGTGCTGGCCAAGCTGGCCGAGCTGGTCGAGGCCAACGCCGAGCAGCTCATCGCCGAAGAGGTCAGCCAGACCGGGAAACCGGTGCGGCTGGCCACCGAGTTCGACGTGCCCGGCAGCATCGACAACATCGCCTTCTTCGCCGGGGCGGCCCGCCACCTGGAGGGCAAGGCCACCGCGGAGTACTCCGGCGACCACACCTCGTCCATCCGGCGCGAGGCGGTCGGCGTGGTCGCGACGATCAGCCCGTGGAACTACCCGCTGCAGATGGCGGTGTGGAAGGTGCTGCCCGCGCTGGCCGCCGGCTGTTCGGTGGTGATCAAGCCCGCCGAGCTGACGCCGCTGACCACGCTGACGCTGGCCCGGCTGGCCACCGAGGCCGGCCTGCCCGACGGGGTGTTCAACGTCGTCACCGGCGCGGGTCCCGACGTCGGCACCGCGCTGGCCGGGCACGCCGACGTCGACGTCGTCACCTTCACCGGCTCCACCGCCGTCGGCCGCCGGGTGATGGCCGCGGCCGCCGTGCACGGCCACCGGACCCAGCTCGAACTCGGCGGCAAGGCGCCGTTCGTGGTGTTCGAAGACGCCGACCTCGACGCCGCCGTGCACGGCGCGGTGGCCGGCTCGCTGATCAACTCGGGGCAGGACTGCACCGCGGCCACCCGGGCCATCGTCGCCCGCAACCTCTACGACGACTTCGTCGCCGGAGTGGCCGAGCTGATGAGCAAGGTCGTCGTCGGCGACCCGCAGGACCCCGACACCGACATGGGCCCGCTGATCTCCCGCATGCACCGCGACCGGGTCGCCGCGATGGTCGCCGGCGCACCGGATCAGGGCGGCCGCGTCGTCGCCGGCGGCAAGGTGCCGGATCTGCCCGGCTCCTTCTATCCAGCCGACGCTGATCGCCGACGTGACCGAGGACTCCGAGGTCTACCGCGACGAGATCTTCGGCCCGGTGCTGACCGTGCGCCCGCACGACGGCGACGACGACGCGCTGCGCCAGGCCAACGACACCGTCTACGGCCTGGCGGCCTCGGCGTGGACCCGCGACGTCTACCGCGCGCAGCGCGCCTCGCGGGAGATCAACGCCGGCTGCGTGTGGATCAACGACCACATCCCGATCATCAGCGAGATGCCGCACGGCGGCGTGGGCGCCTCGGGCTTCGGCAAGGACATGAGCGACTACTCCTTCGAGGAGTACCTCACCATCAAGCACGTGATGAGCGACATCACCGGTGCGGCCGAAAAGGGTTGGCACCGCACGATCTTCAAGCTGCGGTAAGTCGCCACCGCCGAGCGTCACGCCAGTGCGACGTTCGGCGCCGAGCGTCACGCCAGTGGCGACGCTCGGCGCAGAGGAGCTAGACCTGCGACCCCTTGGTGAACTCCTCACCGGTTTCGGGGTTGACGGCCGTCTCACCCGGCGGCAGGTTCGACAGGTCCGGCGCGATGACCGTCGGCATGTCACCGGAGTCGGGCAGGCCGAACATCGGCTCGACCGCGGTGGCAGGCGTCAGCACCAGGTCGGCGCTGGAGCGCCGGGACAGAGTGCGGCCACGGAAGTAGTCCGGCGACATGAACCACCAGATGACCATCACGATGACGCCCAGAACCAGCGCGCCGATACCGACGACCGCGACCGCGCCGAAGCCGAGGATCGTGACGTTGTTGCCGTCGTCGTCGGTGAGCCAGTCGGGCTTGGCGTACTGGATCAGGCCGTAGATGAAGACGACCAGCAGGATCAGGCCGCCCAGCAGTGGGACCACGCCGCGCATCATGAAGTCGCGCGCCGACTTGGTGAGGTCCTTGCGGTAGAACCACACGCACGCGAACCCGGTGAGGCCGTAGTAGAAGGCGATCATCAGGCCGACCGAGCCGATCAGCGCGGTCAGCAGGTTGCTGCTGACCAGGGTGAACAGCACGTAGAACAGGATCGAGACCAGCGCCCATCACGATGGTCGACACCGACGGGGTGAGGTAGGTGCGGTGGATCTTGGCGAACGACGTGGGCAGCGCCTTGTAGACACCCATCGACAGCGTGGTGCGTGCGGTCGGCAGAACCGTGGTCTGCGTCGAAGCCGACGCCGAGGTCAGAATCGACGCGGCGAGCAGCAGCAGGCCGATCTTGCCGAGCAAAGCTGTCGCCGAACAGATCGGGCCCGATGGCGGCGAAGACGTCGGCGGAGTTGTCCGTCGTTGCCCAGGCCGATGCCCGTCGGTGCCGGTGCCTGCGAAGGCGATGGCCGATACCGAGACCAGCGCGTAGGTGGCCAGCAGCAGGAAGGTCGAGATGACGGCGGCGCGGCCGGGGGTGCGGCCCGGATCGTCGGACTCCTCGTTGCAGGCCACCGCGGTGTCCCAGCCCCAGTAGATGAACAGGGCGGTGAGCAGGGCAGGCGCGATGACCGTGCCGAAGTCCAGTCCGGCGGGCCAGAACCAGGACAACGACGGGTGCAGCGAGTACGTCTCGGCCTTGCCCGCGTACACCTTGAACAGGGCGACGATCGAGAAAGCGATCAGCACCACGAGTTCGATGCCGAGCAGGCCGTACTGGATGCGCGCCGACACCTCGATGCCGCGATAACAGATGTAGGTCATCACGATGATCCAGATGACGCCGGCCACCGTGGACCACAGCGTGCTGCTGGCCAGATCGGCGACCGAGCGTCCAGCCCAGGCCGCCGACGAAGGTGAACGAGTAGGACCCGGCGACCTGGGCCAGGTTGGCCATGACGATGACGTCGGCGGCGATGATGCCCCAGCCGCCCATCCAGCCGACCAGCGGGCCGAACGCGCGCGATGCCCAGGTGAAGGTGGTGCCGCAGTCCGGCTCGGCCTTGTTCAGCTCCTGGTAGGCGACCGCGATCATGCACATCGGGATGAAGGCCAGCAGGACGATCGCCGGGGCCTTGACGCCGGCAAGCAGCGCGCCGCCGCTCGCGACGATCAGGCCCAGGCTGGCCGCCAGGGAGTAGGCGGGCGCCGTGGACGCCATCCCGACGACGACGCTGGAGACCAGCCCCAGCGCACCGCCCTTGAGACCTTTGCTTTCAACTCCCGTCGAGGGCTCGAGCTGCAGCTCACCTTTGGCCATGGCATCTCCTGCTTGAACGCCGTACGAACGGCCGAGGGACGGCCGCGCTTGAACGAGACGAGACTACGGTTTCAGTGGTGGATGCGCGCGGTAACTACGGAATTGTCGCCCTGTGAATTGATTGGCAATCGAATCGGTGGTCAGGGGCGCCCTTGTTCACGGATTCACGCGTTTGGGGACCCGTTGACTTCCGGTTGCGTCAGTTTGCCTCGGTTGCCCAGGGAATCCGGCAGCTCTCACCGGAGCCGAACCCCTGCTCGGTGATGCCCAGCGCGGAGTTCATCCGCGCCCGCATGTTCTCCACTCCGATCTGATAGGTCAGCTCGACCACGCCGGCCGCGCCGAAGCGGCGGCGCAGATCGTCGACCTGCTCGTCGGTGACGGTGTGCGGGTCGGTGGTCATGGCGTTGGCATAGGCGATCGCGGCGCGCTCGTCGTCGGTGTACAGCGGCGAGGTCGCGTAGTCGTCGATGTGCTTGAGCCGGTCGATGTCCAGGCCTTCCATGCGCATCAGCATCGCGCCGAAGTCGACGCACCAGGAGCAGCCGACCGTGCGGGCGGTCCAGTACACCGCGAGTTCGCGGACGCTGGGGGGCAGCGTCGTGGACGCCCGCTGCAGCAGACCCTCGTGCACGGCGTTGGCCCGCAGCAGTCGCGGGTGGTGGGCGTAGACGGCGAACGGTTCGGGAACCTCCCCGAAGCGACGCTTGGCGTAGCGGTACATCAGTCGGGTCAACAGCGGTGCCCGTTCGGGCTTCAGTGGTTCTAGGCGAATGGTCATACCCTCTAGACACCGCCGGCTCCCCGAATGTGACAGAGCGGGGTCAGGAAAAAGCCTTGACGGCCTAACTATTCCGTTAGGGTGCGCAGTGTGGATTTCGCCCTCGACGCCGACCAGCAGGCCTGGCTGGCCGAGGTGCGTGAGTTCCTGCGCGAGAACGTCACTGACGCCCTGCGCGCCGAGATCGCCGAACACAACCTGGAGTATCCCGGCGGCGAGGTGGCCGCCTTCCGGCGCAAGCTCGGCGCCAAGGGCTGGTTCGGGCTGAACTGGCCGGCCGAGTACGGCGGGCTCGGCCTGGGTGCGGTGCACCTGCACCTGTTGATGTCGGAGTTCGAGTACTGGGGCGCCCCCGGGCCGGATCTGACCGTCACGTCGATCGCGCCGATGATCATGCGCCACGGCACCGAGCAGAACAAGCGCGAGTTCCTGCCGCTCATCGCCCGCGGTGAAATGACCTGCGCGCTGGGGTATTCCGAGCCGGACGCGGGCACCGACCTGGCGTCGCTGCGGACGCGGGCGGTCCGCGACGGCGACGAGTGGGTGATCAACGGATCCAAGATCTGGAACAGCGGTGCCCAGCGCTCCACGCACGAATGGCTCTGCGTGCGAACCGATCCCAATGCGCAGCGGCATCGCGGCATCTCGGTGATCGTCGTTCCCGTCGACAGCCCCGGGGTGCGGATCCGGCCGCTGATCGCCTGGTCGGGGTACCGGACCAACGAGGTGTTCTTCGACGACGTCCGGGTTCCGGTGACCAACCTCATCGGCGAGGAGAACCGGGGCTGGGCCTACATCACCGGGGCGCTGGACCTCGAGCGCGGCGCACTGACCAACGCCGGCGACCTGCGCCGCGCACTCGACGAGTTGCAGGTGCTGGCCCGGATGCCGCGCCGCGACGGCAGCGTACCGATCGACAATCCGGCGTTCCGGCGCCGGCTGGCCCAGACCGAGGCCGACGTCGAGGTGGCCGGGCTGATGGGTTACGAGGCGTCGTCGATGCTGGCCGACGGAGTGATTCCGACGGTGGAGGTGAGCGTCGAGAAGGTGTTCAGCAGTGAACTGCGCCAACGCATCGCCGATCTGGGCATCGACCTGCTCGGCGCTGAAGGCCTGCTGGCACATCGCAACCCGGAGGCCCCGGCGGGTGGACGGTTCGAGAAGCTCTACCGCTTCGCGCCGCTGATGCGGTTCGGCGGCGGCACCAACGAGGTCCTGCGCGACGTCATCGCCCAGCGCGGCCACGGCATGCCCTCCTACGGACGCTGACATGAAACTCGTTGCCACACAGGATGACCGCGACCTCGCGGCGATGCTGCGCGGGCTGCTCGCCGCCCGTGGGGCCGACCCGTGGGACGCGCTGGCCGCCGCGGGCATCCTCGGTCTCGGCATATCGGAGGAATACGGCGGCTCCGGCGGAACCCTGTCGGAACTGGGATCTTCGCCCGCGAAGCCGGCCGTGCGCTGTGCCCGCTGTCGACCTACAGCACGGTGCTGGCCGCGCATGCCGTGCTCATGCTCGGCGGCGAGGAATCCCGTCATCGGTGGCTGCCGGATCTCGCTGCCGGTCGCACCTCGGCCACCACCGCGCTGTGGAACGCCAACGACGCGGCCGACGTCACCGCCGCACTGCGCGCCGACCGCGAACCGGACGGCGGCTGGCGGCTCACCGGCACAGCCGATTTCGTCAACGATGCCGAGACTGCCGGCCTGGTCGTCGTATCGGGGATGGACGCCTCCGGGCGCACTCTGGGGTTCGTCTGCAACCTGCGGGGGCCCGGGGTCACGGTGCGGCCGTCTGACGCTGATGGGTGGGCATCACGCCGCATGCGTGCGGTTCGACGACGTGGCCGTCGACGATGTGCTCAACGACGGCAAGCCCCTGGACCGTGACCAACTGCGCCGCACCGCCAACGCGGCGGTCGCTTTGACCTCGCTGGACCTGGTGGGCGTCGGGGAGGCCGTACTGGACCGCACCGTGGCCTACACCACCCTGCGTCACCAGTTCGGCCGGCCCATCGCCTCCTTCCAGGCCGCCCAGCACATCGTGGCCGACATGCACATCGCGCTGACGGCGGCCCGGCTGGCCGCCCAGTCCGCCGTCTTCCGGATCGGCCGCGGCGCATGGCGGTCCGCGAAACTGCCATCGCCCGAATGCATTCGGCCACCGCCGCCAAGTGGGCCACCCTCGATGCGCACCAACTGCACGGCGGGATGGGCTACGTCGTCGAAACGGATCTGTACCTGTGGTCCGAACGCGCCCGGGTGCTCTCGACCCTGGGCGGGGGAGCCGACGTCGCCGCGACCTGGCTGGACGACGACGAGGTGAGTCGCGCGGCGATCGGGGAACGGTTGCGGCGAAAGGACGGCCTGTGACCGAGAGCCTGATCGACGCGGAGACCGCCGCGCGGGTCGGCACCGTCGCCGCGACGGCCACGGGGGAGGTGATCCGCCGCGACTGGCAGCGCTGGGCCGCCGCGGTCGGCGACGACAATCCGCTGTGGTTCGACCCGGACTACGCGCGCGCCAACGGCTACCGCGACGTGATCTGCCCGCCGCTGTACCTGCAGTACGCGATCCTGGGCGTGGCGCCGCTGTCGAGCCTGCGGCCCGACGGTTCGTCGGGCGCGGTGTCGGGCAGCCTGTCCTTCCCCAACGCCCCACGCCGGATGGCCGGCGGGGAGAGCACGACGTTCCACCTGCCCGCCTACCACCGCGACGAGATCGAGATGGTCCGCACCATCTCCTCCATCGTCGAAAAGGAGGGCCGGTCAGGACGATTCGTGCTCGTCACCTGGCACACCGTCTACCGCAACCAGAACCGTGAACTGGTGGCCGAGGCCACCACGTCGATGATCGCGCGACCATGACCCAGCTGTTCTACGACGATGTCGAACCCGGTGACGAACTGCCCCCGCTGACCGTCACCGTCGACGAGACGCAGATGTTCTTCTTCTCGGCCGCCACCTACAACGGCCATCGCATCCACTACGACAAGCAGTGGGCGCGCGACGTCGAGGGCTACGACGACGTCCTGGTGCAGGGTCCGCTGCAGGCCGCCCTGCTGGCCCGCGCGATCACCGACTGGATCGGCGGACGCGGCAGGCTTGTCGAGTACTCGGTGCAGAACCGCGGTGTCGCGTTCCCGGGGCAGCCGTTGACGTTCGGTGGGACGGTCACGGCCAAGCGGGTCGACGGCGATCGCGGCCTGGTCGAGCTCGACATCGCCGGGCGCCGCGACGCCGACGTCCTCATGCCCGGCACCGCGACCGTCGAATTGCCTCTCCGCGAAGGGGGTTCGTGATGCGGCTGGCCGGGGAGGCGGCGATCGTCGGGATCGCCGAGCTGCCTGCCGAGCGCAAACCGACGCGGCCCGAGCTGTTCACGCTCGACCAGTACGCGCAGCTGGCCAAGATGGTCCTCGACGACGCGGGGCTGGAGGCCGGCGTGGTCAACGGCATCATCTCGCACGGGCTGGCCGAGTCGGACATGTTCGTTCCCGCCACCCTGTCCGAATACCTAGGCCTGCCGATCGATTTCGGCGAGCGGGTGGACCTGGGCGGGGCGACCTCGGCCGCGATGGTGTGGCGCGCCGCCGTCGCCGTCGAACTCGGGCTCTGCGACGCCGTGCTGGCCGTGGTGCCCGGATCGCGGGCGCTGCCGCGCTCGACCCGCCGGCCGGCGTCGAGCCCCAATTGGTATGGGGCGTCGAGCAACAACTACGGCTCACCCCAGGCCGAGTATGAGATCCCGTACGGCAACGTCGGCCAGAACGCCCCGTTCGCGCAGATCGCGCAACGCTATGGCGCGCATACGGATACGACCCGTCGGCGATGGCCAAGATCGCGGTGGATCAGCGCACCAACGCCTGCGCTAATCCCGATGCCTTGTTCCACGGCCAGCCGATCACCATGGCCGACGTGCTGGGCGGCCAGATGATCGCCGACCCGATGCACATGCTGGAGATCGTCATGCCGGTCTGGCGGAACCGCGGTCCTGATCGTCAGCGTCGGCCTCGCTCGGCGTTCGCGGCACCGCCCGGCGTTGATCAGGGGCTTCGGCGAACACATCGAGTGCAAGACGCTCAGCTATGCGGAGGAGACGATGGTCACCCCGATCGGCCTGGCTGCAAGCCGGGCGTTCGCCATGGCCGGAATGGGGCCGGCCGACATCGACGTGGCCGCGATTTACGACTGCTACACCATCACCGTGCTGATGACGCTCGAGGACGCCGGCTTTTGCCCGAAGGGGCCGGCAAGCCGTGCGTCTCCGAGCGCGACTTGACCTAGCGGGGCGACTTCCCGCTCAACACCGCCGGCGGACAGCTGACCTCGGGCAGGCCGGGATGTCGGGTGGCATGCACCATGTGGTTGACGCCGCCCGCCAGCTGATGGGGCGCTCGGCGGCGGCGCAGGTGCGTGATGCGAACACCGCGTTCGTCGCGGGCACGGGCGGGATCATGAGCGAGCAGGTGGCCCTGGTGCTGGGAGGTGACTGATGGCCGAGCCGATACCCGTCCCGGAACCCACGCCGGTGTCCCAGCCGTTCTGGGACGGCCTGGCCCAGCATCGCATCCTGGTGCAGTACTCGCCGTCGGCGGGGCCGCTATGTGTTCTATCCGCGCACGCTCGCCCCCGGGACCTTGGCCGACGACTTGGAGTGGCGCGAAATCGACGGCGCCGCAACGCTGTACACATACACCGTCGCCCGCAGGCCCACCGGGCCGCCGTGGGCCGACGCGTTGCCGCAGCTACCCGCGGTGGTGCAGTGGGACGTCGGCCCGCGGTTCTCCACCGAACTGGTCGACGTGGAACCCGACGACATCCGCATCGGCATGCGGCTGGAACCAGTGTTCTGCGACGTCCCGGACACCGGCATGACCATGCTGCGCTACCGGCCGGTGCGATGATCGACACCTTGCAGGCGCTGCTGCGCACCCGGATGGATGACGACGCCGTCGCGGTGCTGTCGCCGGAGCGCAACTCGACCTGGGAGCAACATCTGGCCGAAGCGGCCGCCGAAGCCTCGGCACTGATCGCGCTCGCCGACCCGGACCGGCCTCTGCATGTCGGTGCGCTGCTGACCAACTCACCCGATTACGTTCGCTCGATGGCCGCGGCCGCACTGGGCGGCTACGTGCTGTGCGGCATCAACACCACCCGCCGCGGCGAAGGTCTGCTGTCGGACATCCGCCGCTCGGACTGCCAGCTGCTGCTCGTGGACGCCGACCACGCGCCGATGCTCGACGGCCTGGACACCTTCCGGAATCACGGTGCTCGACGTGAGCGGCCCCCGCTACGCCGACGCAGTCGCGACACGCGGGACCGCTTGTGCCGCATCGCGAAGTCGGCGGCAGCGACCCGTTCATGATGATCTTCACCTCCGGCACCAGCGGCAACCCCAAGGCCGTCCCGTTCGCCCACGCGATGAGCATGATGTGTGGTCTGAGTCTGGCGGCTCAACTCGACATCACCGACGAAGACGTGTGCTACCTGTCGATGCCGCTGTTCCACTCCAACGGGGTGGCCGCCGGCTGGTCGGTGGCCATCGCCGCGAAGGCCACCATGGTGCCGGTGAAGTTCTCGGTGTCGCGCCTGCTGCCTGACCTCCGGCACTACGGCGCGACGTTCATGAACTACGTCGGCAAACCGCTGGCACTGGTGCTGGCCACGCCCGAGCAGCCCGACGACGCCGACAACCCGCTTCG
>CAVXWQ010000008.1:0-31558 GCA_963765445.1 uncultured Actinomycetota bacterium
ACGACGCAAAGATGGGCCCCAGCCGGCCGGGCTGGCTGTGCTGAACGGTCACTGGCCCCCCTTGGCCTGGCTGTCCAGCAGCCCGAACCACTTGGCGGCGGTCTCGACGTCCTTGTCGCCGCGACCGGAGAGGTTGATCAGGATGATCGCGTCCGGGCCGAGCTCGGCGGCCAGCTTGACCGCGCCGGCCACCGCGTGGGCGGACTCGATCGCCGGGATGATGCCCTCGAGCCGGCACAGCAGCTGGAACGCCTCCATCGCCTCGGCGTCGGTGATCGGCTGGTACTCGGCGCGGCCGGTGTCGTGCAGCCAGGCATGCTCCGGGCCGACGCCCGGGATAGTCCAGTCCGGCGGAGATCGAGTGGGACTCGATGGTCTGGCCGTCCTCGTCCTGCAGCAGGTAGGAGTGCGAGCCGTGGAACACGCCCGGCGTACCGCCGGTGAAAGTGGCCGCGTGCCGGCCGGTTTCGACACCGTCGCCGGCCGGCCTCGTAGCCGAGCAGGCGCACGTCGGCATCGTCGATGAAGGCGTGGAAGATGCCGATGGCGTTGGACCCGCCGCCGACGCAGGCGACCACGGCGTCGGGCAGCCGGCCGGCCTGCGCCAGGCATCTGCGCGCGCGCCTCCATGCCGATGACGCGCTGGAAGTCACGCACCATCATCGGGAACGGATGCGGGCCCGCAGCGGTGCCGAAGCAGTAGTGGGTGTTGTCGACGTTGGTGACCCAGTCGCGCATCGCCTCGTTGATCGCGTCCTTGAGCGTCGGAACCCGACTCGCACCGGGACGACCTCGGCGCCGAGCAACTGCATCCGGGCGACGTTGAGCGCCTGGCGCGCGGTGTCCACCTCGCCCATGTAGACGACGCACTCCAGACCGAGCAGCGCGCACGCGGTGGCGGTGGCGACGCCGTGCTGGCCGGCGCCGGTCTCGGCGATCACCCGGGTCTTGCCCATCTGCTTGGCCAGCAGCGCCTGGCCGAGCACGTTGTTGATCTTGTGCGAGCCGGTGTGGTTGAGGTCCTCGCGCTTGAGGAAGATCCGCGCGCCGCCGCAATGCTCGCTGAGCCTGGTGGCCTCGTAGAGCGGCGACGGGCCGTCCGGCGTAGTGGGTCTGCAGGTTGTCGAGGCGATCCAGGAACTCCTGGTCGGTGCGGGCCTTCTCGTAGGCGGCCGTCGACCTCCTCGATGACCGCCATCAGCGCCTCGGGCACATAGCGGCCGCCGAACACGCCGAAGTGGCCCCGCGCGTCGGGGTCATGGGTGGTGGGCTCGGCGACGGCCGCACTGGTGCGCGGCACGTTCGGAGTCGAGGTGTCAGCCACGACTCAGCGTGCGGGTTTCGGGCACGACGGATGGGCTCCCGCGGTGACGAGGTCGGCCACCGCACCGCGGGGATCACCGCTGGTGACCAGACCCTCGCCGACCAGCACCGCGTCGGCGCCGGCACCGGCGTAGGCCAGCAGGTCGGCGCGGCCGCGCACGCCGGACTCGGCGACCCGGATGACCTTCGACGGCAGACCGGGCGCGATGCGCGCGAAGCAGTCCCGGTCGACTTCGAGGGTCTTGAGGTCGCGGGCGTTGACGCCGATGACCTTGGCCCCGGCCTGCAGCGCCCGGTCGGCCTCCTCCTCGGTGTGGACCTCGACCAGCGCCGTCATCCCCAGCGACTCGGTGCGCTCCAGCATCGACTCCAGCGCCGGCTGCTCGAGGGCCGCGACGATCAGCAGCAGCATGTCGGCGCCGTGCGCCCTGGCCTCGTGAATCTGGTACGGGCGGATGATGAAGTCTTTGCGGAGCACCGGGATCGTCGACCGCGGCCCGCACCGCGTCGAGGTCGGCCAGCGAGCCGTGGAAACGACGTTCCTCGGTCAGCACGCTGATCACCCGCGCCCCGCCGCTCTGGTACGCCCGAGCCAACTCCGCCGGGTCGGCGATGTTGGCCAGTTGGCCGCGTGATGGGCTGGCGCGCTTGACTTCGGCGATCACCGCGATGTCCGGGGCCCGAAGCGCGGCAAGGGCATCCAGTGGTGGCGGAGCAGCCTCGGCGGCGGCCTTGACCTCGGCCAGGCTCACGATCGCCTCGCGGGCGGCAACGTCAGCACGGACTCCTTCGATGATGGAGTCGAGCACAGTTGCCGAACTCATGCCAACCGGATCCCTTCTTGCCGTCTGGCAATCACGTTTATGTCCCTGGAAGGGTAGCCGCAGCGCCCGCAGCATCCGTCACCGACCCTCGGTGTCGTTCTCGGTCGGGTCACGACCCTCGTCGATGGCGTCCCACATGCCCCGCTCGGACACCGCGTCGCCGGTTCGAGCCGCCGTCCGCCGTGCCGCCGGCGCGGCGTATTTGGCCGCCGTGTGCCGCGCCGAGCCCGCCGAGCGCATCAGCAGCACCGCAGCCAACAGCGCGAGGATCGCCGCTCCCGCCGTCAGACCCGCACCCAGGTAATGGCGCTGACTGGCGACCAGTGCCGTCACCGGCACCTGGGCCAGCTCGATCGCCCGCGGGGCGACGTCGGGCATGACGACCAGGCTCACCGCCAGATAGCCGAGAACCAGGCTCACCAGCGCCACCAGCACGGCGACCACCCGCAGCCCCCAGCCGTGCACCGCAAGACCGGCGATCGCCGCCGCCAACAGCAGCACGGCCATGGGAATCAGGGCGTTGGACCAGGTTCCGCCGGTCAGCGTCGTCGTCTTCGGCTGGCCGAGTCCGTCGGCCGAGGTGACGGTCACCCACGTCAGCCGCGCGGCCACCCACAGTGCGATGGCCGCGACGACCAGCATCAACTGCCCGATGCGGATCACGGCGCGCTCAACGTCTCGGCGGCCGCGATGGCGTTCAGGACGGCCTTGGCCTTGTTGGCGGCCTCGTTGTACTCGTAGGGGCCGTTGGAGTCGGCGACCACCCCGCCGCCGGCCTGCACATAGGCGGTGCCGTCGCGCATCAGTGCGGTGCGGATGGCGATCGCGAAGTCGGCGTTGCCGGCGAAGTCGAGGTAGCCGACCACGCCGCCGTAGAGCCCGCGCCGGGTCTTCTCGACCTCCTCGATGAGCTCCATCGCCCGCACCTTGGGTGCGCCCGACAGGGTGCCCGCCGGGAAGCAGGCCGTCACGGCGTCCAGCGCGGTGCGATGCTCGGCCAGCAGCCCGGTGACCGTCGAGACCAGATGCATGACGTGGCTGTAGCGCTCGATGTGGCTGTAGTCCTCGACGCGCACGGTGCCCGGCACGCACACCCGGCCCAGATCGTTGCGGCCGAGATCGACCAGCATCAGGTGCTCGGCGCGCTCCTTCTCGTCGGACAGCAGCTCCTTCTCCAGCAGCTGGTCTTCCTCTTCGGTCTGACCGCGCCAACGCGTCCCGGCGATGGGATGCGTTGTGGCCCAACCGTCCTGCACCGTGACCAACGCCTCGGGGCTGGACCCGACGATCGAAAACGCCGTTCCCCCAGCCTCATTCGGGAATGTTCAGCAGATACATGTACGGGCTGGGATTGGACACCCGCAGCATCCGGTAGACGTCGAGCGGGTCGACGTCGGTGTCCATCTCGAATCGCTGCGACGGCACCACCTGGAAGGCTTCGCCGGCCTCGATCTCCTTGACCAGGCGCTCGACCATCGCGCTGTACTCGCTCGAGAGTGCGCTGGAAGCGGGGTTGGGGCACGGGACGGGAGAACGTCGCGACCGTGGAGGACAACGGCTGGCCCAGCGCCTCGGTCATCACATCGAGCCGGGCGACGGCGTCGTCATAGGCCCAGTCGACCCGCTCGTCGGTGCCGTTCCAGTTCACCGCGTTGGCGATCAGCGTGATGGTGCCCTCGTGGTGGTCGACGGCGGCCAGATCGGTGGCCAGCAGCAGCAGCATGTCCGGCAGGCCGAGATCGTCGACGGCGATCTCGGGCAGGCGCTCGAGGCGGCGCACGAAGTCGTAGGCGAAGTACCCGACCAGGCCGCCCGACAGCGGCGGCACCCCCGCGAGCGGTCCGGTGGACAGCAGCTCGATGGTCTGCGC
This sequence comes from uncultured Actinomycetota bacterium, assembly GCA_963765445.1. Classification (GTDB taxonomy): domain Bacteria; phylum Actinomycetota; class Actinomycetes; order Mycobacteriales; family Mycobacteriaceae; genus Mycobacterium. The sequence continues at coordinate 4,018 of CAVXWQ010000008.1, forward strand.
GCAGCGCCTGCAGCGGGTCACCGCCGGTCGGCGCGTCCTTCGGCGCGTTACCCAGCCAGACCGCGTGACCGTCGCGCACCGTCAACGCCGACGGCGCCCCCGCCCCGATGAACGACCAGCGCGACCACGACCGCCCGTTCTCGGCGGACTCCAGCAGGAACGTGCCGGGCCGGTTGGCGGCCAGCTTTCGGTACGCCGACAGCGGGGTCTCGCTGTCGGCGAGCACCTTGCGGGTCACCGGTACCACGCGGTGTTCGGCGGCCAGCGCCCGGAACTCGTCGCGCGTGGTGGTGACGGCGAGACTGGATTGCACGGCTATATCCTCCCAGACCCGAGGGGGTGCTTTGACCGGCGTAGCCTGTCACCCATGAAACGTGGTGACCGTGTAGCCGACTTCGAACTGCCGGACCAGACCGGCACGGTGCGCTCGCTGACCAGCCTGCTCGCCGACGGGCCGATCGTGCTGTTCTTCTATCCCGCCGCGATGACCCCGGGATGCACCAAGGAGGCCTGCCACTTCCGCGACCTGGCAGGCGAGTTCGACGCCGTGGGCGCCTCCCGGGTGGGCATCAGCACCGACCCGGTGGACAAGCAGGCCAAGTTCGCCGACTCGCAACGCTTCGACTATCCGCTGCTGTCCGACGCCGACGGCGCGGTCGCCACCGCGTTCGGCGTCAAGCGCGGCCTGCTGGGCAAGTTCCTGCCCGTCAAGCGCACGACGTTCGTCATCGACACCGACCGCACCGTGCTCGAGGTGATCTCCAGCGAGGTCAACATGGACACCCACGCCGACAAGGCGCTGGAGGTGCTGCGCGCGCGGAAGAAGGCCTGACGCCTGCGGCCGAGGCCGAGTGGCCAGTTACAACACGCCTTTTCGCGCTTTCCGTGTCGTAAGTGGCCACTCGCCAACGATTCAGCGCCGGCCGCGCTTGGTCGGCCCGGCTTGCGGGCGACCTTCCCCGCGGCCGCGCGGGCGGCTTGCCTGGCGAGTGTCTTCTCCCGGGCGCTGCGTTTGGGCGCCTGCTGGACCTGCCCCCGCGACGAACCGGGCTTGCGACCCCGCACAATCCCGATGAACTCCTCGACGAGCTCGCGCTGCGGCCCTTCCGGGACAGCGAGCGCCACCGCACAGGTGGGCGCGTCGGTGATCGGGCGGTACGTGAGGTCCTTGCGGTGGTGAAGTCGCGCCAGTGACTGCGGAACGACGAGCAGGCCCAGCCCCGCCGCGACGAGTTCCATTGCAGCTTCGGTGGTCTCGGGCCGGTGATCGACGGGGATGCCGGGGGCGTGCTGCCCAGTCGACGACATGGTCGAGCGGGACCAGCATCGGCTCGCCGTCGAGGTCCGCTGCGGTGACCTCATCGGCCGCGCTGAGAAGGTGATCGGCAGGCACCACGACCACCGTCGTCTCCTCGTAGAGCGGGATGACAGCCAGCCCGGAGGTGTCCGCCGGTAGCCGCAGCAGCGCCACGTCGACGGCGCCGGCCCGCACCGCATCGGCGGCGTCCGCCGCGGCGACGGCAGTCAACGTCAGCGGTACCTCGGGATGGCGCCGCGCCCAGTTCTGCGCCCACTTCGCGGGCGTCCCACCGGGGACATAGCCGACGGTGAGGGAGAGCGCGGTCACCGCACTCAGGCTACCGATACCCTTGACGGCATGAGCAGGCCTGATGCGCAGTCCATGAAGCCCGCGACGGCGGCGAAGAAGCTGGACGTGTACCTGCCCGCGACGCCCGCGGAGTTCCAGCAGAACCCGACCACCCGCACCGAGCTCGCCGCGCTGCAGGCCGACCCGCCGCAGTGGCTCAAGGATCTCCGAAAGAACGGGCCGCACCCGAAGAACCTCGTGGCGGCCAAGCTGGGCGTCTCGATCTCCGGTCTCGCCCGCGGCGGCATCACCGAAGCGCTCACCACCGAGCAGATCAATGCGCTGCTGGAGGACAAGCCGGAGTGGCTGGTCGCCGAACGCGAGAGCTACCAGAGCGTGCTGAGCGAGGAACGACGACTCAAGGCGCTGCGGGCGGAAAAGTCGACGGAAAGCTAGTCACTCCTCGCCGAGCAGCAGATCGGCGTCGAAGCAGCTGTGGTCGCCGGTGTGGCAGGCGCCGCCGACCTGGTCGACCTCCAGCAGCACCGCGTCGCCGTCGCAGTCCAGCCGGACGCTGTGGACGTGCTGGGTGTGGCCGGATGTCGCGCCCTTGACCCAGTATTCGCCGCGGGACCGCGAGTAGTAGGTGGCTTCCCGGGTGGCCAGCGTGCGCGCGAGCGCCTCGTCGTCCATCCACGCCACCATCAGCACCGCGCCGGTGCCCCGCTCCTGGGCGATGGCGGCGAACAGGCCGTTGGCGTCGCGCTTGAGCCGGGCCGCGATCTGCGGGGTCGAGAGCGCTCATCGGACCGTTATCCCCTCGCGAGCCATCGCCGCCTTCACCTCGCCGATCGTCAGCTCACGGAAGTGAAAGACGCTGGCGGCCAACACCGCATCGGCACCGGCTTCGACCGCGGGCGCGAAATCGTCCACCGCCCCGGCCCCGCCGCTGGCGATCACCGGCACCGTCACCGCCTTGCGCACCGCCCGCAGCATCGTCAGGTCGAAGCCGGCCTTGGTCCCGTCGGCGTCCATCGAGTTCAGCAGGATCTCGCCGACTCCGAGTTCGGCTCCGCGCGTTGCCCATTCGACCGCGTCGATACCGGTCCCCTGCCGGCCGCCGTGCGTGGTGACCTCCCAGCCCGACGGCGTGGGGGCCGAGCCCTCCGGCACCGTGCGCGCATCGACCGACAACACGATGCACTGCGACCCGAACTGACGCGACAGCTCCGCGAGCAGATCCGGGCGGGCGATCGCGGCGGTGTTCACCGACACCTTGTCCGCACCGGCCCGCAGCAGCGAATCCACATCGGCCACCGAACGCACACCGCCGCCGACGGTGAGCGGGATGAACACCTGCTCGGCGGTGCGCCGCACCACGTCGAGCATGGTGGCGCGACCCGAGGAGGACGCCGTGACGTCCAGGAAGCACAGTTCGTCGGCGCCCTCGGCGTCGTAGGCCGCGGCGAGTTCGACGGGATCGCCCGCGTCGCGCAGGTTCTCGAAGTTGACTCCCTTGACCACCCGGCCGGCATCGACGTCCAGGCAGGGAATCACGCGTACCGCTACGTCCATCACCGGTAGTCCTCCGGGGAGCCGAGCCGATCCAGGATCTCCATGATGTGCTCGTGCACGCCGGAGCCGCCGCCAGGGCCGAGCGCGACGTGGCGGTCCACTCGGCGCCGGACAGGTCGGTGACGACGCCGCCTGCGGCCCGCACCAGCGCCACCCCGGCCGCGTGGTCCCAGATGTGGTCGCCGAAACTGATTGCCCCGCCGAGGATTCCAGCGCCCACGTAGGCCATGTCGATGCCGGTGGCGCCGTGCATCCGCAGCTTGGAACACACCCGGCTGAGGTTCTCGAACACCGCCAGCCGGTAGCGGCCCGGGAACCGGCCGCCCCAGTCGACGTTGAAGGTGCCGATCCCGATGACGCACTGCGCGATGTCGCCGCGTCCGATCGACGGCTGTGCGACACCGTTGAAGTACAGCGGACCGCCGAGCACCGCGGTGTAGCGCTGATCGGTGAACGGCAGCCAGGTCAGTCCCGCCACCGGCTCGCCGTCGCGCAGCAGGCCCAGCAGGATCGCCGCCATCGGCGAGCCGGCCGCATAGTTGAAGGTGCCGTCGATCGGGTCGAGCACCCAGACCAGCGGCGAGTCGAGGTCGGCGCCGCCGAACTCCTCACCGTGCACCCCGATGCCGGTGGCCGACTCGAGCGCCTCGACCACCTGGCGTTCGATGGCCAGATCCACCTCGGTGGCGAAGTCGTTGCCCTTCTTCTGCACCGCGGAGTCGGCCCGGTGCCCGGCGATGAACGGCTTGGCCGCCTCGTCGAGGATCACCGTCGCCTCGGCCACCAGGGCCTCGAGGTCCGCCGACTGCAATGTCATCTCGGTTACTGGCTGACCGCGGCCAAGCGCCTCGGGCAGGGTGAATCTGCCCGCGTAGAGCGCCTTTCCGACGATCGCGCCCTCCACGCCGCTGTCGTTGAGCGTCGCGATGGCCCGCAGGTCCTCCAGACTCGACACCCCGCCGGAGGCGATGACGGGCGCATTCGTGCACTCGGCGACACCCTCGAGCAGATCGAGGTTCGGTCCGGTCAGGGTGCCGTCCTTGGTGACGTCGGTGACGACGAACCGCGAACAGCCCTCACTGTCAAGACGTTCCAGCACATGCCACAGGTCGCCGCCGTCGGTCTCCCAGCCGCGGCCGCGCAGCCGGTGCTCGCCGTCGACGATCTGGACGTCCAGGCCGACGGCGACCTTGTCGCCGAACTCGGCGATCGCCGCGGCGCACCACTGCGGGTTCTCCAGCGCGGCCGTGCCGATGTTGACCCGGGCGCAGCCGGTGGCCAGTGCGGCCTTGAGCGACTCGTCGTCGCGGATCCCGCCGGACAGTTCGACTTTCACGTCGAGGGAACCGACCACCTCGGCCAGCAGTTCGCGGTTGGAGCCGCGTCCGAACGCCGCGTCGAGGTCGACCAGGTGGATCCATTCGGCACCGTCTCGCTGCCAGGTCAGCGCGGCGTCCAGCGCCGAGCCGTACTCGGTCTCGCTGCCGGCCTTGCCCTGAACCAGACGTACCGCACGGCCCTCGACCACGTCGACGGCGGGCAACAGAATCAGTGCCACTTTCTACAGCCCCTCAACCCAATTCGCGAGCAGCGCCGCACCGGCGTCGCCGCTCTTCTCCGGATGAAACTGTGTCGCCGACAGCGGACCGTCCTCGACGGCGGCCAGGAACCGCACATGGTGGCTGGCCCAGGTCAGCAGCGCATCGGGTGCGCCCTCCCACTTCTGCGCGGCATAGGAATGCACGAAGTAGAACCGGGTGTCGGCGTCGATCCCCTTGAACAGCAAGCTACCCGGCGCGGCCTCGACGACGTTCCAGCCCATGTGCGGGATGACCGGAGCGTCCAGCCGGGTCACCGACCCGGGCCACTGGCCGCAGCCGTCGGACTCCACGCCGAACTCCACCCCGCGGGCGAACAGGATCTGCATCCCGACGCACACCCCGAGCACCGGCCGGCCGGCGGCGACCCGGTCGGCGATGATCTGGTCGCCGCCGATGCCGCGCAGCCCCGCCATGCAGGCCTCGAACGCTCCGACGCCGGGCACCACCAGGCCGTCGGCGGCCAGGGCGCGCTGTCGGGTCCGCGGTGACCTCGACGTCGGCGCCGACGCGTTCCAGCGCCCGCTGCGCCGAGCGCAGGTTGCCCGAGCCGTAGTCCAGGACAACGACGGATCTCAGCTGTCACAGTGCGCCTTTGGTGGACGGCACGCCGGCCACCCGGGGATCGGTCTCGACGGCCTGGCGCAGCGCGCGGGCCACCGCCTTGTACTGCGCCTCGGTGATGTGGTGCGGATCGCGGCCGTAGATGGTGCGCACGTGCAGGGCGATGCGGGCGTTGAAGGCGATCGACTCGAAGACGTGCCGGTTGACCACGGTGTGGTACGGCACGCCGGATCCGGCGATGGTGAACTCGACCATGAACTCCGGTTCCCCGGTGTGCACGAAGTACGGCCGCCCGGACAGGTCGACGGCGGCGTGCGCCAGCGTCTCGTCCATCGGGATGAAGGCGTCACCGAAGCGGCGGATGCCCTTCTTGTCGCCGAGTGCCTGGCCCAGCGCGGTGCCCAGCACGATCGCGGTGTCCTCGATGGTGTGGTGGCCCTCGATGTCGACGTCGCCGCGGGCGGTGACGGTCATGTCGAAGCTGGCGTGGGTGCCCAGCGAGGTCAGCATGTGGTCGAAGAACGGGATGCCGGTGTCGACGCGGACGTCGCCGGTGCCGTCGAGGTCGAGTTCGACGACGATGTCGGACTCCTTGGTCTTGCGTTCGACCCGGGCGCGGCGTGTGGGCGTGGCGATGGCGGTCATGTCGCTCCTATGTGAGCCAGTTCGGTGGCCGCCAGGCGTGCGCTGGCGGCCAGGAAGGCGTCGTTCTCGTCGGCCAATCCGATTGTGGTGCGCAGGTATCCGGGTATGCCGACGTCGCGGATGAGGATGCCGTTGTCGAGGTAGTGCTGCCAGGCGATCGCGGCGTCGGCGAACTCCCCGAAGAGCACGAAGTTGGCGTCGCTCGGGATGACGCGGTACCCGAGATCGGTCAGCGCGGCGCTGACGCGTTCGCGCTCGGCGATGAGTTCGGCGACGCTGCCCAGGGTGTCGTCGGCGTGGCGCAGGGCCGCGCGGGCGGCGGCCTGGGTGACCACCGAGAGGTGATAGGGCAGCCGCACCAGCAGCACCGCGTCGATGATCGGCCGGCGCGGCGACCAGGTAGCCCAGCCGGCCACCGGCGAAGGCGAACGCCTTGCTCATGGTGCGGGTGACGATCAGCCGTGCCGGGTACTCGTCGATCAGCGCGATGGCGCTGGGCTGCGACGAGAACTCGCCGTAGGCCTCGTCGACGATCAGGATGCCGTGCGTCATGGCGTCGAGCAGCCGCCGCAGAGTCGGCCAGCGGAATGCTCTGTCCGGACGGGTTGTTCGGGCTCGCGACGAACACCACGTCCGGTTCCCGGTCGCCGATCGCGGCCACCGCGGTGGCGACGTCGAGGCTGAAGTCGGCGGCCCGCGTGGACTCGATCCACTCGGTCTGGGTTCCGTTCGAGATGATCGGGTGCATCGAGTACGACGGGACGAACCCGATCGCGCTGCGGCCCGGCCCGCCGAACGCCTGCAGCAGCTGTTGCAGGATCTCGTTGGATCCGTTTGCCGCCCAGACGTTTTCGGTGCCCACCTCGACACCGGTCTGGGCGCGCAGATAGGCGGCCAGGTCGTCGCGCAGCTGCGACCGCGTCGCGGTCGGGGTAGCGGTGCAGCTCGGCCGCGGCCGCCTCGACCGAGCGAGCGACGTCGTCGATCAGCGCCTGGCTGGGCGGGTGCGGGTTCTCGTTGGTGTTGAGCCGGACCGGCACGTCGAGTTGCGGCGCGCCGTAGGGCGATTTGCCGCGCAGGTCGTCGCGCAGCGGCAGGTCGGCCAAGCGTCACCTTGCTACCCGGCACGATCATGCTTCGAACCTGCGGCGCACCGCTTCGCCGTGCGAGGGCAGGTCCTCGGCCTTGGCCAGCGTGATGACATGTCCGGAGAGGTCTTTCAGCGCCGCCTCGGTGTAGTCGACGACGTGGATGCCGCGCAGGAACGTCTGCACCGACAGTCCGCTGGAGTGCCGGGCGCACCCGGCGGTGGGCAGCACGTGGTTGGAGCCGGCGCAGTAGTCGCCCAGGCTGACCGGCGACCACGGCCCGACGAAGATGGCGCCCGCGGCCCGGATCCGGCCGGCCACCTCGGCGGCGTCGGCGGTCTGGATCTCCAGGTGCTCGGCGGCGTAGGCGTTGACCACCCGCACGCCGGTGTCGACGTCGTCGACGAGCACGGTCGCGGACTGCTTGCCGGACAGCGCCTCGGTGACCCGCTCCCGGTGCACGGTGGTCTCGAGCTGGGCGGCCAGCTCGGCGTCGGTGGCATCGGCCAGCGCGACGCTGTCGGTGACCAGCACGCTGGCGGCCATCACGTCGTGTTCGGCCTGGCTGATCATGTCGGCGGCGACGTGCGCCGGGCTGGCGGTGTGGTCGGCCAGGATCGCGATCTCGGTGGGGCCGGCCTCGGCGTCGATGCCGACCTGTGACCGGCAGATCCGCTTGGCGGCGGTGACGTAGATGTTGCCCGGCCCGGTGATCATGTCGACCGGTGCGAGCTCAGCCCCGTCGGTGTCGGTGCCGCCGTAGGCGAGCAGCGCCACGGCCTGCGCACCGCCGACGGCCCACACCTCGTCGACGCCGAGCAGCGGGGCGGCGGCCAGGATCGTCGGGTGCGGCAGGCCGCCAAACTGTGCCTGCGGCGGGCTGGCCACCACCAGCGATTCGACGCCCGCGGCCTGCGCGGGCACGACGTTCATCACGACGCTGGACGGGTAGACCGCATTGCCGCCCGGCACGTAGAGGCCGACGCGCTCGACCGGGACCCAGCGTTCGGTGACCGCGGCGCCCGGAGTCGAACAGCGTGGTGGTGTCGGTGCGCCGCTGGTCGGCGTGAACGGCGCGGGTGCGGTCGATGGCGACCTCGAGCGCGGTGCGCACCTCCGGGTCGAGGGCGGCCAGGGCGGCGTCGAGATCGGCGGCCGGCACCCGGACCGCCGCCGGGCGCACACCGTCGAACTTCTCGCCGTACTCCAGCGCCGCGATCGCGCCCCGCTCGACGACGTCGTCGACGATCGGGCGCACCGTGGGCACCACGGCGTCGACGTCGACTCCGCCGCGCGGCAGCGCCGAGCGCAACTGGGCGGCGGTCAGGGTGCGGCCACGCAGGTCGATTCGGGACATCGCGAAGCTGGTCATCAACTCAATTGTCCCGTATCGGTGCACCCGAATAAAAATCGATTGGGCACGGGCGCCGACCGGCCCGATACTGCACGAATGCAATGGGACGTGTGGCTGGCGTTCATCGGGGCCTCGATCGCGATCAGCGTCTCCCCCGGCGCCGGTGCGATCCAGTCCATGGCCACCGGGCTCAGCTACGGCCTGCGCCGCGGTTACTGGAGCATCGCCGGGCTGCAGATCGGCCTGATGATGCAGCTGGCGGCGGTCGCCGTGGGCCTGGGCGCGGCGGTCGCCCAGTCTGTGGTGGCGTTCACCGTGATCAAGTGGATCGGGGTGGCCTACCTGGTCTTCCTGGCCGTCCGCCAGTGGCGCACCGTGCCGGGTGACCTGGGCGAACAGCTCGATGCGGGCAACAGCGGCGGCCGGCTCGCCCTGCTGGTGCGCGGGTTTCTGGTCAACGTGACCAACCCGAAGGGTCTGGTGTTCCTGCTCGCCGTCGTGCCGCAGTTCGTGGTGCCCACTGCCCCGCTGCTGCCGCAGTACCTGGCGATCGGGGCGACGATGGTGGCCGTCGACGTCGTGGTGATGGGCGCCTACACCGGGCTGGCGTCCCGGCTGCTGGGCTGGCTGCGCACGCCCCGGCAGCAGACGATCCTCAACCGGACGTTCTCGGGGTTCTTCGCCGCCGCGGCCGTGGTGCTCTCCCTGGTGCGCCGCGGCGTGACGGTCTGACGGTTGGCAGGATGGACACCATGTCGACCAAAGACCATCCGAACAATGCGCCCGGCGTGCCGATGAAGGTCCCGGTCTGGGCGGAGAACTTCCAGATCAAGTACCTCAACCCGATCATCAGCCCGATCGCCAAGTACCTGCCCGGGATGGCGGTCATCTCCCATCGCGGCCGGACGTCGGGCACCGCCTACGAGACGGTCGTCACCCCCTACCGCAGCGGCGACACCGTGGTGATCCTGCTGATCCACGGCAAGACCAACTGGGTGAAGAACATCCTGGCCGCCGGCGAGGCCGATATCCGCATCCGCGGCAAGGACCTGCACCTGGTCAACCCGCGGGTGCTGCCCGCAGGCACCGACGAGCCCGGCCTGCCGCGGATGGCGCGGGCCCAGCTGCGGCGCGGCGTCGGCGCGTTCGCCGCCGACATCGCCTGAGCCGCTTACAGATCCAGGCCGACGTCGAGAACCCGCACCGAGTGCGTCAGCGCCCCGACCGCCAGGTAGTCGACGCCGGTACCCGCATACTCCGCGGCCGTGTCCAGGCTCAGGCCGCCGGAGGACTCCAACCGCACCCCGGGCGCGCGGGAATCGCGGCGCTGCACCGCGATCTGGGTCTGCCAGACCGGGAAGTTGTCCAGCAGGATCAGCTGCACGTCCTCGCCGAGCACCTCGTCGAGCTGCTCGAGGGTGTCGACCTCGACCTCGCACGGCAGGTCGGGCGCGGCGGCGCGCACGGCGCGCAGTGCGGCCACCACCGATCCGGCGGCCGCGACGTGGTTGTCCTTGATCAGCGCCGCATCGCCGAGACCCATCCGGTGGTTGACCCCGCCGCCGACGCGCACGGCGTACTTCTGCAGCGCGCGCAGGCCCGGCAACGTCTTGCGGGTGTCGCGGATCTTGGCGTTGGTGCCCTCGACGGCGTCCACCCAGGCCGCGGTCGCCGTCGCGATGCCCGACAGGTGACAGACCAGGTTCAGCAGCGTGCGTTCGGCGGTCAGCAGTCCTCGTGTCGGGGCCTCGACCCGCAGCAGAGCCGCCCCCGGCTCCAGCCGGGTGCCGTCCTCGACCCGGTCGAGGACGCGGTAGCCGTCGGCCCCGAGCACCTCGTCGAGCACCAGCAGGGCCACGTCGACGCCGGCGGCCACGCCCGGCTCGCGGGTGACCAGTGCGGCCACCGTGGTGGCGTCCTCGGGCACGGTGGCCAGGGTGGTGACGTCGGGTCCGTAGCGCAGGTCCTCGTCGAGGCCGCGACGAATCGTGATGAGCGCGTCGGACCGCTCGTCGTCGGTCAGCTTCATGGCAGGCAGGCGGCCGCGGGTTCGGCGTGCACCGTGCGGCTGAAGGCCTGCGCCGGATCGGTCTGGAGGTAGTCGCTGCGGTGGTGGCAGCCGCGGGTCTCGGTGCGGGCGCGCGCCGCCTCGTCGACCACCCGGGCGGTGGCGGTGAGCGCGGCGTCCTCGAATTCGGCGCGGCTGCGCATCGGGCGCGGGGTCGCCTCGCCGAGCGCCTCGGCGAGGCGGTCCAACCCGTCGGCATCGCGAACCACCGAAGCCCACCGCGTCATCGCGCTCTGCAGAACCCGGCGGTCGAGCGTATCCCGTTGCGCAGGTTCGGCTTTGGCCATCGGAGTCTCGGCGCCGCGCGGCGTGCTCGGCCGCGATCTTGCCAGCCCGCCCGCCGACCACGAGGCCCTCGAGCAGGCTGTTGGAGGCCAGCCGGTTGGCGCCGTGCATCCCGGTGCGGGCTACCTCGCCGGCGGCGAACAACCCGGCCAGTTCGGTACGCCCGTACACATCGGTGAGCACGCCGCCGCAGCTGTAGTGGGCACCGGGCACGACCGGGATCGCTTGTCTGGTCGGGTCGATGCCTGCGGCATGGCAGGCCGCCGTGACCGTCGGGAAGCGCTGCTCGAACCGCTCGATGGAGCGGGCGTCCAGATACACGCACTCGTCGCCGGTTTCGCGAAGGCGTGCCTCGATGGCCGCCGCGACGACGTCGCGCGGGGCGAGATCCCCCATCGGGTGCACACCCTCGGTGACCGACTCGCCCCGGGCGTCGCGCAGCACCGCGCCTTCGCCGCGCAGCGCCTCGGTGATCAGCGGGCGCCGGCCGGCGGCGCCGCGATCGAAGAGCATGGTCGGGTGGAACTGGATGAACTCGATGTCGCTGACGCCGACGCCGGCCCACAGCGCCAGCGCGATCCCGTCGCCGGTCGACCCCTCCGGATTGGTGGTGGCGCTGTAGAGATGGCCCAGCCCGCCGGTGGCGAGGATCACCGACGGCGCATGCACCACGCCGAGACCGTCGGCGTTGCGCACCAGCACACCGGTGACGGCCGAACCGTCGTGCAGGATCTCCAGCGCGACGTGGTTGCGCCGGATGTCCAGCGTGGCCGCGGCATGGTCCAGGGCGCGCTGCACCTCGGCGCCGGTGGCGTCGCCGCCGGCGTGGATGATGCGCCGGATCGAGTGGCCGCCTTCACGGGTCAGCGCCCACTGACCGGGTGCGCTCTCGTCGAACCGGGCGCCGTCGGCGACCAGATCGGCCACCGCGCGGTAGCCGTCGGCGACGATCGAGCGCACCGCCTCGGGATCGCACAGGCCCGCGCCTGCGGCCAGGGTGTCCCGCACGTGGGCGTCCACGGAATCCTCGGTGTGCGGCAGCACCACCGCGATACCGCCCTGGGCGTGGAACGTCGCCGTCTCGGCGGCCTTGCTCAAAATGACTGTGCGACTGCCCTTTCGGTGCGCGGCCAGCGCCGCCGCGAGGCCGGCCACACCGGTGCCGATGACCACGACGTCGGCGCGCTGCTGCCAGTCGACTCCGCCGCCGCCGAGGCCGCAGGCGGCGCGGCGGGTCATTCGCCGCCGCCAGGCTGGCCGATCTCGATCATCCGCTGCACGCTGGCGCGGGCCAGCGTGGCCGTCTCCGGATCGACGTCGACCTCGTCGGCGCCCTCGATCAGGCAGCGCAGCAGCGCGGCGGGCGTGATCATCTTCATGTACTTGCACGACGCCCGGTCGTTGACCGCCCGGAAGTCGATTCCCGGTGCGGCACGGCGCAACTGGTGCAGCATGCCGACCTCGGTGGCCACCAGCACCTGCTTGGCGTGCGAGGCCCTGGCCGCGTCCAGCATGCCGCCGGTGGACAGGATCTTGACCCGGTCGGCCGGGAACGCGCCCTCACCGGCGAGGTACAACGCCGAAGTGGCGCAACCGCATTCGGGGTGCACGAAGAGTTCGGCATCGGGGTGGCTGCGGGCCTGTTCGGCGAGCTCGTCGCCGTTGATGCCGGCGTGCACGTGGCACTCGCCCGCCCAGATGTGCAGGTTCTCCCGGCCGGTCATGCGGCGAACGTGAGCGCCGAGGAACTGGTCCGGGCAGAACAGCACCTCGCGGTCGGCGGGAATGGAGGCCACCACGTCGACGGCGTTGGACGAGGTGCAGCAGATGTCGGTCAGCGCCTTCACCGCGGCGGTGGTGTTGACGTAGGAGACCACGACGGCGTCGGGGTACTCGTCCTTCCAGGCCTGCAGGTCCTCGGCGGTGATGGAGTCGGCCAGTGAGCAGCCGGCCCGCTGGTCGGGGATCAGCACGGTCTTGTCCGGGCTGAGGATCTTGGCGGTCTCGGCCATGAAGTGCACGCCGCAGAACACGATGGTGTCCTCGGGGGCGTCGGCGGCGATCCGCGACAGCGCCAGCGAGTCACCGACGTGGTCGGCGACATCCTGGATGGCCGGCAGCTGGTAGTTGTGCGCCAGGATGGTGGCGCCCCGCAGGGCGGCCAGCCGGCGAACCTCGGCGGCCCACTCCTCGTCGCCGATCACGCCGGTGTACCCACCGGGCCCGTCGGTGATCTGGGCGGCCAGGCCGTTATCGACGGCACCCGCACGATCCAGGACGGTCATCGCCGCCTCCCTGTCTGGTTTCGAGGTTTTCGACTTATAATCGAAAACATGAGCTCATACTAGCACTGAACACGAGGTGCTCGCCGTCGTATTCCAGGTGGGTGACGCCACCTCCCGGAAACCCACCCTCAACGTGCTGTTATGGCAGCGCGCCATGCAGCCCGAGCGCGGCCTCTGGTCGCTGCCCGGCGGCCGGTTGCGCGCCGACGAGGACCTGACCACCTCGGTGCGCCGTCAGCTCGCCGAGAAGGTCGACCTGCGTGAGATCGCCCACTTGGAACAACTCGCCGTCTTCTCCGATCCGCACCGCGTTCCCGGTGTCCGCACCATCGCCTCGACGTTCCTGGGCCTGGTCCCCTCCCCCGCGCGCCCCGAACTTCCGCCGGACACCCGCTGGCACCCGGCCGACGCGCTGCCGCCGATGGCGTTCGACCACGGCCCGATGGTGGCCTACGCCCAGGCCCGGCTGGTCGCCAAACTGTCCTACACCAACATCGGATTCGCCTTGGCGCCAAAGGAATTCGCGCTGTCGACCCTGCGCAACATCTACGGCGCCGCACTGGGCTACCAGGTCGACGCCACCAACCTGCAGCGGGTGCTCGGCCGGCGCGGGGTCATCACCCCGACCGGGACCACCGCCCACCCCGGCCGCAGCGGCGGCCGGCCGGCCGCCCTCTACCGCTTCACCGACTCCCGGTTGCGGGTCACCGACGAGTTTGCTGCGCTGCGGCCGCCCGGGTGAGTCGGACTGGATTCTTAGACCCTTCTTAAGGTATGAAGGTTGCAATGACTCTTGCTGCCGGGACCGTCAGTCCCGAATGGATCGGCCGCGCACCGCACGAAGAACTCGAGCGGGGTGGCCGTCCCGTGCTGCCCAGCGAGGACCCCTTCTACCAGCCCCCGGCCGGTTTCCAGCACGCCGAGCCCGGCACGGTGCTGCGCTCGCGTGATGTCGAACTGGGCTTCTTCGGGCTGATCCCCCAGCGGGTCACAGGCCACGCAGCTGCTGTACCGCTCGACGGACATGAACGGCGCCCCGCAGGCCACCGTCACGACCGTGCTGGTTCCGGCCGGTCACGCGCCCGACCACGTCCGCCACGTCGTGTCCTACCAGTGCGCCATCGACGCGGTGTCCTCACGCTGCTTCCCGTCGTACGCGATGCGCCGGCGCGCCAAGGCGGTCGGATCGCTGGCCCAGCTGGAATACCTGCTGGTCGCTGCCGCGCTGGCCGAGGGCTGGGTGGTCTCCGTCCCCGACCACGAGGGTCCCGACGGCATGTGGGGCGCACCCCACGAACCCGGCTACCGCGTCCTCGACGGTCTGCGCGCCACGCTCAACTTCGAGCGGTTCGGCCTGGCGAAGGACAGCCAGGTCGGCCTGTGGGGCTACTCCGGCGGCGGGCTGGCCAGCGCGTGGGCGGCCGAGGTGCACGCCGAGTACGCCCCCGAGCTGAACATCGTCGGCGCCGTGCTGGGCTCGCCGGTGGGCAACCTGGGCAACACCTTCCGCCGGCTCAACGGCTCCCACCTGGCGGCACTGCCCGCGCTGGTGGTCACCGCGCTGGCCAAGACCTTCCCCGACCTGAACCGGGTGATCGAGGAGCACGCCACCGAAGAGGGCCGCGCACTGCTGGCCCGGCTGGAGAGCATGACCACCGTCGAGGCGGTCATCCGGCTGTTCAAGACCGACATGGACGACCTGGTGCGCCCGCCGCTCGAGGAGGTGCTGGCCATGCCCGAGGTCCAGGACGTCTTCGAGCGCATCAAGCTCGGCGGCACCACGCCCAGCCTGCCGGTGCTGATCGTGCAGGCCGTGCACGACTCGGTGATCGCCGTCGACGACATCGACGAGCTGGCGCACACCTACCACTCCGGCGGGGCGAAGGTGACCTACCACCGCGACCTGTTCAGCGAACACATGCTGCTGCACCCGATGTCGGCCCCGATGACGCTGCGCTGGCTCACCGACCGCTTCGCCGGCCGTCCGCTCGAGGCGCACATCATCCGGACGCACTGGCCCACCCTGCTCAACCCGATGACCTACGCAGGCATGTGGCGCCTCGGCGGCATCGTGAGCCGCGTCGTGTCCGGTGGCCGGGTCGGCTTCCGCCCGCTGTAATCCTCAGGGCCGCAAGGCAAGTGCGTGCTCTTGCGCCGGCCACGCCCCGAGATCGTCACGCGGTGTGGCGACGGCCATCAACGCATACACCAGGGCCGCGACCGCGGCGGGGAACAGCAGCGTCGTCGCGATCTGCAGCGGACCGTGCGCGAAGAACACCGGCGGCGCCTCGGTGAAGTAGTAGACCCGGTTCTGCGGAGTGACGGGCGCGGTCTCGAACGGGACCGTGCCGTACCGCCAGTGCACCAGTACCGCACCGACTCCGGCCGCGGCCGCCGCGGACGCCACCGAGCCCACCCACAACGCCGTGGCGATGACCGGCCCGCGGTGGGCGCGCCATTGCCACACCAGCACCGCCGAGATCACCGCCAGCGGAACGAGCATGCCGATGAGCATCGCGGAGGCGACGAAGAGGTGATCGGACTCGCTGCCCAGGTAGGTCCTGATCCGCTGGCCCGACCGGGTGAGCGCCACCACCCCGTGCGCCGGCGGCGCCAGCCAGGCCCACAGCGCGCCGACCGCAGCGCCCGCCACCGCCAGGCCGGCGACGATGCAGACGACCGCGGTGCGCCGGGAGAACCGCGGCGCGCGGGTGCTCGTCCACAATCACCGCTCGGCCTCCAGATCCTTGGAATCGACGTGACCGTGCCGCGAGCACTCGGCCCACCAGCCGTCCGGGCGCACCTGCACCACCATCCGCCGGCCGCACTCGGCACAGAACCGGGGCGGTTCAAGGCCGAGTTGCGCCGCTGTGGGCACCGCGCTGCCCGCGACCGATCCGGTGTAGACGTTGTAGACGCCGGCGCCGACAGGCGCGGGGAGGTGTTGAACCATCACCTGCAGTTCTACAGGCTGGCGTTGAGTGCCTTGATCGGCATCTGCAGATCGTCGAGCAACTCGAGGTCGGATTCGGCGGGCCGGCCCGAGTGTGGTCAGGTAGTTGCCGACGATCACGGCGTTGATGCCGCCGAGGATGCCCTGCTTGGCGCCGAGGTCGCCGAGGGTGATCTCGCGCCCGCCGGCGAACCGGAGCATCGTGCGCGGCAGCGCCAGCCGGAACGCGGCGACGGCCTTGAGCGCCTCGGCGGCCGGCATGACCTCCAGGTCGCCGAACGGCGTGCCGGGGCGCGGGTTGAGGAAGTTCAGCGGCACCTCGTGCGGGTCGAGCTCGGCGAGGTTGGCGGCGAACTCGGCGCGCTGCTCGAGCGTCTCGCCCATGCCGAGGATGCCGCCGCAGCACACCTCCATGCCCGCCTCGCGCACCATCTGCAGGGTGTCCCAGCGCTCGTCCCAGGTGTGGGTGGTCACCACGTTGGGGAAGAACGACTTCGCGGTCTCCAGGTTGTGGTTGTAGCGGTGGACGCCCATCTCGGCGAGCCGGTCGACCTGCTCCTGGTTGAGCATGCCCAGCGAGCAGGCGACGTGGATCTCGACCTCGTTGCGGATCGCCTCGATGCCGGCGGCGACCTGGGCCATCAGCCGCTCGTCGGGACCGCGGACGGCCGCCACGATGCAGAACTCGGTGGCACCGGTCTTGGCGGTCTGCTTGGCCGCCTCGACCAGACTCGGGACGTCCAGCCAGGCGCTGCGCACCGGCGAGGAGAACAGACCCGACTGCGAGCAGAAGTGGCAATCCTCCGGGCAGCCACCGGTTTTCAGGCTGATGATGCCCTCGACCTCGACCTCGGGACCGCACCAGCGCATGCGCACCTCGTGGGCCAGCGCGAGCAGTTCCTCCAGGTGGTCGTCGGGCAGCTGCAGGACCTCGAGCACCTGCTGCTGGGACAGGCCTTCGCCGCGTTCGAGCACCTGCTCACGGGCCGATGCCAACACGTCGGTGCCCTTGGCTGCCTGCGTCACCGGCGCTCCTCCTACCGATCGTCGAACTTGAACACTGTTCAGGCTAGTCTGATGGCGTGCAACTGCACAAACGCGACGTGGTGGCCAAAGCGGCGTCGATCCTGGACAGCTACGGGATCGCCGACCTGACCATGCGCCGGCTCGCCCGCGAACTCGACGTGACGCCCGGCGCGCTGTATTGGCACTTCGCCAACAAGCAGGAACTGCTCGGCGCTGTCGCCGACCAGGTGCTGGCGCCGGCATGTGCGGACCCGGCGCCGGCCGGCTGGCGCGAGCGCATCGAGGTCGTCTGCCGCGCCCTGCGCGACGCCCTGCTGTCCCACACCGATGGCGCCGAACTGGTGTCGGCCAGCTTCGCCGCCGGGCAGTCGCGCGCCGTCGAGCAGATCCTCGGCGTGCTGGCCGAGGCGGCCGGCGAGGCCGGGGTCGACGGCGCCCACCGAGTGCAGGCCGCCCGCACGGTGCTGCATTACGTGCTGGGTGCCACAGCCGACGAGCAGTCCCGGCTGCAGTGGGACGCGGCCGGAGCGTTGCCGGAAGGGCAGTCGATCCTGGCCGCCGACCCGTCGGCCGGGTTCGCGTTCGGCCTGCGGCTGCTCACCGACGGGCTCGCGGCACAGCGGATGAGCACCGCCGAGGCGCACTAGCCGATCAGCACCTGCTCGACGCGCTGGTCGCCGTCCCACCGGCGCAAGCCGACCACCCGCGCATCGATGTCGGCCGACAGCCCGTCGATCGCGAGCGCCTGGGCCACCTGCTCCGGGGTGAAGCGCCGCCCGAGGGTGACGTGCGGCGTCCAGTGCCCGGCGCGCTGTGGGCGTAGGGCTCCTGCGGCAGGTGGGGCAGGCACCGGTCGACGACGTCGCGATGCAGGGCCAGCAGGTCGGCCGACGCGACGACCAGCCGCGCCAGCGTCAGCTTGCCGCCGCCGAAGATCAGCGGCGCGCCGACGACGACCGGAAGCGGAAAGCGCGCCCGCAGCTGCGTCAGCTCGTCGTCGACGTCCGCGGCGATGCGTTCGGCCGCCAGCAGGGTGACGTGCGGGCGGTTGGTGGCGGACTTGACCCGCAGCTGGCTGGGCAGCCCGGCGTCCTCGAGGCGATGCCACACCGTGCGGATGGCGGCGTCGCTGTGGTCGTCGAGAAGCAGCTCGATCGAGTGCGCCATCGCGGCTAGAGGCCGGCGACCCAGTCCGGGTCGAACGCCCTGGCGCTCAGCGCGGTGAAGTCGGCCGTGGACACGGTGGCCACCCCGGCAGGCAGCGCGGCACGCACCGGCGCCATCCCCGCCAGCGCGTCGCGGTTGGACTTCTCGGCTGCTCCCGGCTGCGCCGGCCACGAGCCGATGACCAATCCGGCACACGAAAGACCTTTGGCGGCAAGAGCTTCCAGAGTCAGCGCGGTGTGGTTGAGGGTGCCCAGCCCGGCCTCGGCGACGATCAGCACCGGCGCGCCGAGTTCGACGGCGAGGTCGCGCAGCGTCACACCGTCCGCGGCGAGTTCCACCAGCAGGCCACCGGCACCCTCGACGAGGGTGAGCCGGCCCGGCCGCGTCGACAGCCCGGATGGCGGCCAGCAGATCAGAGCCGCGACGGCAGCGGCAGGCCGGCGTCTTCGGCGGCGGCGACCGGCGCCAGCGGCCGCGGGTAGCGGGCCACGCCGACCAGGTCGGTGACCCCGGACAGCCGGCCGATCTCGGCCAGGTCGTCGTCGCCGTCGGCGGTTCCGGTCTGCACGGGTTTGCACACCGCCACCGGCCGGCCGGCGACCCGGGCGTTGCACGCCAGCGCGGCCGTGGCGACGGTCTTGCCGACGCCGGTGTTGGTGCCGGTGATGAGGACGACGCTCATGGCCGCTCGCCGCCCAGCACCGAGGTGAAGACCCGGCGGGCCAGCTCCATGTCGTCGTCGGTCAGCGCGGCCCTGGCGGTCAGGCGCAGCCGCGAGGTCCCGGCGGGAACGGTCGGCGGGCGGAAGCAGCCCACCCGCACACCGGCATCCAGGCACGCGGCGGCCGTCGCGACCGCCACGTCGGGATCGCCGAGGATCACCGAGACCACCGCGGACTGCGGGACCTCCGCCACGTCGCACATGTCGGCCAGCTCGCGGGCGCGGCCGATGACGGCCTCGGCGCGCCACGGCTCGTCGAGGAGCACCTGCAGGGCGGCGCCGGCGGCGCCGACCGCGGCCGGGGTCAGTCCGGTGTCGAAGATGAAGGGCCGGGCGGCGTCGATCAGATGGTCGCGCACCGCAGCCGGGCCGAGCACCACGCCGCCCTGGCTGCCCAGCGACTTCGACATGGTCGTCGTGACGACGACGTCGGGCGCGCCGGCCAGGCCGACCTCGTGCAGCAGCCCGCGGCCACCCGCGCCGCGCACCCCCAGACCGTGCGCCTCGTCGACGAGCAGCAGGGCCCGGTGCCTGCGGCAGACCTCGTGCAGCCGGCGCAGCGGGGCCAGCGCGCCGTCGGTGCTGAACACCGAGTCGGTAATGACCAGCGCACGTTCCTCGTCGCGGGCGGCCAGCGCCGCCTCCACGGCGTCGACGTCGTTGTGCGGACTGATGACCACCCGGGCCCGCGACAGCCGGCAGGCGTCGACCAGCGAGGCGTGCGAGAAGGCATCGGAGATCAGCAGCGACCCGGGACCGGACAGCGCGACGACCGCGCCGAGGTTGGCGGTGTAGCCGGAGGAGAACACCAGCCCGGACTCGGCGCCGACGAATTGGGCGAGGGCGGCCTCGAACTGCTCGTGCAACTCGGTGTTGCCGGTGACCAGCCGCGAGCCGGTGGAGCCCGCGCCCCAGGTGCGAAGTGCGGCGACGCCGCCGTCGATCACGGCCGGATGCTGGGACAGGCCGAGATAGTCGTTGGAGGCCAGGTCGAGTTCGCATGCCACCGCGGGACGCGCCCGCAGCGAGCGGCGCAGCCCGGCCTGCCGGCGCTGCTGCTCGACGTCGTCGAGCCAGGCCAGCGGGGAAAGACCTAGGCGGGTCACGGGGTGCTCCTCGGCAGGGACTTGAACACCGTTCAGGTTAGTGCACGGGCGACGGCGACCATCGCCGAGGTGATCTGGGCGATCTCGCCGGGTGTGCAGATGAACGGCGGCATGGCGTAGATGAGGTTGCGGAACGGCCGCAGCCATACGCCGTTGTCGAGCGCCACCGGGGTGGCCGTGGTCAGGTCGACCGGCTCGCGGGTCTCGATGACGCCGATCGCGCCGCACACCCGGACGTCGGTGACACCGGGCAGTGCGCGCGCGGGCTCCAGGCCCTCGGCCAGCCCGGCGGAGATCTCGGCGACCCGGCCGCGCCAGTCCTGTCCGAGCAGCAGTTCCACCGACGCCACCGACACCGCGCACGCCAGCGCGTTGGCCATGAACGTCGGCCCGTGCATCAGGGCGCCGGCCTCGCTGCCGCTGATGGTGCGCGGCGATCTGCAGCGTGCACAGCGTGGCCGCCAGCGTGACGTAGCCGCCGGTCAGCGCCTTGCCGACGCACATGATGTCGGGGCTGACGCCGGCGTGGTCGGCGGCGAACATCTCGCCGGTGCGCCCGAATCCGGTGGCGATCTCGTCGAAGATCAGCAGCACGTCGTTGCGGTCGCAGATGGCGCGCAGGTCGGCCAGGTAGCGCGGGTCGTGGAACCGCATGCCGCCGGCCCCCTGCACCACCGGCTCGACGATGACGGCCGCGAGTTCGTCGGCGTGCTCGCGAAGCTGCGCCTCGAAGGCCTCGACGTAGGCGGGGTCGTAGTCGGACGGCACGGCAGGGGCGAAGATCTGCGGGAACAGGACGTCGGTCCACAGCGAGTGCATGCCGCCGTCGGGGTCGCACACGCTCATCGGGGTGAACGTGTCGCCGTGGTAGCCGCCGCGCCACGTCATCAGGCGGTTCTTGCCGAACCGGCCGAGGCTGCGCCAGTACTGAAGCGCCATCTTCGCCGCGACCTCGACAGACACCGAGCCCGAATCGGAGAAGAACACGGTGTCCAGGCCGGCCGGGGTGATGTCGACGAGCAGCTGGGCCAGCCGGGCGGCGGGCTCGTGGGTCAGGCCGCCGAACATGACGTGGTTCATCACCGCGAGCTGGCGGGTCATGGCGGCGTCCAGAACGGGGTGGCCGTGCCCGTGCACGGCGGTCCACCAGGACGCCATGGCGTCGAGGACGCGGATCTCGCGGCCGTCGCGGATCAGGGTCAGCCAGGCGCCGTCGGCGGCGACCGCGACCACCGGTGCCATCGCCTCGGCGCCGATGGTGCTGTAGGGGTGCCAGATGTGCGCCGCGTCGATCGCGCTGATCTGCTGCGGGGTCAACGCCGACACGCTTGAAGAGCCTAGTCGGGCGACGCGAGGAGCCCGACGATCGGCTCTAGTCGGGCGCCGCGCCTTTGCTCACCGGGGGCGCGGCTGGGCCCGGTGGGTTCGCTGAAGGTGAGCCGACGGCCCGGGTTCGGTAGATTGTGGCTCGATCATGTTGACCCTCACCCCGACCCGACCGGCGGCAACGACTCCGACGAGTCCTGCTTCGCCCGCCGCCGATGGGGTCGCGGAAATCCGGGTTCTACCGCCACGACCTCGACGGCCTTCGCGGTGTCGCGATCGCGCTGGTGGCCGTCTTCCACGTGTGGTTCGGACGGGTCTCCGGTGGCGTCGACGTGTTCCTCGTGCTGTCCGGCTTCTTCTTCGGCGGTTCGCTGCTGCGCACGGCACTGAACCCGGAATCGTCGCTTTCACCGTGGCCGGAGATCGTCCGGTTGGTGCGCCGGCTTCTCCCGGCACTCGTGGTCGTGCTTGCCGCCGCTGCGGTGCTGACCATCCTGGTGCAGCCGGAGACCCGCTGGGAGACATTTGCTGACCAGAGCCTGGCCAGCCTGGGTTACTACCAGAACTGGGAGCTGTCGGCGACGGCGTCGAACTACCTGCGCGCCGGTGAGGCGGTCAGTCCGCTGCAGCACATCTGGTCGATGTCTGTTCAGGGACAGTTCTACATCGCCTTCCTTGTTCTTGTCTTCCTGTTTGCCTACGCGCTGCGCCGCCCGCTCGGCACCCGATTGCGCGCCACGTTCGTGGGTTTGCTGACCGCGCTGACGGTGGCCTCGTTCGTCTTTGCCGTGTTCGCTCATCAGGCCGACCAGACCACTGCGTACTACAACAGCTTCGCCCGCGCCTGGGAGTTGCTGCTGGGCGCTCTGGTCGGCGCGCTGGTGCCCTACATCGCCTGGCCGATGTGGCTTCGCACCGTGCTGGCCTCACTGGGACTGGCCGCCATCGTCTCGTGCGGTGCGCTCATCGACGGGGTCCGGCAGTTCCCCGGCCCGTGGGCGCTGGTACCCGTCGGCGCGGCGGTCCTGATGATCCTGGCCGCCGCCAACCGCCAGGCCCACCCGTCCACCCGTGACCGGCTGCCCTGGCCCAGCCGGCTGCTCGCCGCGGCCCCGCTGGTGACGCTGGGGTCGATGGCCTACTCGCTGTACCTGTGGCACTGGCCGCTGCTGATCTTCTGGCTGGCCTACACCGGCGAGGCGCACGCCGGCCTGCTCGCCGGCGCCGCGATCCTGGCGGTCTCCGGCGTGCTGGCCTACCTCACGATGCGGTTCATCGAGGAGCCGCTGCGCTACCGGCGCCCGGCGCCCTCGGTGCGCCCGCAGCCGGTCGTGGTGCCGTGGCGCACCCGCTGGCGGCGCCCGACGATCGCGCTGGGCACCACCGTGGGCCTGCTCGGGGTGGCGCTGACGGTGACCTCCTTCACCTGGCGCGAGCACGTCACCACCCAGCGCGCCAGCGGCAAGGAACTGGCCGCGCTGTCGCCCGTCGACTATCCCGGCGCACGGGCCCTGACCGAGCACGTCCGGTTTCCCCAGCTACCGATGCGACCGACCGTCCTGGAGGCCCAGGCCGACCTGCCCGAGTCGACCAGCGACGGGTGCATCAGCGATTTCGACAACGTCGGCATCATCAACTGCACCTACGGCGACGCCACCGCCACCCGCACCATCGCGCTGGCCGGCGGTTCGCACGCCGAGCACTGGATCACCGCGCTGGACAAGCTGGGCAAGACGTACCACTTCAAGGTCGTGACCTATCTGAAGATGGGCTGCCCGCTGACCACCGAGCAGGTGCCGCTGGTGATGGGCGACAACCGGCCCTACCCCCAGTGCCACACCTGGAACGACCGGGTGATGGCCAAGCTGATCAACGACCATCCCGACTTCGTGTTCACCACCTCCACCCGGCCGTGGAACATCAAGCCGGGCGACGTCATGCCGGCGACCTACATCGGTATCTGGCAAAGCCTTGTCGGACAACAAGATTCCGATTCTCGCGATGCGGGACACCCCGTGGCTGGTGCGCAACGGCAAGCCGTTCTTCCCGTCCGACTGCCTGGCCAAGGGCGGCGACAGCCGTTTCGTGCGGAATCAAGCGCTCCGACGTACTTTCCGATCGCAACCAGACATTGGACTTCCTTGGCCAGTTCCCGCTGATGCGGGTGCTGGACCTCAGCGACGCGGTGTGCCGTGCGGACTGGTGTCGCGCGGTCGAGGGAAATGTGCTGGTTTACCACGACTCTCATCACATCTCGGCGACCTACATGCGAACCCTGATCCCGGAGCTGGCGCGGCAGCTGGGCCCGGCCACGGGTTGGTGGTGACTGCCCGCGCATCCGGGCGCGCGCGCCGATAAGGTCGGAACATGTCGTCGAGCGAACCCACCCGGACCACGGTATGGCCCGGCGCGGCGTATCCGCTCGGTGCCACCTACGACGGCGCGGGCACGAACTTCTCGCTGTTCTCCGAAGTGGCCGACAAGGTCGAACTGTGCCTGATCGCCAAGGACGGCACCGAATCCCGGATCGAGCTCGACGAGGTCGACGGCTTCGTCTGGCACGCCTACCTGCCGACCGTCAGCCCCGGCCAGCGCTACGGGTTCCGGGTGCACGGCCCCTGAGGACCCGGCCGCGGGGCACCGCTGTGACCCCAGCAAGCTGCTGCTCGACCCGTACGGCAAGTCCTTCTACGGCGACTTCGACTTCTCCCAGGCGCTGTATTCCTACGACCTGCAAGCCGAGGACCTCGCCACCGGCGGCGTGCCGCCGATGGTCGACTCGCTGGGCCACACCATGACCAGCGTGGTGATCAACCCGTTCTTCCACTGGGGTTCCGACCACCCGCCGCGCACCCCGTACCACGAGACGATCATCTACGAGGCCCACGTCAAGGGCATGACCCGAACCCACCCCGGCATCCCCGAGGAACAGCGCGGCACCTACGCCGGTCTGGGCCATCCCGCCGTCATCGACCACCTCAAGTCCCTCAACGTCACCGCCATCGAGCTGATGCCGGTCCACCAGTTCCTGCACGACCACCGGCTGATGGACCTCGGTCTGCGAAACTACTGGGGCTACAACACTTTCGGCTTCTTCGCCCCGCACTACCAGTACGCGGCCACCCAGCACGCCGGCGCCGCCGTGGCCGAGTTCAAGACGATGGTGCGCTCCTTCCACGAGGCCGGCATCGAGGTGATCCTCGACGTCGTCTACAACCACACCGCCGAGGGCAACCACCTGGGCCCGACGCTCAACTTCCGCGGCATCGACAACGCCGCCTACTACCGGCTGCTCGACGACGACAAGCGGTTCTACAAGGACTTCACCGGCACCGGCAACAGCCTCAACGCCCGCCATCCGCACACCCTGCAGCTGATCATGGACTCGCTGCGCTACTGGGTGCTGGAGATGCACGTCGACGGCTTCCGCTTCGACCTGGCCTCGACCCTGGCCCGCGAGTTCTACGACGTCGACCGGCTGTCGGCGTTCTTCGACCTGGTGCAGCAGGATCCGGTGGTCAGCCAGGTCAAGCTCATCGCCGAGCCGTGGGACATCGGCGAAGGCGGCTACCAGGTCGGAAACTTCCCCGGCCTGTGGACCGAGTGGAACGGCAAGTACCGCGACACCGTGCGCGACTACTGGCGCGGCGAGCCCGCCACGCTCGGCGAGTTCGCCTCCCGGCTGACCGGTTCGTCGGACCTCTACGAAGCCACCGGCCGCCGGCCGTCGGCCAGCATCAATTTCGTCACCTGCCACGACGGCTTCACGCTGGCCGACCTGGTGTCCTACAACGAGAAGCACAACGAGGCCAACGGCGAGGACAACCGCGACGGCGAAAGCCACAACCGGTCGTGGAACTGCGGCGTGGAGGGCCCGACCGACGACCCGGAGATCCTGGCGCTGCGCCACCAGCAGATGCGCAACATCATGGCCACCCTGATGCTGTCGCAGGGCACCCCGATGATCGCCCACGGCGACGAGATCGGCCGGACCCAGTTGGGCAACAACAACGTCTACTGCCAGGACTCCGAGATCTCGTGGATGGACTGGAGCCTGCGGGAGAAGAACGCCGACCTGCTGGAGTTCACCAGCAAGGTGACCACGTTGCGCAAGAAACATCCGGTGTTCCGGCGCCGCCGGTTCTTCGACGGCAAGCCGATCCGCACCGGCGACCAGGCCCGCGACATCGCGTGGCTGACCCCGGCCGGCCAGGAGATGACGCCCGAGGACTGGGGCAGCGGGTTCGGCCAGTGCGTCGCGGTGTACCTCAACGGCGAGGCCATCACCGCCCCCAACGCCCGCGGCGAGCGCGTCGTCGACGACTCGTTCCTGCTGTGCTTCAACTCCCACGACGAGACGGTCGACTTCGTCACGCCGGACGGGGACTACGCCGAGCAGTGGACGGCCGTGCTGTCCACCGCCGAGCCGAGCGGTGCCACCGATCTGGTCGTCACCGCCGGCGAGAAAGTTCCGCTGCCGGCACGCTCGGTTCTCGTGCTTCAAAAGACGGCCTAGCGGGAACAGGGACAGCTATGGCCTCCCCGGTGCTGTCCACCTACCGCCTGCAACTGCGTGACGGGTTCACCTTCGCCGACGCCGAGAAGCTCGTCGACTACCTCGACGACCTCGGCGTCACGCACCTGTACCTGTCCCCCATCCTGACGGCCACCCCGGGATCCGAGCACGGCTACGACGTGGTCGATCCCACCACCGTGTCGGAGGAACTCGGCGGCGCCGACGGCCTGGCCCGGCTGTCGGCCGCGGCCAGGGCCCGCGGGCTGGGCGTGGTGGTCGACATCGTTCCCAACCACGTCGGCGTCGAGCGTCCCGAGCGCAACCCGTGGTGGTGGGACGTCCTGCGGCACGGCCGGACATCGCAGTACGCGTCGTACTTCGACATCGACTGGGCCGCCGACCCGAGTGGCCGAATCGTGTTGCCGGTGCTGGGTTCTGACGAGGACGCCGACCAGCTCACCGTCGACGGCGACACGTTGCGGCTCGGGGATCTGGTGTTCCCGATCGCGCCGGGAACCGGTACCGGCTCAGGAGCCGAGGTGCACGACCGCCAGCACTACAAGCTGACGGGCTGGCGCAACGGAGTGTGCGGCTACCGACGGTTCTTCTCGATCACCACACTGGCGGGTCTGCGCCAGGAGGACCCGGAGGTGTTCGACGCCAGCCACGCCGAGGTCGCCCGCTGGTTCGCCGACGGACTGGTCGACGGCGTGCGGATCGACCATCCCGACGGCCTGACGGATCCGACCGGCTACCTGGTCCGGTTGCGCGAACTGGTCGGACCGCAGGCCTGGATCGTGATCGAGAAGATCCTGGCCGTCGGCGAGCCGCTGGACCCGTCGCTGCCCATCGAGGGCACCACCGGCTACGACGTGCTGCGCGAGGTCGGCGGGGTGTTCGTCGATCCCGGCGGAGCCGAGGCGCTCACCGCGCTGGCGAGCTCGGCCGGGTTCGACCACGCGGCGGCACCGGAAATGTTGCGCGAGTTGAAGATCCGGGCCACCACCGAGACGCTGGCCAGCGAGCTGACCCGGGTGTGCCGCACCATCGCGGCCAGTGCCGGGGCCGACCACCCGCAACTGCCCGAGGCGGTGACGGCGCTGCTGACCAACATCGGCGTGTACCGGTGCGACTACCAGAACCTGTCCCAGCTGTTGTCGGCGGCGCTGGCACGCACGATCGTCGAGCGGCCGGAACTGGCGACTCCGCTGGAGATCGTGTCGACCGCGCTGGCCGCCTCCGACGAGGCGGGTGCCCGGCTGCAGCAGCTGTGCGGCGCGATGACGGCCAAGGCCGTCGAGGACTGCTACTTCTACCGCGACGCGCGGCTGGTCTCGCTCAACGAGGTCGGCGGCGAACCGCAGAGTTTCGGCGTCAGCGCCGCGGAGTTCCACCGCAGCAACACGATTCGGGCCCGTCTGTGGCCGCAGACCATGACCACGCTGTCGACGCACGACACCAAGCGCGGCGAGGATGTGCGCGCCCGGATCGGGGTGCTGTCCCAGGTGCCGTCGCTGTGGGCCGGGTTCGTCACCCGCTGGGAGAAGGTCACGCCCTCCCCCGATCGGCTGACCGGATTGTTCCTGTGGCAGAACATCTTCGGGATATGGCCGGCCGACGGCGCAGGTGACCGACGAACTGCGCCAACGACTGCACGGCTACACCGAGAAGGCGAT
>CAVXWQ010000009.1:0-148388 GCA_963765445.1 uncultured Actinomycetota bacterium
GCCGAGCTTGGCGCCGTCGGCGAAGCGCCGCTGGGTCTCCGCCGATTTGCACCGAACGGTGTGCAGCGCCAGGTACGCCGCCCCGATCTCGGCGTCCGACGCGTCCGGCGCGTCGGTGAGCAGCCGGTCCATTCTGGTGAACAGGTAGGCGATTCGCTGCCAGAAGCACGTCGATCGCTCGAACGGCAACAGGTCGTTGGCCAGCTGCCAGCCGTCGCCGGGATTGCCGAGCATCCGATCACCCGGCACCACCACGTCGTCGAAGTACACCTCGCAGAACTCGTCGACACCGTGCATGGTGCGCAGCGGGCGTACCGAGATGCCGGGGGAGTCCAGGTCGACGAAGAACGCCGTGATGCCCTGATGCTTGGGCGTATCGGGCGAACCAGTCCGGGTGAGCAGGACGCACCGCTGGGAGAACTGGGCGAAGCTGGTCCACACCTTCTGCCCGTTGATCACCCAGTTGTCGCCGTCCGGAGTGGCTTTGGTGCTCAGCGAGGCCAGGTCGCTGCCCGAGCCGGGCTCGGAGAAGCCCTGGCACCAGGTCTCCTCACCACGCAGGTAGCGCGGCACCATCTCGGCGGCCAGCTCCGGGCGGGCGTACGAGATCATGGTCGGCACAAGGACTTCCATCATCGAGTACGGGCCGGGCTCGGCGAGGTTGCGGCCCAGCACCTCCTCGGCGACCACCAGGCGCAACGTCGGCGGACCCCCCAGGCCGCCGACCTCGGTCGGCCAGCCGTACCGCATCCAGCCGGCGTCGTACATCTCCCGGCGGATCCGGCCCATCTGCTCGATGTGGCCGGCGAGCGAATGATCCGGTCCCGGAGTGAGATCGTGCTCGGCCAGCCAACTCTGCAAGCTCGACCGGAACTCCTCGACCGCAGCTCATCCGCCGGCCGGCCGCCCGATCGCGTGCGGGCGGCCCGAGTCGTGTTCCCCGCTGCGGCGGATGAACGTCATGGCCCGCGTCCGCAGCCGCCAGCCCTGCTCGGTGCGAACGTAGGTGTCGCGGTAGTAGCCGATGCGCATGTCGTGCGCGGAGTGCTCGATGAAGCACAGCGGCTGGGTTCCGGTGGCGGCGTCGGGGTCGGTGTCGTCGAACTCGATCAGCGACTCGCCGGTCATGAACAGGCCCTTGGGGGCGGCGTCGACGAGGACCGGGAACCTTGCCAGCGAATAGGTTTCGCCGAACGCGCTGTAGGTGCCGTCGGGAGTGAAGACCCCGATCAGGCCGTCCACGTCGCCCTGGGTGATCGTCACCGCGTAACGGGCCAGCAGTTGCTGGATCGCGACGATGTCGTCAGTCCTGCTTGTGGACATAGACTTTCCCGCCTTTCATCACGAATCTGACGTCCTTGGTGACGGTGATGTCGGACAACGGATCTCCGGGCACGGCGATGATGTCGGCCAGCAGTCCCTCGGCCAGCCGGCCGCGGTCGGTCACGTTGATCAGCTCTGCGGCGGTCACCGTCGCCGCCTTGAGCACGGCAGCCGCGGGCAGACCCCACTCGACCAGGGTCACGAGCTCATCGGCGTTGCGGCCGTGGGGGATTGCCGGTGCGTCGGTGCCCACCGCGATCTTCACCCCCGCCTCGTAGGCGGCCTTGATCGAGGTGCGCGCCTTCGGGAACATCTCGGCGGCCTTGGCCTGCAACTCCGGTGGCGCCTTGGAGACGTCCATTCGCCTCGGCCAGGCGGCGGGTGCTCACCAGGAACGTCCCGTTGTCGACCATCAGCGCGATGGCCTCGTCGTCGATCAGGAATCCGTGCTCGATGCAGTCGATCCCGACGCCGACGGCGTGCTTGACGGCCTCGGCGCCGTGGGTGTGGGCGGCCACCCGCAGGCCGCGCCGGTGGGCCTCGTCGACGATGGCCGCCAGCTCTTCGTCCGAATAGTGCTGCGCGCCAGCCGAACCCGTCAGCGACATCACCCCACCCGAACAGCACACCTTGATCAGCTGGGCGCCGTGCTTGATCTGGTAGCGCACCGCCTTGCGGATCTCGTCGACCCCGTTGGCGATGCCTTCTTCGACGGTCAGCTCCAGCACGCCCGGCATGAACGCGGCGAACATCGTCGGATCGAGGTGCCCGCCGGTCGGGGTGATCGCATGGCCGGCAGGCACGATCCGCGGACCTTCGATCAAGCCGCCGTCGATGGCCTTGCCCAGTGCGACGTCGAGCAGGTAGCCGCCGGTCTTGACGAACAGGCCGAGGTTGCGCACGGTGGTGAACCCGGCGTGCAGCGTGCGGCGCGCGTTGCCAACCGCACGCAGCACCCGGGTCGGCGGATCGTCCTGAACCTGTGAGAGGCCGGGGTTTTCACCCCGGCCGCCCATCAGGAGGTTGACCTCCATGTCCATCAGACCCGGCAGCAGGATTGAGTCCCCCAGGTCTATGACCTCGCCCTCGGCTTCACCACCCAGGCCGACGATGCGGTCGCCGTCGACCTTCACGATGCCGGGGCGGACGATCTCGCCCGCCTCGACGTCGAGGTACCCGGCCGCCTTCAGCGTCAGGGGCACCTCTTAGACCACCGGCTCCTTGATGATGGTCACCCACGCGGCGCCGCTGTCCGGCACCCGCGGCTGCTTCCAGCACTCGATCGGGAACGACACCATCACGACCGACTGCATCAGGTGCATCAGCGCCCTGGCGTCCTCGGGCATGGCCTTGAGCGGGAACTGGTCGAGGTAGTCCATCGCCTCGTCGATCCGCGCCATGCCCGCGTCGTAGAACTCCTGCATGTCGGCCATGGTCGAGTTCAGCCGCTTGCCGTAGCGCTCGGGCTCGGTGGCCAGGCACCAGTCGGAGAACTTCTCCAGGTCGGCGAACTGCGCGGGCAGGACCCCGGTCTTGGTGGCGGTGTCAGGCATTCTCGTACTCCTTGATCTTGTCGCGCGCCGTCTTGTGCAGATGGCGCAGGAGGATCTCCTGGTCGTTGAGCGGGAACTCGGTGACGTAGCCCGACGAGATCATCGTCTGCGTCGCCTCCAAGGTATTGGCGTCCTGCAACGCGTACTCCTTGAACGTGACCGCCGCAAGCTCCTGGCCCAGCCGGTCGCGTGCGGTCTTCGGCGGCACGAAGTACAGGCTGGCCTCGAAGGTGTGGCTGCTCACCGAGGTGGGCCAGTAGTGGTAGGTCAGGTACCAGCCCGGGGCCCAGATCAGCAGCATGAAGTTGGGGAACAAGATGAACGAGTCGACGCCCCACTGCTTGGCCCCGCCGGGGTTCACGCCCGGAGGCAGCGGATCGAGGCCCTCGATGTCGGGGCGGTCCCACGGCCCGAACAGCCCGCTGTGCAGCTTGCGTTCGATGGGCTTGACCATGTTGAGGTCCTTCGGCGGAGCCATCCCGCCCCAGGACGACACCATCCCGTGCTGGCCCTGCAGCTCGTAGTGCAGCGCCTCGAACCCGTAGCTCTGCAGCTTCTCGGCTTCCTCGCGGGTGGCCTGGTTCACGTGCAGCACCGGTGCGTGATAGAACTCGGCGAACGCGTCGATGAACAGCTTCCAGTTCGAGTTGATCTCGGCCTTGTAGCTGTAGACCTCGGTCATCTCTGCGAACGGGTAGCCCTCCAGGCCCTTGCCCATCACACCCAGGTAGTCGTTGAGCGGTTCGGCCTGGTCGTCGAAGTTGACGAAGATGAAGCCTTCCCAGACCTCGCAGCGCACCGGCTTGAGGCCGAACTGGCTCTTGTCCAGGTCGAAGAACTCCTCCTCCTGCTGCACGAAGGTGAGCTCGCCCTCGGTGCTGAACCGCCAGGCGTGGTACTTGCAGGTGAACTGCCGGCAGGTGCCCTGCACCTCTTCGTTGGGGAAGTCGTTCCACACCAGCTTGTTGCCACGGTGGCGGCAGATGTTGTGGAACGCGCGGACCACGCCGTCCTTGCCTTTGACCACGATGATCGAGGCCTTGGCGACGGCGATCTCCTTGGTGAAGTAGCTGCCCTTCTTGGGCAACCGCTCCACCCGGCCGACGTTGAGCCAGGAGTGCTTGAAGATGGCCTCCTGCTCCTTGGCGTAGTGCGCGGGGTCGATCGAGTCGCTGTAGTTGACCGGAGCGGTCCCCAGTTCGGGATGACTCTCTGTCCAGCTACCCGCGGCTGGTTTCGGGAAGTGTGGCAACTTTCTTACCTTTCCTTTTCGAGCTGTACACCAAAAGTGTTGAACGCCATGGCCAACATGGCGTAGGCGCCGACGGTGAAGACGAAGTCCATGCGCTGCCGGTCGTTGAGGTGTTCACCCAGCGCCGCCCACGTCTCGTCGCTGAGATTCGATTTCTCGTCGAGTTCGTCGACGGCGCGCAGCACGAGCGCGTCGACCTCGTTGGTGGCTGCACCCCGGCGGATCGCGTCGACGTCGGCGTCGGTGAGGCCCTCCGCCTTGGCCATTTCGACGTGGTGCTCCCATTCGTAGGCGCAGTGGCGCCGGTGCGCGACGCGCAGGATCGCCACCTCCCGCAGCCGCGGCGGCAGCGAGGACCGGAAGAGGAGATAGACGTTGAAGCCCAGGAACGCCTTGGTCAGGTCCGGGTGACGCACGAGGGTGGACAGCGCCGTCCCGGCGCCCTCGGGGTTCTGCCGATCGCCGCGGCAGCATGCCCTTGAACGCCCCACGGACCTCGTCGTCCCACTGATCCGCAGGTAGCGGCGTCAGGCGCACCTGCATCCTCCTCTCACCGGAGAGAATCGCATTCTCAATTACGGATAACAGATTTCCATGAACTTGCCCGGAGGTCAATCCCCCTGCCTGAGCAGCGTGGGAAAACCGTGTTCACCCTGCTGGGGCCGATGGCGCGCGAACCGGGCCAACCCTGCGGTAAGAGGATTACCGGATGTTGATTCTCGCGGAAGGAGAAGCTAGTTTTCATTAGAAGGGCCGCGACGAGAGGAACCGGAATGCGCAAAGAGGACATGATCCTGATCAGCGTGGACGATCACATCGTCGAGCCGCCTGACATGTTCAAGAACCATCTGCCGAAGAAGTACGCCGACGACGCCCCGCATCTGGTGCACAACCCCGACGGCTCGGACATGTGGAAGTTCCGCGACACCGTCATCCCCAACGTGGCGCTCAACGCGGTCGCGGGCCGGCCGAAGGAGGAGTACGGCCTGGAGCCGCAGGGGCTCGACGAGATCCGGCCGGGCTGTTACAACGTCGACGAGCGGGTCAAGGACATGAACGCCGGGGGCATCCTCGGCTCGATCTGCTTCCCGTCCTTCCCCGGTTTCGCCGGCCGGCTGTTCGCCACCGAGGATGTGGAGTTCTCCCTGGCGCTGGTGCAGGCCTACAACGACTGGCACATCGACGAGTGGTGCGGGGCCTATCCGGCCCGGTTCATCCCGATGGCGATCCCGGTGATCTGGGATGCCGAACTGTGCGCCCAGGAGGTGCGCCGGGTCGCCAAGAAGGGCGTGCACGCCATCACCTTCAGCGAGAACCCGGCCGCGATGGGGTATCCCAGCTTCCACGACCCCTACTGGAACCCGCTGTGGAAAGCGTTGTGCGACACCAACACCGTGCTCAACGTGCACATCGGGTCCTCGGGCAAGCTGGCCATCACCGCGCCGGACGCGCCGATGGACGTGATGATCACCCTGCAGCCGATGAACATCGTGCAGGCCGCGGCGGATCTGCTGTGGTCGCGGCCGGTCAAGGAGTACCCGGATCTGAAGATCGGGCTGTCCGAGGGCGGGACCGGCTGGATCCCCTACTTCCTGGAGCGCGCCGATCGCACCTACGAGATGCACTCCACCTGGACCGGCCAGGACTTCGGCGGCAAGGTTCCCTCGGAGGTCTTCCGCGAGCACTTCCTGACGTGTTTCATCTCCGACCCGGTCGGGGTCAAGCTGCGCCACGACATCGGCATCGACAACATCGCCTGGGAGGCCGACTACCCGCACAGCGACTCGATGTGGCCCGGTGCCCCCGAGGAGTTGTGGGAGGTGCTGACCGCCAACGACGTTCCCGACGAGGACATCAACAAGATGACCTACGAGAACGCGATGCGCTGGTACTCGTTCGACCCGTTCAAGCACATCGCGCGTGAGCAGGCCACCGTCGGTGCGCTGCGCAAGTCCGCAGAGGGGCACGACGTCTCGATCCAGGCCCTGAGCCACCACAAGAAGGGCGAGCGGGGCGGAAGCGCCCTGTTCGAGGCGGCGCAGGCGAACAGCGGTAGCTCGTAAACATGTCGGGCGGAATGAGCTTCGAACTCACCGAGGATCAGGAGCTGATCCGAAAGTCCGTGCGGGAGTTGGCTGCTCGCTTCGACGACCACTACTGGATGGAGAAGGACCAGGCCCACGAGTTCCCGCAGGAGTTCTACGACGCCGTCGCAAGCGGCGGCTGGCTGGGCATGACGATCCCGGAGGAGTACGGCGGGCACGGCCTCGGCATCACCGAGGCCACGATCCTGGCCGAGGAGGTGGCCCGCTCCGGCGGCGGGATGAACGCCGCCAGCGCCATCCACATGTCGATCTTCGGCATGCAACCGGTCGTGGTGTTCGGCTCCGACGAGATGAAGGCCGCGACGTTGCCGCGGATCGTCACCGGCGACCTGCACGTGTGCTTCGGGGTGACGGAACCCGGTGCCGGACTGGACACCTCGCGGATCACCACGTTCGCCCGCCGCGACGGCGACAGCTACGTGGTCAACGGCCGCAAGGTGTGGATCTCCAAGGCGCTGGAGTCCGAGAAGATCCTGCTGCTCACCCGCACGACACCCAGGGACGAGGCTGCCAAGCCGACCGACGGGATGTCGCTGTTCCTCACCGATATCGACCGCGACCACATCGACATCCGGCCCATCAAGAAGATGGGGCGCAATGCCGTGTCCTCCAACGAGGTGTTCATCGACGACTTGCGGGTCCCGGTCTCCGATCGCATCGGCGAAGAGGGCAAGGGCTTCTCGTACATCCTGCACGGACTGAATCCGGAGCGGATGCTGATCGCCGCCGAGGCCCTCGGCATCGGCCGGGTGGCGCTGGACCGTGCAGTGAAATACGCCAATGAGCGGGTCGTGTTCGACCGCCCCATCGGCATGAACCAGGGCATCCAGTTCCCGCTGGCCGACTCGCTGGCCCGGCTCGACGCGGCCGAACTGATCCTGCGCAAAGCCACCTGGCTCTACGACAACGGCAAGTCGTGTGGCCGGGAAGCCAACATGGCGAAGTACCTGTGTGCCGACGCCGGTTTCGATGCGGCCGATCGCGCGCTGCAGACCCACGGCGGGATGGGCTACTCCGAGGAGTACAACATCTCCCGGTTCTTCCGTGAGTCGCGCCTGATGAAGATCGCCCCGGTCAGCCAGGAGATGATCCTGAACTTCCTCGGCTCGCACGTGCTGGGACTGCCGAGGAGCTACTAGTGGCCGCACCTGCGGCCCTCCGTATGGTGATCTGATGAACTCTGCCCAGCAACCGGCAGCCCCGCTGGCCGGTGTCACCGTCGTGGCACTGGAGCAGGCGGTGTCGGCGCCGATGTGCACCCGCGCCCTGGCCGACTTCGGTGCCCGGGTGATCAAGGTCGAGAACCCGGCCGGCGGTGACTTCGCCCGCCACTACGACGACGTCGTCAACGGTCCCGGAGGCCTTGCGGCGCACTTCGTCTGGGCCAACCGCAACAAGGAGTCGGTGGCACTCGACCTCAAGGCGCCCGAGGGCATCGACATCCTGCACCGGCTGCTGGACCGCGCCGACGTGCTGGTGTCGAACCTGGCGCCGGGCTCCACGGCGCAGGCTCGGGATATCGCCCGAGCAGCTGCGCGAGCGCCACCCCGACGTGATCGCCGTCGAGATCGACGGATACGGCGCCGGCGGGCCGCTCTCGCACAAGCGCGCGTATGACCTTCTGGCGCAATCGGAGTCGGGATCGTGCGCGGTCACCGGGTATCCCGACATGCCGGCCAAGCCGGGCCCGCCGATCGCCGACATCTCCACCGGCCTGTACTCGGCGCTGTCGATCATGGCGCTGCTGTTCTCCCGCGACGACCGCGCCCGCCGCGGCGGCGCGGTCAACGTCAGCCTGTTCGACACCATGATGGATCTGATGGGCTATCCGCTGACCTACACCCAGCACTCCGGGATCGACCAGCAGCCGTTGGGAATGAGCTCGCCGGCCGTGGCGCCCTACGGGGCCTATCGCACCGCCGACGGTCAGACGGTGGTGCTGGGCACCACCAACGACCGGGAGTGGCAGCGACTGGCCCGCGAGATCATCGAGCGGCCCGACCTCGCCGACGACGCCCGGTTCGCCGGCAACTCCGACCGGGTCGCGAACCGTGCGGTGCTCGACGAGGCGATCCAAAGCTGGTGTGCCCGGCGCGATCTCGAGGATGTCCAGAAGATCGCCGATGCGGCGGGTATCGGCAATGCTCGCTACAACCTGCCCAGCGAGGTCCTGGTGCATCCGCAGCTCAGCGCCCGGGACCGCTGGCGCACGGTGCAGACCTCGGCAGGCCCGATCAAGGCCATTCTGCCGCCGCCGATCATCGACGGTTACGAACAGCCGATGGGCCCGGTGCCCGGCCTCGGTGAGCACACCGACGCGGTCCTGGCCGAATTGGGCTTGTCCGGCAACGACATCGGCGAGCTGCGCGACAAGGGTGTCGTTGCGTGAACAGTGAGGAGCAGTCATGCGTGAGGCAGTGATCGTCGAGGCGGTGCGCACACCGGTCGGCAAGCGAAACGGCGGCCTGTCGGGAGTGCATGCCGCCGACCTGTCGGCGGTGGTGCTGGGCGCGCTGGTCGACCGGACCGGGCTGGACCCGTCGACCGTCGACGACGTGGTGTGGGGCTGTGTGTCCCAGGTGGGCGACCAGTCCTCCAACATCGGCCGGTTCTCGGTGCTCGCGGCGGGCTGGCCGGAATCCATTCCGGGAACCACGGTCAACCGGGCGTGCGGGTCCAGCCAGCAGGCGCTGGACTTCGCCGCGCAGGCGGTGATGAGCGGCCAGCAGGACGTGGTGGTCGCCGGCGGCGTCGAGGTGATGAGCCGGGTTCCGCTCGGCTCGGCACGGGCCACCGGTATGCCCTACGGCCCCAAAGTGCTCGCGCGCTACGACGACTTCTCGTTCAACCAGGGCATCTCGGCGGAGATGATCGCCGAGAAGTGGGGCCTGTCGCGCACCCGTCTCGACGAGTACTCGGCGCGCTCGCACGAACTCGCGGCGGCGGCTCAGGACCGCGGCGCCTTCGAAGACCAGATCGTCGCGGTGCCCACCGACGGCGGCGTCGTCACCGCCGACGAGGGCATCCGGCGGGGGACCACCGCGGAGAAGCTCGCCGCGCTCAAACCCGCCTTCGCCGAGGACGGGGTGATCCACGCCGGCAACTCCTCGCAGATCTCCGACGGCGCGGCGGCCCTGCTGGTGACCACTCCCGAACATGCTGCGGCGCAAGGGTGGACGCCGATCGCCCGCTACGTCGCGGGTGCGGTCGCCGGTGCGAATCCGGTGCTGATGCTCACCGGCCCGATCCCGGCGACGCAGAAGGTGCTGGGCAAGACCGGCCTCGGTATCGACGACATCGGCGTGTACGAGGTCAACGAGGCGTTCGCCCCGGTTCCGCTGGCCTGGCTGGCCGAGACCGGCGCCGACGCCGACCGGCTCAACCCGCTCGGCGGGGCCATCGCGCTGGGCCACCCGCTGGGCGGCTCGGGTGCGGTGCTGATGACGCGGATGCTGCATCACATGCGCGACAACAACATTCGCTACGGACTGCAGACGATGTGCGAGGGCGGCGGCACGGCCAACGCCACCATCGTCGAACTCATCAACTGACCGGGGGAGCCATGCGCCGCGATCTGTTCACCGAAGACCACGAGGCATTCCGCGAACTCGCCCGCGACTTCGTCGAGAAGGAGGTGGTTCCGCATTATCCCGAGTGGGAGAAGGGCGGCCGGATGCCTCGCGACGTCTTCAAGCAGATGGGCGCGCTCGGCATGCTCGGCATGGCGATCCCCGAGGAGTACGGCGGGGCCGGCATGCCCGACTACCGCTACAACGTCGTGCTGCAGGAGGAGGCGGCCCGCGCCCTGGTCACGTTGTCGACGGTGCGCACCCAGCTCGAGGTGATCCTGCCGTACTTCCTGCACTACGCGAACGCCGAACAGCGGCAGCGCTGGTTCCCCGGTCTGGCCGACGGCACCCTGCTGACCGCGGTCGCGATGACCGAGCCCGGCACCGGCTCGGACCTGGCCGGCGTGCGCACCACCGCGGTGCGTGGACGGCGACGACTGCGATCGTCAACGGCGCCAAGACCTTCATCACCGGCGGCATGCAGGCCGACCTGGTCATCGTCGTCGCGCGCACCTCGACCGATCCGGACAACCGCCGCAAGGGCCTGACACTGCTGGTGGTCGAGGACGGCATGGCGGGCTTCACCCGCGGCCGCGAGTTGGAGAAGATGGGCTGCAAGGTGCAGGACACCGCCGAGCTGTCGTTCGTCGACGTGCGGGTGCCCGCCACCAACGTGCTGGGGGAGGAGGGCGAGGCCTTCTCCTATCTCGGGCACAACCTGCCGCAGGAGCGGTTGACCGTCGCCGTCGGCTCGGTGGCGCAGGCCCGCTCGGCGATCGCCGCCGCGATCGACTACACCCGCAGACCGCAAGGCGTTCGGCACTCCGGTCGCCTCGTTCCAGAACACCAAGTTCGAACTCGCGGCGTGCTCGACCGAGGTCGAGGCGGCCCAGGCGATGCTGGACCGGGCGGTGGCGTTGCACGTCGACGGCGAGCTCACCGGGGCCGACGCGGCGCGGGTGAAACTGTTCTGCACCGAGATGCAGCAACGGGTGATCGACCGCTGCCTGCAGCTGTTCGGCGGCTACGGCTACATGATGGAGTATCCGATCGCCCGGCTGTACACCGATGCCCGGGTGGCCAGGATCTACGCGGGCACCAGCGAGGTGATGAAGGTGATCATCGCGAAGTCGCTCGGGCTGTAGGCGTCACCCGCATCAGCTCGCAGCCGGGCACGGGTCTGCAGACGCGACGGCGTGACCGGACTCGTCTGAAGTCACGGCCCGTCGAACTTTTTTCTGCTGCGACCCTTGTCACAGCCCGCCAAACCAACCTACTGTGTGTTCACTAGGTTGGTTTGCGCGAAAGGAGCCCGGTGACCGCGCCAGAACCGTCGGCTCTTCGCGCAAGCGCTCATCGCCGTCCCTACGCGACCCTTCTCGCCAAGGGTGAGGACCGCAAGCAGCGGATTCTCGACGTCGCGCAGCGGCTGCTGGCCCGCAACGGCTGGCGCAACACCACGCTCGCCCAGATCGCTAAGGAAGCCGGGGTGACGTCCGCCGGCCTGCTGCACCACTTCGAATCCAAGGAGCAGCTGCTGCACGCCGTGCTCGACGCCCGCGACGCCGACGACAGCCGAGCACGCCGACTACCGGACCGGCGACCTCGTCGAGGGCATCGCCGGCGCCGCCGAGCGGTTCGACCGATCACCGGAACTGGTCGGCACCTTCGCGGTGCTGATGGTCGAGAACATCGCTCCCGACGCCCCACTGCACGATCGCCTGCTGGCCCGCTACCGGGAAGCGCTGAAGATCGTTGCCGACGGAATCCGCCGCGGTCAGTCCGAGGGCCGCTACCGACAAGACGTGAACCCGGTCATCAAGGCCGTGGAGATCCTGGCATTTGTGAACGGAATGGAGACCTCATGGCTACTCGACCCGACGATTCCGCTGACCGATGTGTTCCGGGAGTATTCCCGATCACTGGCGAGCCAGCTGGCGCCGGTCGCCGGATCATGAGGTACCGGCTCGACGTCGTGGCGCCCAGCGTCGCCGAGGCGGTTCGCTACGCCGGCGGCTGGATGTTCGACCGGGTGATGGCCGGCTGGGACGTCAACGTCCTGCTCGCCGAGAGCGGGGACGTGCGGCCGCTGAAGATCCTCGGTGCCGAGCCGGTGGACTTCGAGTCGGTGATCGCCGCCGGCGACGACCAGCCCCACCCGCAGGCGCTGGCCGTGGCCGCCGATCTGATCGACCGCGACGAGCGGGTGCGCAAGGGTGTGCTCCGAGCGATCGACCACGGCATGACCGAGGTCGCGGTGTGGGGCGAGGGCCAGCCCGCGGGCCTGGACCGCGGCGTGGATTCGGTGCAGCACCGGCTCAGTTCGGCGGCGCGGGTGTTCAAGGCTCAGGCGCTGGCCGCCGCCGCGGTCACCGATGTCGCGGTCGGCCCGGTCGAGACGTTCCGCAGCGGCGC
The DNA here is from genome assembly GCA_963765445.1 of uncultured Actinomycetota bacterium. Lineage (GTDB taxonomy): Bacteria > Actinomycetota > Actinomycetes > Mycobacteriales > Mycobacteriaceae > Mycobacterium. Next base: position 12,218 of record CAVXWQ010000009.1, read on the forward strand.
GATGAACTGCCCGCCGATCGGCGCCGACCTGGTTCCGGCGGGTTAGTCGACGATCAGGCGCGCCGGGTGAGGTAGTCGATCTGCAGGTGGATCGCGTAGAGCACCAGCGGCGGTAGAACGATGAACGGGATGTTCTCGGCGAGGAACTTGAACCACAGGCCGAACGCACCCTGGCCGATGTCGCTGAACCCGGCGCCCACTTCGGACAGGAAGTAGACCGCCGTGCTGCTCATCAGGATCGCCACGCCCGGCGAACGCCAGCCACAGACACACGGATGCGGGACTCCACCGGAAGGTCGGGCCGGATGAGTCGGGTCCACACCGCGAACACCGTCACTCCGGTGAGGACGCCGACGACCTCGAGCCCGAACGTCCACGGGTTACCGCTGGCGTAACGGGTGTCGGCCAGTCCGTACTGCCACCACAGCCACTTGAAACCGGGGTCCGAGGTCGGCGTCCACCAGCCCAGCGGGTGGCCGATGAGAAACACCAACTCATAGCCGATCTGGCTGGCCGCGGTGTACGGCAGGTAGAACAACGTCAGTTCGGCGGCCCTGTCGAGTCGCGAGCGGTTCTCGCCGGGCGCGTCCCAGAGAATCACCAAGGGCAGCACAATCACCGGCACACCGAAGAGGACGTTGGCGATCACGTCGGAGGTGAACGTCGGCTCGATCAGCCCGACGCCGACACCGACCGTCATCGCGACGAACACCAGGCTGGTCCACGCCGCCACGCCGAGATAGATGCGCCGGCGGTGAGGTGCCCACGGCTGGGCGAAGTTCGGCGCGCGGTCGGTCTCGGTTTCGGGCACCGGCTAGTCGACGATCGAGATCGCCTGCCGCGGGCACTGCCGCACGGCGTCGCGGATCTGCGCCTCGTTCTCCGGGGTCACCTCGTCGGATAGGACGTGCAGGTAGTCCTGCTCGTCGACCTGGAACACCTCCGGGATGATGCCCATGCAGATCGCATTGGCCTCGCACAGGCCGAAGTCCACTTCGATCTTCATCGCAGCACCTTCACCGGGACGCTGTGCCAGCCCGCGACGTTCTGCATGTGTACGCGTTCCAGACCGGTCCCACTGCACCTCGTAGCGGGGCATGAAGTCCAGCAACCGTTCCAGGGCGATCGCGCTTTCCATCCGGGCCAGCGCAGCACCCAGGCAGCTGTGGATGCCGTAGCCCAGACCCAGGTTCTGCGCCTCGGTGCGGTCGCGGTCGATGTCGAACTTGTCGGCGTCGGTGAACGCCCGCGGATCCCGGTTGGCCGCCGCCCCGATCACGAAGACCGGCTTGCCGGCGGGGATCGTCACGCCGTGCAGGTGTGCGTCCTTCAGCGAGTAGCGCACGTTGTACTGGACCGGGCCCTCGTAGCGCAGCAGCTCTTCCACTGCGGCCGGGATCTTGCTGCGGTCGTCGAGCAGCTTCTGCCACTGCTCCGGGAAGCGGGCGAAGTTGACCATGGCCGTACCCAGCAGCTTGGTGACGGTCTCGGCGCCGGCGCCACCCAATAGTGAAGCAAAACTCGTGATCTCGATATCGTCGAGCTTGCGCAGGGTACCGCTCTCGTCAGGGATCTCCGCCGCGATCAGCCTGCTGATCATGTCGTCCTGTGGGTTGGCGCGGCGTTCCTGGACCAGCTCGTAGTAGTACATCGCAGTCTCGAGCTGGGCCTGCATGCCGGCCTCGCCCATACTCCATCTGACCCGGCTCGCGGTGCAGGCAGGTGTCGATCCACTCCCGCACCTGTTGGCGGTACTCCTCGGGTACGCCGGCCATCCGGGTGATGACCTCGACCGGGAACGGGCCGGAGAAGTCCTGGACCACGTCGAAGTCGTCCGGATCGGCGGCGCCGAGGAACCGGTCGATCTGCTCGATGACGGTGTCGCGCTGAGCCTGGATGGTGCGCGGGGTGAACGCCTTGTTGAGCAGGCTGCGCATGTGCCGGTGCTCCGGCGGGTCCATGAAGATGATCGATTGGGCGGCTGCCGTCACCCGACTTGACCATCGCCAGGTCGCAGCCGTAGGCCGAGGAGTAGGTCTCGTGGTCCTTGAACGCTCCTGCCACGTCCTCGTGCCGGGTCAGCGCGTAGAAGTCCATCTCGGGGTGGTAGTAGACCGGCGCCTCGTCCTGCATCCGTCGGTAGATGTCGAACGGGTTGTTGAAGAACTCTTCCGAGAACGGATCGAAGACGAGTTCAGCCTGGGTCATTGGTTACTCCTCAGAGGCGAGGTCATGGCCTGAAGCGTTACGGATTTTTGGTTGATCGTAACGCTAACAGTGCGCTCAGCGGGAGAGCGGAAAACGGGCTGAATCACCGGGCCTGCCGATGTGTCAGTCCTGCGTCGACGACGTCGTCGAGCAGGCCGAGCCCACCGCCCAGCTCGGCCACGGTGGCGCGGACGACCGCGACGTCCTTGCCGATGAATTCGCCGACGGCGGAGATGAACCGGTCCGCCGATCCCGCCGCCGCGATGGCACCCAACGCCCTGCTGGTTCCGCTGCCGTGCGGCAGCGCGGTCAACAGCGTGGACTCGTCCACGCCGAGACGCTCGGCCAGGCGCACCGCCTCGGCCACGATCCCGATCTGTGCGGCGAACAAGGTGTTGTTGACCAGTTTCACCAGCTGCCCGCTGCCGGTCGGCCCGACGTGCAGGACCGGCTCGGCGTAACTGGACAGCAGGGGACGCACCGTCTGCACCGCGTCCTCGTCGCCGCCGGCGAACACCGTCACCGTCCCCGCGGCGATGTCGTGCGGTCCGCCGCTGACCGGCGCGTCGACGACGGCGACCCCGCCGGCCCGGCCGCGCTCGGCCAACGCCTCGGCGGTGCGGGGACTGCCGGTGGTGTGCAGCACCAGCACCGATCCGGACGGCATGGCGTCGAGCAGCCCGTCGTCGAGGCAGACCTGCCGCACCTGCTCGTCGGTGAACACACATACCACCACGGCATCGGCGTCGCATGCGACATCGGCCAGCTCGTCGACCGGCCGTGCGCCCAATTCGGTTATTGCCGAACGCTTCTCGGCGTCGCGGCCGAGCGCGGTGACGTCGTGACCGGCGTCGGCCAGGCGACGCACCATCGGCGTCCCCATCCGGCCCGCGCCGACGAAGCCGACCTTCATCGCGGGTTGTCCAGCAGCACCAGCGCGGCGTCGGCGGCATCGAGCACCGCTCCGGGTTCGGCACCGGCCTTGGCGGCGATGTCGGCGATGAGGCTGACGTCCTTGTGCAGCAGTCCACCGGCAACCTGCTTGAGGATGTCGAGGTTGCCGCCGAACCGCGCGACGCTGGTCAACGCGAAGCTGTTCCCCGACCCGCGCCCGATGACCTCGGCGAGTTTCTCCGGTGCCACCCCCAGAGCCTGACCGAGATCGAGTGTCGTCTTGGCCGTCGCGAGATGGGCGGTGAACAACAGGTTGTTGAGCAGCTTGGTCACCTGACCGGAGCCCAGGCCGCCGAGATGGACGATGGGGTCGGCGTAGCTGGCGAACACCGGGCGCACCTGCTCGACGATGTCGTCGTCGCCGCCGACCATCACCAGCAGGGTGCCCACCTCCGCGGCCGGTCCACCACCGCTGACCGGCGCGTCGATCACGGCCACGCCCTTGGCTTGCGCGCGTTCGGCGAGTTCACGGCAGGTGTCGGGATGCACGGTGGCGTGCACCGCGATGATGCCACCGGAGTGCAGTCCGGCCAGCACGCCGTCGGCTCTGGTCGCCACGTCCATGACGTCGTCGTCGCCGACGACGCACAGGCACACCAGATCACTGGCGGCGGCCAGTTCAGCCGGTGTCGCCGCCACCGTCGCCGGGGTGTCGGCGAACGGTTCGAGCGACTCCGGGCGCCGGGCCCACAGCGTGGTCGGGTGTCCCGCGTCGATGATGCGGCGTGCCATGGGGCCGCCCTGGCTGCCCAGCCCGATGAATCCCACCCGCATTAGCCGGCCTCCTTCTTCGCTTCCGCGGTGATGCACTGCTCGACAAAGGACAGAACACCCGAGTGATACTGCGCCGCAGCCACTCCGAGGCTCAGGTTGTGCCCGGCGCCGGGCTGCTGATTGATCTCCACCCGGGGCGACTTCGCGAACAACGCGGCGATGTCGGCGAGCGCTTCGGGGGTCGAGTCCCAGACGCGCTCGTGTTCGGCGGCGGTGAACCGGACCGGCACAAGGACATCCGCGGCCAGCGCCGGGAAGTCGCGGCGAGACCAGTTCGCGGAGATCTCGCCCTCCTGCGGCGGTGACCCGGCCGATCCGACCGCGTTGACGACGTCCGGCGGATAGAGCTCTTCGGGTGCCCAGATCAACTCGCGCAGTCCGGCCGGCCGATACGTCGGGGTGGCCTGGCTGAGAATCTCCGCGGCGGCGGGATACTTGCGCAGCCCGGTGCCGGCCAGCTCCAGGCCCAGCAGGTGATGTCCCCGTGGGTCGGCCGCCATCCGCAGCGCCAACTCGCAGCCGTTGGAATGCGCGATGATGAACAGGCCCGCACCGCGCGGGCGGGAACCGAGCATGGCGTCAGCCGCCGCGTACGCGAGTTCGACCCGGCGCGCCGGGTCCCACATCTGGTCGGCGTACGGCGCCGAGGTGCCGTAGCCGGGGCGGTCCAACGCGATCACGGTGAAACCCGTTGTGGCACCGAGCCGCAGCAGCGACAGCTCGGGATGGCCGGGGCAGTCGAAGTACGCCGCCGAGGATGCTCCGCCGTGCAGGGCGACGATCACCGCCCGCGGGTCGGGGGCGTCGGAGAACAAGCCCGACATCGGCATCCCGTCGACCGGGACGACGCGGCGCAGCGCGACGCTTGGTCATGCCGTCGGTCCGCATCAGCAGCACTCCGCTGGGCGTGAGTCCGCCACTGCTGGCGACCGCGACCCTGGCGCCGGCCACCTGACGCTCGCCGGCTTCACCGCGCAGCTGGGTGACGGCTTCGTGGATCAGGCCCATGCCGTGGGTGCGGCCGTGGGAGAGCTGACCGCCGTGAGTGTTCAGCGGCAGCACGCCGTCGCGCGCGATGTTGGTCCCGCCCTCGAGGAAGTCCTTGGCCTCGCCGATGCCGCAGAAGCCGAGGGCCTCGATCCAGGACAGGCAGTTGAAGGTGAACCCGTCGTAGAGCTCGGCGACGTCGACATCGCTGGGCCGCAACGACGTTCGCGTCCACAGGTGTGCCGACTGACCGAGCACCTGCGGCTCGTGGGTCAGCGTCGTCTGGTCCCAGTCGGTGCGCTCGAGGATCTGGGTGCCCACCGCCTCGAACAGCACCGGCGTCTTGGGCATGTCGCGGGCGGTCTCGACGGCCGAGACGATCACCGCGACCGCGCCGTCGCACGGCACGTCGCAGTCGTACAGGCCGAACGGGGTGGTGATCGACCGCGCCGAGAGGTAGTCGTCCATGCTCATCGGGTCGCGGTAGATCGCGGTCGGGTTCAGCGCGGCGTTGGCGCGCTGGTTCAGCGCGATCCAGCCCAGCGTCTCGCGGGTGGTGCCGTAGCGGGCGAAGTGCCGTTGGGCGTTGAGCGCCAACGTGTGTGCCGCCGACGTCGCCCCGAACGGCATCTGCCAGCTGGTGGTGCGCAGACCGCCCGGCGGCGCCATCTTGCCCTGCTTGAGCAGCTCCTGGAAGGTCGACTCCCACAGCGTGCGAAAGCACAGCACGTGGCGCGCCATCCCGGTCGCGACGGCCATCATGGCGGCGATCACCGACCCGCCCGGGCCGAAGGTGTCCATGCCGCCGTTGATCCAGGTGGGCCGAAGACCCAGCGCGCCCTCCAGCGCGGTGACCCCGCCTTCGCCCATCCCGGCGATGTCGAGCCCGGGATAGGTTGACAGGCCGTCGATGTCGTCGAACGTCAGACCGGCGTCGGCGACCGCGGCCTCGCAGGCCTCGATGGTCAGCGACAGCGGGTTGACCATCAGCCGGCGCCCGAGCCGCGAGGCGCCGATGCCGGTGATGGCCGAGCGGTCCTCGAACTTCGTCGCCGTCAGCGGCGCGCGGACGTGGCGGGCGAAGTCCTGCGGGGCGATCTCGTCGGCGGGTTGCTCGCCGAACTGCTTGGGGGCCACCGGGCGGAACAGCGGCAGATAGACATCGTCGTTCTTCTCGAACACCACCTCGACGAGCTGCCCGAGTTCCAGCTCGTCGGGGTCGGCGTCGATGATGTTGGTGCTCAACCGAACTCGCGGATCCTCCTGGATCGCGACCTGGGCGAACACGTAGGGCGCAGGCAGTCCCGGGATGCTGAAGCGGTGGTTGACGGTGAACGCCGAGAGCACGCCGATCCCGCTCACCTCGCGCACGCCCATGTCGTGGCTGCCGCAGTACCGGCACACCGGCTGGGGTGGGTGGATCAGGGCCGTGCAGCCGTGGCACTCCTGGATGCGCAGGATGCCGTCGGCTCCGGAGGTCCAGAAGAACTCGGTCTCCGCGGTCAGTTGCGGCAGCGGTGCGCGAGTTCCTCCGCTGCTCACTGGGCGAAGCCCCAGCGAGCCTCGAACACCGGTTCCTCGTCGGCCGGCGGTGTGGCATCGGGCCGGCCTTCACCGGCGAACTCGTCCTCGCTGATCTCGACGATGGCGTGCACCGGGCAGTCGAACAGGGCCCGCAGCACGTCCTCGCGGTCGGCGGCCGGGACGGTGCCGTCACCGATCAGTGCCGCGTATCCCCAGTCGTCGAGTGAGAAGTACTCCGGCGCGTGCTTGGCGCAGGCGCCGAAGCCGTCGCAGATGGTCCGGTCGAGCCGGATTCGCAGGTTCTTGCTCATGGCTGGACCGCCGCCTCCACCTCGTACGGACGCTGTGCGCGCAGCGCACCGCTTCGGCATGTCTCGCACTCACCGGCAAGGTGCTGCTCGACGAGTTGCGGGAAGTACTTGAGCAGGCTCGCCGCGACGTTGGCCGCACCGTCCAGCGTCGCGCAGGCACCCCGGCCGCGCAGCACCACCGACCAGCGGTCCAGCCGGGCAACGTCTTCCGCGGTGGCCGCACCGTCGCGCAGCGCACCGGCGGCGGCGGCCATCGCGGCGGTGCCGTTGAAGCACGACCCGCACTGTCCGGCGTTCTCCCGGTCGAAGTAGGCCAGCACCGCAGCCGCCACGGCGACGGCGCAATCGTCGGTGAGGATTCCCACCGCGCCGCAACCCAGGCCGCTGCCGAGCCCGCGGAACGTCTCGTGATCCAGCGTGGTGTCGAGCACCGAGCGGTCCAGCAGGCCGGCGAAATAGCCGCCCATCAGCGCGCCGCGGACGGTATCCGGCGAAACGCCATGCAGCGCAAGCAGATCGGTGAACGCAAACCCGTGCGGCACTTCGTAGAGGGCGGGCGGGCGGCCGGCGCCGGTCACGGTGACCAGGAAGGTGCCCGGCGACGCGTCGGTCCCGGCCGAGCGGAACTGTGCGGCGCCGTGCGCCTGCAGGTAGGGCAGGTTGGCCAGTGTCTCGACATTGCTGACGAGTGTCGGATGTCCGGCCACGCCGTGCTGGAACGGTCGCGGCGGCTTGTCGGTGGGCTTGGCCGGGCCGCCGTTGATCATCCGGACCGCCGCCGTCTCCTCGCCCGCCACGTATCCCGGCGCGACCGTCACGATCGAGATCTCGAGGCCGCCCAGAGTGTCGAAACCGACCTCGGACAAGGCGTTGTCGACGGCGAAGGCCGCCGCGGTGTCCGAGACGTAGACGTAGGCGCGCTGCGCGCCGACCAGGCGCGCGGCCAGACGCACGCCGTCGAGCACCAGGTGCGGACGGTGCCGCAGCAGCCAGCGGTCTTTGACCGAGGCGGGTTCACCCTCCTCGCCGTTGGCCACCACCACGGTCTCGTGGCCGCGCAGATGCGCCGAGCGCACCGTGCGGAGCTTGACGCCGAGCGGGAAGGCGGCGCCGCCGCGGCCCAGCAGGCCGGACTGTTCCACCTCGCCCAGCAGCGCCTCGACGTTGTCCAGCAGCGCGTACCCGCCGGTGGCCGCATACGCGCTGTGCGTCTCCACCGCTGCCGGTAGACGCAGCAACCGGGGCGTGATGCCGGGTGCGGTGGCCACGGTCAGCGCCGTGCCCGCCTGCGCAGTCGCGTTCATCGGTCACCTCTTCTGGGTCGGGCCGTCAGCACGGTGTGGCTAGGCTGTGGCGCATGAGAACGGCCGTTGTCCGCGTCGACGTCGACCCGGCGGGTGAGCTGTCTCGGGAGCAGCTGACCGCGGGAATGGCCACGCTGCGGACGCTGGCCGAGCAGTCCGGCATCGAGTTGGTCGACAACAACCTCGCGGTGATGCCGCGCGGCCGCCGCGAGGCCGAGACTGCTGATCGTCGGCGCCGATCCGGAGGAGCTTCAGCGCACGGCGATGACGATGTGCGCCAACGCATTCGGCACCTCGCCCAACGCCGGGACGCATGACCTACGTCAGCCGGGGCACCGACGAGGACGCCCACGGTGTGCTGGCCGGATTCGGGCTCACCGGCGAGATCGACCGGACTCCCGGCGACGGCGGCTACGACATCATCTACGTGACGCTGCGCAAGGCGGACATGCAACGCATCCCCGAGAGCCGGGTGCTTCACCGCCTTGGAGGCCTCGACCAACTGTGAGGTGCACATCCGCACCGTGTGACCGGTTGCACGGTCATCGCCCGAGGAAGTCGAGAATGGCGGGCGCGGCCTGCACCCAGGTGTCGAACATGTTGAACCGCTTGACTTTCCCGGACGCGCGGTCCTCGCCGGCACGCTCCCAGGCGTCCTCCGGCCAGGGTGGGTCGATCAGCGTGGAGCCTTTGATCAGGCAGTTGACCTCCAGCGAGGTGCGCTTGGGGTGGTCCCAGTCGTTCTCGCCGCCGCGGATGATCAACGTGGGCACCTTGATGTCGCCGAACAACTCGTCGTCGACACCGGGAATCGCCTGACCCGGCTTGGGCACGAACGCGTTGAGCCAGCGCAGGATGACCCGCAGGAACTCGTCGGGGTCCATGGCCAGGATGCGGTCCTTGTTGGCCGGGTTCTCCGCGATGCGTTCCTTCCACTCGTCCACGTGCAGAAGGCCTTTGATGCCAAGACCGCGCACGGCCAGGATGCTCGGCACCAGATAGTAGGAACCCAGGACGAAGGATCCGTAGACCCCGCCGACGATGTTCCAGGTGACGAGCTTGGTGGCGATCTCGGGATGCAGGATGGTGGTCAGGATGGAGTCCCGCGCGCCGCCGGAGCCGCCGGCGATGACGCACGGACCGATGCCGAGCGCGGTGATCAGGGCGTACAGCGTGTCGGCGCGCATGTGCGATTCGCTCTGGCCGTAGAACTGCAGGTCGGACTCGTCCGCAGTTGGGCCGGTCCCACAGCAGCACCCGGTAGCCGCCCTTGACCAGTTCCTCGGCCAGCGGGCGCAGGCCCTCGATGTCCTTGCTGTACCGGCCGCCCGGTGTCAGGGCGATGAACTCGCCGGTGTCGCCGAGGATTTCGTAGACGACGTTGCCGCCGTTGATCTCGATGACCTGTTCGCCATCCCGGAGCGCGGGCCCGGTCATGCCATCACGAGCACATCGTTGCCGACCACCCGGACGGGGTAGGTGCGGATGCTCCACTCCGGCTTGACGGCCGTGGTGCCGGTCGCGAGCTCGAATCCCCACTGGTGCCAGGGGCAGTAGATGAACTCCATGTCGCGCACCATCACCGCGTCACCGGGCACGCTCTCGTCGACGATGTTGCGGCCGCGCGGCCGACCCGAGCACAACGGGCCGCCCTCGTGCGGGACAGTAGTTGGCGATGGCGTAGAACGTTCCGTTGACGTTGTACACGCCGACGCCGTGCCGGCCGATGGGCACCAACTTGTGTGTCCCGGGCGGGATTTCGTCGACGGTGGCGACCACGTGCTCGCGGCCCTGGGCCAGCCTGGGCTGTTTGTCCGGGGTGGTCATGCTCAGAAGACCCGCATCTGGCCCTCGATGGCCGGAACCGTGTCGGGCAGCTTGTAGGTCTCGATGCCGTTGCGGAACATGACCGCTTCGCGGGCGTGCTCGGGCAGGTGCTTGACCAGCCAGCGCGGGTCGTCATAGGTCCAGTGCGGGTAGTCCGAGGAGAACAGCAGGATCTTCTCGCATTCCATCCACTCGAAGGCCCGCAGCAGTTCGGTCTTGTCTTCGGGGTAGTCCAGCGGTTGGGTGGTGAACTTGATGTGGTCCTTGACGTACTCGCTGGGCTTGCGCTTGATGTCCATCCACGACTTGCGCGCGGCGTAGATGGCGTCCATCCGCCACATCAGCGGCAGGATCCAGTTGAAGGCGTGCTCGACGAACACGATGCGCAGGGTGGGGTAGCGGTCGAAGACGCCGTCGAAGATCAGGCTCATCACCTGGTTGGCGGCCAGAAGCGAGTAGCTGACCATGAAGTCGTGGTTGTAGCTCGGGAAGCCCACCGGCGGAATCGGCAGCGTGTCGAACACGCCGCGGCCGAGGTGGCAGCTGACCGTGATGTCGTGCTTGGTCGCCGCCGCCCACACCGGGTCGTACTTCGGGTCGCCCCAGGACGGCTTGGGTTCGGCCTTGATCAGGACCTGCACCATGTAGGGGTGCTCGGCCCACTTCTCGATCTCGCGGGCCGCGCCCTCGCGGATCCTCGATGGCCACGCAGATCGATCCCCGCCAGCGCTCGTGCCAGTTGGTCTTGCTGTCCAGCCAGTTCTCGGCCTGCCAGGCGTTGTGCGCGTAGGTCAGCGCGGCGGTGGCCTCCGTGATGCGGCAGTAGCTGTGCACGGGCTCGAGCACCGCGATGTCCGCGCCGGCCTCCATGATCGCCTGCCGGAACGCCAGATCCGGATCGCTGCAGGCGAATTCACCGTCGTCCGGGAAGGTGTCGACCCGCATCGCGTAGGCGTGGGCGTAGTCGGGGGCGTCGTAGTAGATCAGCTCGCCGACCCGGTGGTTCATGAAGTACTTGCTGCGGATCGGCTCCGGGATGTACTGCTGGAGCACTCCGCGCCGGGGCACCGGGTGGACGTCGGAGTCGACGCAGCGCACCGCGACGCGCTCGGTGGGGGCGACGCGCTGCTGGATGTGGGAGAGAGTCATCGTGGTCTCCTTGCTCGCCTCTAGTGTGCGGCTTGAGGGGTCAGGCCGGCCGGAATGTCGATGCCGTAGAGGCCGGCGGCGTTGCGCCAGCACACCTTCTCGCGCTGCTCGGCGGTCCACGCCGCGGGCAACTCGCGGGCGTCACCGCAGTGCCAGTGCGGGTAGCTCGAGCCGAACATCAGCATGTCGTCCTTGCCGGTGAAGGACAGCCACTGGTCGGCGAAGTCGGCGTCGCCGGGACCGTCGATGCTGTTGTGGATGAAGTAGACGTGCCCGGGAAGGTAGTCGCTGGGCATCTTCGGCGCCCACGGCGTCTGCTCCAGATGCGGCCGGCCGAAGCAGTCCATCCGCCAGATGAACGGGGTCACCATGTCGGCGGCCCCGTCGGCCCAGACGAACTTCAGATCGGGCATCCGCTCGAAAACGCCCTCGGCGATCATGTTCAGCAGGTGATAGATGTAGTTCATCGACATGAAGCCCAGGTACTGCTCGAACGTCCGGGTGTTGCCCGACGGCGTCGGCGGGAACGCGATGCCCTCGCCGACCTCGATGTGGGTGGCCACCGGGAGCCCGGCATCGACGGCGGCTTCCCACAACTCCCAGAACTGCGGCTTGCCGTAGAGCTCGCGCGACTGCAGCGGAATGCCGATCTGCACGACGCGCGGATGGTTCTTGTACTTGTCGATCTCGCGCAGCGCGCCGGTGATGTCGTCGGGATTGACCCGGATGGTGCCGCGGAACTTCTCACCCAGCTCCGGATGCTCGAGCCAGCGCGACACCATCATCTCGTTGTGCGCGGCCAGGATGGCGGTGCCCAGGTGGCGGTCGGGCATGATGCCGCGCCCCATCGGGTGCAGCACCGCGACGTCCACGCCCCGGTCGGCGAACAGGTGCTGGGCCACGATCTCGGGATCGGATCCGGGGTACTGACCGTCGGGTCCGCGGGAGCCCTTGACGTACTCGCCGCCGGGGGCGCCGTACCAGTCCATCTCGTAGTCGGGGAACCCGCGGCTCTTGAACGGCTCGCGCATCACGGTCCGCAATTCGGGTGTCGACCCGAAGAAGATGTGCACGCTCGCGTCGATCAGGGGCGTGGTTGTCCCGTCCCGATGCTCTATCACCAAACCCGCCTTCCGGTGGCAGTGTAAATCCGAGTTCTTCAACAACAAGAATAATGTTCTCGCGATTGAGAGTAGAACCTCGTTACCACTGTGCCTCAACAAGGTGTAGGCAGCAAGCAAATCAGCCGGTAGAGTGCGATACCGTATTGGGAGAATCGATGACGCATTAATGGAGAATCCAATTTCCAGCTGCATCGAAGCACGTGAGCAGGAGGCGGTGGGTGCTACTCGAATTCGACGCTGATCAGCAGCTGTGGCAGGACACGGTGCGCGACGCGGTGGCCAAGCAGTGCCCGGCATCGCTGGTCCGCAGCATCGCCGAGGGCGGAGCCGACGCCGCGCAGGTGTGGAAGACCTACGTCGAGCAGGGCTGGACCGAGCTGGTCGAGCCGGAGACCGCCGTCGAACTCGCCATCGTCCTGGAGGAGCTCGGGCGCGCGACGGACCCGACCCCGTACCTGGCCACCGTGACGCAGTTCGCGCCGCTGGCCGGCGACCGCTACCAGCCGGGCCAAGCCGCAACCGCGATCTACTCGGGCGTCACCGCGCACCGCGGCACCGACGGCTGGGTGCTCAACGGAACGGCCCGCTACGTGCTCGACGGCGACCGCGCGGAGAAGTTCGCGGTGGTCACCGACGGCGGGACCTTCGTCGTCGACGCCGCCCTGGCCCAGGTCACCCGCCTCGACGTGTTCGACCCTGCTGCTGCATGTCGCCGATGTGGCCTTCTCGAGCGTGCGGCTCGCCGAAGACGACCGGGTGCACACCGACGCCGAGCGGGCGCACCACATCGCGCTGATGGGCCTCTCGATCACGACGGTCGGCGCCTGCCAGCGTGCGCTGGACCTGGTGCTCGCGCATGTCCGCGACCGCCACCAGTTCGGCGTGCCGATCGGCTCGTTCCAGGCCGTCCAGCACAAGGCCGTCGACATGCACGTCGCCATCGAACGGGCCCGCGCCCTGGCGTACTTCTCGGCGCTGACCATCAGCGCCGACGACCCACGTCGGCGACTGGCGGCCGCGATGGCGAAAGCCGCTGCGGGAGAATGCCAGTCGGTGGTGTTCCGCCACGGCCTGCAACTGTTCGGCGGCATGGGCTTCACCTGGGAGAACGATGTCCAGTTCGCGCTGAAGCGGGCCAAGGTCGGCGAGCTGATGCTCGGCGGCGCGGCCGAACATCGCGCGATCATCGCCGACGAGTACAGGGGTTTCTAGACATGCAGCTCACCTTCGATCCCGACGTCGAGGAGTTCCGCGCCGAGTTCGTCGAGTTCCTCGAGGCCAACCTGCCCAGCGAGGCCGAGACCACCGAGCGGCCCCGGTCGGTGTCGCACATGCCCGCCTGGGCCCGCCGCTGGCAGCGGCTGCTGTTCGACAACGGCTGGCTGTTGCCGGGCCAGCCGCCGGAGTTCGGCGGCCGCAATGCCACTGTCCTGCAGCAGTTCGTCCATCTCGAGGAACTGTGCAAGCGCCGCATCTACCACAGCTTCAACCCGCAGGGTGTCAATATCGTTGCCGCATCGCTGATCTCGTTCGGCTCCGATGAGCAGAAGCACCGGTGGGCGGTGCCGGTGCTCAAGGGCGAGAAGACCGCGTCGCTGGGCATGAGCGAGCCCAGCGCCGGTTCCGACCTGGCGTCGCTGCGCACCCGCGCCGTGCTCGACGGCGACCACTTCGTGGTCAACGGGCAGAAGGTGTGGACCTCGGGCGCCCACGACGCGGACTTCCTGCTGACGTTCGTGCGCACCGACCCGGACGCGCCCAAGCACAAGGGCATCAGCGTGCTGGTGATCCCCACCGATCTGCCCGGTGTGGTCCGCCGGCCGTTCCCGTCCATCTGCGGCGTCGACGACCTGGACTTCAACGAGGTGTTCTTCACCGACGTGCGGGTGCCGGCCGAGAACCTGGTCGGCCCGCTCAACGGCGGCTGGGGTGTGGCCAACGGCTCACTGGGCCACGAGCGCACCATGATGTGGCTGGGCTTCGCCGACCGAATCGACAACCTGCTCAGCGACTTTCACCCGCGCACACCGCTGGAGCGCGACCAGTACGCCTCGAGCGTCATGGACTACGAGGCGCTGCGGCTGATGGGCTCCAAGGGACTCGCCAAGGCTGCGCGCGGCGAGACCGACGTCGCCGGGGTGTCGGTGGTCAAGCTGTTCGGTTCCGAGGCCGAGCTGCGGCTCGCCGAGAACGCGCTGACCGCCGCGGGATCCGAGGGTCTGGTGCACCCGTCGATGTCGGGGCCGTACGCGCACATGAACCTCGACGCCTACTTCGCCAGCTGGTTCGAGCGCTATGCGCGCAGCTTCTCGGGCACGATCGCCGGTGGCACCTCGGAGATCCAGCGCAACATCATCGCCCAGCAGGTGCTCGGCCTGCCCAGGGGCAAGTAACTCTTCGCCGACGTGCAGGAACCTCGCAGAGGTGCACCCGCAGCGTCGCCTGCGAGGCTCCGTCGCTCGGCGGCAAGACGTCAGTCGATGACGGCGGCTTCCTTGCGCTCGGTGATCGGGCGCGCCAGTTCCTGCTCGTCGCAGATCCTCTGCAGCTTGTCCAGCGTCTCGTCCAGGCCCGGGCCGAGCGGCTTACCGGGTGTGAACGTGGCCGGCAGATGCCGCATGCCCTGGATCACGCCGATGGTGTCGTAGTGCACGGTGCGCTCGGGATCGCAGGTGTAGTCGGGCATCCGGTCCAGCACGCTGGTCAGCATGTCCTTGAACACGGCGCGGGCGACGTTGGACCCGATGCAGCGGTGCACACCGATGCCGAAGCTGAAGTGGCGGTTGCCCTTCCGGTCCAGGACCACCTCGTTGGGATCGTGGAACACCGACGGATCGCGGTTGGCCATCGCCCACGAGATCCACACCCGTTCACCCTCTTTGAAGTGGTGGCCCTCGAGGTCGACGTCGTCGGAGAAGGTGCGGCCGTCACCGGGTGCCGGTGTGTAGAACCGCAGGAACTCCTCGGTGGCGGGGTCGAGCAGAGAGTCGCGCTCGCGGCTGAGCCGCGCGCGCTCCTGCGGGATGCTCGGAAAGCCATTCCAGCGCATGGGCGGTCAGCGCGGTGGTGGTGTCGAAGCCGCCGCCGATGACCAGGCCGAGCATGCCCAGGATCTCCATGTCCGGGGCGGGTTCGCCGTCGATCCGCAGGTTCAGCAGTCCGTTGATCAGACCCGGGGCGGGGATTCTGCTTCGCCTCGTTCATGCGGGTGATGAGGTCGATGCCCATCTCGCGATGCTGCTGCGGCCACCCGTTCGGCGTCGGGGGAGTGCTCGGGGGTGTAGATCGCGGCATGGGTCGGCTCGCAGTAGATCGTCCAGTTCTTCAGCGGGATGCCCAGCAGGGCCATCGTCAGCACGGCCGGGACGACGTTGGCCAGGTCGTCGACGAAGTCGATCTCACCGGTGGCGATCTTCTCGTCGATGCTGGCCCGGGTGATCTCGTGGATGAACGGCTCCCAGCGCTTGACCGCGGCCGGCGACAGGTAGGGATTGAAGACGTTGCGGTAGATGCGGTGCTCCGGGTCGTCCATCTCCAGCATGCCGCCGCGGGTCACCACCCGGCGCGCGGTGGGGATGGAAATGCCCTTGTAGCCGCGTCGTTCGCCGTTGATGTCGTGGTCGTTGGAGATGTGCGGGCAGCGGGCCAGCTCGAACACCGCCTCGCTGCCGGCCGCCACCCAGTGCCCGCCGTAGGTGTCCGACCATGCGACCGGGCACTTCTCGTGCATCTCCTCGGTGATCTTCTCGAACTGCACGCGATAGTCCGACGTGTGCCGGTCGAAGTGATATCGAGGCTGTCTCCGCTGCTCGTCAGCTTCTGTGTCGTCGACGCTCAAGGCGCTGTCTCCCTTGACTATTCGGGGGTGGGACTGGTCAGTCCTCTTCGATGAGGATTGCTTGCTCCGGGCAGGACTGCGCGGCTTCGCGAACCAGGTCCTCCTGGTCTGCGGGTACCACCTCGGTGACTGCCGACGAACTGCCGTCAATGTCGCTGAGCTGGAACATCTCTGGAGCGATCATGGCGCACAGGGTGTGTCCCTGGCAGCGGTCCTGATCAACCCGAACCTTCACTGTTTTCCCCTTCGGTCTTTGCGATTCAGTGCCGGATGTCAGACGTGGTAGTCGTACCACTTGAGGTAGCCGCCGGCGTCCACGCGCAGCTGCATGCCGGTGACGTAGCGGGCCTCGTCGGAGGCCAGCCACAGCACGGCGTTGCTGATGTCCAGCGGCTCGACGTAGTTGACCTTCATCGCCTGCTGGATACCGAAAACGGGCTCGGCGTCGGCGCGGGTGGGGTGCTCGAGATCGGGACGGAACGAGCGGTACATCGGCTCGCTCTGCAGCATGTCGGTGTTGCAGTTCGTCGGGTGGACGACGTTGGCGCGGATGCCGCGCACCGCGAGCTCGGTGGCCAGGTCGTGGACGTAGTTCGACAGCAGCCGCTTGGCGACCATGTAGGACATGCCGCCCGGGTCGGCGCCGGGGTCGTTCTTCTGGTGGGCGTCCATCAGCGCCGCGGTGGATCCGGTCGCGATGATCGACGCGCCCTCCTCGAGGTGCGGCAGTGCCACCTGAATCGCGTTGATCGTGCCGATCAGGTTGGTGTTGATGACGTCGCACCACGCCTGCAGCGGCGGCTGTGCCCTTCATGCCGGCGATGCCGGCCTGGGCCACGACGATGTCGACCTTGCCGAACTCGGCCAGGCCCAGGTCCAGGGCCTCCTTGAGCTGCGCGGCCTCGCGCACGTCGGCCTGCGCGGTGACGATGCCGCGACCGGTCTTCTTGACCAGGTCGGCGGTCTCCTCCAGGTCCTCCGGGGTGGCCATCGGGTAGCCGATGGTCTCGATGTTCTTGCACAAGTCGATGGCGATGATGTCGGCGCCTTCTTCGGCCAACCGCAGGGCATGGCTGCGGCCCTGTCCGCGTGCGGCACCGGTGATGAAGGCGACCTTGCCTTGGACTCGTCCCACGGGAGTTCCTTTCAGTTGCTGTTCGGCCGATCGAATTGCAGAGGGCGTCAGGTGTTGCGGCCGCCGTTGACGCCGAGGATCTGGCCGGTGATGTAGCCGGCCTCCTCGGAGATGAAGAAGGCGCACGCGGCGGCGATGTCCTCGGGCTTGCCCATCCGGCCCACCGGGGTCCGCTTGATCGCCTCGTCGATCGAACCGAGGTTGCCCTGGGAGGCCGAGTTGCGCAGCATCGGGGTGTCGATGAAACCGGGCGGGACGGCGTTGACCGTGATCCCGGCCGGACCGTATTCCAGCGCAAGGCTTTTCGTCAGTCCGTTCACGCCGGATTTGGCCGCCACGTAGGCGGACATGAACGGTGCCCCGGAGTGGGTGCTCGACGAGGAGATGTTGACGATGCGGCCCCAGCCGGCCTCGACCATGTCGGGCAGCACGGCCTGGGTGGTGTGGAAGACCCCGTGCAGGTTGATGTCGATGATCTTGCGCCACTCATCGAAGCTGATGTTGGCGAAGCGCCGGAAGACCTCTTTGCCGGCGGCGTTGACCAGGATCGTCACCGGGCCCAGTACGCCGCGGATCTCGGTGAGCGCGGCATCAATCTGGTCGCGGTCGGTGACGTCGGCGATGTAGGAGTACTCGGTGTCCGACGGGTTGAGGTCGATCGTGGCGACGTTGTAGCCGTCGGTGCGCAGTCGATGCGCGACTGCCGCTCCGATTCCCGAACCCCCACCGGTCACCAGAGCGGTCTTCACAGGCAGTCTCCGTCGCGGTGGAACTCTGGGCAGTACGGTGCGCGGTCACGCCCGTACCCCATAGCGTCGCTGATCCGATGGATCTCGGTAGTCAAGAATCTCCCTTTCCGGAATGAGAACGCTACTCTCGCTGTGACGCATTTCGCAAGACACTCTGACGCAATCTGTCTAACTGCGGAGATGCTGCGGCGTCAGTGATGTCGCCGTCGGCGCAGAGGCCGTTTGACGATGCGCCGATGCACCTTGAGTTCTCGTCGGCCGAATGTATGATTCGCCGAAGATGAGAACCGAGTTATCCCCAACTCGAGGAGTAGTTGAATGCCAGTGCAGGACAAAACGGCAACCGTCGCGGGCGAAAATGCGAAGGAGGGCCGGAAGTCCGATCGGCACATGTTGATCGACGGTCAGCTCGTCGATGCCGACCAGACGTACCCCTCGGTGAACCCCGCCAACGGTGAGGTCGTCGGCTATGCGCCCAACGCCGGCGTCGCCGATGCCGAGCGGGCGATCGCGGCCGCCCGCAGGGCTTTCGACACCACGGACTGGTCGACGAACGTCGAGTTGCGCATCCGGTGCATGGATCAGCTGCACAAGGCGCTCGTCGAGCACAGCGACGAACTGCGTGCGCTGACCATCGCCGAGGTCGGTGCCACCCAGGCCCTGACCGAAGGGCCGCAGCTGGACGATCCCGATCAGGATCATCGGCTACTACGCCGAGCTGCTGAAGACCTATCCGCTGACCGAGGAACTCGGCGAGATCGAGAGCCGCGGACAGCGCCACCGCCGCTGGGTCGAGAAGGAAGCCGCCGGCGTCGTCGCGGCGATCATCGCCTACAACTATCCCAACCAGCTGGCGATGGCCAAGCTGGGTCCGGCGCTGGCCGCCGGCTGCACGGTCGTGCTGAAGGCCGCCCCCGATACCCCGCTGACCACGCTGGCCCTCGGCGAGATCGTCGCCAAGTACACCGACATCCCGGCCGGCGTGATCAACGTGATCAGCTCCACCGACGCCGCGGTCGGCGTGGCCCTGACGACGAGTCCCGACGTCGACGTCGTGACGTTCACCGGATCGACGGCCACCGGCCGCAAGATCATGGCCGCCGCCGAGCGAGACCATCAAGAAGGTGTTCCTGGAACTGGGCGGCAAGTCGGCGATGATCGTCCTCGACGACGCCGACTTCAACACCTGCGCCATGATGGCGGCCTTCATGATCTGCTCGCATGCCGGGCAGGGCTGCGCGATCACCACCCGGCTGCTGGTTCCGCGCACGCATCACGACGAGATCGTGGGGTTGGTGACGAACTTCCTCGGGATGATCAAGTACGGCGATCCGGCCGCAGCCCGACACCTACATGGGGCCGCTGATCAGCGAGACCCAGCGCGACAAGGTCGACGGCATCGTCGCGCGTGCTGTCGCGGCCGGCGCCACGCTGGTGACCGGCGGCAAGAAGGTCGAGGGTCCGGGCTTCTTCTACGAGCCCACCCTGCTGACCAACGTCGACCCGGACAGCGAGATCGCCCAGGAGGAGATCTTCGGACCGGTGCTGGCCGTGATCGCCTACGACGATGACGACGACGCGGTGCGCATCGCCAACAACTCCATCTACGGGCTGTCGGGCGCGGTGTTCGGCGGCCAGGAGCGTGCGCGCGCCATCGCCCGCCGCATCCGCACCGGAACCATCGGCATCAACGGTGGCAACTACTTCGCCCCGGACAGCCCGTTCGGCGGCTTCAAGCAGTCCGGTGTCGGCCGCGAGATGGGAGTGGCCGGGCTCGAGGAATTCCTGGAGGGCAAGACCCTGGCCGAGGTGGTCGGATCCGGGACGCGGCCCGCTGGCGGGTGTCCGTGTCCTGGAGGTCGCGATGTACGGGTTCGTCCCGTCCTGCGGCGCGGTGCTCGGCGAGTGGGGCGCGGAGGTCGTCAAGGTCGAGCACGCGGTCACCGGCGACCCGCAGCGCGGGCTGCGCCAGACCGGTCCGCTTCGGGTCGAGGGCGATCCGAACCCGAACTTCGACAACGCCAACCGCGGTAAGCGCAGCATCGGTCTGGACATGTCGGTGCCCGAGGGCAGGGAGGTGCTCTACGAACTCGCCCGGCGTTCCGATGTGTTCCTGACCAGCTTCCTGCCCGGGCACCGCAAGAAGTTCGGCATCGACGTCGAGGACATCCGCGCCGTCAACCCCGCGATCATCTACGCGCGCGGCAGCGCGTTCGGCCCGCGCGGTCAGGAGTCGGAGAAGGGCGGTTACGACATGACCGCCTTCTGGTGCCGCGCCGGCACCGCCGCCACCATCACCCCGCCCGGGATCGAGGGCATGATCGGCCCGCCCGGACCGGCCTACGGCGACACCATCTCGGGCACCAACCTGGCCGGTGGCATCGCGGCGGCGTTGTTCAAGCGCGAGCGCACCGGCGAACCGTCGGTGGTCGACGTCTCGCTGCTGGGCAGCGGCCTGTGGGCGATGGCCCACACCATCGCCCTGACCCAGCACCTTCACGAGCGCCTGGTGGCGCCGGTTCCCGGCGTGCACGGCTCGCCGATCAATCCGCTGGTGGGGCTGTACGAGACCGCCGACGGCCGCTACATCTCCTTCGTGATGATGCAGCCCACCAAATTCTGGGCCGACGTCTGCCGGCACATGGACATCGCCGAGTACATCGACGATCCGCGGTTCGGCAGCATCGAGCAGATCGCGGCCCACACCGCCGACGCGGTGGAGATCCTCGGCAAGGCGATGGCCACCCGCACGCTCGAGGAGTGGTCGGCCCGGTTCGCCACGCTGGCCGGGCCATGGGCGCCGGTGCAGGACACGTTGCAGGCCGCGGCCGACGCCCAGGTGCGGGCCAACGAATACCTGGTCCAGTCCGGGGAATTGGAGCTGGTGTCCAACCCGGTGCAGTTCGACGTGGCCGCCCCCGCAGACCGGGCCCGCCCCGGGATTCGCCGAGCAGACCGACGAGATCCTCGAAGAGCTCGGGCTGGACTGGGATCGGATCATCGAACTCAAGACCGCCGGCGCGGTCACCTAGGTAGCGCCGGAGATCTCATGCCACACCTCACCGTTTTGGGTACGCAGTCGCCCGCGAAGCGGCTGTGACCCACGTCGCATCAGCCGCCGCGAGGCGCGGGCGGCGTCACACGGCGGTCCGGACGTCACGGTTTGCTCGCCGGGCGTTATTTGCACACAACTTCTGTCGGCTGCCGACACGTGTCAATAACGCTCGTGGGAAACCGGTCGCAGGCCACTGCTCAAGTCGATAAGCGCGGCCGGGTTCCGGTCGAGATGCTCTCCCGAGCCCCAGCGGTCTCCGGGCGCCGAAGTGGCTGGCTAGCAGCAGATCTCAGCGGTCTGCGACGTCATATCGGCCGCCGGGTCACGTCACACCGCAGCCCAACGACGGCACGACGGGATCTGCCGGCAACGAATCGTGTCGGACGACGAGCAAGCAGTATGGCAGGCCGTGCGCCCAGTGATATTGGAGTTGCTGAAGTTCACGATTCCTTCACCCAGGCCGAGTCGATCAGTTATGAAGATGGCGGCTTCGCCGAACCGGCAGCAGTGTCCGCAGTGACGATCCCGGAAGGACCGGTTACCGATGGCAGGTAAGGGACCAGATCGGTGGTCGCCGGGCATCGCGATCAGTCGTGGGGCTGTCGGGTCCGATGCAGGCTATCGGTGGGTTGTTTGCGATGTCGGCGGATGCGGTGCGGTTCATTTTCCGTAAGCCGTTTCAGTGGCGGGAGTTTTTGGAGCAGTCCTGGTTTGTGGCGCGGGTGTCGTTGGCGCCGACGTTGTTGGTGGCGATTCCGTTCACGGTGTTGGTGAGTTTCACGCTCAATATCTTGTTGCGGGAGTTGGGTGCGGCGGATCTGTCGGGTGCGGGTGCGGCTTTTGGTGCGGTGACGCAGGTGGGTCCGTTGGTGACGGTGTTGATCGTGGCCGGGGCGGGGGCGACGGCGATGTGTGCGGATTTGGGGTCGCGCACGATTCGTGAGGAGATCGACGCGATGGAGGTGCTGGGGATCAACCCGGTGCAGCGTCTGGTCACGCCGCGGATGTTGGCCTCGGGGTTGGTGGCGTTGTTGCTCAATTCGCTTGGTGGTGATCATCGGGATTTTGGGTGGCTATGTGTTTTCGGTGTTTGTTCAGGATGTGAATCCGGGGGCGTTCGCGGCGGGGATCACGTTGTTGACGGGGGTGCCGGAGGTGATCATTTCGTGTGTCAAGGCGGCGTTGTTCGGGTTGATCGCGGGGTTGGTGGCCTGTTATCGGGGGTTGACGATTTCCGGTGGGGGTGCCAAGGCGGTGGGTAATGCGGTCAACGAGACGGTGGTGTACGCGTTCATGGCGCTGTTCGTGGTCAACGTGGTCGTCACGGCCATCGGCATCCGAATGACCAGCCAGTAGGCGCGATGGGAACCATGGCCACCGTGCGGGGCGCGTATCCGCGCCTCGCGAAGCAGATCGACAAGCCGGTCAACTTCTTCTCCCGCATCGGCGACCACACCCTGTTCTACGGCCGCGCGCTTGGCGGGACATGCCTATGCGACGGTGCATTTCCGTAAGGAGATCATTCGGTTGATCGCCGAGATCTCGATGGGTGCCGGGACGTTGGCGATGATCGGTGGCACGGTCGTGATCGTCGGGTTCTTGACGTTGGCCGCGGGTGGGACGCTGGCGGTGCAGGGCTACAGCTCGTTGGGCAATATCGGGATCGAGGCGCTGACCGGGTTTTTGGCGGCGTTCATCAATGTGCGCATCAGTGCGCCGGTGGTGGCCGGGATCGGGTTGGCGGCGACCTTCGGGGCGGGGGTGACCGCGCAGTTGGGGGCGATGCGGATCAACGAGGAGATCGACGCGCTGGAGTCGATGGCGATCCGGCCGGTGGAGTACCTGGTCTCGACCCGGATTGTGGCCGGGATGGTGGCGATCACGCCGCTGTACTCGATCGCGGTGATCTTGATCGTTTGTGGCCTCGCAGTTCACCACGGTGGTGCTCTTCGGGCAGTCCGGCGGGCTGTATGACCACTACTTCAACACGTTTTTGAATCCGATCGACTTGTTGTGGTCGTTTCTGCAGGCGGTGTTGATGGCGATCACGATCTTGTTGATCCACACCTACTTCGGCTTCTTCGCCACCGGCGGCCCGTCCGGGGTGGGCGTCGCGGTCGGTGATGCGGTGCGCACCTCCCTGATCGTGGTGGTCTCGGTGACCCTGCTGGTCTCCCTGGCCATCTACGGCTCCAACGGCAACTTCAACCTGTCCGGATAGGGAGAAGACGTGACGCGAAACCTCGGTCCGGGGCCGGCCGACCGATCCGAAACCGAATCGGCGGCAGCGCCCGTCGCGGCCCGCGCGGGGCAGAGCTTCGGGTCGCGCAGTTATGCGCGCCCGTTGGCCGGCCTCGCCACGGTCGTGGCGATCCTCGCCATCGTCGCGCTCTCGGTCGGATTGTTCCGCGGCAGCTTCACCAAAACCGTTCCGGTGACCGTGATCTCCGATCGCGCCGGCCTGGTGATGAATCCCGACGCCCGGGTCAAGATGCGCGGTGTCGAGGTCGGCAAGGTCGCCTCGATCGAACCCCGCGCCGACGGCACGGCGGCCCTGCACCTGGCGATGAACCCCGACCAGCTGCGGCACATCCCGCAGAACGTCCTCGTCGACATCGCCTCGACCACGGTGTTCGGCTCGAAGTTCGTCGAACTCATGCCGCCGCCGGACCCCTCACCGACGCGGATGTACCCCGGCCAGGTGGTCAACGCCGGTCACGTCACCGTCGAGATCAACACCGTGTTCCAGCAACTGGTTTCGGTGCTCAACAAGCTCGACCCCGCCAAGCTCAACGAGACGCTCGGCGCGATCGCCAAGGCGTTCAACGGCCGCGGCGAGAAGATCGGCCAGACCCTCACCGACTTCGACAGGCTGCTGGCCAAACTCGACCCCAGCCTGCCCAACCTCAGGCACGACATCGAGGTCTTCCCGGCGGTGGCCAACACCTACGCGGACGCCTCCGACGATCTGATCCGCACCGTCAACAACGCCTCCAGCATCAGCCGGTCCATCGTCGACGAGCAGCAGAACCTCGACGCCCTGCTGGTCAGCGCGACCGGTCTGGCGGACCTGGGCAACCAGGTCGTCGGCGACAACCGCCAGGGCCTGGCCGACGCCGTGCACGTGCTGCTGCCGACCACCTCCCTGCTGGCGAAGTACCACGAGAACATCGCCTGCGGCCTGGCCGGCATCATCCCGTTCGCCACCTCGCCGCCACTGCCGGTGCCCGGCGTGCTGGTGTCGGTGAGCTTCCTGCTCGGCATCGAGCGCTACCGCTTCCCGCAGGACCTGCCGAAGGTCAACGCCAAGCTCGACCGGCCGATCTGCAAGGAGATGGGATTGCCCAACGTGCCTTATGAGTACGTGCCGCCCATGCTGGTCGCCGACGTCGGCGCCAACCCGTGGCGCTACGGCAACCAGGGCATCCTGTTGAACTCCGACGGGCTCAAGCAGTTCCTGTTCGGACCGATCGACGGTCCGCCGCGCAACACCCCGCAGATCGGGATGCCCGGATGATGCGCAGGCACCGGACTCTGATCAAGTTCGTCATCTTCGGCATCATCATGTCGTTTCTGACCGCGTCGCTGTTCTTCATCTTCGGCCAGTACCGCACCGGTGCCACCAACAGCTACTCGGCCGTGTTCGCCGACGCGTCGCGGCTCAAGACCGGGGACACGGTCCGCGTCGCCGGAATCCGGGTCGGCACCGTCAACGACCTCGAACTGCGGCCCGACAAGTCGGTGCTGGTGAAGTTCGACGCCGACCGCGATGTGGTGCTGACCACCGGAACCAAAGCCGCGGTGCGCTACCTGAACCTGGTCGGCGACCGCTATCTCGAGTTGGTGGACGGTCCCGGCTCGACGAAGGTGCTGCCAGCCGGGTCCCAGATCCCGCCGGACCGCACGGCCGGCGCCCTTGACCTCGACCTGCTGCTCGGCGGGCTGAAACCCGTTATCCAGGGCCTCAATCCGCAGGACGTCAACGCGCTGACCTCGTCGCTGATCCAGGCGTTCCAGGGTCAGGGCGGCACACTGTCGTCGCTGTTCTCCAAGACGTCGTCGTTCTCCAACACACTGGCCGACAACGACCAGACCATCCAGCAGCTGATCGACAACCTCAACACCGTGGTGGCGGTGCTGGCCAAGGACGGCGGTCAGTTCGACGCGTCGATCGACAAGCTCGAACAGCTGATCTCCGGGCTCTCCGGCGACCGCGACCCGGTCGGCACCGCGATCACCTCGCTGGACAACGGCACGGCCTCGCTGGCCAGCCTGCTCGGCGAGGCCCGCCAGCCGCTGGCCAACGCCGTCGACCAGCTGAACCGCCTTGCGCCGCTGCTCTACGCCGGCAAGGACGGCCTGGAAGCCGGTATCAAGCGGATGCCCGGCAACTACCGCAAGCTCGTGCGACTCGGCGCCTACGGCAGCTTCATCCAGTACTACATCTGTGGGTTGTCCTTCCGGGCGACCGACCTGCAGGGCCGGACAGTGGTCTTCCCGTGGATCAAGCAAGAGACCGGAAGGTGCACCGAACCCGATGCTTAAGTACCGCGGATCCAATCTGGTCAGGGCCGGCTTCATGGGCGTGGCCCTGATCATCATGGTGATTCTCATCGGCCTGCAGCCCGAGAAGCTGCTGTCCATGGCGACCAACGTCAAGTACCAGGCGTTGTTCAGCGAGGCCGGCGGCATCATGCCCGGCAACGACGTGACGGTGTCCGGGATGAAAGTCGGTAAGGTCCAGACCGTTTCATTGCAGGACGGCGATGCGCTGGTCACCTTCCTGGTCAAGGGCAAGGTCCCGCTCGGTGGCGACACCACCGCGCACATCCGCACCGGAACCCTGCTCGGGGAACGGGTGCTGACCTTGGAGTCGGCCGGCAGCACCACGATGAAGCCGCAGACCGCTCATCCCGATCACCCGGACGTCCTCGCCGTACTCGCTGACCGACGCCGTCAGCGACCTGACCACCAACACGGCCGGCACCGACACCGGATCGCTGAACCAGTCGCTGGACACGCTGTCCGAGACACTGGATCAGCTTGCGCCGCAACTCGGTCCGACCTTCGACGGGGTGAGCCGGCTCTCCAAGTCGCTGAACGCCCGCAACGACTCGCTGGCCTCGCTGCTGAAGAACGCCGCCGACGTCAGCAAGGTCCTCGGCAAGCGCAGCGACAAGCTGAACACGTTGCTGCTCAACGGAAACGACCTTCTGGGTGTACTCAACGAGCGGCGGCTGGCCATCTCCAATCTGCTGGCCAACACCTCGGTGGTGGCCCAGCAGCTCACCGGCCTGGTCAAGGACAACGAGGCGAAGCTGGCGCCGACCCTGCAGCGGCTGAACTCGGTGCTGGCGATGCTGGAGAACCAGCGCGACAACCTGTCCAAGGCGCTGCCCGGTTTTGCGAAGTTCGAGCTGACCCAGGGCGAGACCGTGTCCAGCGGCTTCTACTACAACGCCTTCGTGCCCAACGTCCAGCCGGCGCAGCTGCTGCAGCCGTTCTTCGACTACGCGTTCGGCTTCCGCCGCGGTATCAACGCCGGCCAGCCGCCGGACAACGCCGGGCCGCGGGCCGAGCTTCCGTTCCCGTACAACGGCATTCCGCAGCCCAACGAACGGTGGGGACAGCCATGAAGCGCAGAGGACTCGCCATAGCGATGGCGGCCGTGCTGGCCGTGCTGCTGCTCGTGGGTGCGGCCTTCCTGGTGCGCAACCTGTTCTTCGCGCCCACCAAGATCACCGCGTACTTCCCGAGCGCCACCGGCATCTACGCCGGTGACGAGGTGCGGGTGTCCGGGGTGAAGGTCGGCAAGATCAACTCGATCGATCCGGACGGCACCCAGGCCAAGATCACCATGAGCATCGACCGCGATGTGCCGATCCCGGCCGACGCCAAGGCCGTGATCGTCGCCCAGAACCTGGTCGCGGCGCGCTACGTCCAGCTGACCCCGGCCTACCGCCACAACAGCGGGCCCAAGATGGCCA
The DNA here is from genome assembly GCA_963765445.1 of uncultured Actinomycetota bacterium. Lineage (GTDB taxonomy): Bacteria > Actinomycetota > Actinomycetes > Mycobacteriales > Mycobacteriaceae > Mycobacterium. The sequence continues at coordinate 39,144 of CAVXWQ010000009.1, forward strand.
GCGGCGCGGTGATCCCGTTGGACCGCACCGCGATTCCCGTCGAGTGGGACGAGGTCAAGAACCAGGTCATGCGCCTGGCCACCGACCTGGGACCGCAGGGCAACGTGTCGACCACCTCGGTGAGCAAGTTCATCGACAGCGCCGCCAATGCGCTCGACGGCAACGGCGACAAGCTGCGGCAGACCATCGCGCAACTGTCCGGGGTGAGCCGGGTGCTCGCCGAGGGCAGCGGCAACATCGTCGACGTCATCAAGAACCTGCAGACCGTGGTGACGACGTTGCGGGACAGCAACACTCAGATCGTCCAGTTCCAGAACCGGTTGGCGACGCTGACCAGCGTGATCAACGACAGCAGTTCGGATCTCGACGGCGCGATCGCCAACCTGTCGGTCGCGATCGGCGAGGTCAAGCGCTTCATCGCCGAGACCCGGGATCCGACGTCGGAGCAGATCCAGCGGCTGGGCAACGTTACCCAGATCCTGGTGGACAACAAGACTGCGCTGGAGAACGTCCTGCACATCTCGCCGACGGCGTTCGCCAACGGCTACAACATCTACAACCCCGACACCGGCGACTTCGGCGGCGGTTTCACGCTGCCGAACTTCTCCAGCCCGGTCGGGTTCGTCTGCGGCTCGATCGGCGCGCTGGAGAACACCACCGCGCCGGAGACGGCCAAGCTCTGCGCGCAGTACCTCGGTCCCGCGCTGCGGCTGCTGAACTTCAACTACATCCCGTTGCCGACCAACCCGTACCTGATGAAGTCGGCCGACCCGAACAACATCGTCTACGCGGACCCGTCGCTGGCGCCCGGCGGCACGGGCCCGCAACGAGGTCCCGAGGACCCACCTGCCATCTCGGCCTACACCGGTCTCAACAACGACGTCGGCGCGCCGGAGAACTACGGTCAGCCGCCAGCCATCGCGCCGGGGCCGGGCGCGCCGGCGGTCCCGCACGCACCGGCGTATCCGTCACCCGCACTGTTGCCCGGGCAGAACGATCCCGACGGTGTCGAACCTGCCGGGCATGCTGATGCCGGGTGGCACCGGACCGGTTCCGGATCCGTCGTTCGTGCCGCCGCCCGCCGCGGGCGCGCCTGCGGCCGGCCCCGCCTGGGCCACCACTGCCTGCGGAAGGGACACCGTGATGCGTAGAACGTCCATCCGCCGGCTGCTCGTCGTGGGCTGCGGCGTCATGCTGACATCGGGTTGCGCCTTCCAAGGCCTCAATTCGCTGCCGCTTCCCGGCGCCGTCGGCCGGGGTCCGGGGGCCAACATCTACCACGTCGAAGTCGACAACGTCGGGACGCTGGAATCCAATTCGCCGGTTCTGATGAACGATGTCGTGGTCGGCAGTGTCGGCAAGATGACACTCAAGGGCTGGCATGCCGACGTCGAGATCTCGGTCAAGCCCGATATCGATATCCCCGCCAACGCGGTGGCCACCGTCGGCCAGACCAGCCTGCTGGGTTCGATGCACGTGGCGCTCAATGCGCCGCTGGGTGAAAAGCCAAGCGGGCGGCTGGTTCCCGGCGGCACCATCCCGCTGAGCCAGAGCTCGAAGTACCCGTCGACCGAGCAGACGCTGTCAGCGGTGGCCGCCGTGGTCAACGGCGGCGGTCTGGGTCAGATCAGCGACATCATCCACAACTTCAGCACGGCGCTGTCCGGGCGGGAGGGCGATGTCCGGGACCTGCTGACCCGCCTGGACAATTTCGTCGGGGTGCTCGACGAGCAGCGCGACAGCATCGTCGCCTCGATTCAAGTCGCTGAACCGACTCTCGGGAACCTTCGCCGGGCAGACCGATGCGATCGACCGGGTGCTCACGGAGCTGCCGCCGGCGCTCGACGTCCTGATCAAGGAGCGGCCCGCGCTGACCACCGCATTGGTCAAACTCGGCACCTTCAGCGACACCGCGGCGGGTCTGGTCAACGACACCCAGGCCGACCTGGTGCAGAACCTGAAGAATCTGGAACCGGCGCTGAAGGGCCTTGCCGACATCGGTCCCGACATCGCGTAAGGCGATGGCCTACGCGACGACGTTCCCCTACAGCCAGGGTCTGATCGACCGTGGTGTGCGCGGCGACTACATGAACCTGTATGCGGTGCTCGATTTCACGATCCCGCGCCTCAAGCGCGGGCTCTTCCTGGGTACCCGGTGGGGCGAGGAACACGCGAAACTCGTTCCGGCGCCAGGGGATCCGTGGTACCTGAACTACACGTACGAGCCGCTGGCGGCGGGGGTGGCCCCGCCTCCGCAGGGTGACGACGCGGCGCCGGTGAATCCCGCGGCCGGGCCGATGCCGGCGGTGGACGGTCCCGTCCTTCCGGTCGTCCCGCAGCCGTTGGGCGGATTGTTCACGGTGCCCAGCCAGGAGGCGGTCAACCAGATCTTCGCCGGCCCGTACCCGGCGCAGGGGTCGGCTCCCGCGCCGGACGCTCCAGCGCCGGCACCCGCGCCTGCGGCTCCGCCGGCCGACGCTCCCAGCCCGACCGGAGGAAACTGATGCTTACGCGTTTCGTCCGAAATCAGTTGATCATCTTCACGATTGCGTCGATCGTGGGTATCGCGGTGATGGTCTTCGCCTACATGCAGGTGCCGACGCTGCTGGGGTTGGGCAAGATCACCGTGAAGCTGGAACTGCCCGCCAGCGGCGGGCTGTACCGATTCTGCCAACGTCACCTACCGCGGCGTGCAGATGGGCAAGGTGACCTCGGTCGATCTGACCGACAACGGGGCGGTCGCCACGATGTCGCTGAACACCTCGCCCAAGATTCCCGCCGACCTGCAGGCGAACGTCCGCAGCATTTCCGCGGTGGGCGAGCAGTTCGTCGACCTGGTGCCGCGCACCAAGTCCGGGCCGTACCTGGGTGACGGTTCGGTGATCCCGGTGAAGGAAGCCTCGATTCCGCAACCGGTCGGTCCGATGCTCGATCAGGTCAGCAAGCTGCTCGACACCATCCCGCAGAACAAGATCGCTCAACTGCTCGACGAGTCGTTCAAGGCCTTCAACGGTGCCGGGTTCGACATCCAGTCGTTCCTCGACTCGGCGTCCAAGCTGTCCGGTGACCTCAATGGGGTCTCCGACCAGACCCGGGCCCTGGTCGACGACACCGGACCGCTGCTGGACGGCCAGGCCCAGACCAGCGACTCGATCAAGATCTGGTCGCGCAGCTTCGCCGGTATCTCCGACTCGCTGCACAACAACGATCCGCAGATCCGCAACATCCTGCAGACCGGACCCGGTGCGGTCAGCGAGGTTTCGGCGCTTGCTGAACCAGGTGAAGCCGACCTTGCCGGTGCTGCTGGCCAACCTCAACACCGTGGGGCAGGTGCTGGTCACCTACAACCCCGGCATCGAGCAGTTGCTGGTGATCCTGCCCGCCTACATCGCCGCCCAGCAGTCGTTCGGCCTGCCGAAGAACAACCCCACCGGCCTGCCACTGGGCGAGTTCGCCGCGATGTTCGGCGACCCGCCGCCGTGCACGGTCGGGTTCCTGCCGCCGTCGCAGTGGCGCTCTCCGGCGGACATGTCCGACATCGACACCCCGGACGGGCTGTACTGCAAACTGCCTCAGGATTCCCCGATCTCGGTGCGCGGTGCGCGCAACATCCCGTGCATGGACAAGCCGGGTAAGCGGGCACCCACGGTGGAGATCTGCCAGAGCGACCGGCCCTACGAGCCGCTGGCGATGCGTCAGCATGTCACCGGTCCGTACCCGCTGGATCCGAACCTGATCTCACAGGGCATTCCGCCGGACGACCGGATCACTTCAACGACAACATCTACGGTCCGCTGGACGGCACGCCCAGGACCGCCGCGGTGCCACGCGGATGCGGCGCCGGTCGCTCCCGCTTCCGGTCAGGTGCCCCGGCACCGGAAGCCGTTGCGCCGCCGGCTGATACGACGGGTCCGCTGCCCGGTCCCGCGCCGGTCGACGGTGGTGCGGCGCCCGGTGGCGCCGAGTTCCTACGGCAACACCGCGAAGGGCAAGCCCCCGGTGGCGGTCGCCTACTACGACCCGCAGAACGGCCGGTACCTGACTCCCGACGGGCAGTACCAGCAGCAGGCGAGCCTGGTGGCCGGCGGCGCGGCCAAGACGTGGAAGGACCTGCTGCCCACCTAGGCGGCAGGTTCGGAAGGATTGGAGACAACGTGATGCGCGCAGTCGGTGTCACTCCTTGGTGCGAGTGCTGTAACTCTGGTTGCCGCAACGGGTATCGCAGCCCCCGTCCACGGCGGACGACACCACCGGCATCGAGCTCAACGGCAAGTATCTCGTCACGTCCAACGGCGAGTGGTCCAAGACCAACGAGGTCTTCCACAACGAGCAGGTGGTTCGGCAGGTCTGGACCACCACGTCCTCGTGCGAGAGCCCGACATCGTGCACCGGCCACCTGACGAGCAGCCTGGGCTGGGAAGCCGACATGGTCTACACCGAGGACCGCTGGGTCGTTCGCCGCACCATCCCGAACTGGGAGCCGTGCTACGACGGCTCGGCGTCGCACCGGGCAAGCAGGAATTCCGGTTCTGGCCAGTCGATTCCAACGGGCAGCGCTATCCGTCCGACGGCTCGACCTTCGGTGGATACGACGAGACCTAGGGCCTCAGCGGCGCGTGCGGCCGCAACCTGCCGCTGGTGGTCAAGATGCCGGTCCGGATGCAACGCATCATTCAGTAGCGCACGCCCTCAGGCGAACTCGACGTCGGAGAGCTTGATCTGGCCGCCGTCGCGCTGCAGCGTCACCACCATCCGCCAGACGCGGGGCTGCTGATCCTCTTTGGGCGCATTGGGACCCTCGCGGTGCGACGTCGCGGCGACGAGAACGGTGGCCGTCTCGTCGTCCATCGCCTCCACCGCGGTGTCGTTGACCGTCACCTTGGTGACCATCTTCGAGTCCTGCAGCGCCTTGATCAGATCCTGCGAGGTGTCCTGGAAGTTGCTCTTGAACTTGCCGAGTCGAGTCGTCGATGATGCGCTGCACGCTCTCCTTGGCCTGGGTGTAGTCCATCGACATCAGGTTGACCACGCCTTGACGGGCGGCGGCGGCGTATTCGGCGGTGCGGTGGCGTTCGTCGGTGGCTTTGCGATGCTCGAAGAGCATCCAGCCGGTGACGCTCAGCAGCCCGGCGATCACCAGGACCACCAGGCCGGCCGCCACCGCCTTGAGGCCGGGCAGACGAAGCCTGCGTTTCTTGGCCGGCGTGAGCTCGTCGACGTCGTCGGCAGCGGCCTCGGCGACCTCGTCGGCGATGTCGGCGCGGCCTCGGTGGTCTCGTCGGCGTCGCGCGTCGTCGGCACTCGCGGCTTCCAGCTTGCGGCGCAACTCGTTTGCGCGGGCGCGGGCGGCCTCCGCGCGCGCCTCGGCCTCGGCAGCCGCGGCCTCCGCGGCGTCGGCGTCGGGGGCGTCGGGCTCGGGTTTGCCGGACGGCATCAGACCTCCTCGTCTAGCACTGCCGCCCAGCATTCCACAGGGGCAATTTTTTCTTCTCGGAGGGGGAGAATTCGCTTACCGAGTATGGGAAAGTAATCGGGTGCGAATGACCGTGGCAGCTCTTGCTGTGCCCTTGGCCGCCGGTCTGCTGATGCCGGCGTCGGCCTCCGCGGACCCCGCCGCCCCGGCCCCCGCCCCGCCCATCAACGCCAACGAATGCAATGACGCGTTCTGCACGCCGGGCATCACCGCCGGGGTCGAACTCGGCGCGCCGTGCGGCGACACCGGCTACTACGTGTTCGGCGTGGACACCCGCAACAACTGGGGCAGGCTGCTGTTCTGCGGCTCGCCGCGGCGCTACGAGCCGCGCTACTTCCGCTCGCCGCCGATGGTGGGCGTCAAGGAGTTCAACAGCAACTGCAGCGGTTACGAGTCGTACGTCGCGCAGGCCCCCGACGGCTTGTTCCTCACCTGCGCGCCGCAGAACGGCGAATCGATCTGGGTGCGCGGGCAGACGCATAGCGGCTGCGCTATCCCGTGAACCTGACGTGGATGTCGGTGAGCCCGCGCAGGATGTAGGTCGGCTCGTAGTTGTAGTGCCGCGCGTCGGCCGGGCCGTGGAACTGTTCGTCGACGGTGATCTCGCCCATCCGATCCAGCATGCGCTCGAGTGACACCCTGCCCTCGACCCGAGCCAGCGGCGCGCCCGGGCAGGAGTGCACGCCGCGGCCGAACGCGATGTGCTCGCGGACGTTCGCGCGACGGAGCTCGAACTCGTGCGGATCGCTGAACCGGCGCGGATCGCGGTTGACCGCGCCGGGCAGCACCATCACGACCGTGCCCGCCTTGACGTCCATGTCACCGACCTTCGTCGTCCTGCGGGCCAGCCGCGAGTCGCTCTTCACGGGGCTCTCCAGCCGCAGCGACTCCTCGATGAACGTGGGGATCAGACTGCGGTCGGTGCGCAGCATCTGCTGGACGTCGGGCCGCTCGGCGAGAACCTTGATCGCGGCCGAGAGCAGCTTGGCGGTGGTCTCCTGGCCGGCGGCGAACAGGAAGGTCGCGGTGCGCACCACGTCGATGATCTCCGGTGTGGAGCCGTCCGGGTACTTCGCGGTGGCCAGGTCGGTCAGCACGTCGTCGCGGGGCCGGCTGCGGCGGTCCTCGAGGTAGCCGCTGAACTTCTCGTCGAGGAACTGCAGCGGGTTGGTTCCCACGGATTCGTGGTCGAGCGAACCGACGCGCGCGCCGGGCCGCTCGGCGCCGAGCACCACGCGGAACTCCTGGTGGTCCTCTTCCGGAACGCCGAGCAGATCGGCGATCACCAACAGCGAGAACGGTTTTGCGTACTCGGCGAGGAACTCGCTGTGTCCTTCGCCGAGGAACTCGTCGAGCTGGCGGTCGGCCAGCCGCCACATGAAGTCCTCGTTCTCCTTGAGCCGCTTGGGAGTCAGCAGCCGGCTCAGCAGCGAGCGGGCCTTCGTGTGGTCCGGCGGGTCCATGGTGACCATGTGCTCGTACATCGGGAACTGCGTGCGGTGCGCGTCGATCTGGGCGTTGAGGTCGTCACCCTCGGGGGTGAACGGCAGGGGAGGGAAGGGGCCGCCGAGCGCGACGATCGACGAGAAGTCCTCGACGTTCTTGTAGACGCCGAGGGCCTCCTCGTACCCGGTGACGGCGACGAACCCGTGCGGCTGCAGCCGCAGCACCGGGCTCTGGGCCCGCAGGTAGTCGTAGTACGGGTAGGGGTCGGCGACCAGCGACTGGTCGGTGAGGAAGTCGACGCCTGCGTAGTCGGTCATGGGTGAGTTCCTCCCGGTAGCCGCGAAATGCTGAGCACTTGCTTAGCATGCCGTAAAGTGCGGGGTCAAGGGTGGACGCGTAACCGCCGACGTACGATCGGCGTGTTCAATCGAGAGACGGAGTCGGCGATGGCATCGGCGCGGCGGATCGGGGCGCCTGACGCGAAGAACCGCATGGCCTTGGTCGATGCCGCCGAACAGCTGATGATCGAGGAAGGCTACGCGGCGGTGACCTCCCGCCGGGTCGCCGAGAAGGCCGGGCTCAAGCCGCAACTGGTCCACTACTACTTCCGCACCATGGACGACCTGTTCCTGGAGGTGTTCCGCCGCTATGCCGACCAGGGCATGGAAGCCCACCGGCGCGCGCTCGAATCGCCCCAACCGCTGTGGGCGCTGTGGCGGTTCGGCATCAACCCCGCGGCCAGCCGGCTGACCATGGAAATGGCCGCGCTGGCCAACCACCGCAAGGAGTTGCGCGCGGAGATCTCCCGCTATGCCGAGGTGTTCCGCGAGCAGCAGCGCGAGGTCTTCGTCACCGCGCTGGAGCGCCACGGGGTCCTGCCCGACGAGGTGCCACCGATCGTCTGGTCGATCCTGCTCACCGGGGTCTCGACGGTCGTGATGATGGGCGAGGCCCTCGGCGTCACCGCCGGGCACGCCGAAACTCTGGAGGTCGTCGAGCGCTACCTGACGTTGATGGAGGGCGAGCCGGCCTCCGATGACTCAGCTCACCAGTGGCGCAGCGAGCAGAGCGCACCCTTGGCGCCGGAGTTCTGCGAGACCACCACGCCGTCCACGGCCAGCACGCAGTGAAAGTTCGGCGGGAACTTCGACATCCCGCTGGTCGCCATCACCATCGCCCACTGGTCGGGGTCGGCCAGCTGCACGTTCATCGTCCACTGCTGTCCGGGGCCCAGGTCGGCCTCGACGTTCGGGCTGAACAGGTACGGGTCATGGCTGTAGTCGGCCCATGACGGCGGGTCGGTGTCGCGGTAGTAGATCTCGGCGCCCCGGAACGGCTGCTCGGTGAAGACGCTGTAGGTGACGTTGTGCATCACCGCCTCGTTCGGCAGTGGCGGGAATCGCGGTGACGGCCGCACCGGCGGCGGCGACCGCGACCGCGGAACCGAACCGGACGAACCTCATGGCACAGCCTGGCACGCCGCCTCCTTCACGAAGCTTTACCGGATTGTAGGGCCTGGATACGTTCGCCCACCGGCGAACCCGTGATCTTGGTGCATTCACTTCGCCTTGTTCATGACCTTGTCCGCGGCCGCCCAGTGCTCGTCGGAAACCCACAGGTCGGCGAACGCGGCGATGGCCTGCTCGGGCGTCGCTCCGGCGAGGACCTGCTTGATCGAGCCCGCCGGCCGATTGGCCAAAGATTGTGCGAGCGAACGCCATTCGTGGTCGAACTCGCGCGCGGGGAACCACCCGGTTGATCAAGCCGATCCGGTGCGCCTCGGCCGCGGACAGCACGGTGCCCGAACCGGCGAGCAGCAGGGCCTCGACTGCGGCCGACCAGCGCGGCCAGCCGCTCGGCGCCGCCCCAGGCCGGCATGATCCCCAGGGAGACCTGGTTGAAGCCGATCTTGACGTCGTCGGCAGCCACCCGGATGTCGGCGGCCACCGCCACCTCGGCACCGCCACCGAGGGCGTGGCCGTTGAGCGCGGCGATGACGGGGGCGGGGAATGCCGCGATGCGGTCGCAGATCGTGCGCATCCGCCGGGCCATGCCGGCCGCCTCCTCGAGCGTGCGCAGCGCGGCGAGTTCCTTGAGGTCGCCGCCGGAGACGAAGGCCCGGTCACCGCCGCCGCGGATCACCAGCGCCTGCAGCGCCCGCCGCGGCGTCGAGGGCCTCCTCGAGCTCGCCCATGGTCGACAGCGCGATGGCATTGCGCGCATGCGGGCGGTCGATCGTCAGGACCGCGAGGCTGTCGCTCCATTCGACGTCGACCATGGGTGGTTCTCCGATTCCGGTATTGGCATTCTCAGCCTGCGAGAATAGCATCGCCAGCGACCCCGACATGCAGGCAGAGGTAGATGCGGAACATCCCGGTTGAGCTGAGGAAACACTACGAGGAAGAAGGGTGGTGGACCCAGGAAACCCTCGGCGAGCTCCTTGCCCGCGGACTGGCGGACCACCCCGACACCGGCTTCTGGGTGCATTCCGAGGTCCGTCCGTTCAGCGGCACCTTCCGCGACGTGGAACTCATGGCTCGCCGGCTGGCGGCGGGGCTGCGGGCGCGCGGCGTGGGACCGGGCGACGTGATCGCCTTCCAGCTGCCCAACTGGGTCGAGGCCGCGGTGACGTTCTGGGCGTCGGCGTTCCTGGGCGCGGTGGTGGTGCCGATCGTCCACTTCTACGGCCGCAAGGAACTGGCCTACATCATCGACACCGCCAAACCGAAGGTGTTCATCAGCACCGCGCACTTCCGGCACATGGAGTTCCACGCCGACCTGTGCGCGGACATCCCGATCGTCGGACTGGTGGGCGAGCGACTTCGACGACCTGCTGGCCGACGAGCCGATGGCCGGCGAACTGCACACCGACCCCGGCTCGCCGACGCTGATCGCGTTCACCTCCGGTACGACGCGCGACCCGAAGGGCGTGGTCCACAGCCATCAGACGCTGAGCTGCGAGACCCGCCAGCTGCTGGCGAACTACGCGACCGATCGCGGACGCCAGATCACCGCCGCCCCGGTCGGCCACTTCATCGGCATGGTGGGCGCGTTCCTGATCCCGGTCATCGAAGGCGCACCCGGTGGACCTGTGCGACGTGTTCGACCCGGGGCGGGTGCTCGAGCTGATGGAGAGCGAGGGCATGTCGATGGGCGGCGGGCCGCCGTTCTTCGTCACCAGCCTGCTGGATCACCCGAACTTCACCGACGCGCACCTGAGCCGGTTCAAGTTCGTCGGCCTCGGCGGATCCACTGTCCCGGCCGCGGTCACCCGGCGGCTCGCCGATCTCGGCATCCATGTGTTCCGGTCCTACGGCAGCACGGAGCATCCCTCCATCACCGGCTCGCAGCAGGACGCTCCGGAGGACAAGCGGCTGCTCACCGACGGCAACGTCCGCCCCGGCGTGGAGATCAAGCTGACCGAGGAGGGCGAGATCCTTTCTCGCGGGCCGGATCTGTGCCTGGGCTACACCGACGACGAGCTGACCGCCAACGCGTTCGACGCCGACGGCTGGTATCACACCGGTGACATCGGAATCCTCGACGAGGACGGCTATCTGACCATCACCGACCGCAAGGCGGACTTCATCATCCGCGGCGGCGAGAACATCAGCGCGCTCGAGGTCGAGGAGCTGCTGCTGACCATGCCCGCGGTGGCCGAGGCGGTGGTGGTGGCCGCCCCCGAGCCGCGGCTCGGCGAGCATGCCGCGGCTGTGCTTCGGATCAGAGAAGGCCACGCCATGCCGACGCTGGCGGAGGTGCGCGCCCACTTCGAGCGCTCCGGCGCGGCCCGGCAGAAGTGGCCGGAGGAGTTGCATCAGGTCGAGGACTACCCGCGCACCGCCAGCGGCAAGGTGCAGAAATACTTGGTGCGCAAGAGCATTCGCGAGGGCAGCCTGCGTTAGCCGGTCAGCCGCGGGCGCTGGTGTCCGAGCTGCCACCCGCACTTCCCGCACGGGCCGAGCCGTCGTTGGCGCCTGCGTTATTGTTGTCCGAGCCACCGCCGTGCCGCTTGTGAGTGGTCGACGACGCCGGCGGTGCGGGCTTGCGCGCGCTGGTCGACGGTATTGCGCCGACCGGCCTGGTGCTGATGATCACCGACGGATTGAGCTGTGGTGCAACCGAAGTCGTCGGTGCAGTGACGGCTTGAGTCGACCGGCGACGGGGGAGCCGTCGCTGTGGTGATCGACGTCCGGCGCCTACTCGGCGTGCTTGTCGGCAGCCTGGGCCGCCGGGAAGGCAGGCGAGCTGGCTGTGGACGGGGCACGCGCGATGGCGGTCGGCGGCAGGGCGGGCGCGCTGATCACCACGGCGGGAATCACCGGCGCGTCGGGCTGCGACTGGCCGCCGAACTTCAGCACCAGCGCCCCGATTGGCAGAGCCAGCAGCGCCGCCCCGATCAGCACGCGGCCGAAGCGCCGCGGGCCGGAGGGCCACGGTGCGGAGTCGGGCGTCAACGTGACTCCGGCCGAACTCACCGATCCCGGTGTGGCTCTCGGCGCACCGAGGTTGGTCCAGCCGTATCCGCCGCCCTCGTATTGCTGATCGTCGACGCTGCCGATCTGTCCGCTGCCCCCGCGCGGGCGGCCGCCGTGGCCGGAATCGCCGTGCCCGCCATGGTGTCCGAGGCTCGGCCCCTCGTCGCCGCCGCCGTCACCGTCGTTGGCGCGGGGGCTTCCGAAATGAGCCCAGCCCCAGCCGCCTTCGCCGCTGTCAGGATCGCCGGTGTAGCCGGACCCGGTATTCGACATGGTGCCAACGCCGGAATGGCTCGTGCGGTGGGAATGGGTTCCGAGGCTCGGGCCTTCGTCGCCCCCGCCATCGGGATTGTCCGTGCCGCCGTCGCCGCCCCCGGTGCCGTCGTCGCCGCCGCCGGTGGGGCCGCCGCTGGTGTCGCCGCCGCCGCTGGTGTCGTCTCCGGCTGCTTGCCGCCGCTGGAATCGTCACCATTACTGTCGCCACTCGAGCCGGCGGACTGGCCGTTCCCGGCGTTCGGGTCGTCGCATGTGCCGAGGTCGTCGAGTGATGCCCAGAAGTCGTCCGAGGACTGGCTTTGCGTCGCGCCGCCGGCCTCAGCCTGCGAGTCGCTTTCGACTGGAGGGTCGTAAACGTCGGGGAGGACACCGTCGTCGACATCGATCGACTGCCTCCACAAGCGGCCTGGGTCTGCCTCAATATCGGCGCGGGCTTGGTCGCGCATGTCGGCTTCATAGGCGGGATCGTCGGTGTCGGCCAGGTCGGTGTACATCCCGACCTCACCGTCCACCGTCACTATGAAGGCCCACTGATAGAAGGTTGTGCCATCCCCGTAGAAGGTCTTACCGGTCTGCCATCCTGGCTGGACAGACACTGTGTGTCCGGGCATTTTGGTTCTCCTCGATCGGTTCGCTCGCCATGGTCTGGCGCTTGCGGGTACTAGACACCGCGCGAAGCGCTACCGATCTCAACTTTCGGCAGCGCGGCGAACCGTTGGGGGTGCTCAGCCCGTCGGGACTAGGGCGCTACTGCGCTATGCGGGCAGCTCGACCGGCTTGCCGGTCGCGGCCAGACATCCGGCGCGGTAGCCGAACACCATTGCCGGGCCGATGGTTCCGCCGGCGCCGCCGTACGCGCGGCCGGTCACCCCACCCATCGCGTTGCCCGCGGCGTAGAGCCCGGGAATCGGCGCACCGCTGACGTGCAGCACCCGGCCGTCTGCGTCGGTGCGCGGGCCGCCCTTGGTGCCCATCGAGCCGATCGAGATCGGCACCGCGTAGAACGGCGCGGTGTCGATGGGGCCCAACGTCTTTCCCGCCGTCGTCGTCGCCAAGGCGTCACCCCAGTAGCCGTCGTAGGCACTGGAGCCGCGGCCGAAGTCCGGATCGACCTCGTGGGCGACGTTGTCGTTCCACCGGTCCAGGGTCTGCGCCAGCCCGTCGGGGTCGATGCCGGTCTTCTCGCCGAGTTCGGCGAGGTCGGCCGACTGGTTGAACCAGGCCGGAGCCGGCCCGTCGGGCTCGACGCCGAGGAAGCCGTAGTGCTTGAGGTGCAGCGAGTCGAACACCATCCAGGCCGGATCGTTCACGTAACCGCCGCGCGGGTCCAGGTAGTGGAACGCCCCGGCCATCGAGTTGTAGTCGCAGGCCTCGTTGACGAACCGCTTGCCGGCCCGGTTGACGATGATGCTGCGCGGCCGGGTGCGCTCCAGGCGCACACTGCGGCTGCGTGGCTTGCCGCTCGATGGTGTCGCCGGGGATGCGGACGATCGGCACCCACCAGGCCTCGCCCATGTTGGCCAGATCCGCGCCCTGCGCCATCGCCATGCGCAGGCCGTCGCCGGTGTTGTTCGGCGGTGAGACCGCGCCGCGCATCGGGCCCCGCAGAAACGCACCCACCAGGCTGTCGTCCCACTCGAAACCGCCGGTCCCCAGGATCACGCCCTTATGTGCCCGCACCGCGATCTGCTTGCCGCCCAGCTCGATTCGCACACCGATGACCGATCCCGAGTCGGAGATCAGCTCGAGCGCCCTGGCCTCGGTCACCGGGACCACCCCGCGGTCGAGCAGACCCTTGAGCAAGCCCGCGATCAGGGCGGCGCCGGCGACCACGATCTCCCCGCCCCGGTCGTCGACGTCGGCGTTGAGCCGGGCCCGGGTCTCGGCGTCGAAACCGACGTTGCTCCAGTCGGCGGGGAACGTCGTGATCTTCTGCGCCCACTCGCCAACGCGGGACACCTCGTAGGGCATCGGGCTCAGCGATCGGCCGCCGACGGACTTGCCGCCCGGCAGCTCCGGCTTGTAATCCATGTAGCCCGGGGCGATTTCGAATCGTGCGTCACTGTTGGCCTCGACGAAGTCGATCATCGACTCCCCGGTGCGCACGAACGTGCCCACCAGTTCCTCGTCCATCGCGCCGAGCGCCTGCGCCCGAAGGTAGGCCATCGCGTCCTCGACGGGCAGGTCGACGTCGGGCGAGCGATGGTGCGCCGGGGTCCAGACGATGCCGCCGGAGACCGCGGTGGTGCCGCCGACCGTCGGCGCCTTCTCGTAGATCGCGACCGAGGCGCCGTTGACTGCGGCGGCCAGTGCCGCCGTCAGCCCGGCCGCACCGGTGCCGAGCACGACGACGTCGACTTCCTGGTCCCACGTCCGTGGATCCGCGTGTGCCATGGTCGGCTCCTTCATCAGTGCACTTGCCGCACAATGACTTTCACGGTGTGCATATAGCGAACTAAGTCGTTCGTTCTTTACACGCTAACGACGGCATTCTCGGAGTGTCAAGCGTTTCCGCAGTTCAGCGGGGTGCTTAACTGAGAATCTTCGAAAGACGTTCGGCCGCATCGACAACCGCATCCTTGCCGCGCAGCACGACATCCTCCCGATGCGAGATCAGGTTGATGCAGGTGTGCGGCGAGGTGGGCGGCCGTTGCACCGGGACCGCCAGGCCGTAGGTGCTCGGCTCGATCTCGCCGTGGGTGATGACCCAGCCCTGCTCGCGGGCCTTGGTCACCAGCTCCCGCTCGCCGGGCTGCGCCGGCATGCTGGCCAGCAGGGCGATCCCGGCCGCGCCGCGGTCCAGCGGGTAGCGGCTGCCCTCGTGGAAGGACAGCTGGTAGGAGACGTGCGTCGGCACGATCACCGCGATGGCGACCTGCTGATCGCCTTCGGCCACCAGCAGCGACACGGTGGTGCCGAGCTCGTCGGCGAGTTCGCGCAGGGTCGGCAGGCTCAGCTCGCGGACGTTGTTGTCGAACGACGCGCCCAACGCGGCCAGGCCCGCCGCCGAGCGGAACCGGCCGTCGTCGCCCTTGGCGACCAGCCGGTAGGTGGCCAGCGTGCTCAGCAGCCGGTAGGCGATGGTGCGGTGGACGCCGATACTGTCGGCGACCTGCTGGATGGTCAGCCCACTGCGGGAGGCCGCGACCAGCTGTAAGGCGCACAGCCCGCGGGCCAGGGTCTGGGATCCCGGCGCGGCACTGATCGGCTTGTCGACCTTCACCTGCGTCATGTCTTCTCCATGCCGGGCGCGTGAGACCTCTGGCGAACACCCCCGGAGCGCCTTGACAGACGCCGCCCAGAGAGTGATGCTTTCAATCTATAGCACACCATAGTTCAATAATTACACACACCGCTTACAAAAAGCGAGAATCTCATTATCGCTGACGATAGGGGCATTTGCGTGCCGGAGTTCGAGAGCGTCTGGAGTGATCTGCAGGGCGTCGCGTTCTCGCAGGGTTACCTGGATGCCGCCGGAGTCCGCACCCGCTACCTGCACGCCGGTGACCAGGACAAACCGGTGTTGGTGCTGCTGCACGGATCCGGCGGGCACGCCGAGGCGTACGTGCGCAACCTCGAGGCGCACGCCGAGCATTTCTCCACCTGGTCGATCGACATGGTGGGCCACGGATACACCGACAAGCCGGGGCATCCCCTCGAGATCCGGCACTACGTCGACCACCTGGCGGCCGTCCTCGACGCCATCGGCGCGCACCGCGCCCACCTGTCGGGTGAGTCGCTGGGCGGCTGGGTGGCTCCCGCTTCGCCGTCGATCACCCCGACCGGCTCGACCGCCTCGTGCTCAACACCGCCGGCGGCTCGCAGGCCGACCCCGAGGTGATGAAGCGGATCATCACCCTGTCGATGGCCGCGGCCGAGAACCCGAGCTGGGAGACGGTGCAGGCCAGGATCAAGTGGCTGATGGCCGACAAGTCCAAGGGTTACGACGACATCGTCGCCAGCCGGCAGCGGATCTACCGGCAGCCCGGGTTCGTCGGCGCGATGCGCGACATCATGGCCCTGCAGGATCCGGAGATCCGGCAGCGCAACCTGATCCGGCCCGACGACTACGGCGCGATCACCGCGCCCACACTGGTGCTGTGGACCAGTGACGACCCCACCGCCGATGTCAGCGAGGGCAGGCGGATCTCGGAGATGATCCCCGGCGCGCGGTTCGAGGTGATGGAGGGCTGCGGCCACTGGCCGCAGTACGAGGACCCCAAGACCTTCAACCGTCTGCACATCGACTTCCTGCTGGGCCGGTGAGCATGGCCACGTCCGCGAACGGGCAACGGCTCGGCGACCGACGTCGACGTCGTGGTGGTCGGCGCCGGGCCGGTCGGCCTGACTCTGGCCAATGTGCTTGGGCTGCAGGGGGTCCGAACACTGGTAGTCGACGAACGCGATGCGTTGATCGACTATCCGCGCGGCGTGGGCCTCGACGACGAGGCGTTGCGCACCTTCCAGGGAATCGGCCTGGTCGACGCGGTGCTGCCGCACACCGTGCCCAACCAGATCCTGCGGTTCTTCGACGGCAAGCGACGGCTGCTGGCCGAGATGGCGCCGCCGGACGCCCGGTTCGGCTGGCCCAAGCGCAATGGCTTCGTGCAGCCGCTCGTCGATGCCGAACTGCTCAGGGGCCTGGACCGTTTCGCTCATGTCGAGGTGGCCTGGGATCACCCGATGACATCGATCACCGAGACCGCCGACGGTGTCACCGTCGGACTATGCGGTCGACGCGAAAGATCAACGCCCGCTACGTCGTCGGCTGCGACGGCGGACGAAGTGCCACACGGCGTTTGATGGGCGTCTCGTTCGACGGGACCACCTCCTCGACGCGGTGGCTGGTGGTCGACGTCGCCAACGACCCACTCGGCCATCCCAACAGCGAGGTCGGCGCCGACCCCGCGCGGCCCTATGTGTCGATCTCGATCGCGCACGGCATCCGGCGGTTCGAGTTCATGATCCACGCCGACGAATCCGACGAGCAGGCCGAGGATCCCGCGTTCGTCGCCGCGATGCTCTCGAAGCTGATTCCCTACCCGGACCGCGCCGACATCATCCGCAGGCGGGTCTACACCCACCACTCCCGGATCGCCGGATCGTTCCGCAAGGGCCGCCTGCTGATCGCCGGTGACGCCGCCCACCTGATGCCGGTGTGGCAGGGCCAGGGCTACAACAGCGGCATCCGCGACGCCGGCAACCTCGGCTGGAAGCTGGCCGCGGTGGTCAAGGGGCAGGCCAGCGACAAGCTGCTCGACACCTACGACGTCGAGCGCCGCAAGCACGCCCGGGCGATGATCGACCTGTCCACCACGGTCGGCAAGGTGATCTCGCCGACCAACCGCCGCGTCGCCGGGGCGCGCGACGTCGTGATCCGGGCGGCCTCGCTGGTGCCGACGCTCAAGCGCTACATCCTCGAGATGCGGTTCAAGCCGATGCCGTTCTACGAACACGGCGCGGTGGTGCACAACCAGCCGCCCTCACCCGGGGTCGGCACGCTGTTCATCCAGCCGCAGGGTCGACACCCGCGAGCAGCAGAACGTTCTGCTCGACGACGTCATCGGACCCTGGTTCGCCGTGCTCTGCTGGAACAACAACCCGCGGAAGATTTTGGGCGAGAAAGCCTTCGCGGACTGGAAGGCGCTCGGTGCGGTCTTCGTCGCACTGCGGCCGCTGACCCAGCTGTCCTGGCCCGACCAGGACGACCCCGACGTGATCGTGGTCGGCGACCGCACCGGCGCGCTCAAAGCCTGGTTCGACGCCCGCGAGGAATCGGTGATGTTCCTGCGTCCCGACCGCTGCATCGCCGGGGCCTGCATCGCCCAGCGCACTCCCGAGTTGAGCGCGGCCCTGCTCGACAAGCTCACCCTGATCCCCGGAGGCAACGATGGCCCTGGCCCTCTGCTGCATGTCGCACAGCCCGCTGCTGAACGTGCCCGGCCCGTCAGCCGAACTGCTCGAGGACGTGGAGGGCGCACTGAGCACCGCACGTGACTTCGTCCGCGAGTACGACCCCGAACTGGTCGTCATCTTCTCCCCGGACCACTACAACGGCTTCTTCTACAAGATGATGCCGGCGTTCTGCATCGGCACCGCCGCCACCGGGGTCGGCGACTACGGCACCCAGACCGGTCCGCTGGACGTTCCCGCCACGCTGGCCACCGAGCTGGCCGAGCACGTCCTCGATTCCGATGTGGACGTGGCTATTTCGGCTGGCATGGAGGTCGACCACGGCACCGTGCAGCCGCTGGAGAAGCTGTTCGGTGACGCCACGGCCGTGCCGGTGATCCCGATCTTCATCAACTCGGTGGCCACTCCGCTCGGCCCGCTGCACCGAGCTCGAGGGCGCTGGGCACCGCGGTGGGAACCTTCCTCGCCGGCCTGGACCAGCGGGTGCTGGTGGTGGGTTCCGGTGGCCTGTCCCACGATCCGCCGGTGCCGACCCTGAAGACCGCTGCGCCTGCGGCACTCGAGCGGATCGTGCACGGCGTCCCGATGACCCCCGAGCAGCGCCGGGCCCGCCAGGACTCGGTCGCCGCCGCCGCCCGGGAGTTCGCCGCCGGTCAGGGCACCTGCCGGCCGCTCAACCCGGACTGGGACCGCTCCTTCCTGGACCTGATGGACACCGGCCGGTTCGGCGAGCTCGACAACTGGACCAACTCCTGGATCGCCGGTGAGGCAGGCAATTCCGCGCACGAGGTCCGCACCTGGGTGGCGGCGTTCGCCGCGCTCGCCGCCCAGGGTCCCTACCGCACCGCCTGCCGCTACTACCGGGCCGCCCCCGAACTGATCGCCGGGTTCGCGGTGCGCACCGCGGTGCCGACAGGAGCCGCCCGGTGAGTGCGGACTCCTTCGACGCCTGCGTCGACGTGCTCGTCATCGGCTCCGGTGGCGGCGGCATGACGGCGGCCCTGGCCGCGCACGCGGCGGGCCTGGACACCCTGGTCGTCGAAAAGGGCTCGCAGTTCGGCGGTTCCACCGCGCTGTCCGGCGGCGGGATCTGGGTACCCGGCGCGCCCTCGCAGAAGCGCGAGGGATACGCCCCCGATCCCGACGGCGTCAAGGAATACCTCAGGCAGATCACCGACGGACTCGTCAGCGACGAACGGATCAGCGCCTACGTCGCCAACGCACCGGAGATGATGGAGTTCCTCGAGAAGACCAGCCGCTGGTGCGAATTCGTCTGGAAGCCCGGCTATGCCGACTACTACCCGGAACTGCCCGGCGGCTCCGAACTCGGCAGCACCATCAACGTCCCGCCGATCGACCTGCGCGTGCTCGGCGACGAGGAAGCGAACCTGCTCAAGCCGCTGGCACTGGCGCCCAAGGGAATCTGGCTGGGGCCCAAGGACCTCCGGCTGTTCTATCAGGTGCGCCAGAACTGGCGGGGCAAGGCCGTCCTGGTCAAGCTGCTCTGGCGCAAGTTCCGCGCCCACGTGTTCGGCGACCGGATCGCGGCCATCGGCCAGTCGCTGGCCGCTCGACTGCGGCTGGCGATGCAGGAACAGGACATCCCGCTGTGGCTGGACGCGCCGATGACCGAACTGATCACCGACGTCGACGGCACTGTGGTCGGTGCGGTCGTCGAGCACCGCGGTGAAGCCCAGCGCATCGGTGCGCGGCGCGGAGTCATCCTGGCCACCGGCGGCTTCGACCACGACATGGCCTGGCGCCGTGAGCATCTGCCCGAACTGGAACACGACTGGAGCTTCGGCAACCCGCTGGCCATGGGCGACGGCATCCGGGCGGGGGAGAAGGTCGGCGCCGCCACCGAACTGCTCGACGAAGCCTGGTGGTTCCCCGCGATGTGCTGGCCCGACGGCCGGCTGCAGTTCATGCTCAACGAGCGGATGATGCCCTCGCAGTTCGTGGTCAACGGCGCGGGCAAGCGGTTCATCAACGAGGCCGCGCCGTACATGGACTTCGCGCACGCGATGATCGCCGGCCAGCGCTCCGGGGTCAGCCACATCCCGTGCTGGCTGATCACCGACACGCGTTCCTTCCACCGCTACGTCGTCGGCGGCCACCTGCCGATCCCCAAGATCCCCGGGGCGCCGGTACCCACCGGACGCACTGTGCCGCAGGCGTGGCTGGACTCCGGGGTGGTGCGCTCGGCGGCCACACTCGACGAACTGGCGGTGCGGATCGGCGTGCCGCCGGCCGAACTGCGCCGCACCGCAGAGCGTTTCAACGAGCTGGCGCGCAAGGGCCACGACGACGACTTCAACCGCGGGGACAGCGTCTACGACAACTACTACGGCGATCCCACACTGCCCAACCCGAATCTGTACCCGCTCACCACCCCGCCGTATCTGGCGTTCCAGATCATCCTCGGCGATCTCGGCACATCGGGCGGTCTGCGCACCGACGAGCACGCCCGCGTGCTGCGCTCCGACGACACGGTGATCGACGGGCTGTACGCGGTGGGCAACACCTCGGCGGCGGTCATGGGCCGCAGCTATGCCGGAGCCGGGGCCACCATCGGCCCGGCCATGACGTTCGGCTACATCGCGGCCAGGCACATCGCCGGTCGTCCCGGAAACCATGACATCGCTACCGACATACGCAAGGATTCGACGCACATCGGAGGTAAGTAATGAAGATCTCGCTGTTCTACGAGTTTCCGCTGCCGCGGCCGTGGGGTGAGGACGACGAACACCAGCTGTTCCAGGATGGTCTGACCGAGGTGGAGGCGGCCGACAAGGCCGGCTTCTCCACCGTCTGGCTCACCGAGCACCACTTCCTGGAGGAGTACTGCCACTCCAGTGCCCCCGAGATGTTCCTGGCCGCCGCCAGCCAGCGCACCAAGGACATCCGGCTCGGCTTCGGCGTGATGCACCTGCCGCCGCCGATCAACCACCCCGCCCGTATCGCCGAGCGGATCTCGACGCTGGACCACCTCTCCAACGGCCGCGTGGAGTTCGGCACCGGCGAGGGTTCCTCGGTGGCCGAACTCGGCGGCTTCAACATCGACCCCGCCGACAAGCGGTCGATGTGGGAGGAGGCCCTCGAGGTCTCGATCCGCTGCATGGTCGAGGATCCGTTCACCGGGTTCAAGGGCCAGCACGTCGAGATGCCCGCCCGCAACGTCATCCCGCACCCCCTGCAGAAGCCGCACCCGCCGGTGTGGGTGGCCTGCACCCGGCCGTCCTCGGTCAACATGGCCGCCGAAAAGGCCATCGGCGCGCTGAGTTTCGCCTACACCGGGCCGGGACCGCTCAAGGACCGGGTGGACACCTACTACAAGGACTTCGAGGAGAAGGGCGCCCCGGTCACCCCGGCGATCAACCCCAACATCCTGGCCATCGGCGGTGACCTGTCGATGATGGTGGCGCGCAGCGACGAGGAGGCGATCAAGCGGCTCGGCGTGGGCGGCGGCTTCTTCTCGTTCGGCATCATGCACTACTACCTCACCGGCATGCACACCCCCGGCAAGACCAAGGTGTGGGAGCTCTACGAGGAGGCGGTCAAGGAGGACCCGACGCTGGCCTACGGACCGGGCCGCGGTGCCATCGGCTCACCGGAGACCGTGCGGCAGTTCCTGCGCGACTACGAGGCCAGCGGGGTGGACGAGATCATCCTGCTGCTCAACCCGCGCGCCCACGAGGGCATCATGGAGTCGATCGAGCTCATGGGCACCGAGATCCTGCCGGAGTTCATCGAGCGCGACGAAAAGGCCGTGGCGGCAAAGGCGAAGCGCCTCGAGCCGGTCATCGAGAAGGTGGAGGCCCGCCGCCGCCCGTCGGAGGCGCCGCTGTTCGACGACACCTACGCGTTCGGCGGACTGCCCACCGGACAGGGCGGGAAGTTCACCGCATCGGAGATCCCGGAGGCGTGGGCCGAGATCAACGAGGGCCGCGTCCAGGCGGCCCAAGCCGAGAAGGACGCGCGTGCGCGTGAGGCCACCAGCTGAGAGAACCGGTCGTTGACCGGCCTCGCCGACCTGGTGCGCTACGACGGCCGCCGCGTCGTGGTCACCGGCTGCGCATCCGGGATCGGGGCGGCGCTGTGCGGACAGCTCGGTGAGCTCGGCGCCGAGGTCATCGGCCTCGACGTGCGCCGGCCGGCGGCCGAGGTCGGTCTGAGCGAGTTCATCGAGCTCGACCTCGCCGATCCCGCAGTCGATCGAGCACGCCGCCGCAAGCCGTTGGCGGGCAGGTCGATTCGCTGTTCAACGTCGCGGGGGTGTCCTCGGGGATCGGCGATCCGCTCAAGGTGGTCACGATCAACTTCCTGGGCACCCGCGATGTTCACCGAGGCGGTGCTGCCGAGAATCGGCTCGTCGGTGGTGTGCGTGTCGTCGCTGGCCGCCGCGAACTACCGCGAGCACCTGGCGCAGGTGGCCGGCCTGCTGGCGACCGGTTCGATGGCCGAGGGCGTGCAGTGGTGTCACGACCACCCGGATGCGTTGGCCGACGGCGGGTACCGGCTGTCGAAGGAGGCGATCATCGGCTACACCGTGCGCAACGCGGTGCCGCTGGGCGCCAACGGGATACGAATCAACTGCACCGCACCGGGCGTCACCGAGACGCCGATCCTCGACCAGTTGCGGTCGGCCTACGGGCAGGACTACCTCGACACCATCCCCAAACCGCTTGGCCGGGTGTCGGATCCCGCCGAGCAGGCGGCGGTGCTGGCGTTCCTGGGCAGCCGGGCAGCCGGATACATCACCGGGCAGGTCATCTGGGTCGACGGGGGCAACCTCGCGGCCCGCCAGGCCGCCGACTTCGAGAAGGGATCCCCATCGTGGCCGACATGAGTGACTTCCGTCGGGTCGCCGACGACGTACGCAACTGGGGCCGATGGGGCGACGCCGACGAGCTCGGCACGCTGAACTTCATCACCGCCGACAAGGTGGCCCAGGCCGCTTCCCTGGTCTCGGACGGCAAGGTGTTCCCGCTCGGTGTCGACTTCGGATCGTCCGGTCCGCAGGGTGCGTTCAAGTACCGGCAGAACCCGACGCACGTGATGACCATCGACGGCGGCGACGCCAACACGCTCATCGAGTACGGACCCACGTGGCTGCAGAATCCCGGCGGCGGTGCAGCTGAGCAGCTACTCGCAGGCCGGGCCGATGCGCTTCAACGACGACATGATCATCATGCCGCTGCAGGCCGCCACGCAGTGGGACGCGTTGTCGCACGTCTACTACGAGGACAAGCTGTACAACGACTTTCCCGCGGACTCGGTGACCAGCCTCGGCGCCTACTACCTGGGCATCGACAAGGTGGTCGGCAAGGGCATCACCTCCCGCGGCGTCCTGCTCGACATCGTCAAGCTGCGCGGTGTGCCCACCTACTGCGAACTCGGCCAGCCGATCACACCGGCCGAACTCGACGAGGCGGCCAGGACCCAGGGCGTGACGGTGCAGCCCGGCGATGTCGTGCTGGTCAAAACCGGTTGGTGGGCAAGGTTTCTGGAGACCGGCGACGGTGCCGAGCCCGGCGCCGGGCTGGACTGGACCTGCGCGTCGTGGCTGCACGATCACCAGGTGGCCGCGGTCGCCGCCGACAACCTGATGGTGGAGAACCCCGTCTCCGGGGTGGACGGCGCGATCCTGCCGATGCACATGCTGTGCCTGCGCGACATGGGACTGATGCTGGGGGAGTACTGGAATCTCAACGAGCTCGCCGCCGACTGCGCGGCCGACGGCCGCTACGAATTCCAGCTGGTGGCACCGCCGCTGTCCGTCACCGGCGCCGTCGGGTCGCCGGTGAATCCGATCGCGATCAAGTAGCGGAAAGGTTGCCATGGCTGACATGCCAATGGTCGTCGGAATCGGCGGCACGCTGCGCGCGAACTCCTCGACCGAACGTGCGCTGCGGCACTGCCTGCAGGCCATCGAGGCCCAGGTTGGTCGCACCGAACTGTTCTGCGGAGCGGACCTGGATCTGCCGATGAACGACCCGCACGACGCCGAACGCACCGCGAAGGCCAGCGGCCTGATCGAGGGCCTGCGCCAGGCCGACGCTGTCGTCGACACCGGGGTGCGTACCCAACTGGAACTGCTTGCCACCCAAGTGCTGACGTTCGCCCGTTCCGCCGCCGCGCCGACCGGCCGATGAGCTACCAGCATCGCAGCATCCTCGTCGACGGGCTGCACACCCACTTCCTGGAGGCCGGCGACGGCGATCCGGTGGTGCTGTTGCACGGCGGAGAGTTCGGCGCCAGTGCCGAAATAGGCTGGGAGAAGGCTATTCCCGCGCTGGCCCGGCACTACCGGGTGCTGGCGCCGGACATGCTCGGCTTCGGCGACTCGGCCAAGGTGGTCGACTTCACCGACGGCCGCGGCATGCGGATCCGCCACATCGCCCGCTTCTGCGAGGTTCTCGGCGTCGACTCCGCGCATTTCGTCGGCAACTCGATGGGGGCCATCAACCTGCTGACCGACCTCACCTCGGAGCAGCCGGTGCTGCCGGTACGCAGTGCGGTGGCGATCTGCGGCGGTGGTGAGATCCAGAAGAACCGCCACACCACCGCCCTCTACGAGTACGACGCCACCTTCGAGGCGATGCGCGCGATCGTGGAGGCGCTGTTCTTCGATCCGGCTTATCCCGCCGACGAGGCCTATGTGCGGCAGGCGCTACGAGTCCAGCATCGCGCCTGGTGCGTGGGAGTCGTTGGCGGCAGCACGGTTTCGCCGGCCCGGCCTCGAGCCGCCGCCCACTCCGTCGAGCACGCGCGCCTACGAGCGGATCACCGTCCCAGTGCTGATGGTCGAGGGAGCGGGGGACAAGCTGTTGCCCGCGGGGTGGGCGGCCGAGATCGCCGGGCAGATCACCGGCGCGCGTTCGGCCGTCATCGACCACGCCGGGCACTGCCCGCAGATCGAACAGCCCGAGGCGCTGACCAACCTGGTGCTGGAGTTCCTCGCGGGCTAAGCGGCTTTGGCCGCCGCCTTGAGTTCCCGGTACGCCGCCAGAGTGTGCTCGGCGAGCGCTGCGACGTCACTGATCGCCGACGAGTTGGCCACGAACCCGAAGTCCATGTGGTCGTTGTACGAGCTGAGCGTGACATTCAATCCGATCGATGCCGCGAGCGCGGAGACCGGGTAGATGCCGAGCAGGCGTGCACCGTTGAGATACCGGGTTTCGGCGACTCCGGGCACGTTGGAGATGACCAGGTTGCACGCCGGTCGCGCCACCTGATCGAGGTGGGTCGACGCGCCCACCATGGCGAGCGCGATCAGCCCCGTGGCGTAGGTCATCGCGGCGTCGCCCGACATGCCCGCAATGTCCTTCTTGGCTTGCGCCGCCGACTCGACGACCTGGTGGATTCGTTGCACCACAGTGGCGTCGGGTTCGCCGAGACGTGGGAAAATGGCCGACACGCGGGTTCCCACCGTCGTGTCGCCGTCGTTGCGCAGCGACACCGGGATCATCGCGATGAGCCGGTGGGGGAAGGCCTCTCCGGTGTCGGCGAGGTACGCGTGCAGGCCCGCATCGACGATCGTCGTCGCCACATCGTTGAGCGTGGCCCCGAACCGATGCCCGATCTCGTGCATCTCCTCCAGCGGCAGAGACAGGGTCGCAAAGCTTCGGCCCTGCTTGAGCGGCTCGTTGGTGGGCGCGTGGTGGGCCAGGAACGGAAGGCTGCCCTTCGGGTCGACGCCGATCGCCTTGGTGAGAGCTTTGCGGAGCATCCCCACCGAGATCTGGTTGATCGCCCCGGCTTGCGACACCACGTTGCGAATGGTGTCGGTGATCTTGTGCAGCAGCGGTGTCGGCTCGGGCGGCGTCCGGGGGACCCCGGGGGCAGCGCGAAGGCGGGCTCGGGGACCCTGCGCTCGTCCACACTCGACAGTCCCTGGTAGAGCATCCGCAGGCCGGACACTCCGTCGACGACGCTGTGGTGGGTCTTCGTGTAGATCGCGAACCGGCCGCCGGGGACTCCGTCGATGATCCAGCAGCGAAACAACAGCCGATCACGGTCGAGCATCGGCTCGTGGAGGTCGGCGACCAACCGCAGCAGGTCCTGATAGGAACTGCCGGCCGGCAGCGACGAGGTGCCCGACGTGGTAGTACGGGTCCCAGTCGTCCACCTCGCGGAAGTGCGGGGTGCCGCGGCCCACCAACTCCGGCACGAAGTTGAACGGTGGTGTCGGCCGAAACGCCCGGTATGCGTCCACGATCTCGCGCACGACGGCCGCTGTGTCCACGCGGCTTCTTGAACAGCAACATAGCGCCGACGTGGGTCGTGCCGGCCGGTGTCTCGAGCAGCAGCCAGGAAAGGTCGAGCGGCGCGATCGTCTTGTTCATCCCTGGCCTCCCACGCGTCGGTGCGTGACCGAGATGCTCCGCTCCACAAGGGTGCGACCGCGAGGGCATTAGGGCCCTGCGCTGAGCGACAGAGGTCCCCTCGCTATGCGGTTTCGGCAGCGGTCTCGAGTTCTCGGTAGGCCCGCAGCGTGTGGTCGGCGAGTGCCGCGACGTCTCCGATCGCCGACGTGTACGCCATGAACCCGAAATCCATCTGGTCGTGGTACGAGCTGAGCGTGACGTTCAGGCCGATCGAGGCCGCCAGCCCCGGAACCGGGTACAGCGCGAGCATGCGGGCCCCGTTCAGATAGCGGGTTTCGCGGGCACCGGGGATGTTGGAGACGGCCAGGTTGCACACCGGGTGGGTGACCCGGTCGAGGTGGGTCAGTGCACTGACTCCGGCCAGTGCTGCGACGCCCGCCGCGAAGGCCATCGCGCCATCGGCGGACATGCCTCCGATCTCCTTCTTGGCCGCCGCCATCGACTCGACCACCTGGTGAAGTCGTTGTGTCGCAGTCGCTTCAGGCTCACCGAGGCGCACGAACATCGACGACACCCGAGTTCCCACCGTCTCGTCACCTTCACCGCGAAGCGACACCGGGCAGGTGGCGATGAAGCGATGGCCGAAGGCACTGCCGGCGTCACTAAGGTACGAGTGCAGGCCGGCGTCCACAATCGTCGTCGCCACATCGTTGAGCGTGGCCCCGAAGTGGCGCCCGATGTCGCGCATCTCGGCCATCGGCAGGGACAAGGTTGCGTAGCTCCGACCTTGCATCAGCGGCTCGTTGGTCGGCGCATGGTGGGCGAAGAACGGGAGATTGCCCTGGGGATCGGACCCTCGCACCGCGTTCCGTGCTTTGCGCACCATCGCCGCCGAAATGCGGACGGCGGCACCGGTCTGTGCCAACGCCTTGCGGGTGGACGCGGTGATTCTGCGCGACAACGGTTTCGGCAGTGCTCTCGCCGGCGTGACCGGCGGTAGCGCGAAGGCCGGCTCGAGCACCGTGTGGTCGTCACTGGTCGAAAGTCCCTGGTAGATCATTCTCAATCCGGAAACGCCGTCGACGATGCTGTGGTGGATTTTCGCGTACACCGCGAACCGGTCGCCGGGTACTTCGTCGATGACCCAGAACCGGAACAGTGGCCGGTCGCGGTCGAGCATCGGCTCGTGGAGGTCGGCCACCAACTGCAGCAGGTCCTCATACGAACTGCCCGTCGGCAGCGACAGGTGCCGAACATGATAGGTCGGATCCCAGGCGGCTACTTCACGGAAATGCGGTCTGCCACCGGTCAGCAACTCCGGCACGCCATCGCACGGTGGGGTCGGGCGGAACTGGCGGTAGGCCTCCACGATCTCGCGCACCACCGCCGGTCGACCGGGGGGCTTTTCGAACAGCATCAGCGCTCCGACGTGGGCGGTGCCGGTCGGCGTCTCCATGAGCAGCCACACGAGGTCGAGCGGAGCGATCGGTTTGGTCATCGGGCCTCCCCACGCGCCATTGCGCGCTTGCCGGGCAAGCTTAGACGGAAGGGGGCCCTTCAGGCGTCATTCGTTGCACGCCCACGTACGTCGAACTCAGCGCTGGTGTCTGCGACAGCGGGTCTACGGGTTGGCCGTCGACGAGCAGATTGCGGTTCGCACCGAACGACATCGGCGCCGAACCACCGCAAGGGTCGAACACGCGAGATCCCCAGCCGTGGTCGACGATGACGACCCCGGGCCGGGGCCGGTCGCTGACAGCGGCGGACAGCTCGATCTCGCCGACACGGGAGAACACCCGCACCCGGTCGCCGTCGGTGATCCCGAGCCGGGCGGCGTCCACGGGATTGAGCACCGCGTGGTTGCCCTTTCCCGCTGGGTGCAGGCCGGGAAGGTCGTTGAGCCACGAGTTCATCGAGTGACGGTGCCGGCGGTTGGCCAACACCAGCGGAAAGCCGGCCGGCGCTTGCGGATGCGGACCGGCCAGAAGTTCGCGGGTGCGCGCCACGAGCTGCGGCGGTGCGGCGTGGATCTTCTTGTCGTTGGTGCGCAACGCTGTGCGCAACCGGCCGAACTCACGCTTGCCGAACACCCAGCCGTGGGGATGGCTCATGACTCCGCGCCAGCTGATCCGGCGGCTGCTCGCCACCAGGAGCCGGTCGATCCAGTGCGGTCCGAATGCCAGTCGCGGTCTGCGGGTAACCGTGGCCAAAGTCCTTGTCGCATGAACGAATCCGTTGACGCCGCGCACGCCGAGGAATGGTCGCTTCATCGCAAGTGTCAGGTCGAGGAAGAACTGCCACTCCTCGCGCGCGTCATTCGGTGGCTCGACGGCCCGCCGGCCGTAGTGCACGTATGGCTCGTCGTGCAGCCCGCTGGTCAGCGCCAGCAGATCGTCGCGCTCCAGCCAGTGCGCAGCGGGCAGCAGCCAGTGCGCGTGGCGGTGGCTTTCGCGCTGGACGAGATCGATCGCCACCAACAGGTCCAGCTGTCTCAGGGCGGCGTCGAGCTTGGCCCCCTGCGGTCCGGAGACCACCGGATTGCCTGCGTTGATCACCAGGGCGCGGATCCGGCCCCGGCCGGGCGTGGTGATCTCGTCGGGAAGCTCATCGAGACCGTGATGGCCGGCGACCATCACCCGCCCCTGTAGCCGGCTGCGATGGTCCACCGGCTTCGCCAAGGCAGCCAACCGCAGCGCGTCGACGTAGCCGCGCTCGTAACGGCGACCGCCCGGCCGGTCCATCCGGCCGGTGATCACGTTCAGAACATGCCCCAACCACTCGCCGACGGTGCCGCTCACGTGCAGGGACACCCCGGTGCGGGTGACCGCCATCGCACGCCGTGCCGTCGCGAAATCCCTTGCCACGCACTCGATCGCGGCGCGGGGTATGTCACACCGGCCGGCCAGATCGTCGAGGTCCGCGTCGGCGACCAGGGCGCGCAGGTCCGGCACGCCGGTGGCCAAGTCGCGGCAGTCCGGCACATGTTCGAGGCCTTCGTCCAGGATCACCTTCACCATGCCGAGAAGCAGCGCCCAGTCCTGGCCCGGACGGACGGGCAGGTGCAGGTCGGCCTTCTCCGCGGTCTCGGTGCGCAACGGGTCGACCACGACGATCCGGGCCCCGGCGCGCTGCCGCGCCAACGCCCGCTGCCATCCCCCCGGAACGGTCTCGACCCAATTCCAGGCGCTGACAGCCGGATTGGCGCCCACCAGCAGGAAGTAGTCACAGTTGTCGACGTCGGAAACCGGGACGAACAGTTGCGAGCCGTACATTGCGTCGGCCACCACATGCATCGCGTTCTGGTCTATCGAGCCGACGTAGAAGCGGTTGTGACTGCCGATCGCGTCCAGCCAACCCGTCATGAACAAGATGTTCGACGACGAGAACCCGGCCGGGTTGCCGGTGTAGCTCGCCACTGCATCCGGACCGCCGGCGGCGATGATGGCCGTCATCCGGCCGGCGATGTCGGCGATCGCCTCGTCCCAGGTCGCTTCGACGTAAGACTCATCCACCCTTCGCATCGGATGCAGGATGCGGCGCGGGTGCTCGACGACCTCACTGGCCGTGCGGCCTTTCGCGCAGAAGTCGGTCCAGCTGTGCGGGTTTGACTTGTCTGCCGAGATCTTGAGCACGCGGTTGTCCTCGACGGTCACCTCCACCCCGCAGGAGGCCAGGCAGTAGCGGCAGCACGTGTGGACGGTCTGCCGGCCATCGGACGCGGCCGAAGCGTCAGGCGATCGCATCAAGGGCGGCGCGAGTCTCCAGGTCGACGAAGGCCGCCGCGTAACGCTGCGCGAACGCCAAGCAGATGTCGGGGCACTGCCAGGCATCGCCGCCGCTGAGGGTGGCGATCCAGATGGCCAGCCCATGCGCCACCGAGGCGCGGTAGCGAAGCCAGACCTCGTCGGCCGAGGGCAGCTCCTCGGCGGGCAGTTCCAAAGCCGTGCGGTACTGCTCGAGGAGGGTTCGTTCGGCTGCGCGTCGATCGTCCACCCTCAGTGCGCCCTGCAGGAAGTAGCCAAGGTCGAGGGCGAAGTTGCCGCGCCGGACCATCTGCCAGTCGAGGAAGCCGATGTCGTCGTTCGGCAGCACGTAGGTGTTGCCGATGTGCGGGTCGCCGTGCAGCAGCGTCTGAGGGGATTCGGTGAGAGTCGCAATGTAGCGGGACAAACGGCTCGACCCAGCCCAAGGCAGGGTGGGCCGATAGCCGGTCTCCCCAGTACTTGCTGTGCAGCCGCGCCAGACCGCGCACTCCGTTGGCGGCCTGCTCGACCGTCAGTGGGCGGGTCGAATCGCGCGGGTCGGCACCCCGGGCGGTGACGTCTTCCATGATCATCAGAAAGTTGGACGTGTCTTCGTCGTAGACCGCCGCGTAGACCTCCGGATGTTGCAGCGGCAGAGACACTCCCGAGGAGAACAGCCGGGGCTCGTGAAACAGGCCGCTTGTGAGGGCGACCAACTCGGCGTGCGCCGGGTCGACGGCCTTGGCGAACACTGTCGCCGGTCCGCCCCCCGTGGAATAGGCCAACTTCAGCCGGGCGCGCCTGTTGGTGCCGTCATCGCGCAGGGCCACCTCGACGGCGTCCACTTTGGCGCTCGGAAAGTGGTCTGCGATCGCGGCCGTCATCCAGGCTGGCGAGATTTCATCCCACTCACTGGGGACGGCCAAGCCAGCGGTCGTCACTTCAGGCAGCCACCCAGGTCGACCGGAAGCGTCACCCCGGTGATGTAGCGGGCCTCGTCGGAGGCCAGGAACAGCACCGCGTTGCTGATGTCCTGCGCCTGAACCCACGGCACCGGCATCATGTGGAACATCTGGCAGATCGGGGCCATGTCGTCGGGGCCCGGGTTCTCCAGGTCCGGACGGAACATCTTGAACGTGCCCTCGTTGTGCAACATGTCGGTGGCCACGTGCGTGGGATGCACCGAGTTCGCCCGGATCATGTGCTGGCCCAGTTCCACGGCGAACGTGCGCATCAGGCCCACCACGCCATGCTTGGCGGCGACGTAGTTACCGCACTGTGGATAGGCCTTGAGCCCGCCCACCGAGCTGGTGAGGATGATCGAGCCGCCTTGCCCGCCCGCCTTGATATGTGGCACACCGGCTTTGACGGTCTTCCAGACGCCGGAGAGGTTGACGTCGATCATCTCATTCCAGTCCTCGTCGCTGGTCTCGTCGAGGGTGTTGCCGCCGTTGCCGATCCCGGCGTTGGCGACGATGATGTCCAGGCGGCCCAGCTGTTCAACCCCGCTGTCGACGGCGGCCTTGAGCGCGTCGTAGTCGCGCACGTCGACCTCGGCGGTGACGATGCGGCGGTTCTGCGCTTTGACCAGATCGGCGGTCTCGGCGAGATCCTCGGGTGTGGAGGCCGGGATCGCCGTCTCCGTCCCCGGTCTGATCGGCCCGCAGATGTCGATCGCGATGATGTCGGCGCCCTCCTGCGCCAGCCGCACCGCGTGACTGCGGCCCTGCCCGCGCGCCGCACCGGTGATGAATGCGACCTTGCCTTCTACCCGTCCCGCCATGTGCTGTGAGTCCTCTTGTCGTAGTTGATATTTCAGGGAATGAGCGTGGGCATGGCATCCCAGCCGCGGACCGCGGTGGTCTGGGACATGACCGCTCCTGACCAGTCCACCTCCCAGGTGGGGAAGCGTCGGAGGATCTCCTCCAACGCGATGCGCCCCTCGAGGCGGGCCAGTGCGTTGCCCAGGCAGAAATGCGTGCCCGCGCCGAACGTCATGTGCGACTTCTGTTCACGGTGGATGTCGAACACGTCGCCGTCCGGCGCGAACCGGCGGTGATCCCGGTTGGCGGCGCCGACCAGCATCAGCATCGCCGACCCGGCGGGCACCGTCTGCCCGTAGTACTCGACGTCGCGGGTGACGTATCGGGCGATCTGCAATGCCGGCGGCTCCCAGCGCAGGATCTCCTCGATGGCCTGGGGGATCAGGGCCGGGTTCTCGGCGAGTTCGCGGCGCTGATCGGGATACTCGGCCAGGGTCTTTCCGGCCCAGCCGATCAGCCGGGTGGTGGTCTCCGAGCCGGCGGTCGCGATGACGGTCAGGTACAGCAGCAGTTCCTCGCGGTGCAGCCGCCGCCGGGTACCCGTCTCGTCGACGAACTCGGCGTTGAGCAGGTCGGTCATGATGTCGTCCGACGGGTGTTCGGTCCGCCAGTCGATGAACTCCGCGAACACCTCGCCGGTGGCCAGCGCGTCGACCTTCTCCTTCTGCAGGGTCGCCTCGCCGTGATCGGTGATCCCTCGTTGCTTGTCCTCCGGGATGCCCAGCAGCATGCCGATCACCCGCATCGGCATCTGCTCGCCGAGGTCGTTGACGAAGTCGAAGCGCCCGGTGCCCACCAACGGATCCAGGCACCGCGCGGTGAACTCGCGGATCTGCGGCTCCAGGGCGGCGACCTTGCGGGGCGTGAACAGCCGCGACAGCAGGTTGCGGTGGATGTTGTGGATCGGCGGATCCTCGAAAATCAATGTCCCGGGCGGGATCTCCATGCCCGACTTGATGATCTCCAGCAGCGCGCCGCGGCCGGAGATGAAGGTCTCGTGGTCGACGACGGCCTTGTTGACGTCGTCGTAGCGGCTGACGGCGTAGAAGTCGTGCACGGGGTTGTAGTACAGCGGCGCTTCCTCGCGCAGCCGGGCGAACATCGGGTACGGGTCGATGTTCAACTCGACGTCATAGGGGTCGTAGTGCAGATCGCTGTCGGCGCCGACTGTCACGTCGGCCACTGTCGCAGTTCGCCGCGACGGGTGTCAATGCGATGTCCGCAAACTGCGAGCTTTGCTGCCGAAGTGAGAGAAGCCGGTTCTCGGGTCCCTCGGTTGCGGGCCGATCGACTGTGCACCGACGGCCTCGAGCGTGCGTCCAGGGCGGCGATTCCGGCGATTTCCCGCCGTGGGCGCACAGTGGGCGCCGTGGAATTCGCACCATCGATTAAGTCACGCGCTTGACTTGGCCTCGATCCACCGATTGACTGCCCGTCATGGGCAACGAACTGGCAGGCAAGGTCGCGGTCGTCACGGGTGGGGCGGCCGGTCTCGGGGCCGGCGATCGTCGAGCGCTTCCTGGCCGAGGGTGCGGCCGTGGCGTTCGGTGACATCGACGCCGAGCGCGGTCAGGCACTGGCCGACCGGCACGGGGGGCGGGCGCTGTTCCTGACCACCGACGTCGCGCAGACCGAACAGGTCACCAGGCTCATCGCCGCGGCGGTCGAGCGCTTCGGCGGCCTGCACGTCATGGTCAACAACGCCGGGGTCTCCGGCAAGATGCACCGCAGCTTCCTCGACGACGACCTCGGCGACTTCGAGCGGGTGATGGCCATCAACGTCAAGGCGGTGATGGCCGGAACGCGCGACGCCGCCCGGCACATGGCCGAGGTCGGCGGCGGCTCGATCGTCAACCTGACGTCCATCGGCGGCATCCAGGCCGGCGGCGGCGTGATGACGTACCGCGCGTCCAAGGCGGCGATCATCCACTTCACCAAGTGTGCGGCGATCGATCTGGCCCCCTACGAGATCCGCGTGAATTGCCTTGCGCCAGGCCATATCCGAACCGGCATCGTCGCGTCGTCGGCGCACGGCATGGATGCCGAGAAGGTGGCCAAGTTCGAGGCGGGCATCCGGGCGCAGATGCGTGCCGACCGGCCACTGGAACGGGAGGGGACCGCCGAGGACGTCGCCGAGGCGGTGCTGTTCCTCGCCGGCGACCGCTCGCCGTACATCACCGGAACGGTCCTGCCGGTCGACGGCGGCACGGCGGCGGGAAAGCCGAACCCCAAGAAGAACAAGCCCGCAGATTCTTAAATCAATCACTTGACTTAAAGCAAGGGGCGGGGTTGACTGGCAGTCGATGACCACCGCGACCCGAAGCTCCCGCACCGACCGGGCCAGCCTGACCCGCGAAGCGATCCTGACCGCCGCCGAGCGGCTGTTCGCCGAACATGGCGTGTTCGCGGTATCCAACCGGCAGGTCAGCGAGGCCGCCGGGCAGGGCAACAACGCCGCGGTCGGCTACCACTTCGGCACCAAGACCGACCTGGTCCGGGCCATCGAGCACAAGCACGCCATCCCGGTGGAGAAGTTGCGCGAGCAGCGCGTGGCCGAGATCGGCGACTCCACCGAGCTGCGCGACTGGGTCTGCTGCCTGGTGCTGCCGCTGACCGATCACCTGACCGCTCTGGGCAATCCGACCTGGTATGCCCGGTTCGCCGCGCAGGTGATGGCCGACCCGGCCTACAAGAAGACCGTCACCCGCGACGCGCTGGCGCTGCCCGCCCTGGTCAAGGTCCTCGAGGGCATCAACCGGTGTCTGCCCGACCTGCCGGGAGATGTCCGCATCGAACGCAACATCATGGGGCGCAACCTGCTGATGCACACCTGCGCGGAATACGAACGGGCCCTCGCCGAGGGCTCGCCTCTGCCCCTAACCAGTTGGCGCGCAGCCGCTTCCGGACTGATCGATGCGATCGTCGGGTTGTGGTACGCGCCCGTGACACGACAGGGTTAGAACTCCATGAAGGTCACCGTCGACCAGGACTTGTGTGTCTCCTCCGGCCAGTGCGTGCTCAACGCGGCTCAGGTCTTCGACCAGCGCGACTCCGACGGCGTGGTCGTCCTGCTCGACAACGATCCTCCGGCCGATCAGGCCGACAACGTCCGCCGCGCTGCCGCGGCATGCCCGGCCCAGGCCATCCACGTCGAGGAGTGAGCGATGTCCGACACTTTGACTTCTGATCCCAGAGGCGGCCGAGGCCGCGCCGGAGTACCCGATGGAGCGCTCGTCGCGGTGCCCGTTCGCGCCGCCGCCGGAGGTGATGGAACTCGCCGCCGCCGCACCGCTGAGCCGCGTGCGGATCTGGGACGGCAGCACCCCGTGGCTGATCACCGGCTACGAGGAGGCGCGGGCGCTGTTCGCCGACTCCCGGGTCAGCGTCGACGACCGCATACCCGGGTTCCCGCACTGGAACGAAGCCATGCTCGCCATGGTCGACAAGCGCCCGCGCTCGGTGTTCAACGCCGACGCCGAGGAGCACACGTTCTACCGCCGGATGCTGTCCAAGCCGTTCACCTTCAAGCGGGTCGAAGGCCTGCGGCCGGCCATCCAGAAGATCACCGACGACCACATCGACGCCATCCTCGCCGGACCCAAGCCGGCCGAACTGGTGAGCGCACTGGCCCTGCCGGTCCCGTCGCTGGTGATCTGCGAAATGCTCGGCGTCCCTTACGAAGACCACGGATTCTTCCAGGAACACGCCAACGTCGGGCTGGCCCGCTACGCCACCGCCGAGGACAACATCAAGGGCGTGATGAGCCTGGGGAAGTACCTGCAGAACCTCGTGCAAGCCAAGATGGAGAACCCCGCCGAGGATGCGGTGTCCGACCTGGCCGAGCGCGTCTCGGCCGGTGAGATCTCCGTCAAGGAGGCCGCGCAGCTGGCCAGCGGCCTGCTCATCGCCGGTCACGAGACCACCGCGAACATGATCGGCATCGGCGTGCTCGCTCTGCTGCAGAACCCCGAACAGCTGGCCATCCTGCGCGACACCGACGACCCCAAGGTTGTCGCAGGAGCCGTCGAGGAGCTGCTGCGCTACCTGTCGATCATCCAGAACGGTCAGCGCCGGGCGGCGACCGAGGACATCGAGATCGCCGGGCAGACAATCAAAGCCGGCGAGGGCATCATCATCGACCTCTCCCCGGCCAACTGGGATCCGAAGAAGTTCCCGGACCCGGACCATCTCGAGGTGCAGCGCGACAACGCGGATCAGAACCTGGCCTTCGGCTACGGCCGCCATCAGTGCGTGGGCCAGCAGCTGGCCCGGGCCGAACTGCAGATCGTCTTCTCCACCCTGTTGCGCCGGATCCCCACACTGGCCCTGGCCAAGCCGATCGAGGAGATCCCGTTCAAGAACGACAAGCTCGCCTACGGCGTCTACGAACTACCCGTCACGTGGTGAAACCCGCTTAACGTCAGCCCGATTGGAGTGTCAACCATGTCAGCACCCACGCTCTACCCGCCCGGCGGCTTCGGCGCACCCAAGGATCGCCACACCCATGCGACCGAGGACAACGGACTGCCCGCGGGCACCGAGGTCTTCTCGGCGGACAACCACATCTCGCT
The DNA here is from genome assembly GCA_963765445.1 of uncultured Actinomycetota bacterium. Lineage (GTDB taxonomy): Bacteria > Actinomycetota > Actinomycetes > Mycobacteriales > Mycobacteriaceae > Mycobacterium. Next base: position 75,197 of record CAVXWQ010000009.1, read on the forward strand.
GTCCGAGGACATCTTCTACGAGAAGTTCCCGCCCGAGCTCAAGGAGAAGGCGCCCCGCATCTGGTACGAGGACGGCGCCTACATGGTCGGCAAGGGCAAGGGCCAGACCTTCCTGCCGCTGGACTTCAGCCGGGTCCTGATGCAGTACGACGACCTGGCCGGCGCGGCGACCACCAACATCGAGGCCCGCATCGCCGAGTTGCACGACGACGGCGTGGACAAGGAACTGGCGTTCCCCAACGCCGTTCTGGCGCTGTTCCACTACCCGAACATGGAACTGCGCGAGCGGGTGTTCCGCATCTACAACGAGCACATCGCCGCGGTGCAGGAGCGCAGCAACGGCCACTTCTACGGTGTCGGGCTGATCAACTGGTGGGATCCCGACGGTGCCCGCCGGACGCTGGACGAAGTGAAGTCGTTGGGGCTCAAGACGTTCCTGTTGCCGCTGAACCCGGGCAAGGGCCTCGACGGCGAGATCATCGACTACGGCAGCACCGCGTTCAGCCCGGTGTGGGACGAGATCGAGGCCGCCGGCCTGCCGATCACCCACCACATCGGCGAGACCCCGCCCAAGACGCCGTGCGAGGTCAACAGCGTCGTGGTCGGCATGATGATCAACGTCGACGGCTTCCGCGAGACCTTCTCGAAGTACCTGTTCTCCGGGATCCTGGACCGCCACCCGTCGCTGAAGGTCGGCTGGTTCGAGGGCGGCATCGCCTGGGTCGCCACCGCACTGCAGGACGCCGAGCACCTGCTGGCCTCCTACCAGCACATGTTCAACCGCAAGGTGGAGCACGACATCCGCTACTACTGGAACACCCACATGAGCGCGTCGTTCATGGTCGACCCGCTGGGCCTGAAGCTGCTCGACGAGATCGGCGTGGACAACGTCATGTGGTCGTCGGACTACCCGCACAACGAGAGCACGTTCGGCTACTCGCAGAAGTCGCTCAAGTCGGTGGTCGACGCCGTCGGCCAGGAGGACGCGGTGAAGATCTGCAGCACCAACATCAAGAAGTTCCTGGGCGTCTGATGACCACCTCACTGACGGGACCGGTGCGGTCCCTGGCCGACATCCCGACGCAGCCCGACCGGAACCGGATGCGCGCCGAGACCGGCGCGCGGCTGCGGGCCGCGATGACCGAGCGCGGTGTCGGTGCGCTGATCCTGTTGGGCAACAACGCCGTCACCTACGCGACCGGCACCAGCTGGCCGCTCGGTGACGCCGGCCTGTCGCACGTCGAGCGCCCGGTCGCCCTGGTGCTCGCCGACGACCCGGCGCCGCACCTGTTCCTGCCGTTCCGCGAGGGAGCGGCCGAGGAGACCGAACTGCCCGCCGACCATCTGCACGGGCCGGTGTACCTCGAATTCGACGAGGGCGTCGAACATTTCGCCGCCGTGCTGGGCGACCTCGTCCCGCGCGGCACCACGATCGCCGTCGACGAACTGACCGGCGCGATGCGGCGCACGGCGAGCCGGCTGTTCCCCGACGGCGCACCCGGCGACGCCGCGGTGATCGTCGGCGCCGCCAAGACCGTCAAGACGGCCGACGAGATCGGCTGCATCCGCAAGGCCGCCCAGATCACCGACACCGCGATGATCGACGTGCAGCGGGCGCTGGCACCGGGCATCCGCCAGATCGACCTGTCGGCCGAATTCCTGCGGCGCGCCTTCGAACTGGGCGCGGTGGCCAGCATGCTCGAGCCCATCTGGCAGGTCATGCCGAACACCAGGGCCGACGGCGTGTGGACCACCCACGGCGACCTCGCGCTGCCGCTGCTGTCCACCGAGCGGGAACTGCGCACCGGCGACGTGCTGTGGACCGACGTGTCGATCACCTACGGCGGCTACTGCTCGGACTTCGGCCGCACCTGGGTGGTCGGCCAGGACCCGAGTCCGCGTCAGCAGGCGCAGTTCCGGCGCTGGAACGACATCATGACCGCGGTCCTCGACGTCACCAAGGCCGGCGCCAGCGCGGCCGATCTGGGCCGGGCGGCGATCGCGGCCAACGAGGGCAGCCAAGCCCTGGCTGCCGCACTTCTACCTGGGCCACGGAATCGGCGTCAACGCCGCCGAAATGCCCATGATCGGAACCGATCTCGGTGCCGAGTTCGACGAGAACTACGTGCTGCAGGCCGGCATGGTGCTGGTGCTCGAGCCGGTGGTCTGGGAGGACGGCACCGGCGGCTACCGCAGCGAGGAGATCGTGGTCATCACCGAGGAAGGCTGGATCAAATTGACCGACTACCCGTACACGCCCTATGGCGACTGAGGTCCTGGGCGACGAGCGCGCTCTCCGCACCGGGCGGCGGGAGCGGGCGCTGGCCCAGATGGAAGCCCACGACCTGGACATCCTGATCCTCGGCAGGCAGTCCAACATCCGCTACGTCAGTGGTGCACAACAACTCTGGGTGGCCGGAACCCGGCCGTTCGCGCCGTCGTGCGTGCTGCTGCGCAACGGCGCGGTGCACCTGCTGAGCACCTGGGACGAGGGCGTGCCGGAGGACATCCCGCACGAGAACCTGTACGGCATCTCGTGGAACCCGATGAACACCATCGAGAACCTCAAGAAGATCCCCGGCGCCGCGACGGCTCGCCGGGTGGGTTCCGACGCGCTGTCGCCGGGCTTCGCCCAGCTGCTGCCGATGGCGTTCCCCAACGCCGAGCTGGTCGACGGCGAGCCCGCGATCCGGGCCGCCCGGCGGATCAAGACGCCCGAGGAGATCGACACGCTGCGCGAGGCCATCCGGGTGGCCGAGGTCGGCCTGGCGGCCGGTGTCGCCAAGCTGCGGTCCGGCGCCTTGGTGCAGGACCTGACCGCGGTGCTGCTGGAGGCCATGACCGCAGGCGGCGTCAGCTCCCCGGCTCATCAGGACGCGGTATGGGTGACCGCCAAGGATCACCCCTGGCGGCGGGTACGCGGCGACGAGCGTGTGCACGACGGTGACCTGGTGGCGTTCGCCTCCGGCGTGCTCGACCGCGGTTACATCGGCGAGGTGGGCCGCACCTGGCCCGTCGGCGAGGTCACCGCGGCGACCCGGGCGATCTTCGAACGATCCGATCGTCTGCACGACCGGCTGATCGCGGCGTGCCGGCCGGGCGCGCCCAACGCCGAACTGCTGGCCGCGTATGAGGCTGCCGGCGAAGCACTTCCGGTGGTCCCGGTGGCCCACGGCCTGGGCGTCGGATTCGACTCCCCGGTCGTCTCGCCGCAACTCGCCGCCACCGCCGCCGCGCGAACGGCTCGAACCGGGCATGGTGCTCGCGGTCACCGGCTACGTGTTCGAACCCGGTGTCGGTGCGGTCTTCCGCCGCGACGCGGTGCTGATCACCGACGACGGGGCCGACGTCCTGACGTCCAGCCCGGCATGGAGCGCGTGAATGGGTAAGGCCAAGCGGCCTTCGGCCGAGGAGATCATCCTCTACGAGAAGGACCCGAAGACCAAGATCGCCACGATCACCTTCAACCGGCCCGGAGTACCTCAACGCGCCCACCGCGCTGGCGCGGCTGCGCTATTCGGACCTGCTGTACCAGGCCGGCGTCGACGACGAGGTCAAGGTGCTGGTGATCCGCGGCGTCGGCGACGACCTCGGCAGCGGCGCCGATCTCCCGGAGTTCATGGAGATGCAGAACGACGAGGACGAGGGACCGCGACTGGGGGAGTTCCGAATTCCCCCGGGTGAGGTGAAGTACCCGCCGAAAGGCTCGTTTCGGCGTGGCGCCTCGATCAGCGCCTGGTACGCCAGCCCGCAGTCGGGCATCCGAACCCTGCAGGACTTCAAGAAGATCTCCATCCTGGAAGTCAAGGGCTACTGCTACGGCTGGCACTTCTACCAGGCGGCCGACGCCGACCTGGTGATCTCTTCGGACGACGCGCTGTTCGGCCATCCGTCGTTCCGCTACTACGGCTGGGGACCCCGGATGTGGTGGTGGGCGCAGATGATGGGCATCCGCAAGTTCCAGGAGATGGTCTACACCGGACGGCCGTTCACCGCCGCCGAGATGGCCGAATGCAACTTCCTCAACAGCGTCGTCCCGCGCGAGGACCTCGAAGCCGAGGTGACCAAGTACGCCCTGGCCTGCACTCGAAACCGCCCCACCGACACGGTGTTTCAGCAGAAGATCTTCTTCGAGGTGATGAAGCAGTTCCAGGGCGAGTACATGGGCAGCCTGCTCGGCGGCTACTTCGAGTCGATGGGTGCCGCCATCGCGCACGACGAGGACGATCTCGACATGCACGAGGCACTCGACGAGGGCCTCTCGGGTGCGGTCAAGGACAACGACAGCAAGTTCCCGCCCGAGTGGCGGTTGTCGAAGTCGGGCCGCAAGAACGCCAAGCCGAAGAAGAAGAAGTAGCGCTGTGGATCCGGGGCGGCCCGTCCCGCCGTTGAGCGGATTCGTCGTCGTCGACCTCTCGACCGGGATCCCCGGTGGCTACTGCACGAAGCTACTCGCCGACGGCGGCGCCGATGTTGATCAAAGTCGAGACGCCCGAGGGTGATCCGCTTCGCCGGTGGTCGGCCTCCGGTGCGCACATCGCACCGGGGGAGGACGGCGCGCTGTTCGGTTTCCTGGCCGGCGGCAAGCACAGTGTGGTGGCCGATCCCGACGCGGCCGACGATGTGCGACTGGTCGACGAGTTGCTGGCATCGGCCGACGCCGTGGTGTGGTCCGCCGGCTCCCGACTGGCCGACCTACCGCGCTTCGCGCCTGCCGAACTGCTGGCCGCCCACCCGCACCTGATCGTCGCCTCGATCACGCCGTTCGGTCTGGACGGGCCCTGGTCTGACCGTGCCGCAACGGAATTCACTCTGCAAGCGTGGTCGGGCGGCATCGTCGGGCTCGGCCGCGGCGCACCCGACCGGGCGCCGGTGTACGTCGGGGGACGGGTCGGCGACTACCTGTCGGGTGCTTACGCCAGCGCGGCGATCCTGGCCTCCCGGATGCGGGTGCTGTCCGGCGGAGCGGGCGAACTGATCGACCTGTCGATGCTGGAAAGCCACGTCATGGGGCTCACCTACTACCCGGTGACCTACTTCGACATCCTGGGCCGGCCGTGGCGCGATGCCCGCAGGCTGACCGTGCCCGGAATCGCACACGCCAGTGACGGTCTGGTCGACCTGGGCTGCGGTACGGCCCAGCAGTGGTTCGACCTGTGCTCGATGACCGGCCACGAGGACTGGATCGACGAGGACTTCGCCGCTGTCGATCACCGAGCAGGCCAACGAGAAGGCCGACGAGTTGTATGCCTGGGTCGCCGAGCACACCGGCGACGAGGTGCGCGACCTGGCGACGGCCTTCCGCATCCCGAACGCCCCGGTGGCCAACGGCGCCACCGTCGAGTCACTGGAGCACTTCGAGGCCCGGGGCTCGTTCGTCACCAACCCCGCCGGATTCCACCAGCCCGCGCATCCCTACCGCATCTCCGGCGTCGATCTGCGTCCGCCCAGCGTGGCGCCGCGTCTGGGCGAACACACCGAGCACCACCGCACCGCCAGCCGAGCGCCACGAACAGGCCGGTGCCGGAGCAGACACGTTGCCGCTGAAGGGCATTCGCGTCCTGGACCTGACCACGTTCTGGGCCGGCCCGTCCTGCACCCATCCGATGGCGCTACTGGGCGCCGAGGTGATCCACGTCGAGTCGGCCCGCCGCCCGGACGGCACGCGGCTGATCGCCGGTGTGCCGGTGACCGAAGAGCAGTGGTGGGAGAGGCAGCCGATCTTCGCCGCGCTGAACACCAACAAGAAGGACATCACCCTCGACCTGGCCACCGAGCGCGGCCGTGAGCTGCTGACCCGGCTGATCGCCACGGCGGACGTCGTCGCGGAGAACTACACGCCGCGGGTGCTCGACCAGCTCGGCCTGGATCATGCTGCGGTGCAACAGATCAACCCGAGCGCGATCATGCTGCGGATGCCGGGGTTCGGCCTCGACGGCCCGTGGCGCGACAACCCGGCGTTCGCCTACGTCATCGAGGCAGCCGCCGGCATCAGCTGGCTGACCGGCTACCCGGACCGCAATCCCTACGAGCCGTATTCCGTCGGGGACCCCAACGCCGGTCTGCACGCCCTCAACGGTGTGCTGCTGGCCCTCGAGCATCGGCGGCGCACGGGGGAGGGGTCACTCGTCGAGGCCGCGATGGTCGACGCCGCGCTCAACATCGCCGCCGAGCAGGTCATCGAGTACACCGCCTACGGCGCGGTGCTGCAACGCGCAGGCAACCGCGGCCCCACGGCCGCGCCGCAGAACCTCTACCGCACAAGCGAGATCGACGAGTTCGGCCGCGACGACTCGTGGGTGGCCATCGCGGTGGCCACCGACAGTCAGTGGGAAGCACTGCGCAGCGCACTCGGCAACCCGCAGTGGGCGGCCGACCCGGCGCTGGCCACCGACAGCGGACGGCGGGCACACGAGGACCTGATCGACGAGCACCTCGGCGCGTGGTGCCGCGAGCGCGGCGGGGACGAGATCGTGGGCATCTTGTGGCCGGCGGGCGTCCCCGTGGCCAAGGTGATGCAGCCACACCGCCAGACCGAACTCGAGCAACTGGCGGCGCGCGGGTTCTTCGAAGTGCTCGACCATCCGGTGAACGGGCCGGCGCACTTCACCACCTTGCCGTTCCGGCTCTCGCGCGGCCCGCGGCGCTTCCACCTCTCGTGTGCGCCACTGCTGGGTCAGCACAACCGGGAACTGCTGGCCGAACTCGGCCTTTCGCCGAGCGAGATCGACACCCTGGAAGCCGATGGTGTGATCGGCACCGAACCGGCGATGGGCGGCTCGAAGGCCACTCGATGACGTCGAGGTATTGAAGTTAGTCCATAATGAGAATATCGTTCTCACGAACCGTATAGGAGGATTTCATGGGCCAGCTGTCGAGCCGAGTCGACATTCCGTTTCCGCTGTTCGACGCGGATAACCACCTCTACGAGCCGCCGGAGGCGCTGACCAAGTACCTGCCTAAGGAGTACAAGGACATCGTCCAGTACGTGCAGGTCAACGGGCGTACCAAGATCGCGCTGCGCGGTCAGATCAGCAACTACATTCCCAACCCCACCTTCGAGGTGGTCGCCAAGCCGGGCGCCTGGGAGGAGTACTTCAAGTTCGGCAACCCCGACGGCAAGACCAAGCGCGAACTCTTCGGCGAGCCGATGCGGTCGATCCCGGCGTTCTTCGAACCCGGTCCGCGACTGGAGCTGATGGACGAGCTCGGCCTGGACCGCACGCTGATGTTCCCGACGCTGGCCAGCGTGGTCGAAGAGCGGCTGCGCGACGATCCGGTCGCCATCCACGTCATCATCCACGCCCTCAACCAGTGGCTCGACGAAGTCTGGGGCTTCAACTACAAGAACCGCATCTTCACCACGCCGGTGATCACCCTGCCGATCGTCGAGAAGGCGATCGAGGAGCTGGAGTGGGCGGTCAAGCGCGGCGCCCGCTGCATCCTGATCCGCCCGGCGCCGGTTCCCGGCTTCCGCGGGCCGCGGTCGTTCGCACTGCCCGAGTTCGACCCGTTCTGGGAGCGGGTCGTGGACTACGACCTGCTGGTCGGCATGCATTCCAGCGACAGCGGCTACTCCCGCTACACCTCCGAGTGGGACGGTGCCGCGCAGGAGATGCTGCCTTTCCAGACCAACGCGATGTCCATCCTCAACGAGTGGCGGCCGATCCAGGACGCGGTGGGCTCCTGGGTGATCCACGGTGCGCTGTACCGGTTCCCGAAGCTGAAGGTCGCGATCGTCGAGGCCGGCTCGAAGTGGATGCATCCCGCTGTTGGACGGCCTGGCCGAGGTGTACAAGAAGGCGCCGGAAGCCTTCCCCGGCGGCGATCCGGTCGAGATGGTCAAGAGCCGCATCCACGTCAGCCCGTTCTACGAGGATGGCATCGACGACCTGATCAGCCTCGTCGGCGTCGATCAGGTGCTCTACGGCTCGGACTGGCCGCATCCGGAGGGACTGGGTGAGCCGACCTACTACGTGAAGGCGCTCGAGCACCTCCCGATCGAGGATCAGGCCAAGATCATGGGCGGCAACCTGTCCCGGCTCGTCACGGTTTGACCGCCGCAGGACCAACAATGGCAGACCATCCCCGAGATGGTCTCGAGCGCAGCGGACCGGTTCGGCGACGCAGAAGCAGTCGTCGACGGTCCGCTGCGCCTCAGTTTCGTCGAGGTCGCCGAGCGGGTCCGTTGTGCCGCAGGCGCTTTCGCGAACCTGGGTGTCGACAAGGGCGACCGCATCGCCATCTGGGCGCCCAACTCCGCGCACTGGATGATCGCCGCCTTCGGCGTCCTCACCGCCGGCGGCGTCGTCGTCCCCGTCAGCACCCGCTTCAAGACCGCGGAAGCCGCTGACATCATCACCCGCAGCGGCGCCAAGGCGGTGCTGACCGAGAAAGGCTTTCTGGGCCAGGATTTCACCACCCCGCCCGGGGTGCCGGCGATCGATGTCAAGTCCGGGTTCCTCGAGGACGGCGCACCGTTGCGACGGGAGGTGAGCGGCACCGACATCGCCGACATCATCTACACCTCCGGCACCACCGGGCGGCCCAAGGGCGTGATGATGAACCACGCCCAGAACCTGCGGATGTACGCCGAATGGTGCGATCTGGCCGACCTTCGCGAGGGTGACCGCTACCTGATCGTCAACCCGTTCTTCCACACCTTCGGCTACAAGGCCGGCTGCATCGCGTCGTTCATCCGCGGCGCCACGATGCTGCCCGTGCCGGTGTTCGACGTCGACGCGGTCACCGAACTCATTGCCGCCGAACGGGTCACGATGCTGCCCGGCCCGCCCACCCTGTACCACTCGCTGCTGGCGGTCGAGGACAAGAGCAAGCTGGCCACCCTGCGCGCCGGGGTGACCGGCGCGGCCGACATCCCCGTCGAACTCATCCGCCGGGTGCACGAGGAGCTTCCGTTCCAGACCCTGGCCACCGGTTACGGCCTCACCGAGGCGGGCACGGCGACGATGTCGCGACCGGGCGACTCCTTCGAAGACGTCGCCACCACCGCGGGGCTGCCGGTCGCCGATGTCGAGGTGCGACTCGCCGCCGACGGCGAGGTGCTGGTGCGCGGGTACAACGTGATGCAGGGCTACTTCGACGACCCCGCCGCGACCGCCGAGGCGATCGACGCCGACGGCTGGCTGCACACCGGCGATCTGGGGGAGTTCACCGACAGCGGGCGGCTGCGCATCGTCGGCCGCAAGAAGGACATGTTCATCGTCGGCGGCTTCAACGCCTACCCCGCCGAGATCGAGGGCTTCCTGATGGAGCACCCCGCGGTCGCCCAGGCGGCGGTGGTCGGGGTGCCCGACGAGCGCCTGGGTCAGGTCGGCAAGGCCTTCGTGGTCCGCAAGAACGGCCGCGAGGTCACTGCCGACGATCTGATCGCCTGGAGCCGCGAGCGGATGGCCGGGTACAAGGTGCCGAGGTCCGTCGAGTTTCTCGACGCGCTGCCGCTCAACGCGACCGGCAAGGTGATGAAGGACCGGTTGCGCTGATCGCGATGGAAACATCATTTCCGCATGTCAAATGCGACTTTTTACGCCTGTATTGGACGGCCTTGAACAGACGTCTTATCGTGATGATGATAATCTCATTCTCACAGTTGGTGACCGGTCGGCGCACCCGTCGGCGGGATCCGCATCCGGGTGTCCCAGCCTCGTCGCCCACAATGAGCGGCGGCGGGCGCCGGCCGTACAGCGGGCGCCCGTACGCTGGCGGGATGCTCGGACCAGGGAGGAACGCGGACATGTGTAGGTGGCATGGCGTCTGAGGTCGACGGCGGCGAGACCGTCTCGGAGGTGATGGCGCAACTGGCCGAGGCCGAGGCCGCCGAAGCCGAGGCGCTTGCCGACGCCGCCCGCGCCAAGGCGACCGCGGCACGGCTGCGCGGATCACCGGAGACCCCGGCCGCCGACGAGGTCACCGAGACCGTCGCCGACGAGGTCACCGAGCCGTGGCCGAGGAGTCACCGACGTGTCGACGGCCGCGCCGGTGGTGGTCGGCGCTGCCGTGGTCGAAGATCGGGTTGGCCGCCGTCGTCGTCGCGATCTGCGCGGTGCTGGCGCTGACCGGTCTGATGATCTGGCAACACCGCCAGGTCGAGGCGCAACGCGCCCACCGGGCCGAGTTCGTGACAGCGGCATCCGAAGGCGTGCTGGCCCTGCTGTCCATCGACTACAACCACGCGAAGGCGGACGTGCAGAAGGTGATCGACCATTCCACCGGGTCCTTCAAGGACGACTTCACCAAGGGCGGAGACGATTTCGTGAAGACCGCCGAGCAGTCCAAGGCGGTGACCGTCGGCAAGATCAGCGCGGCCGCGCTGGAGTCGGAGAACGGTGACACGGGGGTGGTGTTGCTTGCGGCGTCCTCGCAGGTGACCAATACGGCCGGGGCGCGCCAAGATCCGCGAGCGTGGCGGATGAGCGTGACGATGACCCGCGACGGGGGCAAGTTGAAGATGTCGAATGTGGAGTTCGTGCCGTGAGCGATGACAAGACCAGCCCTGCCACCGATGTCACCGACGACGACAGCGTCGTTGAGGAGACAACCGAAGCCAGTGTGAGCGAGACCGACGTCCCCGAGGACGCCGAGATCGCCGTCGGCGCCCGCGCTCGACGAGCCCGAGGTCAGCCGCGAAACGGCGCCGTCGATGGCTGCCGGCGTTGCTCGCCGCGCTGCTGATCGCGTCGGCCGGTGCGGCCGGCGGCGTCTACTGGTGGATCTATCGCCCGGATCAGCAGACCAACGCCGCCGCCCAGCAGCAGGCCACCAACGCCGCGCGCGATGGCACGGTGGCGTTGCTGTCCTACGCCCCCGACACCTTGGACAAGGACCTTGCCAACGCCAAGTCACACCTGACCGGGGAGTTCCTCAAGTACTACGGCGACTTCACCGACAAGATCGTGGCTCCCGCCGCCAAGCAGAAGGGCGTCAAGACCGAGGCGACCGTCACCCGCGCGGCGGTCTCGGAGATGCATCCCGACCGCGCGGTGGTGCTGGTGTTCGTCAACCAGGTGACCACCAGCAAGGACCGGCCCGATCCGGCGCTGGCCACCAGCAGCGTGATGGTGACCATGGTCAAGCAGGACGGCCGCTGGCTGATCTCCGAATTCAATCCGGTGTAGGAGTCGATCGATGAGTGTGGCACTGCTGCTGGAGATGGCGGCGTCGGACGCCGAGCGCCTCGGGGTGGTCTCCGATGACCAGCGGCTGACGGTGGGGGAGCTCAACGCCCTCGCCGACGGCGGCGCCGGGGTCATCGCCGAAACCGGCGCGAGCAGCGTGGTGTACGTGGGCACCGGCGGGCTCATGCTTCCGCTGTTGATCTTCTCCTCGGCCCGCGCCGCCCGGCCGTTCACTCCGCTCAACTACCGACTCTCCGGCGAGGCCCTGGCCGAGTTGATCGATCGCCTGCCCGAACCGCTGGTGGTGTTCGACGCCGAATATGCCGACGTGGTCGCGGGTTTGGGCGCGACGAGCATCGAGTCCACGCAGTTCGTCGCCGCCGCCGGACGGGCTGAGCCCGTCGCCGAGTTCCCCGACCCCGACGACGTCGCGGTGGTGCTGTTCACCTCGGGGACCACCTCGCGGCCCAAAGCCGTTGAGCTGTCGCACAACAACCTCACCAGCTACGTCACCGGTACGGTCGAGTTCGCCTCGGCCGAGCCCGGCGACGCCGCACTGATCTGTGTGCCGCCGTACCACATCGCCGGTGTGGGCGCGGCGTTGTCGAACCTGTACGCGGGCCGGAAGATGGTGTATCTGCGCAAGTTCGACGCCAAGCAGTGGATCCGGCTGGCGCGCAGCGAAGCGGTCACCAGCGCCACCGTGGTACCCACCATGCTGGATCGCATCATCACCGAACTGGAAGCCAACCCCACCCCGTTGCCGGCGCTGCGCACCCTGGCCTACGGCGGGTCCAAGGTCGCTCTGCCGCTGGTTCGCAAGGCCCTCGAGTTGCTGCCCGACGTCGGGTTCGTCAACGCCTACGGATTGACCGAAACCAGTTCCACCATCGCGGTTCTCACCCCCGAAGACCACCGCATCGCGCACGGCGCCGACGACGAGCCGATCCGCAAACGGCTTGAGCTCGGTGGGGCAGCCCGTGCCGGGTATCGAGGTGCAGATCCGCGCCGAGGACGGCACGGTGCTGGGCCCCGAGGAGGTCGGCGAGCTGTACGTGCGCGGCGACCAGGTGTCGGGCCGCTACGCCGAGATCGGCTCGGTGCTCGACCCCGAGGGCTGGTTCCCGACCAAGGACGTCGCCTACCTCGACGCCGACGGCTACCTGTTCATCGGCGGCCGCAGTGACGACACGATCATCCGCGGCGGCGAGAACATCGCCCCGGCGGAGGTCGAGGACGTCCTCGTCGAGCATCCCCATGTGCGCGACGTCGCCGTCGTCGGTGTCGAGGACGCCGAGTGGGGCCAGATCATGGTCGCGGTGGTGGTCCCCGTCGCCCACATCACGCCCGATCCCGAGGACCTGCGCGCCCATGTGCGCCAGCATCTTCGGGGCTCGCGCACCCCGGACCGGGTGGTGTTCCGCCACGAACTTCCCACCACGCCGACCGGCAAGGTGCTGCGCCGGCAACTGGCCGACGAACTCAAGTCGCCAACCGCGTAACTCCCGAGGAGGACAACCATGATCAAGACCGGCACCCGACTGCAGAGCCAGGTGTGCGACACCCAGGTCATCGTCGTGCGGTCATCGGAAAGCCTCGACGACCTGCGAGCCGGCGGGGTTCCGATGGTTCCGCTGGACGCTGAGAAGGCGGGCGACGCCGAGCTGGATCCGAACTTCTCCGACGGCACGGTGATGGGCAAGCGCTACATCGACGCCAGCGGCGCCGAACTCCTGGTCACCAAGGCCGGAGCCGGCTCGCTGAGCATCGGCAGCACCCCGCTGGAGCTGAAGACCGCCAAACCGCTTCCCGCCAGCGACTAGGCAAGGCGCCGCGTGAGCGCGACCGCACACCCAGACGAGCACACCCTCGTGCTGGCCATGGACTATCGGGTGCCCGACCCGGACAAGGTGTGGCCGGTCCTGCAGCGCAGCAAGGCGGCGCTGGCCGGTCTCGGCGCTCACTACGTTCTGGTCTACACCTCGAGCCGCGATGCGGGCCGGGTCATGGTGACGATGTCGCTGCGCAGCAAGGAGCCGATTCTGGAGGTGCTGCGATCCCGGGTCTTCCTCAACTGGTTCGACTCGGTTGGACTGGAGGACATCCCGGCGATCTTCGCCGGGGAGACCGCGGCCAAGATCTCCGTCTCGCAGACCGATCCCGGCGATGCGCCCGGTGTCATCATGGGCACCATCGCACAGGTCGACGACGTGCCGGTGCTGGTATCCCGGATCCGCGAGGCGCTACCGCGCTTCGCCGACGCCGGAATTCGCAATCTGCGGGTCTTCCAAGCCTTCGACGACGAGCACGAGGCGATGATCCTGCAGGAGATCGACACCGAGGAAGACGCCAGCCGCTGGATCGACCACCCCGATTCGGTGGCCGAATGGATGGGGGAGTCCGGAGTGGGCGCCTACCCGCCCGTCTTCGTCGGCCGTCTCGCGCATCTCATGCGTATCGACGAGAACGCCTGAGGCGCCGCGATGTTCGTCTGCCTGTGCAACGGGGTGACCAGCCAGACGGTGGCCGACGCCGTGGCGGCCGGGGCGAGCACCACCAAGCAGGTGGCCAAGGCGTGCGGGGCGGGATCGGAGTGCGGCCGCTGCCGGCATACCGTGCGTGCGATCATCGAGGCCGCCGCGCCGCCAGAACCGAAGCGCCGCAAGGGTTTCCTACATCGAGGATGACGATGGACATACAACGGGTCAGCGACGAACTCGAGATTGCCTCGGTGCTTCACCGGTACGCGCGGGCGGTCGACGGCAAGGACTGGGACCTGTGGCGGTCGCTGTTCACCGAGGACGCGGTCATCGACTACAGCTCGGTCGGCGGAGTGGTCGGTGATCGCGAGGAGGTCTCGGCCTGGCTCGAGCGCGGGCTGGCGCTGATGCCGATGACCCAGCACTTCATCTCCAACATCGAAGCCGACATCGACGGCGACACGGCCACCGTGCGGGCGATGTTCTACAACCCCATGCTGCTGCCGGGGGCGACCACGATCAGCGCCTGCGGCGGCTACTACCACCACCTGATGGTCCGCAGCGAGGCGCGGTTGGCGCAGCAGGCACCTGCGCGAAGAGAACCTCTGGTTCGACAATCCGCCGAGTCCCGAGCTGCGGGCCGGGCTGCACGACCAGGCCCGGTGACCTGCGGACACGCCCGAAAAGAGGCCCCTTCACGGGCTGCACAAGTCCCCACAGGTGAGGACTAACGTCTCTGTCGTCGACGGCGCGTTCTGAGTGACAGTGTCATATGAGAGCGACCAGCGAAGGCGGCGAGAACGACATGAGCGCGCATTTTCCTGACCCCGATACTGTGCGCGCCGTCCTGAGCCTGGCGACCCGAGCTCCCTCGGTCCACAACTCCCAGCCCTGGCACTGGCGAATCGGCGCGCACACCCTGCATCTGCATGCCGATCCGAGCCGGCATCTGCCGCGGACCGATCCGGACCGGCGCGACATGCTGGTCAGCTGCGGTGCCACGTTGCATCACGCGACGGTGGCGCTGGCGGCGTTGGGCTGGCAGGCCAAGATTCATCGCTTCCCGAATCCCGACGACCGCGATCATCTGGCGTCGATCGAGGTCCATCCGCAGTCGCCCGGCGAGCTCGACGTCACCCTGGCCGCGGCGATCGCCCGGCGCCGCACCGATCGCCGCAACTACAGCTCGTGGCCGGTTCCCATCGGCGACATCGCCCTGATGGGCGCCCGCGCCGCCCGCGCGGGGGTCATGCTGCGCCAGATCGACCTGCTGCCCCAGCTCAACGAGATCGTCGCCGCGTCGGTCGCCAGACACACCACCGACACCGACTACCTCACCGAACTCAACGCGTGGAGTGGACGGTACGGCTCGGTGGCCGGTGTCCCGGCCCGCAACACCCCGGCCAGCGACACCCGCTCGATGTTCCCGGCGCGGGTCTTCGCCGGGCCGGCTCTCAAGCAGCCCTCGCACACCTCGGCCGCCGAGGACAACGGCGTCATGCTGGCGCTGGGCACCGAGACCGACGACGACCTGGCCCGCCTGCGGGCTGGCGAGGCCACCAGCCTGGTGCTGCTGTCGGCCACCGCGATGGGACTGGCCACCTGCCCGGTGACCGAGCCGCTCGAGATCGCCGAGACCCGCGACGCGGTGCGCTCCGACGTGTTCGGCACCAGCGGACATCCGCAGATGCTGCTGCGGGTGGGCTGGGCGGCGATCAACGCCGATCCATTGCCCGCCACGCCGCGCCGTCCGCTTCCCGATGTCGCCGACTGGCTCAACGACGGTGCCTTCATGGTCGGCGCGGACGCGGTGAGCCAGGCGGGGTAGCGCCGGCGGATGGATACGTTCTTTCCCGGTCCCGGCCGCGGTTGGTTCACCCGGCTGTTCGGACGAAACCCGTTGGTGCGCAGCAGCGACCGCATCGAAGCACTCATGCTGATCCTGGGCATCGTGCTGGTGCTGCTGGCCGCCCCGATCGCGGGTGCGGTCGGCACCGCCGTCTACTCCAGCCGCGCCGCGGTCTACGAGCAGCAGGTGCGCACCCGCCACGCCGTGGCGGCGACGGTGCTCGCGGACAGTACCTCCACCGTGCGTCCCTACTCCGTGTCGTTCGACGTCCGCGCCCGCTGGCAGGACCGCGGAGTGCAGCACGAGACCGTGCTCGGATGGGACCGCCCCGCCAAAGCCGGTGACCGGCTGAGCATCTGGGTGAACGACAAGGGCGACTACGCTGGGCCGCCGACCCGGCCCAACGCGCGCGGTCAGCGATGCGATCGTTGTCGGCGCGCTGCTGTGGCTGTCGGTGATCACGGTGGTGGCGGCGGCGATCGGGCTCGCGCGGTTCCGGCTGGACCGGCGCAGGCACGCCCAGTGGGATCGCGGTTTACGCGGTCTGGTCGGCGACGACGGCGGCCGCACCAGCAGCGAGCACTGACGCCCAGTTAGGTTGCTGCGGCTTGGCAGGCCGATTTTTGTCGTACCCCTCTGCGATGATGACGTCATGTCCTCGACCACCGCGGTAACGCCTATCGAGCGTCTTGAGGTGTTGTTCGAGGAGTTGGCGGAGTTGGCCGGTCAGCGCAACGCGATCGATGGCCGCATCGTGGAGATCGTCGCCGAGATGGATCGCGACGAGTTGTGCGGTGCTACGGGTGCTCGGTCGGTGGCGGCGTTGGTGGCCTGGAAGCTGGGCACCTCGTCGGCCAACGCCAAGGCGATCGCCACCGTCGCCCGCCGCAGCGAGGCCTTCCCCCGCTGCGTAGGAGAGCTGCGGGAGGGTCGGCTGTCGCTGGATCAGGTCGGTGTCATCGCCGCACGGGCAGCGGACGGCTCTGATGAGCATTACGCGCAGTTGGCCGCGGTCGCCACGGTCAACCAGTTGCACACCGCGATCAAGCTCGAACCGCGCCCCGACCCCGATCCGCGACCTGACCCGCAGGCCTCGATCACCAAGACCTCCGACGAGAGTCCACGAGTTGGCGGATCACCCTGCCCCACGACGAGGCCGCGAAGCTCGACGCGGCGCTGGCCTCCCACCGCGAGGCGCTGATCGCCGAGTGGAAACAGGCCCACGACAACGGTCGCTCGCCGAGCGCGCCCGCCGATGCCGGGTGACCTCGAGGCGTTCCTGCGCCTGGTCGAGGCCGGCTGGGACGCCGAGGCCGCCCGCCGACCGCACGGGCAGCACACCACCGTGGTGGTGCACGTCGATGTCGAACAGCGCGCCGCCGCCCTGCATCTGGGTCCGCTGCTGACCGAGGACGACCGCCGCTACCTGACCTGTGATGCCACCTGCGAGGTGTGGTTCGAACGTGACGGCCGACCCATCGGTGTCGGGCCGAGCGACCCGCACGGTCAGCCGGCGGCTGCGCCGCGCCCTGGAACACCGCGACCGCAGTTGCGCGGTTCCGGGCTGCGGGGCCACCCGCGGACTGCACGCCCACCACATCCGGCACTGGGAAGACGGCGGGCCCACCGAGCTGTCCAACCTGGTGCTGGTCTGCCCGTATCACCATCGGGCCCATCACCGCGGCCTGATCACCATCACCGGACCCGCCGACAATCTCGTCGTCACCGACAGTGACGGGCGAGCGACTCAGCGCAGGATCACTCGCGCGCCCACCCACCGGGCCCCCACCCGATGTCCCGCCCTGCCCGGGACCGACCGGCGAACGCGCCGACTGGTGGTGGTACGAACCCTTCCAACCACAACCACCACCCACCACCAACTAGGGGAACCGCAGCGTCGTCCCCGGCGTGAGGGTCTGCACGTTGCCCCGGCATTCGATCTCGATGGGGGGATGGTCGGCGGGGTCGACACTGATCTCGGCGCTGCTCCCGATGGATGGTCAGGTGCAGCCGATAGCCGCGGTAGTAGATCGGCATCCGCAGGGCGCCAAGGCTTTCCGGCCACATCGGGCTCAGGATCAACCGATCGCCACGGGTCTCCAGCCCGGTGAAGCAGCGCTGCAGCAGGTCGATGCTGCCCGCCATGGCCGCGATGTGGATACCCTCGGCGGTGGTGCCGCCCTGGATGTCGGCGACATCGGACATCAGCACCTGCTGGAAATACTGCATGGCGCGCTTGCGATTTCCGCGGGCCAGCACCCACGCGTGCACCACCCCGCTCAGCGTCGACCCGTGCGAGGTCCGGTGGAAGTAGTAGTCCACGGTCTTCGGTATCTGCTCGGGGGTGAACCGATATCCCATGCGGGCGAACAGCTCCCGCAGCTCGTCGGAGGACAACAGATAGAACAGCATCAGCACGTCGGCCTGCTTGGAGGCCCGGTACCGGTTGACGCTGTCGTTCTCGGCCTCCAGGATCCGGTCCAGCCGCTGGATGTCGCCGTAGCGCGCGCGGTAGCCGTGCCAGTCCAGCTCTTGCAGGTCGCCGTAGCCCTCGAACTGGCTGATGACGTCCCCCCGGGCGTAGGTCCGGAAGTTGAGTCGGAGTGGAACGGCACGTACATCCGCCGGCTGACTTCGTCCCACTTGTCCAGCTCGCGGCCATGGATGCCCAGGGTCTCCAGCAGGTCGAGCCGGTCGCGCAGCGGCATGGCGTCCAGCGCGTCCAGGGCCCGGACGATCACCCACACCGCCATCACGTTGGTGTAGGCGTTGTTGTCGATACCGTCGTAGGGCCGGTCCGGATAGCCGGAGTGGAACTCGTCGGGCCCGATGACACCGCGAATGACGTAGCGGCCCAGCGTTTCGTCGTACTCGGCGCGGCTCACCCAGAACCGCGCGATCTCGGCGAGCATCTCTGCGCCGTTCTCGATCAGGTACTCCAGATCACCGGTGACCTGGTAGTACTGCCACACGTTGTAGGCGACGGCGATTCCGATGTGGTGTGCCCGCGCGCTGGCGTCCGGATTCCAGTGCCCCGAGTTGGGATTCAGATGCATCTTCTGGCTTTCCTCGCGGCCGTCGCTGCCGGACTGCCACGGGAACATCGCCCCGGCGTAGCCGGCTTCGCGCGCGGCGCGGCGAGCCTCGGGCAGGCGACGGAAGCGGTAGCGCAGCAGCGACCGCGTCATCGCCGGCGACCGCAGGTTGAGCACCGGGAACACGAACAGCTCGTCCCAGAAGATGTGGCCGCGATAGGCCTCGCCGTTCAGCCCGCGCGCCGGTACACCGGCGTCGAGGTCCACCGCCCCGTTCGGCACGGTCTCCAACAGGTGCAGCATGTGCAGCCGAATCACCCGCAGGGCATCGGGATTGTCGTCGAAGGCGATGTCGAACCGTTCCCACAGGTGCGCCCACTCCCGCACGTGGCCGTCGCGCAGCTCGTTGTAGCGACCGAGCTGACCCAGCGCTCTGCTCGCGGCGTCGCCGGGCTCCGAGATCGCGTAGTCGTGGCCGGTGAAGATGGCGGCCATCTTCTCCACCGTCACCGACTCACCGGCGGCGAGATTGACGACGTAGTCGTGGCCGATGCGGCGTTCCTCCGCGACCAGCCTGCCGTCGGCGTCCAGCGGGGTGGCCCCGCGGTAGACGGTGGTCCTGGCCGCCACCGCGACCGGAACCCGCGACTGGACCGTCTCGCACACCAGCAGGGTCGAGTTGGGCGAGAGCTCTTCGGTGACGGTGGCGACGAGGTGATCGCTGGACAGTGCCTTGTATCGGTCGACCCCGCTGTTGCGCACGTCGCCGTCGATGATGGACAGCAATTCGATTGTGCCGGACCAGTCTTCGGCGGTGAAGGTGGTCTCCAGCGCGCAGGCGTGAGGGAGGTGCATCGCCGCGATCCGGCGTTGGATGACGTGCGTGGTGCGTCCGGCGGCGTCGCGGAACCGGAACTCCCGGGTGAGTTCGGCGTCGCGAAGGTTCATCGTCTGCCGGTAGGTCAGCACCTGCACGTCGGGAGAGTCGATGTCGAACCAGTCTCCGCCGTCGATGCGGAACTTCAGCATCAGCCAGTGCGGCAGGTTGACCAGGCTCTCGTTGTCGATCCGGACGCCGGCCACCTCGTCGTAGAGCCGGTTGTACAGCCCGGCGGCGTAGGTGCCCGGATAGTGGAACGGCCCGGCGTCGGCCTCGGGCGCGCAGCCGCGGGTGGCGCGGTAGCCGTTGCCCACCGCGCACAGCGCCTCGCGCAGCCGTTCCTGCTCGGGGATGTACCCGCCGAACGTGAAAGACCAAGGGCTGGATGCAGTGTGGCGGTCGATGTCGCCCTGGTCGAGCAGGCGTTCGACGAACTCCCGCACATGTGCCGGATCGTCCAGTGAGAACCGGGCCGCAGTGCAGCGGTCACCGTCCTCGGTGTGCTTGACCACGATGCCGATGCCGTCGTGCAGCACGGAGTCGAACGCGTCCTCGTCGGTCAGGTCGTCACCGAGGTAGATCGGCAGCAGCGGTTCCTCGCCGGCCACCTGGTCGACGATCCATTCCAGGGTCTTGCCCTTGTCCCAGTCCAGATTCGGCCGCAGCTCGACCACCTTGCGACCCGAGGTCACCTTCAGCCCGTGCCGTCCGCCGGCCCGGTGGACCGCGGCGGTGACCACAGCCTCGGCCTCGGGGGCGGCGTTGCGGAAGTGCACCGCGATCGCGAATCGCTTGTGCTCCACCGCAACTCCGGTGATGTCGGCGAGCTCGGCGCGCAACTCGTCGGCCGCGGATGCCAGCACCGGCACCGCCTCGGCGGCGACGTCGTTCTCGCGGTGCGCACCGTCCGGAGTGATCATCTCGAACCCGTGGCTGCCCGCGTACCACAGACCCGGGATCCCGACGCGGTCGCGGATGTCGGCCAGATCGCGGCCCGACAGTATCGCGACCGGATAGAGCGCGGCCAACGATTCCAGCGCCTTGTCGGCACCCGGGACCAGGGTGGCCGCACCGGCCTGGTCGACGATCTCCGACAGCGTGCCGTCGAAGTCGAAGAACAACGCGGGGCGCCGCGCCGAGACCACGCCGGCGATCTGGCCGAACGACCGCAGCGCGTCGGGAAGCGCCGACATCCGCCGGTCGATGGCACGTACGGCCACGTCGGCGAGCTCACCGATCACCGCGTCGGCGCCGCACCGCAACAGATCCTCGCCGCTCTGCCCGGTGCGGTCGACGCCGATGACCAGACCGAAACCGCCGGCGCGGCCAGCGGCCACCCCGGCCTCGGCGTCCTCCACGACCACGCAACGGCCGGGCCGCGCGCCCAGCCTGCGGGCGGTCTCGAGCAGCACCGCGGGGTCGGGCTTTCCGGGCAGTCCGAGTTCCTCGGCGGTGACGCCGTCGACGCGGACCGCGAACAGCCCGTCGATTCCGGCTGATTCGAGCACCACCGCGCAGTTGCGGCTCGCCGAGTACACCGCCGTGCCCACACCGAGTGCGTTCAGCCGGCGTACCAGGGCCACGGTGGACTCGAAGGTGGGTACTCCCTCGGCGATCTTGGCCAGGTACAGCCGCTGCTTGCGGTTGCCCAGCCCGCAGACGGTGTCCTCGGCCTCGTCGGTCGGTGAGCCCCACGGCAGCGAAATGCCCCGGGATGCCAGAAAGTCCCGCACGCCGTCGTAGCGCGGTTTACCGTCGATGAAATGCCGATAGTCGGCGGGGGTGAAGGCATCGTGGTTCTCGGCAGCCGAGCCGGCACGCCGGTGAAGGTACTCGTCGAACATCTGCGCCCAGGCCGCCTCGTGCAGCGACGCGGTATCGGTGATCACACCGTCGAGATCGAACAGAACGGCGTCGTGGTACCGCGGATCGATCGCCACCGGCAGGCCGATGTCGGGGTTGGCGCGGTCAACGACGCCGTTAGGAGCGCCGAACGGGCTTTCGTTGGCCATGGCACAGACCATGCCACACCTGCCCGGACCCGATCAGGGCCTTGTGGCCATGGGGTAGGGGACCAAGGCCTCATGATCACGAGGACCGGCAGATCTAGCGTCGTAGGTGTGCGGCGTTGGTCGGGGAATGCGTGGCGATAGGCGCGAAACGCACTAGAAGGAGAATGAAATGTCAACTCCCGCAACTCATCGCGGAATCCTCGTCGCCGTCGACGGCTCTCCGGAGTCCAAGGTCGCCGTCGACTGGGCCGCCCGCGACGCCGCGATGCACCGCGCGCCGCTGAAGTTGGTCCACGTTCTCAACCCGCCGGTGGTGATGACGTTCCCCGAGGTGCCCATGCCGCCGGGATACCTGCAGTGGCAGGAGGAGTCGGGCCACAAGATCCTCGAGAGCCGCGCTGAAGACCGTCGGCGCGGCCACCGAGGACCACCCGGTCGAGGTCACCAGCGAGATGGTCACCGGCCCAACGATCCCCACACTGGTCGAACTGACCAAAGAGGCACAGCTCGTGGTGGTCGGCTGCCGCGGCCGCGGTGCGCTGGCCCGCAGTCTGCTCGGCTCGGTGAGCACCGGCCTGGCCCATCACGCGCACTGCCCGGTGGCCATCATCCACGACGAGGACCCGTTGATGGCCCACCCGTCGAAGGCTCCCGTGGTCGTGGGTATCGACGGTTCGCCGGCCTCGGAGCTCGCCACGTCGATTGCCTTCGAGGAAGCCAGCTTCCGCGGTGTCGACGTGGTGGCCGTACACGCCTGGAGCGACACCGGCGTGTTCGAGTTCCCCGGCGTCGACTGGTCGACGATGCAGGCAGATGGGCGAGGAGACGCTCAGCGAGCGGCTGGCCGGCTGGCAGGAACGCTATCCGGATGTGCCGGTGCAGCAAGGTCGTCGTCGCCGACCGGCCCGCCCGCCAGATCATCGAACAGTCCGAGTCGGCACAACTGGTGGTCGTCGGCAGTCACGGCCGCGGCGGCTTCGCCGGCATGCTGCTGGGTTCGGTGAGCACCGCGGTGATCCACGGCGTGCGGATGCCCGTGATCGTGGCCCGCACCCCGAACTGAGGTCTCAGGGCAGCGGCGCGGTCCAGCGCAGCACCGTGCCGCCGCCAGGGGCGTCGCCGACGGTGAACTCGCCGCCCGCATCGGCGGCGCGCCGACGCAGATTGTTCAGCCCGCTGGGGGTGACGTCGGCGGGCAGGCCCCGGCCGTCGTCGACCACCTCGATGAGAAGTTCGTCCTCGACCCGCACGGTGATGGTCAGGGTGCGGGCATGGGCGTGGCGGACGGCGTTGCTGACCGCCTCGCGCACCACCGCCTCGGCATGATCGGCCAGCCCGGCGTCGACCACCGACAGCGGCCCGACGTACTGAACCGTGGTCCGCAGGTCCGAGCCCGAGAACGCGCCGATGGCCTCGTCGAGGCGCTGCCGGAGCCGGGTGGTCCCCGCCGCGCCGCCGTGCAGGTCGAAGATCGCGGTCCGGATCTCCTGGATCACGCCCTGCAACTCGTCGACGGTCTCGGTCAGCCGCTGCTGTACCTCCGGCGAGCGCGCGCGGGGGATGGTGCCCTGCAGTGACAGGCCCAGCGCGAACAGCCGCTGGATGACGTGGTCGTGCAGGTCGCGGGCGATCCGGTCGCGGTCGGAGAGCACGTCGAGTTCGCGCAGATGCCGCTGCGTGCTGGCCAGCTGCCAGGCCAGCGTGGCCTGGTCGGCGAACGCGGCCATCATCTCCAGCTGCTCGTCGGTGAAGAGCTGCGCGCCGCGACGGCGCAGGATCACCAGCACGCCGGCCACGGTCTCGGTGGTGCGCAGCGGAATCACCAGCGCGGGACCGGCCTCCGGCATGACGTCGAGCGAGTCGGTGATGGCATCGAGCCGGGCCGGGATGCGACCGTTGAACACCTCACCGATGACGGTCGCCGCCACCGGGATCGGCTGGGCCGAGCGGGCCGGCCCGGCCACCCCCGCGGTCTCGACCACGACGAGCTCGGTCACCTCGGGGGTGGGCAGCTCGGTGTCGGTGGGCACCGCGACCAGCACCGCGTCGGATCCGGTGAGCTCCAGCGACTCGTCGGCGATCAGCCGGAACACCTGCGCCGGGTCAGCGCCGCCGAGCAGCTCGGTGCCGATGTCGCGGGTCGCCTCGATCCAGGACTGTCGTACCCGGGACTGTTCGTAGAGCCGCGCGTTGTCGATGGCGATGCCCGCCGCGGCGGCCAGCGCCTCGACCAGAACCTCGTCGTCCTCGCTGAACGGCTGGCCGTCGGCCTTGTCGGTCAGATAGAGGTTGCCGTACACCTCGTCGCGGATCCGCACCGGAACGCCCAGGAAGGTCCGCATCGGCGGGTGGTTCGGCGGGAACCCGACCGAGGCCGGGTGCTGCATGATGTTGTCCAGGCGGATCGGCTTGGGTTCGTCGATCAGGTGGCCGAGCACGCCGCGGCCCTCGGGCAGCGGACCGATCTGCTCCCGGGTCTCGGCGTCGATGCCCTCGTAGATGAACTCGACCAGTTCGTGGTGGTGGCCGCGCACGCCCAGCGCCCCGTATCCGGCGTCCACCAGGTCGATGGCGGTGTGCACGATGGTCTTCAGGGTGAGGTCCAGCTCCAGACCCGAGGTCACCATCAGCATGGCTTCCACCAGGCCGTCGAGCCGGTCACGGCCCCTGACGATCTGCTCTACCCGGTCCTGGACCTCGACGAGCAACTCGCGCAGCCGCAGCTGGGACAGGGTCTCACGCAGCGGCGACGCGGTTATCTGGTCCCCCTCCGGGCCGACATTGCCGGTCACGGGCTCTATCGTGCCAGATCGCTACCGGCCGGTTCACTCTTCGTGGTGATGGCCTTGGTCGAGCTTGGAGACGAACACCGCCGCCTGGGTGCGTCGTTCCATGCCCAGCTTGGCCAGCAGCCGCGACACGTAGTTCTTCACGGTCTTCTCGGCCAGGAACATCCGGGCGGCGATCTGCTTGTTGGTCAGGCCTTCGCCGAGCAGGCCGAGCAGCACCCGTTCCTGCTCGGTCAGCCCCGACAGCGGGTCCGAGCGCTCGGCGGCACCCCGCAGTTTGGCCATCAGCGCCGCCGCCGCGCGGTTGTCCAGCAGCGAACGGCCCGCTCCGACGTCCTTGATCGCCCTGGCCAGCTCCATGCCCTTGATGTCTTTGACGACGTAGCCGCTGGCGCCGGCGAGGATCGCGTCCAGCATGGCCTCGTCGGAGGTGAACGACGTCAGCATCAGGCACCGCAGGTCGGGCATCTTGGACAGCAGGTCGCGGCACAACTCGATGCCGTTGCCGTCGGGAAGCCGCACGTCGAGCACGGCGACGTCGGGTTGCAGCGCCGGTATCTGGGCCAGCGCCTGGGATACCGAACCCGCCTCGCCGATGACGTCGAGCTCGGGGTCGGCGGACAGCAGATCGATCAGGCCTCGACGGACGACTTCGTGGTCGTCGACGAGAAACACCTTGACCATGGGGTGCCTTCCGGGTGGGCAACCGGCTGCGGTCGAGAATTCCACAGCCACTAAGGCAACGATATCCGGCAGTTAGCTCCCGGATCGTCACAACAAGCGTTGCCGGTCGGCCACCAGGACCGAACAATCTGTGTTGTGAAGGAAAGCCGACCCGGTCGGGCCCAGTAGTTCCTCCACGCCGGTCGCGTTGCGGGCGCCCAGCACCACGAGCTGGATCGCGTCGCTGTGCTTGGCCAGATAGTTCAACACGCTGCCGTGGATCGCGACCGGGCGGACGTCGAGGTCGGGATAGTTGTGCTTCCAGCGGGAGATCCGCCGGTCGAGCTGGGCGCGCACCATGCGGTTGCCGTCGGCCACGGCATGGGTGTCGTGGACGTCGGTGTAGCGCGACTGCCAGGAGCCCAGCACCCGCAGCGGGGCGCCGCGCAGCCGGGCCTCCTCGACACCGCACTGCAGCACGGCCGCGCTGTCGGGCGATTCGTCGAGCTCGACGACGACCCAGCCCGGCTCGTGCGGCGTGTTGCGATCGGAGCCGCGGACGATGGCCACCGGGCAGTGCGCGGAGCTGACCAGCGAGATCGCGGTCGAACCGATCCGGTTGTGGTCGAAATGCTTGAGGCCGACCGCGCCGACGCAGATCATCGCCGCCGAGCGGGACGCCTCGACCAGCGTGGCCGTCGGCTTGCCCTCGACGATCTCGCTTTCGACCTTCACCGGCCGATCGGTGTCCTCGACGGCGTTCGCCGCGTAGCGGACGGCCAGTTCTGCGCTGGCCAGCCGGCGTTCGGACGTCCTGGGCGTCGGCGGGCTCGGAGTCATGCGGCTCGATCGAGTACACCAGGCGTAACGGGATGTCGCGGCTGAGCGCTTCGTCGATGGCCCACACCGCAGCCCGCACGGCACCGCGCGAGCCGTCGACGCCGACGACGATCGACGGCGGTGTGAATGATTCGGCCATGGTGTTGTGGACTCCCCCCGCGGGTGGCGTTCCTATTGTGCCGACGTTAGCTCCGTCGCGTGGCCACTCTCAGGGCAGAAAGTCCTCGAATTGGCCAGCGAACGTAATTCCTTGGTCGCGGAATCGTCGGCTCAGCCGGCGACCAGGTCGATGTCGACCGGTTGTCCGGCCTGCTCGAAGAGCCGTTCGGTGTCGTCCCGGGTGCACGGCGCCGTGCCCGGCGTCAGCAGCTTGGCCGCGCCGGCGGCGCTGCCCAGCCGGACGGCCTTGGCCAGCGGCCAGCCGCGAGTCAGGCCGACGGCGATGCCGGCCACCATGGCGTCGCCGGCGCCCACCCCGCTGCCGGCCGGCACCGGGATCGGCGGGAAGCGGTGCGCGCTGTCCGGGGTGACCAGCAGCGCGCCCTGCGCGCCGAGGGAGACCACGATGTAGTGCGCGCAGCCCCGGCCGATCAGCTCACGCGCCGCGGCGATCTGATCGGACTCGGTGAGCAGATCGCGACCGACGCACTCGCGCAGTTCCCGCACGCTCGGCTTGAGCAGGAACACCCCGGAGTTGACGTGCTTGAGCCCGCCGCCGGAGGTGTCCAGGATGAACAGGGCGCCGATCTCCTCGCAGACGTTGGCGACCTGCTGATAGAAGTCGGGCGGTACGCCGGGCGGAAGGCTGCCGCTGGCCACCACGATGGCCGCCGACGCCGCCGCGCGGCGCAGCTGCAGCTGGCATTCGGTCTGTTCGGAGAGGGTGAGTTCCGGGCCCGGCAGCACGAACCGGTACTGCCGATCGGTGCTGCGCTCGTTGACGGTGAGGCTTTCCCGGGTCGATCCGCCGATGTGAATCGGATGCACCGACACCCCCTCGGCGGTGAGCAGCCGGGTGATCATGTCGCCTGCCGAGCCGCCGGCCGGATAGATGGCCGTCGCCGATGCGCCGAGGACGTCGGCGATGTGCGCGACGTTGATCCCGCCGCCGCCGGGGTCGTAGCGGGGCGGCGAGCAGCGCAGCTTGTCGGTGTGGTGAACCACGTCGGTGCTGGTGGTGATGTCCAGCGCCGGGTTCATCGTCAACGTGACGATGCGATGCCCGGTGACAGCGTGGAGCTTGTTCAAGTGCAGTCCTTTCGCCTACAGCCCGCTCGGATAGGTTTCCGGGTTTTCCCCGGCGATCCACACACTGGTCGGCTCGAGCGGTTCCAGCGCGCGGGTCTCGTCGATGTGGATCATCGCGTCGAACTGGTCGGACGGACGCACGTGGAAATAGTGGCTCTGCCGTTCGGTCTGCGGCAGGTAGATCACTCCGATCGCGCGCCCGAGCCGCACCACCTCGAGCGCCTTCGCCGCGGGGGAGCCGTCGTGCATGGGCACCAGGAACGACGTCTTGCCGGTCTCGTGCAGCAGTTCCTCGATGCTGCCCGCCAGCGCGGGCCGCACCACCTTGCGCTCGGCGATGCCGCCCCAGTCGCTGGCGGCGGTGACCGTCCCGCGGTGGGTGGAGAACCCGATCAGGCGGCAGTCCTCGCCGTAGTGCTCGCGCGCCAGCTGTCCGATGGTCAGCTGGCCGTCGGCCGACACCTCGGTGGCGCGCGCGTCGCCGACGTGAGAGTTGTGCGCCCACACCACGATTCGCGCCGGTTCGGCGCCGCCGTGCGAATCCAGATGGGTGACGAGCGCGTTGAGGGTCTGCGCCATGTGCTTGTCGCGCATGTTCCACGACGTCACCCGCCCGCGGAACATGCCGCGGTAGTAGGCCTCGGCGTTGCGCACGGTCATCGCGTTCTGCTGGGCGTAGAACAGTTCGTCCTCGGCTAGCTGGCCGTCCGGACCCAGGTAATCCACGGCATTTCGCTGCAGATCGATCAGCTGCTCGACGGCCTGGCGTTCGCAGCTTGGTCCCGCTCCGAACGCCGCGGCGTAGCCGTAGGCCTGGCCGTCGTTGCCCGAGGAGTGGTCGAAGCAGGCGTAGCGGGCCCGCGCGCGCTCGGCGGCCTTGGGGTCGACGCCCTCGAGGTAGGCGATGACCTCCTGCATCGAGCGGTGCAGGCTGTAGAGGTCCAGACCGTAGAAGCCGGCCTGCCTGCGGCCCTCGGCGGCGCAGCGGCCGTTGTGCCAGCGCAGCCAGCCGACGAAGTCGCGGACCACGGCGTTGCGCCACATCCAGGCCGGGAACCGTTGGAACCCGCGCAGTGCCTGCTCGGGTGTCTCGTCGTCGCCGAGCCCGCGCACGTACCGGTTCACCCGGTAGGCGTCCGGCCAATCCGCCTCGGCGGCAACGGCATTGAAGCCCTTGTGCTCGATCAGCCACTTGGTGATCTCGGCGCGCGCGTCGTAGAACTCGTGGGTGCCGTGCGAGCTCTCGCCGATCAGGACGATGCGGGCGTCGCCGATCAGGTCGTCGAGCACGTCGGCGGGCGGCATGCCGCCGGGGGCGTCGATCGCGGCACGGGCGACCAGGTCGGCCGCCCGCTGCTCGGCCGGCGGCACCGGCTTTCCCGCGGTCGGGCGCGACAGCAGCTCGCGGACCTCGTCGTCGGTGACCTGGCTGAAGTCCCAGAACGACTCTCCGACAGCCAGGAACGGCGTCGGCATCGACGCGCACACCACGTCGTCGACGATGCCGGCGAACTCACGGCAGGTGGACTCCGGGGCGGCCGGTACCGCGATGACGATCTCGGCCGGCTCGGACTCGCGCAGCGCCTGCACCGCGGCCAGCATGCTCGACCCGGTGGCCAGGCCGTCGTCGACCAGGATGACCGTCTTGCCGGTGACCTGAAGCGGCGGGCGGCCCTCGCGGTAGAGGGCTTCGCGCCGGATTAGCTCTGAGGCCTCCCGCTCGGCGATCTCACGCAATTGGTCCGGGGTGACCCGCAGCCCGCGCAGCACGTCATCGTTGACCACCACGCGCCCACCGCTGGCCAGCGCTCCGACGGCGAACTCCTCGTGGCCCGGGGCGCCGAGCTTGCGGACGATGAACGCGTCCAGCGGGGCGCCCAGCGCCTTGGCCACCTCGTAGGCGACCGGGATGCCGCCGCGCGCCAGGCCGAGCACCACCACGTCGGGTCTGCCCCGATAGGACTGCAGCAGACCGGCGAGAACCTGTCCGGCTTCGTGCCGGTCCTTGAAGACCCGCCGCGGTTGATGGCGGTGGATACCGGTGGATCGTGACATGACGCCCCCTCGCTACGTCTCGATCCGACCACTCCGAACTTGCCGCCGGTAGGGACCGAAGTCCTTGGTTGAGGGCAGAAGACCCTAGGGACGGCCCGGTGGTCTGCGACAGACTGGCGGCATGTGGAAGGGCGTGGTCGGGTCGGTGGCCGCCGGTGCGGGGTTGTACGCGGCGCGCCGGTTTTACCGCAACTGGGGTACGTCCAAGGAGGAATGCGAAACTCCGCTTCCCGGAGACGAACTCGTCGGGCGACCGGCGGTGCAGACCACCGAGGGAATCTGGATCGACGCACCGGCGAGCGCGGTGTGGCCGTGGCTGGTTCAGATGGGCCAGGACCGCGGCGGCCTCTACAGCTACGAGGCGCTGGAGAACCTCGTCGGACTGAAATACTGCAACGCCGAACGGATTCACCCCGAGTGGCAGCAGCTGGCCGTCGGCGACGTGATCCGGCTGGTACCCAGAGGCTGGATGGGTCTGCGCGACGGCCTCGCGCTTCCGGTCGCGCTGCTCGTCGAGGGCCAGTCGATCGTCCTGCGTGGCGAACCCGGCGGTCTGCCCTGGGACGGAGTGTGGTCGTTCCATGTCATGCCCCGCTGGGAGGACCGCTGCCGGCTGCTGGTGCGCAGTCGCACCCGGATGCGGCTGCCCGGCGAGGTTCTCGGCGCCGAACTGTCAGGTCCGGTGGTGTCGCTGATGACGCGCGGCATGCTGCTGGGCATCAAGCGCCGCGCCGAACAGGCCTGGCGGGCGGCCTAACCCCGGATTTCGAGCACGTCGGCCAGCGGCCTGCGGGGCGTGGCCGGCGGCACCTGCGCGATCGAGGGCACCAGCCCGATCCGGATCAGCAACTGCGGGTCGTGCTCGCCGCCGATGAGGGCGCGGATGATGTTGCGGCTCGCCTCGAGTTCGGTCAGGTGGCTCAGCGTGCAGGTGGCCAGCCCGGCCATGGTGGCTTCCAGCAGGACGTCGGAGAGCACCTCGCCGCAGCCGAGCGCCTCGCGGCGGCGTGTCGCCGTAGGTGGACAGCGCCACGATGGTCGAGCGGTCGTGGTCGACCTCGGGCCGGCGGTCGGGGTGCTCGCCGGCCGGGAAGGCTCGCGCGACGTCCACCCTGTCGCGTTCGGAGACGGACACCAGCGTGCTGTAGGGCACGCCGTCGGAAACCTCGTAAGGCGCTGTCCACCATTGCAATTCGGCGTGATAGGAGCTGTCGTACCGGCGCAGCGACTCGGTGAGCCGGGACGCCTCGGCCAGCTCGGGCCGCACGGTGTCGGGCAGCACGTGCAGCACCGCCTTGTCGGTGTCGACGGTGCTGAGCAGCACCGGTTCGAACGCCGCCCAGTTCGGCGGCGGCGCGAACGGCAGCCGGTCGGTGTGCCGCTCCAGGATGGCGTCGGCACGGGCGCGGTGGGCATCGGTGACCAGTTCGAGTGGGGTGAACGAGATCGTGGCGAGGTGGTCGAGGTCGTTGGGGTTGGGGAAGCGTTCGATGTCCGCCTGCCAGCCGGCTGCCGCGACGGCGACCCGAAGGTGGTCCAGGACGGCGCCGCAGCTGATGATCGCCTCGCGGCCGCTGAGATCGGTCGCGTGCGGAACCCGGTGCGGTTCGAAGAACAGCTTCAGCTCGCCACCCTCGACAACCCAGTGCCAGGGCTGGCTGTTGTGCACCGACGGCGCGCGGCACGCCAACTCCACCGCGTTCGCCACCACCTGGGGATCGAGTGCCGACTTGGCCACGGTCAACCACCGCCTTCTGTCCGGTTTCAACGATAGGTCCGCTGGGCCGCGATGACAGGGCCGGAAGTCACCCAGGTTCTGCAAAGGTCTTTGTACTCTCAGCGTTGGGGACCTTGCACCCAGCCGAAGTGGCCGTAGTACCGCTGTATCCGTGCTGGTTGCAAACAAGGATCGAGGCATGGGATTGCCACCGATGAAGGACGCGCTTGCGCCATCGGATGCCGCCCCCCACCCGCAGGTCGCCGAGACCCACACCGGCCTGGTCTTCCTCGTCGGCGATCGGGCCTACAAAGTCAAGAAGCCGGTCGTCACCGACTTCCTGGATTTCTCCACGCTGGACCGCCGGGAGAACGCGTGCGCCCGTGAGGTCCTGCTGAACAGCCGGCTGGCGCCCGGCAGCTACCTGGGGATCGCCCACTTCGCCGCGCCCGGGGAGGTGCCGGAGCCCGTCATCGTGATGCGCCGTCATCCCGACGAGCGCCGGCTGGCCACCCTGGTCCGCCGCGGCGAACCCGTCGAGGAGCACCTGACGGCCATCGCGCTGATCCTCTCGCGGTTCCACGCCTCGGCCTCGCGCGGGCGAGAGGTGGACGCACAGGCCCGGGTGGAGGCCATCACGGGCCGCTGGCAGGAGAACCTGTCCGAGCTGGAGCGCTGGGCCGACGGGCTGGTGCCCGGGCTGGATCCGGAGATGGTCGACGAAACCCGGCGGCTGGCAATCGACTTCATCGCCGGCCGCTCGGTGCTGTTCGCCCGGCGCATCGCTGAGCGCCGGATCGTCGACGGGCACGCCGACCTGC
The DNA here is from genome assembly GCA_963765445.1 of uncultured Actinomycetota bacterium. Lineage (GTDB taxonomy): Bacteria > Actinomycetota > Actinomycetes > Mycobacteriales > Mycobacteriaceae > Mycobacterium. Next base: position 106,721 of record CAVXWQ010000009.1, read on the forward strand.
TCGCCGACGACATCTTCTGCCTCGACGACGGCCCGGAGCTGCTGGACTGCCTGGAGTTCGACGACACCTTGCGCTACGTCGACACCATCGACGACGCCGCGTTCCTGGCGATGGACCTGGAATACCTGGGACATCCCGAGCTGGGTGCCCGCTTCATGGCGACCTACGCCCGGCTGGCCGACGACGACGCACCGGCCTCGCTGCGCGACTTCTACATCGCCTACCGCGCCGTGGTGCGCGCCAAGGTCGACTGCGTTCGGCACTCCCAGGGTGTCCCCGGGGCGGCCGCCGACGCCGCGCGCCACCTCGAGATCGCCCGCGACCACCTGCGCGCCGGTGCGGTCCGGCTGATCCTGGTCGGTGGGGGACCGGGCACCGGCAAGACCACCGTCGCCCGCGCACTGGCTGAAAGCCTTGGCGCACAGGTCGATCTCGACCGACGATGTCCGTGCCGAGATGGTCCGTCTCGGCGAACTGACCGGCAGCCCCGGGGCGCTCGACGAAGGCCTGTACACGCCCGCGAACGTCGATGCGGTCTACGAGGGTGTGCTGCGGCGCGCCCATCTGAGCCTGGGCGAGGGGCGCACCGTGGTCCTCGACGGCACCTGGGGCGACCCCCGGCATCGCGAGCGCGCCCGGCAGCTGGCGCAGACCACCGGCGCGCGAATGCTCGAATTCGTCTGCGCCGCGCCGCTGGACGCGACCGTCGCCCGGATCCGGACCCGCACCGAGACCAGCTCCCAGGCGACCCCCGAGATCGCCACCGCGCTGGCCGAGCGCGAAGCGGACGTCTGGCCGGGTGCACACCGGCTCGACACCACCCGCCCGCCTGCCGACTCCCTTGCCGAGGCGCAGCAGATCTGCCGCCGTCCCACCTGATCAGTCCCGCAACAACACTGGAGGAACCGATGCCGAGCCGTTACGTCGAAGATATTGCGGGCCTGGGGATGGCCGACGCCGAGGAGGCGGGCGGCAAGGGCGCCAACATGGGCGAGATGGTGGCCGCCGGGCTTCCCGTGCCGCCCGGGTTCGTGGTCCTGCGCGACAGCTACCTGGAGTCCATGGCGGCCGCGGGGGTGGCCGACGAGCTCAACACCGCCCACCGCGAGGCGATGCTGCATTCCGGCGAGCCGGGCCGGTTCGACGAGATGTGCGACAAGATGCAGGCGCTGGTGCTGAAGGCCGGGCATGCCCGAGGACGTGCGCGAGCGGATCGTGGTCGCCTACCGGGCCATGGGGCCGAATGTCAATGTCGCCGTTCGGTCTTCGGCCACCGGCGAGGACGGCGCCGACGCCTCGTTCGCCGGGATGAACGCCACGTTCACCAACATCTCCGGCGAGCCGGAACTGATCGACGCGGTGCAGCGCTGCTGGGCGTCGTTGTTCGGCGCCCGGGTGGTGTCCTACCGGGCCAGCCGCGGCTTCAGCGCCGACCCGGCGATGGCGGTGGTGGTCCAGCAGATGATCGCCTCCGAGCGCTCGGGTGTGGCGTTCACCGCCGACCCGACCACCGACGCCACCGACCGGGTGGTCGTCGAGGGTGCGTTCGGCCAGGGCGAGGTCGTGGTGTCCGGATCGGTGGAGCCCGACACCTACGTGGTCTCCAAGGAGACCGGCGAGATCATCTCCCGCCGAATCGGTTACAAGTCGTTCAAGATCGTCCGCGGCGCCGACGGCACCGACCAGACCGTCCAGCTCAGCGAGGCCGAGGCCGACTCCCAGGTGCTCAACGACGACGAGGTGCGCACGATCGCCGACATCGCCGTCCGCAGCGAGCGGCACGCGGGCTCCCCGCAGGACACCGAGTGGGCCATCGCCGGCGGGAAGACCTGGATCGTGCAGACCCGCCCGATCACCACGCTGCACCGGGTCGGCAAGCCCGTCCCGGAGACCCACGAGGTGTTGCTGCAGGGCCTGCCCGCGGTGCCCGGCGAGGCCTCCGGCGTCGTCCGCGTCCTGGTCGACGTCGCCGACGGCGGCGCGCCTGCAGGACGGCGAGGTGCTGGTGGCCCAGATGACCAACCCGGACTGGCTGCCCACCATGCGCCGGGCGTCGGCGCTGGTGACCGACACCGGCGGCATGACCTGCCACGCCGCCATCGTCGCCCGCGAGCTCGGGGTGCCCTGCATCGTCGGTGCCCGCACCGCCACCAGGGACCTCAAGGACGGCACCGTGGTCACGGTGGACGGCACCCACGGCCGGGTGCTGGCCGGCCGGGTCCAGAACGACAACGTCGGGGGAGCCCAGACCGCACCGGTTGCCGCTGTCGCGGTGGTCGTCCGAGGTGACCGCCACCAAGATCTACGTCAACGTCGCCATGCCCGACAAGGCCGAGCAGGCCGCCGAGCTCGACGTCGACGGCGTCGGCCTGCTGCGTGCGGAGCTGATCCTGGAAGACGCCCTGCAGAACCGGCATCCGCGCGACCTGATCGCCCACGGCGAGCAGGACAGCCTGGTCGATTCGCTGGCCACCGCCGTCGGCCGCGTCGCCGCCGCCTTCGCACCCCGACCGGTGGTGTACCGGGCTTCGGACTTCCGCACCAACGAGTTCCGCAACCTCAAGGGCGGCGAGGAGTACGAGCCCGAAGAGCACAACCCGATGATCGGCTACCGCGGCTGCTACCGGTACGTCAGCAACCCGGACCTGTTCAACCTCGAGCTGGCCGCGCTGGCCCGGGTCCGCGAACAGAATCCGAACCTGCACTTGATGATTCCGTTCGTGCGCACCAAGTGGGAGCTCGAGGCGTGCCTCGAGCTGGTGGACGCCAGTCCGCTGGGCCGCCAGCGCGGCCTGCACCGCTGGGTGATGGCCGAGGTGCCCTCGGTGGTGTACTGGCTGCCCGAGTACGTGGGCATGGGCATCGACGGGGTGTCGATCGGCAGCAACGATCTGACCCAGCTGATGCTCGGCGTGGACCGCGACTCCGACCTGTGCGCCGAGTTGTACGACGAGTCCGACGGCGCGGTCCTCGACGCCATCGGGCGGATCATCACCACCGCACGCAAGCTGGGCATCACCGCCTCGCTGTGCGGCCAGGCGCCGTCGAGCCGGCCGGACTTCGCCGAACACCTTGTGCGCATGGGCATCACGTCGATCTCGGTGACCCCCGACGTCGCGCAGAAGACGCGGCGCAATGTCGCGGCCGCCGAGCGGCGCCTGCTGCTCGAATCGGCGCGGGGCCGTGACGGCGATCGCGGATGAGCTAGCTGCTCAGCCGTTGGACAGCAGCCGCAGGGAGCCTTTGCGGCGCGAGCGCCCGGTGGACTTGGCCAGCCGGGCCAGCCGGTCGATCCCGCGCTCGATCCCGCCGGCGAGTTCGTCGATGTCCGAGGCGGTGTCGAAGTCGACGAGCAACCCGAACGCCAGCTCGTCGGCGTAACTGAAGATGGCGATGCCGGTGCGGAAGCCCGCGGCGATCGGCGGGATGGGCAGCAGCCGGACGACCTTGTGGCCCATCACCGTCACCGGTGTGCGCGGGCCGGGCACATTGGTCACCACGGTGACCACGGAGCGCTGGGGCAGCCGGGACAGCAGCCGAACCGTCCACGCCGTCACCGGGAACGGCAGCAGGTTGGTCGCCCACACCAGCAGGCTGCCCGCCTGCCGCTGGCCGCTGGACTTCGCGACGCCCATCCGGGCGTGCACCGTGCGCAGTCGCTGCAGCGGGTCGGCGATGTCGACCGGCAGCAGCGGCAGCATCAGCGAAACCCGGTTGTCCGAGACGTCCATGGCGTCGCTGGCCCGCACCGACACCGGCACCAGGGTGCGCAGCGAGTCCGCGCGGGGCTGCAGGCCGCGGCGCAGCAGTGCGGTGCGGTAGCTGTCGGCAACGGCGGCCAGCGCGACGTCGTTGATGGTGACGCCGAAGGTGTGCGCGATCTCCTCCACGTCGTGCATCGACACCGCGATCGAACTGTAGCGGCGCAGATCGCCGATCGGCCCGTTGAACGACGAGCGGGCGGCGGGCCGCAGCAGGCTGGCCGTGAGCCCGGCGGCGCCGCCGGCGGCCCGCAGCGCGACCTTGCCGACACTGCGGGTCAAGCGCACCGAATCATTGATCCAGTCAACGGGATTGAGGCTGGGAACTCCGCAGCGAGGGCCGGCGCGCCGGGCGGCGGGCCGCCCCGATGGAACTGGCGAAGCTCGCGACACCGGTGTCGTCGCACAGGCCGGTGAGCAGATTGCTGGCCGCGATGCCGTCGGCCAGCGCATGGTGCACCTTGATCAGCAGCGCCCACCGGTTCTGGGCCAGGCCCTCGATCACCCAGCACTCCCACAACGGGCGCTCACGGTCCAGGCGTCGTTCCATGATGGTGGCGATCTCGGCGTACAGCGCGTCGTCGTCACCCGGCGGCGGCAGCGCGGCGCGGCGCACATGCCGGGTCAGGTCGAAGTCGGGGTCCTCGACCCACTCCGGTGCGGTGAGGTCGAGCGGATGGGTGCGCAACACCTGCGTGCTGCGCGGGTTGGACAGGCAGCGTGCGCCGATGGTCTCGAGCAACTCGTCGAATTCGGGGATCGGGCCCGCCAGTACGGCGACACCGCCGATCGCGAGGCTGACGTGGTGGTCGGCGTCCTCGAGTTGCAGGAACCCCGCGTCCAAAGTCGTCAGATGCTCTGCCATCGCCGGCCTCCCTCTAGCCCCACCCGCTCAAGTGTGTCGGGCCCGGCGGCAGTAGGGCAGGGTCGGAAGTCCCCGGTCGGAGGGCTTATCGGCGAGGCGGGGCGGGCACTTTCATGACCATCCGCATGGCGGGGTCCGGCGGGCCAACCGTTGTCATTACCGAAGTCAAAAGTCCCGCGCTGCCGAGGAGTCGGTGGCACGGCAGCGCGGGACTGACTGGGTTATCGACCGCATGCCGGCGCGCGTTACCCACGTTTTCGGCCCGGATTCCGCGGGTAGCCGACCGAGAACCCCAGAGGAGGTGACATGCCCAAGACGTCCAAGAGCGGCAGCGCCAAGAAGAGCGAACTGCCCAGCACCCTGAAGAAGTCCGACGCCAAGGCGCAGCGGACGTTCGCCAAGGCGCACGACTCGGCGGCGGAGGAGTACGGCGAGGCCGAACGCGGAGAAGGGCCCTCGGACGACCGCGCCCGCAGCGGCGGCCCCACGGGGAAGTCCGCGGGCGGGTCAACGCCAACGCCAGCAAGAAGCATCTGCTCGACGTGGCGCGCCGCCTCGACATCTCGGGCCGCTCGTCGATGAGCAAGGACGAACTCGTGTCGGCGATCGAGAAGGCCAACCGCCGGGAGACCAGCCGCAACCGTTGATCAGCGGCGGCGGCTGTCGGCCGGCTCCAGCGTCGGTGTCGGTGAAGAACTCCAGCAGGTACTTGCTCTCCTCGATGTCGCCGATGGTGCGGCGGGCCTTCTTGCGGGTGATGAGGATGCCGACCACGGCCACCGCCCACACCACGTACTGCACACACCACGCCAGGCGGAACGAGGCGAACGAATACCCGCCTGCCGCACCGATGATCAGACCCATCGCCTGCATCACCAGCAGCGAGGCCAGGAAGCCGCCCATGTTCACCGCGCCCTGGGCGGTGCCCAGCGTCGACTGCGGATTGAACGTGCGGGCGAAGTCGAAGCCGACCATCGAGCCCGGACCGCCCACCGAGATCACCACGATCAGCACCACCAGCAGCCAGTGCGGGGCAGGTGACGGCAGCGCCAGCACGACGGTCCACACCAGCGCGTTGCTGGCGATGATGCCCAGCACCATCCGCGAGCGGCGGTGCGGATGTCGGCCGGTGAGGATGCCGATGACGACGCCCGACACGATCGCCGACACCACCGAGATGGTCAGCAGCGTTCCGGCCGCGCTGCGCGAGATGTTCTGCGCCACCGTCAGATACGGAACACCCCACATCAGTGCAAAGACCGTGACTGAGAACTGCGTGCCCATGTGGGTGAAGAACCCGAGCCGGGTGCCGGGCCGCATCCACACGGTCTTGACGCTGCCCAGGGTGTCCCGCAGTCCGGTCACCGGCCTGCGGACCACCGCGCCGCTCGGGGTGTTCTTGACCAGAAGCAGGGTGAGCACCAGCGACAGCACACCCAGCGCCGCCACCGAGCTGTAGGCCGTCGTCCAGCCCGACCCGATCAGCAGGCTCAGGAACGGCACGGCCGACAGCACCTGCCCGAGCTGACCCGAGATGCCGGTCAGCTGGGTGACCAACGGGATCTGGCGGGCGGTGAACCAGTACGGAACCAGCCGCAGCACCGAGATGAACGTGAACGCATCGCCCAGCCCCACGACCGCGCGGGCCGCGATCGCCGCGGGAAGCGACTCGGTGAACGCCAGCGACAGCTGACCGATGACCATCAGGGCGCCGCCGGACAGGATCATCACCTTCGAGCCGAAGCGGTCCAGTAGCAGACCGGCCGGGATCTGCGCGGCGGCGTAGACGATGACCTGCAGGACCACGAACGTCGAGAGCACTCCCGGGCTGGCGGAGAACCGGTTGGCCGCGTCCAGGCCCGAGACGCCCATCGTGGTTCGGTCCAGCACGGCCACGATGTAGGCCAGCAGGCCCGTCGACCACACGATCCAGGCCCGCACCGCCCTCGCTCCTCCTTGGTTCGCCCGACGATCGTCCCCATCAATCATCTCCTGCCGGCGCAACTTCATTCCCCGACTGAAGTGGGCGCCGCGTGACTGTTGGCTGAAATCTGCACCTGCGCGTCGATTTTGCATTCAAAGCCGCCGATTTCGGGTCTGCTACGTGCAAGAAAGCAGCTCCGTGCAAAAAACCGACGTATCGCCTATTGTTTGCTGCGATGGCCGAGTACCGAATCTCCGAGCTTGCCGCGTGTGTCGGGCGTCACCGAGCGCAACATTCGCGCGTACCGCGAACGCGGGCTGCTCGACCCTCCGCGCCGCCGCGGTCGCGACGCGTTCTACGACGACCATCACCTCGCCCAGCTGCAGACCATCAACCAGCTGCTGGCCAAGGGCTTCACCTCGGCGCACATCGCCGCCTTCCTCGACGGCGTCCGCCGCGGTGACACCCTGACCGACGTTCTCGGAGTCCGGCCCGCCTGGTCGAGCAGCCGTCACCATCGATGCGCTGAGCACCGCCGCGCAGCGCCTGGTTCGCCACGGGCTGGCCCGGGTGGTCAACGGCAAAGTCGCCATCACCGACCCGGCCGTCGCCAAGGCCGTCGGCGCGGCCGACGACCCCGAGCACTACGTGCGCGTGATCGCCGAGGTGCTCGACGCCACCCGCCATCTCATCGACAGCCTCGCGGCCCAGGCGGCCGCTGCACTGCAGGCCGGCGCACACTTCCGGCCGGGTGCCGGCGCACGCCGAGGACCTGGCCACGCGCGTCGTGGCCGGCCGGCTTCGGGCGGCGCTCGAGGAACATCTGGCCACGCCCGAGGTGACGCCGATGGAGGCGGGCGCCTCCTAGGCCTACACCCGGGTGGCGGCGGGGTCGCCGCCGAACCGCTGGGCCAGCCAGACCGGGATCACCGCGACCAGCGTCAGGGTCGCCGCCACGACGTTGATCACCGGCGCCTGATTCGGGCGGAACAGGTTGCCGAAGATCCAGATCGGCAGCGTCTGCACCGTCGGCCCGGCGGTGAACGTCGTCACGACGATCTCGTCGAAGCTCAAGGCGAAGGCCAGGATCGCGCCGGCCAGCAGCGCGCCGCGCATCATCGGGAACGTCACGTAGCGGAACGTCTGCCACGTCGACGCGCCCAGGTCGGCCGAGGCGTCCTCCAGTCCGGTGCCCAGCCGGCGTAGCCGTGCCTGGGTGTTGTTGAAGACGATCACGATGCAGAAGGTGGCATGCCCGATGATCACCGTCGCCAGGCCGAGGGTGATGCCGAGCGCCGAGGTGAACGTCGCGTTCAGCGCGATACCGGTGACGATGCCCGGCAGCGTGATGGGAAGCACCACAAGGAAACTGATCGTCTGCCTGCCGAAGAAGCTGTAGCGCTGCACGGCGAACGCGGCCAGGCTGCCCAGCACCAGGGCGATGGCCGTGGCGCACACACCGACGATCACCGAGTTACCCAGCGAGTTCCACATCCCGGTGCTCGACCAGGCGTCGGCCCACCATTTCAACGTGAAGCCGGTGGGCGGGAAGGCGAACGTCTTCGACGAGTTGAACGCGTTGAGCACCACCAGAAGCAATGGCGCATAGAGGAAGACGAGCACGAACACGCGTCCAGACCGCACCAGCCGACGCATCGAGGTGGACAGCATCAGACGTTCTCCAGTGCGCCGGTGCGCCGCATCGCCAGCAGATAGAGCACGATCGCGGTCAACGGGATCAGCGACAGCGCGGCTGCCAACGGCTGGTTGTTGGCCGTCACCAGCTGGCCGTAGATGATGTTGCCCAGCATCTGGGTCTTGCCGCCGACGATGGTGACCGCGATGTAGTCACCCATCGACAGCGAGAAGGTGAAGATCGAGCCGGCGGCGATGCCGGGAAACACCAACGGCGCCACGATGGTTCGCAGCGTCGTGGTGTCCGGGGCGCCCAGATCGGCGCTGGCGTCGATCAGGGCGTTGGGCACCCGCTCGAATGCGGCGAACACCGGAATCACCATGTACGGCAACCACAGATAGGCCAGGGTCAGCACGGTCGCGATCAAGCCGTAGCCCGGCGTGTACCCCGCCAGCCCAGTGCAGCGGACCCTCCGGCGACAGCAGCATCCGCCATGCGTACGCCTTGACCAGATAGCTGGCCCACAGCGGTGTGGTGACCGCGACCACCAACGCCAGCCGCACCCGCGGGGAGGCCACCTTGGCCATGTAGAGCGCCAGCGGAACCGCGAGCACGATGCAGATCACCGTGACGGACAACGCCATCCCGATGGTGCGCAGCGTGGCGGTGCGGAACACCGCGTCGGTGAGCACCCGCACGATGTTGTCGCTGGTGTAGGTGCGCACCACCGCGCCGGTGAACTCGTCGGTGCTCCAGAAGGCCGAAAGGAGAAGGACCGCAAGGGAACCCAGGTAGGCGACGACCAGCCACGCCAGCGGCGGGACGAGCAGGAAAGCGAGACGGACTCGCTGGCTCACCCCTTGATCTGCTGCCATTTGTCGACCCACTCGCTGTAGGCCGTGCAGTTGTTGCCGCTGCCGTCCACGCACTGCTTCTGCGGGGTGGTCCAGTAGCTGATCTTCTCGGCGTAGGCCGCGTCGGTGGCGTGGTAGGTGGCGCAGAAGTTCTTGTCGCTGGTGAACTCGCAGGCCTTGGTCTGCGCGGGCGCCTCACCGAAGTACTCGGCGACCTGGGCGTTGACCTCCGGCGAGGTGATCCAGTCCATCCACTTGTACATGCAGTTGGGGTTCTTGGCCTTCGAGGAGACCATCCAGGTGTCCGACCACCCGGTGGAACCCTCCTTGGGCAGCACGGTGGCGATCTTGACCTTGTTGTCGCTCTGCAACATGTTGGCGATCACCTGCCAGCTGGTGCCGATCACCGACGTGCCGGACTCGAAGGCCTGCACCGCCTTGGTGTAGTCCGACCAGTACTCGCCGATGTTGGCGTGCTGCCCCTTGAGCAGGTCGACCGCGGCGTTGAGCTGATCCTCGGTCAGCGAGTACGGATCCTTGATGCCCAGTTCGGGTTTGGTCTTCGACAGGTACAGCGCGGCGTCGGCGATGTAGATGGGGGAGTCATACGCGGTGACCTTGCCCTTGTACTCCGGTGCGCCCGGGAACACCGCACCCCACGTGTCGGGGGCGTTCTTGACGACGTCGGTGTTGTACATCAGCAGGTTGGCGCCCCAGCCGTGCGGGATGCCGTACATCTGGCCGTTCACGGAGTTCCACGGCTTGTCCTTGAGGAACGCCGAGATGGTGTCGTAGTTGGGCACCAGCTTGGTGTTGACCGGCGCGACGTCGCCGGCGTAGATCAGCCGCAGCGTGGCGTCGCCGGAGGCCGAGACACCGTCGTACTGGCCGGTGCGCATCAGCTGCACCATCTCGTCGGAGGTGTTGCCGATCTTGATGTTGACCTTGCAGCCGGTCTTCTGCTCGAACGGATGCACCCAGTCGACCTTCGGGTCGTTGGAGCCGTCCTCGGCATAGCCGGGCCAGGCGACCAGGTTGAGCTGTCCCTCGCCGTTGCCCAGGGCCGACAGCGGCTCGGCCTTGGGCGGCGCGGTGGAGCTGCCGCCGCCGGAGGTCGTCGAGCTCGAACAGGCGGCGACCAGCGCGGCACACGCGGCCAGCGTGACGCCGAGGCGGCGGGTGGTGTTTCTCATGGCGAGCTCCTTGTCGGTTGTCTACTCGGAAAGGGATCGAACGGCGCTGTCCGGCCAGGCCAGCACGACCGTGGCGCCATGACTGATGTCGGTGGAGGCTTCGGCCGACAGCAAGGTGGCCGTCAGCCGTGCCCCGGCGGCGTCGGCGGCGACGCGGGTGATCGGACCGGCGTACACCACCTCGGCGACTTCGGCTGGCGCACTGCGCATTCCGGCCGGCACCGCCTCGTCCGGGCGCAGCAGCAGGATCCGCTCCGGCCGCATCGCGAACGTGCCCGACCGGCCGATCAGCGCCTCGGCCGTGGCGCCGGTGAACACGTTGGACGTGCCGACGAAGTCGGCGACGAACCGGTTGGCCGGGTTCTCGTAGACCTCGCGCGCCGCGCCGATCTGCTCGATGCGGCCGTTGTTGAACACCGCGAGCCGGTCACACAGGGTCAGCGCCTCGTCCTGGTCATGGGTCACGATGACGAACGTGATGCCCACCTCGCGCTGAATTGCCTTGAGCTCCACCTGCATCTGCTCGCGCAGCTTCAAGTCCAGCGCGCCCAGCGGTTCGTCGAGCAACAGCACCTTGGGCCGGCCCACCAGCGCGCGGGCCAGCGCGACGCGCTGCTGCTGGCCGCCCGAGAGTTGGGCGGGCTTGCGGCTGGCGTGGCCGGAGAGTCGCACCATGTCCAGCGCCGCGGCGGTGCGCTCCCGGCGTTCGGTCTTCGGCACGCCCTTGACCTTGAGTCCGTACTCGACGTTCTGCGCCACCGTCATGTGCGGGAACAGGGCGTAGTCCTGGAAGACGGTGTTGGCGTCGCGCTTGGCCGGGGGCAGTGCGGTCACATCGGCACCGCCGAGGTGGATCGTGCCCGCGGTGGGCTGCTCGAAACCGGCGATCATGCGCAGCACCGTCGTCTTGCCCGAGCCGGACGGACCCAGGATCGCGAACAGTTCCCCGTCGTCGACCGACAGGTCGGCGCTCTCCACCGCGACGACGTCGCCGAATACCTTCCTGACCCCACGCAACTCGATCTGCGGAGACCCGGAAGACCCTGGCGGCATGGGTGGATAGTACGGATAGCGTTGTTTGACCGCAGCCCCATGGGTGTTTTCGCGCCCCACATCCCTGGTGGGCCACCGATCCCGCGCCCCGAGCCGCCCGGAGAGTCAAATTGTCGTCGCCGAATGGTGATGCAGATGTGACCGCTGGCGATGAGGTGATTGCCGGGTCAGCTGTCATATCCTGAGGCGCGTGTCCATATCGCGCCGCGACGTGCTGAAGCTGGCCGCCGCAACCCCGGCCGCGCTGGGTCTGGGCGCTCTGGCGTCGGCGATCACCCCTCCCACGGCGTCAGCCGCACCCCTCGGGGTGCTGCTGGACTATGCGGCCGGCGTCATCAGCGCCGCCGACCTGAAGGCCTCCGGCGCAGCTCGGCGCGATTCGCTACGTCTCCGACCGCAGGCCGGGCGGGGACTGGATGCTGGGCAAGCCGATTCAGCTGCCCGAGGCCCGTGACCTCTACCAGGCCGGCCTGAAGATCGTGTCCAACTACCAGTTCGGCAAGCAGGACAGCGCCGACTGGCTGGGCGGCGGGCCCGCCGGCATCACCCACGCCCAGCGGGGCTGGCAGCTGCACACCGCCGCCGGCGGCCCGATCGGCGCACCGATCTACGTGTCGATCGACGCCGACCCCTCCTTCGACCAGTACAAACAGCTGGTCGCGCCCTATCTGAAGGCCTGGGAATCGGTGATCGGCCACCAGCGGGTGGGCGTGTACGGCAACTCCAAGACCATCGACTGGGCGCTGCAGGACGGCATCGGTACGTGGTTCTGGCAGCACAACTGGGGCTCGCCGCAGGGCTACACCCACCCCGCCGCGCACCTGCATCAGGTCGAGATCGACAGTCGCAAGGTGGCCGGCGTCGGTGTCGACGTGAACGAGATCCTGCAGCCCGCATTTGGTCAGTGGGACTGACGAAAATCCGAAAGTCGGAAAAACTTACCGGCAAGTAAGGATTTGCCAGCAAACTCGCAAACGCCATTCTGGTGAACAATCGTGGACTGAAAAACCGAGCAAGTGCTTGGCCGGACCGACCCGCGGGCCGCGGGCGACCGAGAATTTTTATGTAACGATTAGATAACAGTCGTGCCTTGATCTGCGGAGTTGTTCCTACTCGACCGTAACCACCTGCCAGCAGGACGTTTGTCCCGGTTCTTCTCGGCGCCCGTTCGGCGGCACGTTACCCACGGCGCGGTTACCCGTGCGTAGAACTCGTCAGTAACCAATATCCGCTGGAAAAGGGCGCTTGTTCTTATGACACTCTTAGTACAGCCGGTAGTCCGCTGGCCCTTCCTCGGGAGGGGAGCGCCGGACACCGTGATTCGACGGGGAATCGCCGAGAAAGCACCTTCGCAGGGCAGCGCAGGTCTGACACGAAACGCGACGACGACGAGCTGGAAGAGAGACAAGGTGACGATCCACGAGCACGACAGGCTGTCCATGGGAGACGGTGCACGGCGCGGCGAGGCGAAGGAGACCAGCACCGTTGCCCTGGTCGACCGTCTCAACGCCGGCGAACCCTATGCCGTGGCCTTCGGCGGCCAGGGCAGTGCGTGGCTGGAGACCCTCGAAGAGCTGGTGACCTCGGCCGGCATCGAATCCGAGCTCGCCACGCTGGCCGGTGAGGCCGAGCTGCTGCTGGAGCCGGTCGCGGCCGAACTCGTCGTCGTCCGGCCGATCGGCTTCGAGCCGCTGCGCTGGGTCCGCGCGCTGGCCGCCGACGAGCCGGTGCCCACGGGCAAGAAGCTGACCTCCGCGGCCGTCTCGGTGCCCGGTGTCCTGCTGACCCAGATCGCCGCCATCCGGGCCCTGGCCCGTCAGGGCCTGGACCTGACCGCCACCCCGCCGGTGGCGCTGGCAGGGCACTCCCAGGGCGTGCTGGCCGTCGAGGCGCTCAAGGCCGCCGGCGCCAAGGACGTCCAGCTGCTGGCGCTGGCCCAGCTGATCGGTGCCGCCGGCACCCTGGTGGCGCGCCGGCGCGGCATTTCCGTGCTCGGCGACCGTCCGCCGATGGTCTCGGTGACCAACGCCGAGCCCGAACGCATCTACGAGCTGCTCGAGGAGTTTGCTCAGGACGTCCGCACCGTGCTGCCGCCGGTGCTGTCGATCCGCAACGGCCGGCGCTCCGTCGTCATCACCGGAACGCCCGAGCAGCTGTCCCGTTTCGAGTTGTACTGCGAGCAGATCGCCGAGGCCGAGGCCGCCGAGCGCAAGAGCAAGGTGCGCGGTGGAGCGGTCTTCAGCCCGGTGTTCGACCCCGTTCAGGTCGAGGTCGGCTTCCACAGCCCGCGACTGTCCGACGGCATCGACATCGTCGCCCGCTGGGCCGAGGCCGTGGGCCTCGACGTCGAGCTGGCCCGCGCCATGACCGACGCCATCCTGGTTCGGCAGGTCGACTGGGTCGACGAGGTCATCGCGCTCAAGGACGCCGGAGCCCGGTGGATTCTCGACCTGGGTCCCGGCGACATCCTGACCCGGCTCACCGCGCCGGTCATCCGCGGCCTCGGCGTCGGCATCGTGCCCGCGGCCACCCGCGGCGGCCAGCGCAACCTGTTCACCGTCGGCGCCGTGCCCGAGGTGGCCAAGCCGTGGTCGAGCTACGCCCCGTCCGTGGTCACCCTGCCCGACGGGTCGGTGAAGCTGTCCACCAAGTTCACCCGGCTCACCGGCCGCTCGCCGATCCTGCTCGCCGGCATGACGCCGACGACGGTCGACGCCAAGATCGTCGCCGCGGCGGCCAACGCCGGGCACTGGGCCGAGCTGGCCGGCGGCGGCCAGGTCACCGAGGCCATCTTCGACAAGCGCATCGCCGAGCTCGAAACCCTGCTCGAGCCGGGGCGCGCGATCCAGTTCAACGCGCTGTTCCTCGACCCCTACCTGTGGAAGCTGCAGGTCGGCGGCAAGCGCCTGGTCCAGAAGGCCCGCCAGTCCGGCGCCCCGATCGACGGCCTGGTGGTCAGCGCCGGCATCCCCGAACTCGAAGAGGCCGTCGACCTGATCGACGAGCTCAACAACGTCGGCATCGCGCACGTGTGCTTCAAGCCGGGCACCGTCGAGCAGATCCGCTCGGTCATCCGGATCGCCGCCGAGGTGCCCACCAAGCCGGTCATCGTCCACATCGAGGGCGGCCGCGCCGGTGGCCACCACTCCTGGGAGGACCTCGACGACCTGCTGCTGAGCACCTACTCCGAGTTGCGCGGCCGCTCCAACATCACGGTCTGCGTCGGCGGCGGCATCGGCACGCCCGAGCGCGCCGCGGAGTACCTGTCCGGCCGGTGGTCGGAGACCTACGGCTACCCGCTGATGCCGGTCGACGGCATCCTGGTCGGCACCGCGGCGATGGCGTGCCTGGAGGCCACCACCTCGCCGGCGGTCAAGCAGCTGCTGGTCGACACCGCGGGCACCGACCGATTGGGTCGGCGCCGGAAAAGCGGTGAACGGCATGGCATCCGGGCGCAGCCAGCTCGGCGCCGACATCCACGAGATCGACAATGCCGCCTCCCGCTGCGGCCGGCTGCTCGACGAGGTCGCCGGTGATGCCGACGCGGTCGCCGAGCGCCGCGAGGAGATCATCGCCGCGATGGCGCCACCGCCAAGCCGTACTTCGGCGACGTCGGCGAGATGACCTACCGGCAGTGGCTGGCGCGCTACGTCGAGCTGGCGATCGGCGACGGCGACTCCACCGCCGACACCAAGGCCGCCGACTCGCCGTGGCTCGACATCACCTGGCGCGACCGATTCGCCGAGATGCTGCAGCGCGCCGAGGCCCGCCTCGCCGCCGCCGACACCGGCCGGATCGACACGCTGTTCGACGCGTCCTCGCCCGACGGCGAGTGGCTGCTGGAGAACCCCGAGCAGGCCATCGCCGCGCTGCTGGCCCGCTATCCCGACGCCGGGACGGCGCTGCTGCATCCGGCCGACGTGCCGTTCTTCATCCAGCTGTGCAAGACGCTGGGCAAGCCGGTGAACTTCGTGCCGGTGATCGACAAGGACGTGCGCCGCTGGTGGCGCAGCGACTCGCTGTGGCAGGCGCACGACGCCCGCTACACCGCCGACCAGGTGTGCGTCATCCCGGGCACGGAGGCCGT
Source organism: uncultured Actinomycetota bacterium (assembly GCA_963765445.1). Classification (GTDB taxonomy): domain Bacteria; phylum Actinomycetota; class Actinomycetes; order Mycobacteriales; family Mycobacteriaceae; genus Mycobacterium. Next base: position 122,094 of record CAVXWQ010000009.1, read on the forward strand.
CGCCGGCATCACCCGCGTCGACGAGCCGGTCGGCGAGCTGCTCGACCGCTTCGAGAAGGCCGCGGTCGATCAGGCTCTGGCCTCCGGTGCCGCGCCCGCGCCGGTGGCATCCCGGCTGCAGGTCCGCACCGACGTGGCGGGCCCGCTGGCCATCGTGCTGGACTCCCCGGACGTGCTGTGGGCCGGTCGCACCGCGACCAACCCGGTGCACCGCATCGCCCCGCCGTCGGCGTGGCTGGTCCACGACAACCGCTCTGCGACAAATCATTCCACCGGTGCGCGCCTGGAGGTCACCGGTCCGACCGGGTCGTGCTGAGCGTCCCGCTGTCGGGGACCTGGATCGACATCGCCTTCACGTTGCCCGCCACGGTGGTCGACGGCGGAGCGCCGGTGGTCCGCGTCGAGGACGCGGCGACCGCGATGCGCGCCGTGCTGGCCATCGCCGCCGGAGTCGACGGCCCCGACGCCCTGCCGCCGGTGGTCAACGGCTCCACCATCGTCAACGTCGAGTGGGATCCGGAGCGGGTCGCTGATCACACCGGTGTGACGGCGACGTTCGGATCGCCTTTGGCGCCAACGCTTTCCGTTGTCCCCGACGCTCTGGTCGGCCGCTGCTGGCCTGCGGTGTTCGCCGCCATCGGCGGTGCGGTCACCGACACCGGCTTCCCGGTCGTCGAGGGCCTGCTGAGCCTGGTGCACCTGGATCACGCCGCGCAGCTGCTCAAGCCGCTGCCCAAGGACAAGACCCAATTGACCGTCACCGCAACGGCTTCGGTGGCCACCGATACCGAGGTCGGCCGCGTCGTGCCGGTCACCGTCAACGTCACCGACGCCAGACGGCATCATCCTGGCGGTGCTCGAGGAGCGCTTCGCGATCCGCGGACGCACCGGTCCGGCCGAGCTGACCGATCCGGTCCGCGCCGGGGGAGCGGTGTCGGAGAACGCCACCGACACCCCGCGCCGCCGTCGCCGCGACGTCACCATCGACGCCCCGGTCGACATGCGGCCGTTCGCCGTGGTCTCCGGTGACCACAACCCGATCCACACCGACCAGGCCGCCGCGCTGCTGGCCGGGCTCCCGTCGCCGATCGTGCACGGCATGTGGCTGTCGGCCGCCGCCCAGCACGTCGTCACCGCCACCGACGGCAAGCCGGTCCCGCCGGCCAAGCTGATCGGCTGGACCGCCCGCTTCCTGGGCATGGTGAAGCCCGGCGACGAGATCGACTTCCGGGTCGACCGGGTCGGAATCGACTTGGGCGCAGAGGTTTTGGAGGTCACCGCCAAGGTCGGTACCGATCTCGTCATGAGCGCCACCGCCCGGCTGGCGGCGCCCAAGACGGTGTACGCCTTCCCCGGCCAGGGCATCCAGCACAAGGGCATGGGCATGGAGGTCCGCGCCCGGTCCAAGGCCGCCCGCACGGTGTGGGACAAGGCCGACAAGTTCACCCGCGACACCCTGGGCTTCTCGGTGCTGCACGTGGTCCGGGACAACCCGACCAGCCTGATCGCCGCCGGTGTGCACTACCAGCACCCCGAGGGCGTGCTGTACCTGACGCAGTTCACCCAGGTGGCCATGGCCACCGTGGCGGCCGCCCAGGTCGCCGAGATGCGTGAGCAGGGCGCGTTCGTCGAGGGCGCGATCGCCTGCGGTCACTCCGTCGGCGAGTACACCGCGCTGGCGTGCGTGTCCGGCGTCTACGAGCTCGAGGCACTGCTGGAGGTGGTGTTCCACCGCGGCAGCAAGATGCACGACATCGTGCCGCGCGACGAGATGGGCCGGTCCAACTACCGGCTGGCCGCCATCCGCCCGTCGCAGATCGACCTGCCCGACGCCGACGTGAAGGACTTCGTCGCCGAGATCGCCGAGCGCACAGGTGAGTTCCTGCAGATCGTGAACTTCAACCTGCGCGGCTCGCAGTACGCGATCGCCGGCACGGTGCGCGGTCTGGAGGCCCTCGAGGAGGAGGTCGAGCGGCGTCGTGAGATCAGCGGCGGCAAGCGGTCGTTCATCCTCGTCCCGGGTATCGACGTGCCGTTCCACTCCGACGTGCTGCGCGTCGGCGTCGACGACTTCCGCCGGGCGCTGGAGCGCGTCATGCCGCAGGACGCCGATCCGGCGTTGATCGTCGGGCGCTACATCCCCAACCTGGTGCCGCGGCCGTTCACCCTGGATCGCGACTTCGTCCAGGAGATCCGCGACCTGGTGCCCGCCGAGCCGCTCGACGAGATCCTGGCCGACTACGACACCTGGCGTAACGAGAAGCCGCGCGAACTGTGCCGCAAGGTCGTCATCGAACTGCTGGCCTGGCAGTTCGCCAGCCCGGTGCGCTGGATCGAAACCCAGGACCTGCTGTTCATCGAGGAGGCCGCGGGCGGTCTCGGTGTCGAGCGTTTCGTGGAGATCGGCGTGAAGTCCGCGCCGACCGTCGCGGGCCTGGCGACCAACACCCTCAAGCTGCCCGAATACGCCCACAGCACAGTGGAAGTGCTCAACTCCGAGCGCGACGCCCCGGTGCTGTTCGCCAGCGACGAGGATCCGGTCACCGATTCCGACGTGGAAGAACCGGCTCCCGCCGAGACTCCGACCGCCGACGCGGCCCCGGCCGCCGCGGCCCCGGCACCTGCCGCCGCGCCTAGCGGCGCTCCGCGACCCGACGACATCACGTTCGACGCGGGCGACGCCACGCTGGCGTTGATCGCGTTGAGCGCCAAGATGCGCATCGACCAGATCGAGTCGCTGGACTCCATCGAGTCGATCACCGACGGTGCGTCCTCGCGGCGCAACCAGCTGCTGGTCGACCTGGGCTCGGAGCTCAACCTCGGCGCGATCGACGGCGCCGCGGAGGCCGACCTGGCGTCGCTGAAGGGTCAGGTCTCCAAGCTGGCCCGCACCTACAAGCCGTTCGGCCCGGTGCTGTCCGACTCCATCAACGACCAGCTGCGCACCGTTCTCGGCCCGTCCGGCAAGCGGCCGGCGACCATCGCCGAACGGGTCAAGAAGACCTGGGAACTCGGCGACGGCTGGGTCAAGCACGTCACCGCCGAACTCGCGCTGGGCACCCGTGAGGGCAGCAGCGTTCGCGGTGGCTCCCTCGGCGGTCTGCACGAGGGTGCACTGGCCGACGCGGCGGCGGTGGACAAGGCCATCGACGCGGCGGTCGCCTCGGTGGCCGCCCGCAAGGGCATCGCGGTCTCGCTGCCCTCGGCCGGCGGTGCCGCCGGCGGCGTGGTCGACTCGGCCGCGCTCGGCGAGTTCGCCGAAAAGGTCACCGGCCGCGACGGTGTGCTGGCCTCGGCCGCCCGCATGGTGCTGGGCCAGCTCGGTCTGGACAGCCCGGTCACCGCGCTGCCCGCGGCCAGTGACGCCGAGCTCATCGACCTGGTGACCTCCGAGCTGGGCTCGGACTGGCCACGGCTGGTCGCGCCGTCGTTCGACGCGAAGCAAGGCCGTCGTCCTCGACGACCGCTGGGCCAGTGCCCGTGAGGATCTGGTCAAGCTGTGGCTGGCCGACGAAGGCGACATCGACGCCGACTGGGCGCGGCTCTCGGAGCGTTTCGAGGGTGCCGGTCACGTGGTGGCCACCCAGGCCGGCTGGTGGCAGGGCAAGGCGCTTGCCGCCGGGCGCACCATCCACGGCTCGCTGTTCGGGCGGATCGCCGCGGGTGCGGAGAACCCCGACAAGGGTCGCTACAGCGACGAGGTCGCGGTGGTCACCGGTGCGTCCAAGGGTTCGATCGCCGCGTCGGTGGTCGGCCAGCTGCTCGACGGCGGCGCGACGGTGATCGCCACCACCTCCAGGCTCGACGACGACCGGCTGGACTTCTACAAGACGCTCTACCGCGACCATGCCCGCTACGGGGCGTCAGCTGTGGGTGGTCCCGGCCAACATGGCGTCCTACGCCGACATCGACGCCCTGGTGTCGTGGGTCGGCAGTGAGCAGACCGAAAGCCTTGGGCCGCAGTCGATTCACATCAAGGATGCGCAGACGCCGACGCTGCTGTTCCCGTTCGCCGCACCGCGGGTGGCCGGCGACATGTCGGAGGCCGGCTCGCGCTCGGAGATGGAGATGAAGGTCCTGCTGTGGGCCGTCGAGCGGCTGATCGGTGGGCTGTCGTCCATCGGCGCCGAGCGTGACATCGCCTCGCGTCTGCACGTGGTGCTGCCCGGTTCACCGAACCGCGGCATGTTCGGCGGCGACGGCGCCTACGGCGAGTCCAAGTCCGCGCTCGACGCGGTGGTCAACCGGTGGAACGCCGAGTCGTCCTGGGCGCAGCGGGTCAGCTTCGCCCACGCTCTGATCGGCTGGACCAAGGGCACCGGCCTGATGGGCCACAACGACGCCATCGTCGGCGCGGTCGAAGAGGCCGGGGTGACCACCTACACCACGGCCGAGATGGCCGCGATGCTGCTCGACCTGTGCACGGTCGAGTCGAAGGTGGCCGCGGCTCACACTCCGCTGAAGGTCGACCTGACCGGCGGCCTCGGTGACATCGAGCTCGACATGGCCGAGCTGGCCGCCAAGGCCCGCGAGGAGATGGTGGCCGAGGCCGAGACGTCCGGCGACGAGCCGGCCGCGGGCACCATCGCGGCCCTGCCCTCGCCGCCGCGCGGTCACACGGCGTCCACCCCGCCGGCGTGGGCCGACCTCGACGTCGACCCGGCCGATCTGGTGGTCATCGTCGGCGGCGCCGAACTGGGCCCGTACGGGTCGTCGCGCACCCGCTTCGAGATGGAGGTCGACAACGAACTGTCGGCCGCCGGTGTGCTCGAACTGGCCTGGACCACAGGCCTGATCAAGTGGGAGGACGATCCCAAGCCGGGCTGGTACGACACCGCAAGCGGTGAGCTCGTCGACGAGGCCGACCTCGTCGAGCGCTATCACGACGCGGTCGTGGAGAAGTGCGGCATCCGGGAGTTCGTCGACGACGGGGCCATCGATGCCGATCACGCCTCGCCGCTGCTGGTCAGTGTCTTCCTGGACAAGGACTTCAGCTTCGTGGTGTCCTCGGAGGCCGACGCGCGCTCGTTCGTGGAGTTCGATCCCGAGCACACCGTCGCACGTCCCGTTCCGGACTCGTCGGACTGGGAGGTGATCCGCAAGGCGGGCACCGAGATTCGCGTGCCGCGCAAGACCAAGCTGTCGCGGACCGTGGGCGCTCAGATCCCGACCGGCTTCGACCCGACGGTGTGGGGCATCACGCCCGACATGGTCAGCTCGATCGACCGGGTCGCGCTGTGGAACATCGTCGCCACCGTCGACGCGTTCCTGTCCTCGGGCTTCAGCCCCGAAGAGTTGATGCGCTGGGTGCACCCCAGCCTGGTGGCCAGCACCCAGGGCACCGGCATGGGCGGCATGACGTCGATGCAGACGATGTACCACGGCAACCTGATGGGCAAGGCCAAGCCCAACGACATCCTGCAGGAGGTGCTGCCGAACGTCGTTGCCGCACATGTGATCCAGTCCTATGTCGGCAGCTACGGCTCGATGATCCACCCGGTCGGCGCGTGCGCCACCGCGGCGGTGTCGGTCGAGGAGGGTATGGACAAGATCCGCCTCGGCAAGGCCGAACTCGTGGTGGCGGGCGGCTTCGACGACCTGACTCTGGAAGCCGTCATCGGCTTCGGTGACATGGCGGCGACCGCCGACACCGAGATGATGCGGTCCAAGGGCATCAGCGACTCGAAGTTCTCCCGCGCCAACGACCGTCGCCGGCTGGGCTTCCTGGAGGCCCAGGGTGGTGGCACCATCCTGCTGGCTCGCGGTGATCTGGCGCTGAGGATGGGTCTGCCGGTGCTGGCGGTGGTCGGCTACGCGCAGAGCTTCGCCGACGGTGTGCACACCTCGATCCCGGCCCCGGGGCTCGGCGCGCTGGGTGCCGGCCGCGGTGGCAAGGACTCGGTCCTGGCGCGCTCGCTGGCCAAGCTGGGAGTGGGAGCCGACGACATCGCGGTGATCTCCAAGCACGACACCTCGACGCTGGCCAACGACCCCAACGAGACGGAGCTGCACGAGCGGCTTGCCGACTCGATGGGCCGCTCGGCCGGGGCGCCGCTGTTCATCGTGTCGCAGAAGAGCCTCACCGGCCACGCCAAGGGCGGTGCTGCGGTGTTCCAGATGATGGGTCTGTGCCAGATCCTGCGCGACGGCGTCATCCCGCCCAACCGCAGCCTGGACTGCGTGGACGACGAGCTGGCCACCTCCGGTCACTTCGTGTGGGCGCGCGAGACCCTGCGTCTGGGCGACAAGTTCCCGCTCAAGGCGGGCCTGGTGACCAGCCTGGGCTTCGGCCACGTGTCGGGTCTGATCGCACTGGTGCACCCGCAGGCGTTCCTGGCCGCGTTGAGCGAGCAGGAACGCGAGGACTACGCCAAGCGGGCCCACCAGCGGGTCCTGGCCGGTCAGCGCCGGTTGGCCGCGGCCATCGCCGGCGGACGTCCGATGTACGAGAAGCCCGCCGATCGCCGGTTCGACCACGATGCGCCGGAGAAGCGCCAGGAAGCGGCGATGCTGCTCGACCCGGCGTCGCGTCTCGGCGATGACGACGTCTACGTGCGATGAGCGAAGCGAAAAGCACTGATGGGACCCGGTGATAAGGTCTGCGCGTGGCGATAGTCGGTGTGGGGATCGATCTGGTCTCCATTCCCGATTTCGCCGAGCAGGTCGACCAGCCCGGAACGGTGTTCGCCGAGACGTTCACTCCGGGTGAGCGGCGCGACGCGGCCGACAAGAGCTCGGTCGCGGCGCGTCATCTCGCCGCCCGCTGGGCCGCCAAGGAGGCGGTGATCAAGGCCTGGTCGGGATCCCGGTTCGCGCAGCGGCCGGTGCTGCCGGAAGGCATCCACCGCGACATCGAGGTCATCACCGACATGTGGGGCCGGCCCAGGGTGCGGCTGATGGGCGCCATCGCCGAGCACCTGGCCGACGTCACGATCCACGTGTCGCTGACCCACGAGGGCGACACCGCCGCCGCGGTGGCCATCCTCGAGACTCCCTGACTTCTTCCGCGAGCAGGCGCAAAATCGCACTGTGGCGGCCACTTTCGTGCGATTCTGCGTCTGTTGGCGCCGGGCTTCCGGCGATCAGTCGGAGTAGGTCGCTGATCGGTGAACACCTCACGCAGGCCGAGTGGCAGGCATTCATCGACCGCGGCGGTGCCTACGTCAAGCCCGCGAACGTGTGGTTCGCGCTGGCCTTTGCCGGTCTGGTGTTGAGGGATGCGACACCGGCGGAGCGCGTCCGGTTCAGCGCCTCACTGCCCTTTCCCCTTCGAATGGTCATGAAGACCGTGGGAGGGCCTGCCTATGCGTCCTACCAGAAGAGGCTGTACGGGCGTGTCGGTTGACCTGCCGGGCGGCTAACGTCGTCGGCATGGACGATCTCGTCGAACGCGTGCAGGCGGTGCTTCCCTCGGTGCGGGCCGATCTCGAGGACCTGGTGCGCATCGAGTCGGTGTGGGCCGACCCGGCCCGCCGCGACGAGGTACACCGCAGCGCGAGCGCCGTCGCCGACCTGCTGATCGCGGCCGGCTTCGCCGACGTCGAGATCGTCAGCGAGGGCGGCGCTCCCGCGGTGATCGCACGTCATCCCGCCCCGCCCGGTGCGCCGACGGTCCTGCTGTACGCCCATCACGACGTCCAGCCGGAAGGCGAAGCATCGCAATGGGATTCGCCGCCCTTCGAACCGACCGAACGTGACGGCCGGCTGTACGGCCGCGGTAGCGCCGACGACAAAGCCGGCATCGCCACGCATCTGGCGGCCTTCCGGGCGCACGGCGGCACGCCGCCGGTCGGGGTGACGGTGTTCGTCGAGGGTGAGGAGGAGTCCGGTTCGCCGTCGCTGGGCCGGCTGCTGGCCGCGCACAAAGACAAGCTCGCCGCCGACGTGATCGTGATCGCCGACTCCGACAACTGGAGCACCCGACGTTCCGGCGCTGACGGTGTCGCTGCGCGGGCTGGCCGACTGCGTGGTGGAGGTCGCCACGCTCGACCACGGACTGCACTCCGGGCTGTGGGGCGGGGTGGTGCCCGACGCGCTGAGCGTGCTGGTGCGTCTGCTCGCCAGCCTGCACGACGACGATGGCAACGTCGCGGTGGCCGGACTGCACCAGTCCAGCGCCGCCGACGTCGACCGAGGACCGGAGTGGGTGCGCGCGGAGTCCGGCCTGCTCGACGGTGTTCGCGAAATCGGTTCCGGCACAGTCGCGCAGCGAATGTGGGCCAAACCGGCCATCACCGTGATCGGTATCGACACCACGCCGATCGCCAAGGCGTCGAACACCCTCATCCCGCGCGCCGAGCGCCAAGGTCAGCATGCGCGTCGCCCCCGGCGGAGACGCCGCTGAACACCTTGACGCGCTGCGCCGCCACCTCGAGCAGCACGCGCCGTGGGGCGCTCGGGTCACGGTCACGCCGGGTGACGTCGGCCAGCCTTACGCCATCGACTCGACCGGTCCGGTGTACGACGCGGCGCCAGGGCGGCATTCCGGCAGGCCTGGGGCACCGACGTCGTCGACATGGGCATGGGCGGGTCGATCCCGTTCATCGCCGAGTTCGCCGCGGCCTTCCCCGACGCCACGATCCTGGTCACCGGTGTGGAGGACCCCGGGACCCAGGCGCACAGCGTCAATGAGAGCCTGCACCTGGGTGTGCTGGAGCGTGCGGCCACCACCGAAGCGCTGTTGTTGAACAAACTGGGGGAATTACGTGGATAGCACCGAACTGCGCCTGCGCAGCCTGGGCGGGGCGAGCACCGTCACCGGCTCCAAACACCTGCTGGAGTCCGACGGCAAGCGAATCCTGGTGGACTGCGGGCTGTTCCAGGGTGTGAAGAACCTGCGCGAACTGAACTGGGCACCGCTGGCCGTCGAGCCGGAGAGCATCGACGCCGTCGTCGTCACCCATGCCCATCTCGATCACACCGGCTACCTGCCCCGGTTGGTGCGCGACGGCTTCCGCGGCCCGATCGTGTCGACGAAGGCGACCGCCGCCGTGGCCGAGATCATCCTGCGCGACAGCGCCTACCTGCAGGAGCGTGATGCGGCGTTCCTCAACAAGCACAAGGCCTCCAAACACCATCCCGCCCTGCCGCTGTACGACAGCGAGGACGCCCGCAAGGCGATGGAGTTGTTCACCACCCATCCGTTCGGCGCCGAGGCCGACGTGCCGGACACCGGGGCGACCGTGACGTTCCGGCGGGCCGGGCACATCCTCGGGGCGTCCACCGTCGACATCGCATGGCAGGGCCGGCGCATCGTGTTCACCGGCGACCTGGGCCGCTACGACGACCCGATCATGTTCGACCCGGAGCCGGTGAGCACCGCGGACTATCTGGTGATGGAGTCCACCTACGGCGACCGGGTGCACGAGCAGACCGACCCCGCCGACGTCCTCGCCGGGATCGTCGAGACGACCGTGAAGCGCGGCGGCACCGTGGTGGTGCCGGCGTTCGCGGTGGGCCGCGCGCAGACGCTGCTCTACTACCTGTGGCTGCTGCGCGAGGCCGGGCGGCTGCCGGACGTCCCGGTCTATCTGGACAGCCCGATGGCGATCAACGCCAGCGAGCTGCTGGGCACCTACCGCGACGACCACCGTCTGGCGCCGGAGGTCTACGAGGGCATGCGCGCGATGGCCAAGTACACCCCCGACTCCGAGCAGTCGATGAGGATCTCGGCCAGCACCGAACCCAAGATCGTCATCTCCGCCAGCGGCATGGCCACCGGCGGCCGGATCCTGCACCACCTCAAGGCTTTTGCGCCCGACCCGCGCAACACCATCATGATCACCGGGTACCAGGTGCCGGGCACGCGCGGCGCGGCGATCGCCAACGGGGAGCGGTTCGTGCGGATCTACGGCGAGTGGGTCCCGATCAACGCCCAGGTCGCCAACCTGGCGATGCTGTCCGCGCACGCCGACGCCGACGAACTTCTGCGCTGGGCCTCAGGGTTCCAGGCCCCGCCGCGACAGGTGTTCGTGGTGCACGGTGAACCGCAGCCTGCGGACACCCTGCGCTCCCGGCTGGACCACCAGTTCGGCTGGCAGGCAACCGTTCCCAGGCCGAACCAGCTGTTCAGCCTCTGACGCGATGTGGGTCGCTGGTCGTTTCGGGCTGCTCGGTTGCGCATTAGATGGGAAAGGGCCAACGCCGCGTCCACCTCCGCCGCCGTCGTCCGGCCCGATTCGATGGCCCCGTCGACCCAGCCCGACCAGACCCCGGCGAAGTCAGCCCCCGCCAGATGGATTGCGCCCCAACTGGTATCGACTCGAGCGAGGTCGGGCGCCTGCCCCGGCCGCAGCGCCAGCCAGGTGCCCTTCGAGAACGGATCACCGATCCAGTCGTGGCCGAAGACCTCCTCGACGGTGGCGCCCAGCTCGAGCCGGTCGAGTCCGGCCTGAACCAGGTCGGCGCGGTCGACGGCCAGATCAGGTGCGAGGCCGAAAGACGCCATGATGGAGCGCTTTTCGGCTCCCTCGCCCACCTCGCCGATGACCGTGCACTCCACGACACCCGGCCAGCCCATCGCGAACACGTACTTCAGTCCGGCCAACTTGGACCAGACCTTGATGCACCGGCCGGTGTGGCCCTGGCTCACCAGCCGGGCCAGCGGGGCCGGCAGGGCCGGACTGAACTCGATGTCGCCGAGGGTGTTCAGCGGGGCGGCCAGCACCACCCGGCGGGCCGAGTAGCGCTTCCCCGTGGCGGTGACGACGTCCACCCCGTCGCCGGAGTCGGTCACCGAGGTGACGGGCTCGCCGAGGCGGATGTGGTCGGCGATCTCGTCAGCGACGCGCTGGGCCAAGCCGCCGCTGCCGATGTCGACGCGGGCCAGCGAGGCGAAGAAGGAGTAGGCGGGATCGTTGTCGAAGCCGGCGATCTCCCGCAGGTACACCAGGGCCGAGAACTCCTCGGGCAGGGCACCGGTCAGCGTGTAGGACTGGGCTCGAAGCAGATCGGCGATCGCCGGCGGCGCGTCGAGTTTGGCCAGATACTCGCTGAACGGGATGTCCAGTTCGGCGGTGTTGACCTGGTCGAAGCCCTTGGCGAAGACCACCGGTGCGACGTCGGCTTTGAGGCGGTCCAGGACCTTCTCCAACTCGTCCATGTCGACCAGCGAGTCGGGTTCGTCGCCCTCGCCGTGGCGACCGTCGAGGAACCAGCGGTTGGCGCCGCCCTTGTCCGCTTCGACGAACCGCGCACCGTAGCGGTTGACCTCGGCGGCCATGAAGTGATGCCGCTGCGGGTCGAACCATTCGGCGCCGAGGTCGATCACGACGTCCGTCCCGGGGAACGTCGAGCTGTAGGTGCGGCCGCCGGCCCGGTCGCGGGCCTCCAGCACCACCACGTTGTGGCCCGCTTCGAGCAGGTCACGGGCGGCCACCAGGCCGGCGAAGCCGGCTCCGATCACGACAACGTCATACCGTTCGGTTTCGCGCATGTGGGAATTGTGACACGCTGACTGAATGTTCAGACACCAGTTCTCCGAGTTGGCGGATGACGGCCGGGGCTTCGCCCTGTGAGCAGCGCCAAGGACCTGCCTGATCGGGCGCGGGCGGTCATCGTGGGCGGCGGCGTGACCGGCTGCAGCATCGCCTATCACCTGGCCCACCTGGGCTGGACCGACATCGTGCTGCTCGAGCAACACGAGCTCACCGCGGGCACCACGTGGCACGCGGCCGGCCTGATCACCTCCGCGGGGATGACCGACGAGACCGCGCTGTTCCTCAGCCGCTACTCGCGCGACCTCTACGAACGCCTCGAGAAGGAGACCGGTCACTCCACCGGGTTCAACCCGGTCGGACACGTCAGCCTGGCCACCAACCCGCGACGCCTGGAGGCGCTGCGCCGCTCGTCGGCGTGGATGCACGGGTTCGGTGTCACCGAGCACGAGATCTCAGCCCGCGAACTGCAGGACATGTGGCCGCTGCTGGACACCTCCGACGTCCTGGCCGGCTTCTACGTCCCCGACGAGGGCCGTGCCGACCCGGTCGGCGTCGCCACCTCGATGGCCAAGGGCGCCAAGGCACTTGGGGCGCGCGTCATCCAGGGCGTCACCGTCAGGGGCGTCGAGACCAAGCGCGGCCGGGTGACGGCGGTCGACACCGACCAGGGCCGCATCGAGACCGAGGTCGTGGTCAACGCCGCAGGCATGTGGGCCCGCCAACTCGGCGAGCGCGACGGCGTGTGCATCCCGCTGCAGGCGGCCGAGCACTACTACCTGATCACCGACACCGTGCCCGGCATGACTCACGACCTGGCGGTGATCGAGGACCCCGACCGCTACGGCTACTACCGGCCCGAGGGCGACGGCATGCTGGTCGGCCTGTTCGAGCCGGTGGGCGCGCCGTGGTCGCTGGACGGCGTGCCGGACAGCTTCGCCTTCGGCACCCTGCCGCCGGACTGGGACCGCCTCGGCCCCTACCTGGACGCCGCGCTCGCGCGCATCCCGTCGCTGTCCGAAGTCGGGGTGCGGCTGTTCTTCTGCGGCCCGGAGTCCTTCACCCCGGACATCCGTCCGATGCTCGGGCCGGCCCCCGAACTGGACGGCTACTACGTCGCGGCCGGCATGAACTCGCTGGGCATCCTGACCGGCGGCGGAGTCGGCACCGTGATGGCGCACTGGATCGTCGACGGCGTACCGCCGGTCGACGTCACCGGGTACGCCATCGACCGGGCCGCCGCCCACGAAAGCTCCCGGCGCTTCCGCTCCGAACGCACCGTCGAGCAACTCGGGGTGCTCTTCGGCGACGCGGTCTGGCCCACCTGGAAGCCGGGCTCGGCGCGCGACGTGCGGCGCTCGGTGCTGCACGACCGGCTGGTCGCGGCAGGCGGTCACTTCAACGCCTCGGTGGGCTGGGAGTTCGCCGAGTGGTACGACACCGACGGGACCCATCCGGCGACCACGCTCGACTTCGCCAGACAGCCCTCGTTCGACATCGTCGGCCGCGAGCACCGGGCGGTCCGCGAGGACGTCGGCGTCCTGGACATGAGCCTGATGGCGAAGTTCCTGGTGCAGGGGCCCGATGCGGCGCGGGTTCTCGACCGCCTGTCGGTCAGCGTGATCGACCGCGAGATCGGGCGACTGGTCTACACGCAGTGGCTCAACAGCGCCGGCGGAATCGCCACCGACCTGACCGTGACCCGGCTGGGCGAGGAGAAGTTCCTCGTCGTCACCAGCGATCTCATCCACCGCCGCGTCGAGCCCATGATCCGCCGCGAAACACGGTCCGGTGAGGTCGTCGTCGTCACCGAAATCACCTCGGGGACAACGCTTCTGTCGGTGCAGGGGCCGAAATCGCGTGCCCTGCTGTCCCGGCTCACCGATGCCGACCTGTCGAACGACGCGTTCCCGTATCTGTCGGCGAGACAGATCCACGTCGGCTACGCGCCGGTGCTCGCCGTGCGGGTGACCTACCTCGGTGAGCTCGGCTGGGAGCTGCACATCCCCGCCGAGTACGCCGCCGGCGTGTTCGACGAATTGACCGCACGCCGGTGCGGATCTGGGGCTGCGGCCGGTGGGGCTTGCCGCGATGTCGAGTCTGCGGCTGGAGAAGGGTTACCGCGACATCGGCGTGGACATCGACAACACCGACAACCCCATCGAGGCCGGGCTGGGGTTCACGATCGCCTGGGACAAGCCGGGCGGCTTCGTCGGTCGTGACGCGCTGCTGGAGTTCAAGGCGCAGGGCCCGGTGCAAAACCGGGTCGTGAGCCTGTTGGTCGAGGACCCCTCGGCCGACCTGTTCGGCAACGAGCCGGTGACGGTCGACGGCAAGTGGGTCGGCTATGTGCGGGCCGCCGCCTACGGCTACACCCTCGGCGGGCCGGTGGGCCTGGCGAGCGTGTCCCACGAGGCTGGGGTCACCGCGGACTGGTTGCGCGAGACGCCGTTCACGGTCCACACCCCGGGCGGCGATCTCCCGGCACGACTGCAGATGCAGCCGTTCTACGACCCGGCCCGAAAGCGCATCCTCGACACCGAGGCCTAGCTAGACCTCGATGTCGCGGCGCAGCTTTGCGACGTGGCCGGTGGCCTTGACGTTGTACTGGGCGACCTCGATCTTGCCCTTCTCGTCGACGACGAACGTCGAGCGGATCACGCCCTGCACGGTCTTGCCGTACATCTTCTTCTCGCCGAAGGCGCCCCATTCGTTGAGCACCTTGCGGTCCGGGTCGGACAGCAGCGGGAAGGTCAGCCCGTCGCGGTCCCGGAACTTGGCCAGCTTCTCCGGCTTGTCGGGGGAGATGCCCACCACGTCGACGCCGGCCCCGTTCAGCTCGGCCAGGCTGTCGCGGAAGTCGCAGGCCTGTTTGGTGCAGCCGGGGGTCATCGCGGCCGGGTAGAAGTACACGATCACCTTGCGGCCTTTGAAGTCGGACAGCTTGACGGTCTTGCCGTCGGCGTCGGGCAGGCTGAACGCCGGGGCTTTGTCGCCAACCTCGAGGCGTGCTGTGTCGGTCACGTGGCGTCCTTTCTCGACTGACGACCGGTGCACCGGGTTGACCCGGGCTGATCTAGGGTAGTTCGGCAGGGCGGCAGTTTGGAGGGCGGAAGTGGCGGAGCGGGATCCCGAGGCCATCAAGGCCGATATCGACGCGGCACGCGATCGGCTGGCGTTGACGGTCGACTCGCTGGCCGAGCGGACCAATCCGCAACGCCTCGCCGACGACTTCAAGGCCGCAGTGCTGCGCTTCGTGAAGAAACCCGCCGTCGCCGCGACACTCGCCGGTGTCGGCGCGGTGACGGTCGTGCTGGTGATTCGCCGGGTCCGGAACGGCTGACGCGGGGCCAGCAGGAACGAATCTCAGCGGCGCAGCAACCACTCGCCGAAGGACCGCCGGAAGCCCGGCGGGTTGGCGTGCAGGCCGATTCGGCTACAGCTGCGAACCTGGAGCGCAGGGGATTGCAGAGCTACTTCGCGCTCCGGATGTCGGGCGGAGCCGTCCGTCACCATTGGCTAAGTCCTTACTGCGTCTGTGTATACCGGCCCGGGGCTTATGCCCGGAACAAATCAGCTAACTCGAACTATAACACCCAATAGCGCATTATCGCAGCCCAGTGCGCTCCATTTGTCGATTCGCGAGCCGACCGGTTACCAATGAAACTAACTATGTGCTGGTCAAGCGGGGGCTTCGAGCGACCTGCGCCGAGGCGTACAGCGACCCAGATCACTGTTTGCCTGCAGCGGAACTCCACATCCGCTGGCTAACGAGGGGCCAGCTCGTCGATGAGTGCCCTCACCCGCTCGGCGATGTCGTCGCGGATCCGGCGCACCGCCTCGACCGGCTGGCCGGCCGGGTCGTCGAGCTTCCAGTCCCGGTAGGACACCCCGGGAAAGTAGGGGCAGGTGTCACCGCAGCCCATGGTGATGACGACGTCGCTGGTTTCGACCGACTCCGGCGTGAGCACCTTGGGTGCGGCCGCGGTGATGTCGATACCGATCTCGGCCATCGCCGCGACGGCGGCGGGGTTGATCTGGTCGGCAGGTTGAGTACCGGCCGACCGCACGTCGATGCGATCACCGGCCAGATGTGACAGCAGCCCGGCGGCCATCTGCGAGCGGCCGGCGTTGTGCACGCAGACGAACAGGACGCTGGGAGTCATCGGAAGAACCGCCGCAGCGCCAGGGAGACGTAGACGAGGCCGACGAGGACGGGCACTTCGATCAGCGGGCCGACCACTCCGGCCAGCGCCTGGCCCGAGGTCGCGCCGAACGTCGCGATGGCGACGGCGATGGCGAGCTCGAAGTTGTTGCCGGCGGAGGTGAATGCCAGCGTGGTGGTGCGCGGGTAGCCCAGCTTCAGTGCGGCGCCGACCAGATAGCCGCCGGTCCACATGATGGCGAAGTAGGCCAGCAGCGGCAGCGCGATGCGCACCACGTCCAGTGGCCGGGAGGTGATCTGGTCACCCTGAAGGGCGAAGAGGATCACGATGGTGAACAGCAGCCCGTAGAGCGCCCAGGGTCCGATCCGGGGCAGGAACGTCGACTCGTACCACTGCCTGCCCTTCGCCTTCTCGCCGTAGCGACGGGTCAGGTAGCCGGCCACCAGCGGGATGCCGAGGAAGATCAGCACCGACTTGGCGATCTGCCAGGTCGAGATGTTCAGTGAGGTCTGATTCATGCCCAGCCAGCCGGGCAGCACCGAGAGGTAGAACCAGGCAAGGACCGCGAAGATCAGGACCTGGATCACCGAGTTGATGGCGACCAGGACGGCCGCTGCCTCGCGGTCGCCGAGCGCGAGGTCGTTCCAGATGATCACCATCGCGATGCACGGCGCGAGGCCGACGATGATGATGCCGGTGCGGTACTCGGGCAGGTCCGGCAGGAACGCCCACGCCAGGGTGAACATCAGCGCGGGACCGATCACCCACACCAGCAACAGCGCCGCCAGCAGCATCTTGCGGTCACGGGTGACGGTGTCGAGGCGGTCGTAGCGCACCTTGGCCAGCACCGGGTACATCATCACCAGCAGCCCGATGGCGATGGGCAGCGAGATCCCGTCGACCTGGACCGCGCTGATCGCGTTGCCCAGTCCCGGGACGAGCCGGCCCAGCAGCAGTCCCAGGCCCATGGCCGCGCCGATCCACACCGGCAGGAATCGGTCTAGTGTGGAAAGTCGCTGCGGACGTGGGTTTCGTCCTGCACCGTGGAGTTCACGCTCGCTGCAGCATCCGGCCTGGCAGCGTCAGCAGCGGCTCTCGACAGGCACCCGAAGAAGGTCTCCGAGTCGGCCAGCACCGTGTAGACCTCCCAGCGCTCGCCGCCGGGCCCGGTGACCCACACCTTGTCCTGGGTGGCGAAGCAGCAGGTGGTGCCGATCTCCTCCTCGGTGAACATGGCCTCGCCGGCCAACCGGGCGATCTCGGCGTGCACCTGCTCGCTGGACTCCACCTCCACCCCGAGGTGGTTGAGGCGTTCCGCCCTGCCCGGGGTTCTCCAGCAGCACCAGCTTCAACGGCGGCTCGGCGATGGCGAAGTTGGCGTAGCCCGGCTTGACCTTGGCCGGCTCGGCGCCGAACAGCTTGGAGTAGAACGCGATTGCGGTGTCGAGGTCATCGACATTGAGCGCGAGTTGAACGCGGGACATGGGAACCACCTCCGAAAGTCTTCAGACATATGTCGAACTAGCCGACGGCGCCAGCATGCCTACCTTTTCGACATATGTCAATGTCTAGGGCATACTGGCCGCATGCCCAAAGCGTTGCCCGTCATCGACACCACCGCGCCGGTGTGCTGCGCCCCGGTTGCTTCCGGTCCGATGAGCGACGACGACGCCCTGCACATCGCGCTGCGGCTCAAGGCACTCGCAGATCCGGCGCGGGTCAAGATCGTGTCCTACCTGTTCAGCTCCGCCGCCGGCGAAGAGACCTCGGGGGAGTTGGCCGCGATTCTCAAGCTGACCGAGTCGACGATGAGCCACCATCTGACCCAACTGCGCAAGGCAGGTCTGGTGCTTTCCGAGCGGCGCGGCATGAACGTCTTTCACCGCATCCGCCCCGAGGCGCTGCAGGCACTCTGTACCGCACTGGATCCCAACTGCTGCAAATGAAACCGGGTTAGCCGAACACCACACCGGGGTTGAGGATTCCGGCCGGGTCGAAGCTGTCCTTGATGCGGCGCAACAACGCGAATTTGGCCGGGTCCTCGAGTTCGGCGAAGTAGGGCGCCTTGGCGCGTCCGATGCCGTGCTCACCGGAGATCGCGCCGCCGAGTTGGATTCCCGAGCGCGAAGATCTCGGTCAGCAGCTTCTTGCGGGTCTGCGGGTCCTTACAGAACAGCACCCCGTGGACGTTGCCGTCCCCGGCATGCCCACAGCCGCTCATGATCGCGCCACCCGTGAGCGCCAGATCTTGGGCCCGGCGCAGGAATTCGGGCATCACCGCGCGGGGCACCACGACATCGATGATGTCGTCGGTGCCCAACGCCTTGGCGGTCCAGAACAGGTTTTCGCGGGCCTCGATCAGGCGCCGGGCCGAAGGGCCTTGCAGCACATAGGCGTCCAGGGCGCCCCATTCGCTGAGCGACTCGCAGAGATGCTGTGCGTCATCCTCCAGGCGGTCGGTGTGGTTGCTCTCCAGCGCGACGACGAGATAGGCCTCGCAGGATTCCTTGATGTGCTGCGGGATGCCCAGTTCCAGCTTCTCGGCCTCGGCGATCGCCGCCATGACGGCACGGTCGATGTACTCCACGATGCTGGGCGCCAGCCCGCTGGAGATGATCTTCGGCACTGCGGCCATGACGTCGTCGAAATCGCCGAACGGGGCGAGCACGGTGGCGCCGTGCGCCAGTCGCGGCACCAGCTTGACGGTCACCTCCGTCACCAGTGCCAGCGTGCCCTCCGAACCGATGATCAACTGGGTGAGGTCGTAACCGCTGGAGATCTTCGACATCTTGCCGCCGGTGCGGATGATCTCCCCGGTCGGCAGGACGGCCTGCAGTCCGAGCACATTGTGGCGGGTGACGCCGTACTTGACCGCACGCATACCGCCGGCGTTGGTCCCGACATTGCCGCCGACGCTGGAGGACAGCTCGCCCGGATAGACCGTGTAGCTCAGCCCGACCTCCGCAGTGCGGGCATCCAGTTCGGTCAGCGTCACCCCGGGCTGCACCACCGCGACGTGGTTTTCGGCGTCGACTTCCAACACCGCGTTCATCCGCTCGAACGAGATCAGCAGGCCGCCCTCCACCGGCTGCGCCGCGGCCGACAACCCGCACCCCGACCCCCGCGCGGTCACCGGCAGGCGATGCTCGACAGCGACCGACAGCAGGGCGGCGACCTCCTCGGCGGTGGCCGGCTTCGCCACATAGGCCGGTCGTTGCGGCGGAACGTTGAGCGCCTCGTCGTGGCCGTAGTCGTCGGAGATGTCGTCACCGGTCAGCAGGTGGGGCCGGCCGACGACGTCGGACAACTGTGTCTCGAGATCGCCCATGGGCTGCAGCCTAGCCGGGTGCGGTCAGCCCCTGCTCGAAGCTGAAGACGCTGTCGGGGTCGTAGGTTGCCTTGATCGCGCGCAACCGGTCGACGTTCGAGCCCCAGTAGGCCTGCTCCCAGTCCGGCATACCGGCATTGGGGACGTTGACGTACGCGCCGTTTGCGTAGGGGGCCAACGCGTCACCGAATTGCGCGATCCAGTCCAGGCATATAGCGGTCAGTGGGTCGGGCGACGTCGGTGCCTCATCGCGAACGCCCCAACCTGCGCCGGGCTCGGCGTAGAAGAGAGCGTTGCGATGGGCGAACACTGAGCCCCCCGGTGGCTCGCTATTCCGTACGGCACCGCCGAACGCGTTGGTGAAGTAGTTGCACTCCGCGGTGGGTGCGTTCGACATGAAGGCGCACACGATGCTCACGGCTTCAGGTGGGAACGGCTCCGACATGAACTGCGACTGGAACTTCCAGTTGGCCGGTTCATGGTCGGTCGGTATCTGAAATCCCGAATAGATGTCCGGCCAGTCCGCATCCCGGGTCACGACCTCGGGTGCGCCGACTGACAGAACCGGGGCCAGCATCTCCAGCGCCTCGGTCTGCGACCCGGACGACGAGCACACCGACCAGCATGATCTCGTCGCGGCGGATCTCGAGTTGGCTGGTGAGGCGGTCGTCCGCGTACGGGGCACTCCGTTGCCACGCCTCGAACACGCTCGGGAGATGGTCCAGGCCGGCCCAGGTCGCGGTGACGTAGATCGCTTGCGTCAGTGGGTGGATCGTGTAGGTCAGCGATGTGACGATGCCGAAGTTCCCGTTGCCGGCACCGCGCAGCGCCCAGAGCAGATCTGTGTTGTTCTGTTCGTCGGCGATGACGGCCGTCGCCCCGCCGCCCGCCGGCGCCACGACGACCTCCGCCGCGACGAGATTGTCTGACGCCATGCCGAATCGGCGGGTCAGAAGGCCGAAGCCGCCACCGAGCGTCGCACCGACCAGCCCGACGCTTCCCTCGGTCCCGGTCGGCGCGGCGAAGCCGGCGCTGCCCAGCGCGGTTACCGCTTCGAGCTGGTTGAGTCCGGCGCCTACGGTGGCCGTTCGCGAAACAGGGTCGATCTCCGCTGATTTCAGTGCGCTCACGTCGATGACGAGCCCGTCGTCGACCGCTGACCACCCCTCCAGACAGTGCCGCCCGCTCCGGATTCGAACGGGGACGCCGTTGTGCCGCGCCCACGTCAGTGCGTTCACCACATCCGCTGTCTCGCCGCAGAACACCACCGCCTGCGGATGCGCTGGAGTACAACTGGTTCCAGCCGAGCCTGGCCGCCTCGAAGCCCGAATCCCCTTTTCGGACAACCCGGCCCGTCAAGAAGTCAGTGCTTGAAGACATCGATGTCGCCCGGCTCGGTCTCCAGTACTTCGCGATTCGTCACCAGCAGATAGACGAAGTACAGGCCACCGGCGAGCAGTACGCCGATCGCGATCAAGACGGCCGTTCGGGCCTCGGGCGGCGAGACGAGGATGGCTATCACGATGGCCGACCAGATCAGTGCCCCGATGGCGACGGGCATCTCGAATCTGCCGATGTCGAACGCATTCTCTTGACGCCCCAGGCGTTTTCGCACCGCCAGGTAGAGCACGATGATCGCGCCGTAGAGGGTCGCTCCGATGAGTCCACCCACTGTCAGCAAGTCCAGCAGCGCGTCACCGGGCACCGCGGCTATCAGGGCGATCCCGAGCACGACGATCAGAATGGTCGCGGGGATCGGGGTATGGGTGCGCGGGCTGACGCGTTGCATCAACTTGGGCGCGGGGAAACGGTCGTCGCGGGCCATCGCGAAAACCATTCGGGCACAGGTGGCCAGGGTCACCATCCCCGCGCCGAAGAAGGCAATCACGATCGCGACCAATAGGCCGCGCTCCATGATGACACCCAGTTGATCGCGCAGGATCAGTGCGACGGGTGAGTCGGTGGCAGTGGCCGCCGGAATGTCCTTGATGGCGATGGTGAGGGCAACGGCGAACACCATTCCCAGAAGACCGGCTGCGACAACGGATCCCACGATCGCGCGTGGCACGTTGCGGAACGGGTCTTTCGCCTCCTCGGCCATGTTGGCCGCGGCGTCGAAACCGACCAGCGTCGCGATACCCATGATCATCGCCGCCATCAGGCCACCGCCGAGGGAGAAGTAGTCGGGCGCTCCGTCAGTGATGCCGCGAGAAGTGAGATTGCCGGCCGAGCCTTGTCCGGTGACCGCCACAGCGATGAACAGTGCGACCGTCAGCACCACGACGATGATCAGTTCGAGCCCGACGGCGGCCGAGGTGAGCAGACCCACCAGGCGCGTCGATGCGATGACGAGCACGGCCTGCAGGACCATCATCACCACCGTGATGACTCTGGCGGTCATCTGGTTATCCGGCATTCCCAGCAGTGGCATGAGCGCGGTTTTCGCGAGCGCGTTGTCGACTGCCACGACACCGATCACCAGATACGCGAAACTCAGCCAGCCGAAGAACCAACCGACCTTGGGATTGGCCAGCCGTGAGGCCCATTGGTAGGACGATCCGCTGAGCGGGATGCGGGCGGCGAACTGGGCGATGACCAATGCGATCAAGGTCTGGCCGACGGCCACCACGGGCCACAGCCAGATTCCGACCGGTCCGGCATTCTTCAGGACGTCGTCGTAGGTTCCGAAAATCCCGACCGCGACCGAGATGAACGCGAAGGACACCGCGAAGATCTGGAAGGACCCCAGCGTTCGTTTCAGTTCCGGTTCGTAGCCGCAGTCTTCGCACAACTCGTCGGCATCAGTTGCGTCCGGCGAAATTTCCGTCATATCGGGCACCCCGCCGTCGCTGCGAATAGACGAATTCAAACTATCCGTGCGGACGGACCGATTATCGGAGTACGGGTTTTTCGGTACGCGGGCGCCAGGTCAGCTCGCGCCCGCGGCGATCGCCGCGTCCACCTCGAGGGCCCGGCTGGCCATCTCGGCATGGGACTGGTCCAGCGACTCGGCCTGATCCTCATCGGCTTTCATCAGCGCATCGATGTCGAAGGCGGCCATCTCGTGGACACCCATGTCGATGAACGCCTTCTGCACCTTGGGTCCCCACAGGCCGATGTCCTTGACGATCGGCACGATGCGGCTGAACAGGTGCGAGCGGAACTGGATCATCAGCGGCGAGTGGTCGACCCACTCGGCGCACTCCTTGACGTTGAGGCCGAGCGTCTCGAAGACCTCCTCGCCGCGGAACCGGTCGCGCATCAGGTAGCACGCCTCGACGACGAACTCCTCCCGCTCGTCGCGTTCGGCGTCGGTCAGCGCGGAGTAGTAGTCCTTCAACGAGATTCGGCCGAAGGCGACGTGCCGGGCCTCGTCCTGCATGACGTAGGCGAGCAGTTGCTTGGCCAGCGAGCCTTCCGGTGCCAGATCGCGCTGCACCCCGAAGGCGGCGAGGGCGAGCCCTTCGATGAGAACCTGCATGCCGAGGTAGGGCATGTCCCAGCGCGAGTCGCTGAGGGTGTCCCCGAGCAGCGTGGTCAAGTTCGAGTTGATCGGGTAGACCATGCCGATCTTCTCGTGGAGGAAGCGGGAGAACGCCTCGACGTGGCGGGCCTCGTCCATGGTCTGGGTGGCGGCGTAGAACTTCGCGTCCATGTCGGGAACGACCTCGACGATCTTGGCCGCGCACACCAGCGCGCCCTGCTCGCCGTGCAGGAACTGCGAGAAGTTCCAGGCCGCGTTGTGCTGGCGGAACTCGGCGCGGCGGGGTTCGTCGGCGGCCTCCCAGGCGGGGCTGCCGAACAGCGCGATGGAACTCGTCCGGCGACCCGATCGGGTTCGTCGGGTCGACGTCCAGGCTCCAGTCGATGCGCGACTGGGCGTCCCACTGCTTGTCCTTGCCCTTCTGGTAGAGCGAGAGCAGCCGAGCGCGCCCCTCGTCGTACTCCCAGGTGAAGCGCGCGTCGCCGACGCTGGGCACCTCCCACGAGTAGGGGTCGGGAACTTCGGTGTACTTGTCCCTCGTGGTCATGTGGTGCCCCTCTGTCCGGTATGACCGGTGGTCATATGACGATTGTCACAATGGTTTCAGCGCCCGACGGTGCCGTCAACATTGACGCGCGGGTAGAAACCCCTGCGAGCAGCGTAATTCGACGGATCCGGGTAAGGGGCGAGTAGTCGACTACTCCAGTTTCGGGATGGTCGAAGTCGAGCCGTGCCGTGCGCAGTTCCCAGGTCGCGGGCACGCGTCACCTGAAACACAGAATCCCTGCCGGAGCAGGGATTCTGTGCCGCCAGTGAACCCCGGCCCCCCTTTACGGGTGGTTGTCGATCCGGCAATTCTGGAAGAAGGTCCCGGGGTCGCAGTACAGGCCGTACGGAGGTGGCGGCGGCGCCGGCGGATTCTCGCCCTCCCAAATCGTCTTGGCGACGTTGCCGTACGGATAGTCGTAGTAATAGGTGTGGCAGATCGTGTTGTCCCAAACGACGGGGTCAACTGCAAGATTGCCCGTCTGCACCGGGGGATCCCCGGGGCACCAGTGGCACGGTCCGGCGGGATGGTCTGCCGGGCAGCCGGGCCAGGCGCCGTTGAGCGGCATCGGGCCGCCGGGGTGGGCTTGGGCGATGCCCGGCCCCACCACCCCCGCGGCGCCGGCGGTGAGCAGGGCTGCCGATGTCAGCCCGACGATCAGTCGTTTCAGGTTCATCGCGTGTTCCTTCGTGTCCTCGCGGCCGTCCGTTTGACGGCGTCAGAGGTAGGAGCGACAACGCCCGCCATGCGTGACACTTTTTTCGGGCAGGGGACGGCGTGGTCACGCCGGGACGGC
This sequence comes from uncultured Actinomycetota bacterium, assembly GCA_963765445.1. Taxonomy (GTDB): domain Bacteria; phylum Actinomycetota; class Actinomycetes; order Mycobacteriales; family Mycobacteriaceae; genus Mycobacterium. The sequence continues at coordinate 145,850 of CAVXWQ010000009.1, forward strand.
GGCCCCGACGGGGATCTGCTGGGTGATGCAGTGCGGTCCGCCGCCGCCGAACGCGATCACCTCGCCGGGCACAGCGACCAGCTCGCGATCCGGGAACGCGGCCGCGACCTGCTCCAGCGCGTTCCGGTCGTTCGGACCGGCGCCGACCGGGAGGACCACCCCGCCGTTTGCCAGGTACAGGTTGGCGTAAGCGAGCTACTGCTCGGTGCCCGGGTCCAGCGGCAGCACCTCGAACCGGCGGCCGCGGGCGTCGGTGGCGGACGCCAGCCGCGCCAGGTTGTCTTGCCCGATCGCGTACCCGGGGTGGCTGGGGTCGGCGGGGACGTCGAGCAGCACCCGGCCCGGAGCGACGTAGTGCGCGATGCCGTCGAGGTGGCCGTCGGTCCCTTGCGGACCGGCGTCGTCGTGGTAGCCGCGGCCAAGCCAGACCACCTTGCTGACGCCGAGGTAGTCGCGCAGCTCTTGCTCGATCTGCTCCCGGGTCAGTCCGGGATTGCGGTTCGGGTGCAGCAGACACTGCTCGGTGGTCAGCAGGGTACCCTCGCCGTCGACCAGATATGCGCCGCCCTCGAGCACCATCGACGATGTGTAGCAACGCATCTGGAGATACTCGGCGATCCGGGCACCGAGCGCTGCGTCGCTGTCGTGCGGGTGCCAACGCTCGCCCCAGGCATTGAACCGGAAGCTCACCGCGGCGACACGGCCGGCGGCGTCCCGGACGAAGACCGGCCCGCTGTCCCGGATCCAGGAGTCGTCGATCGGGATCGGCAGCACCTCGACCGCAGAACCGCACTGCCGCTTGACGTCCGCTTCGCCGCCCGGGTTGCAGACCATCAGGACTGGCTCGAACCTGCCGATCGCCTCGGCGACCGCGGCGTAATCGCGCTTGGCCTCGTCCAGCCTGCCGCCCCACAGATCGGACCGGCTGGGCCAGGCCATCAGGCAGGCGGCGTGCGGCTCCCACTCCGCCGGCATCGCAAAACCGTCGGCGGCCGGCGTGCTCGGCGTCAGTGTCATCCCGGCACCGTAACCTGTCGATGCCTCCCGACAGCTGACGCCGGGGTCTGCTTCGGTGAATCTGCCGGGCGTCTACCGCGATACCGATAGAGCCGAGATTCCCTAAACACAAAAACCCCCGGTTAACGGGGGTTTTCTGGTGCGCCGTCAGGGTTTCGAACCCCGGACCCGCTGATTAAGAGTCAGCTGCTCTACCAACTGAGCTAACGGCGCGAGAACCGCGTCAGCGACTTTAACAGGCGAGCCGACCCAGTGAGAAATCCCGGTCGTCACCTAGGTATGGCTGCCCTTAGACTGTTGCCAAACACTCCCAGCAATCCCACAGCGAACGAGGTAAAGCACCATATGACGCAGGTCGGTTCAGCTAGCGCCGGTGGTTTCGGGCACGGCTGGCGGTGCTCGCCCTCGTCCCGGCGCTGTTGCTGGGGATGACCGCCTGCGGCAGTGACCCGGCCCCGGCGCCGGTCAACGTCATCGCCGACAAGGGAACCCCCTACGGCGACTTGCTCATTCCACAGGTGGCCGCATCGGTCAAGGACGGCGCGGTCGACGTTGCCGTCGACAAGCCGGTCACCGTGACGGCCACCGGGGGCGTGCTCGGGTCAGTGACGATGGTCAACCAGTCCGGCGAGCAGGTCGCTGGCCAACTCAGTGCCGACGGCGTGGCGTGGAAGACCACCGAACCGCTGGGCTACAACAAGAGCTACACGATCAGCGCGCGCTCACTCGGCCTCGGCGGGGTCACCACGGAGAAGCTCACGTTCAAGACGCACTCGCCCGACAGCTTGACGATGCCGTACCTGATCCCCGGCGACGGCGAGGTCGTCGGCGTCGGACAGCCGATCGCGGTGCGCTTCGACGAGAACATCCCCAACCGGGTGGCGGCCGAGCGCGCGATCAAGGTCACCACCGACCCTCCCGTCGAGGGGGCGTTCTACTGGCTGAACAACCGCGAGGTGCGCTGGCGGCCGCAGGACTACTGGAAGCCGGGCACCAAGATCGACGTCGAGGTCAACACCTACGGGGTCGATCTGGGTGACGGACTGTTCGGCCAGGAGAACCTGACGTCGCACTTCACCATCGGCGACGAGGTGGTCGCGACCGCCGACGACAACACCAAGACGCTGACCGTCCGACAGAACGGTGAGGTCATCAAGACCATGCCGATCTCGATGGGCAAGAACAACACGCCGACCAACAACGGGGTCTACATCGTCGGCGACCGGTTCTCGCACATGATCATGGACTCGTCGACCTACGGCGTTCCGTCCAACTCGCCCAACGGATATCGCACCGAGGTCGACTGGGCGACACAGATGTCCTACAGCGGCATCTACGTCCATTCGGCACCGTGGTCGGTGGGCAGCCAGGGCTACTCCAACGTCAGTCACGGCTGCCTCAACGTCAGCCCGAGCAACGCGCAGTGGTTCTTCAACAACACCAAGCGCGGCGACATCGTCGAGGTGCGCAACACGGTCGGCTCCACATTGTCGGGCACCGAGGGTCTCGGCGACTGGAACAT
>CAVXWQ010000010.1:0-25194 GCA_963765445.1 uncultured Actinomycetota bacterium
GCGGTACAGCGCCAGCGCGGCCGCGGCGGTCTCGGTGCAGATCAGCGGGTCGATCACGATGACGCCGGTGTCGCCCTCGATGAAGCTGATGTTGGACAGGTCGAGTCCGCGCACCTGGTAGATGCCCTCGACCACCTCGTAGAGGCCCTGCTTGGCCGCCAGGATGGATTGCCGCCAGAGGCTGGGATGGACCGACACGGGCGCGTCGCCGCGCAGGAACTCGTAGACGTCGTTGTCCCACACCACGCGGCCGTCGGCGGTGGTGACCACGCACGGTTCCAGCGCGGCGATGAACCCGCGATCGGTGGCCTCGAAGTCGGCGGTATCGTCGAACGGCAGCGACGTCAGGTGCTCGGCATGCGCCGCTTCGATGACCGGCGTCGGGGGTTTGTGCTCCATGTCGAGCAATCATTCACCAAAGGCCGGGGCCGGTTAATCGGATCGCCAGACGCCGGGTAGACATGCACGATGGCCAGTGGATCGATCAGCGTCGCGGGGGCAACCGCCATCGGGGTCGGCGGCATGATGGGCGCCGGCCTGTACACACTGCTCGGCCTGGCATCCACCACGGCGGGGGTCTGGCTGCCGGCGGCCTTTCTGATCGGCGGAGTGGTGTCGGTCTTCAGCGTCTACTCCTACGCCAAGCTCGGTGCCGTCTATCCCAGCCGCGGCGGAGCCGCACAGTTCCTGATCCGGTGTTTCGGCGACGGCATCGTCGCGGGCGGGCTCAACATCTTTCAGTTCCTCGGCTGGATCATCGCGATGGCCCTCTACGCGTCGGGGTTCGCCGGCTACCTGCTGGCACTGTTGCCCTGGCGCACGCCGGGCTGGGCCGGCAAGGCCGTCGGGATCGGGCTCATCGTCGTGGTCGTCGCGGTCAACCTGGTGGGCAACAAGCTCGTCGCGCGGTCCGAAGTCATCGTCGTCGGCGTGGAACTCGTCATCCTCGTCGCCTTCGTCGCCGTAGCAGCGGTGAAGGCCGACCCGGCCCGGTTCACCGACAACGTCGACCACTCGTTCATGGGCGTGCTGTTCGCGGCCGGACTGCTCTACGTCACTTATGAGGGATTCGGCGTGGTCACCAACTCCGCCGGGGACATGCGCGACCCGGCCCGCGAACTGCCGCGGGCGATGTTCACCGCGCTGGGCATCGTGGTGGCGGTGTACGTGGTGGTGAGCTCGCTCGTGGTGATGACGATGACGCTGCCCGCGATGGATGCCAACCAGGGCCACGTGTTGTCCGAAGCGGCGCGGGAGGTGCTCGGCCGAGCCGGTTTCATCGTCATCGGCCTGGCCGCACTGCTGGCCACCGCCTCCGGTGTGAACGCCACGATGTTCGGTGACGCCAACCTGGCATTCCTGGTGGCGAAGACCGGTGAGATGCCGAGCAGTTTCGCCCGAGGCGTGTGGCACGGGGGCACCGCCGGGTTGTTCACCGCCGCGGGCCTGACGGCCGCGTTCGTCCTGTTCTTCCCGCTTGCCGCGGTCGGGCAGATGGCCAGCCTGGCATTCCTGATCGTGTACGGCACGGTCAGCCTCGGCCACTTGAAGGTGTGGCGAACGACCGGTGCCAAGCCGGCGCTGCTCGTCACCGCCGTGCTGCTCAACCTGGCGTTGTTCGTCGTGCTGCTCGGCTATACGGTCCGCACCGGGCCGGCCAGCACGTGGATCACCTTGTTGGCCGTCCTGGTCGTCAGCTTCGGCTTCGAATACGTCTACCGACGACGCACCGGCCGACGCCTTCGGGTGCAGTCGGGCGCGAGTTAGGTCGGCGTCGGTCATTTGCCTCCGGGTGGTCCTGGCATGGCTCATGATTGCGCCGATGAAAGTGCTGTCCGGGCTCACCCGCGGAAACGTCGGCACCGAAGTGCTGGCGGGGATCACGCTGCTGGCCATCGCGTTACCGCTGAACATCGGATATGCCCAGATCGCCGGCCTGCCGCCCACTGCCGGTCTCTACGCGCTGGTCCTGCCGTCGGTGGCGTTCGCGTTGCTGGCGTCGTCGCGGCACCTGGTCGCGGCGCCGGACGCCGCGGCGGCGGCGCTGGTGGGCTCGGCACTAGCCGGTCTGGCCCCGGCGGGCAGCGGGCAGTACGTGGCCATGGCCGGTGCCCAGGCGATCGTCGGTGGTCTGCTGTTCGTGGGCTGCGCGGTGTTCCGGCTCGGCTTCCTCGCGGACTTCCTGTCCAAGCCGATCCTGATCGGCTTCGTCGGCGGCCTGGCCACCGACATCCTGCTCAGCCAGATCGCCAAGATCATGGGCATCAAGACACCCCGCGGCGCAGAGTTCTTCGAACGCCTCGTGCACCTTGTCACCAAGATCGGGACTGTCCACTGGTGGTCGCTGGCGCTCGGGTTGGCGGCCATTGCCGTGCTGGTGCCCGCCCGGCGCCGCTGGCCGGCGATCCCGTGGGCGCTGATCGTCTTGGTGCTCGCGACCGTCGCCTCGTCGGCACTGCACCTGCCCGGCAAGGGTGTGGCCGTACTCGGTCAGGTGCCTTCCGGCCCGCCGGTGCTGGCGGTCCCCCACCTGACGTGGTCGCAGTGGGTGGCGGTGATCCTGCCCGCGATCGCGATCACCACCGTCACCGTCGGAGAGGGGCTGCTGCTGGCGCGCGCGTACGCCGACAAGTACGGCTACCGCACCTCACCGAACCAGGACCTGCTGGCGTTCGGCGCGGCGAACATCGCCTCGGGCCTGTCGTCGGGGTTCACCGTCGGCTCGTCGACGTCGCGGGCCGCGGCCATGGACCAGGCCGGCTCACGCACCCAGCTCCCGCTTCTCGTGATGGCGGCCGGCGCGCTTGCACTGCTGCTGTTCGGTGCCGACCTGCTCGCCGACATCCCCTCCCCGGCGATCGGAGCGATCGTCGGCGTGTCGGTGGCCAAGCTCATCGGAGTGCGCGAGTTCCGCCACCTGTGGCAACTGTCTCGATTCGAATTCGTCATCGGGGCAACGTGTTTCCTCGGCGTACTGCTGATCGGCCCACTCGCGGGCATCGTGCTGGCGTTCGTGCTGTCGCTGATCAACCTGCTGCGCAAGGCCGCCCGGCCCGCGGTCGACGTGCTCGAGGGGTCGGACGACCCGCACGTCTCGCTCACGGTCGGACACGACGACCTCCACGAGACCGTGCCCGGCGTGATCGCGATGCGCTTCGCCGCGCCGATCTTCTTCGGCAACGCCCAGACGTTGAGCGCGGCCATCCGACGCTGCGTCGCCGAGGCGCCCCATCCGGTGTCGGCGTTCATCCTGGACATGGAGGGGGTGACCGACGTCGACGTCACCGGGGCCGAGGCGCTGGCCAAGGAACTGCAATGGCTGCAAGGCAAATCGATCACCTTCGCCTACTCGAGGGTCCGTCCCGAACTCGAAGCCAACCTGGCCCGCATGCATCTGCTCCAGGGACACCATGTGTTCGAGACAAACCGAGCCGCCGTCGCCGCGCTGCGGCCGTGAGTCAGGAACCGCTCACCATGACAGAAGACATCGACAAGTACTTCATCGCGACCCTGTCAGCGATGACGGCACACAGCCCTCGCCTCCAGCACGAGTCGGCAGCGCAACTGTGGAACGGGTCGCCATTGACCGTCGACAACTGCTTGGCGCTCTTCGACGCTCAACTCGGTAACCGTCACCTCGACCTCGCAGCGCGATGGTTGCGGTCACAAGGCAAGGGCTACTACACGATCGGCTCCTCCGGACACGAGGGGAACGTCGCGGTGGCAGCGGCCCTTCGGCACACCGATCCCGCGCTACTCCACTACCGTTCCGGTGGCTTCTTCCTTGCCCGCGCGCAGCAGATAGAGGGGCGCGACCCGCTGCGTGACGTCCTGCTGGGAATGGTGGCGGCGACCGAGGAACCGATCTCCGGCGGACGGCACAAGGTGTTCGGGCGCCACGACCTGAACGTCATTCCGCAAACCTCGACCATCGCCTCCCACCTCCCGCGTGCAGTCGGCGTCGCGTTCTCCATCGCCCGCGCCAGGAAGCTCGGCGTCGGCTGCCCCTGGCCCGAGGACGCCGTCACGGTATGCAGTTTCGGTGACGCGTCGGCGAACCATTCCACTGCGGTCGGCGCAATCAACACCGCTATGCACTCCGCCTACCAGGGCCTGCCCATGCCGCTGCTATTTGTCTGCGAAGACAACGGAATTGGCATCAGCACCACGACCCCTAAGGGGTGGATCGCGCGGAATTTTTCAAACCGGGAGGGCCTCGAATACTTCGTCGCCGACGGCTCCGATCTGCCCGGCGCCTACGCCGCCTCGGTGGCGGCGGCCGCGTGGGTGCGTACCCATCGGCGGCCCGCGTTCCTGCATCTGCTCACGGTCCGGCTGATGGGCCACGCCGGCTCCGACTACGAGCCCGCCTACCGCAAGCCCGAGGAAATCACCGGCGACTACGAGCGCGACCCGGTGCTGTGCACCGCGAAACTCTTGATCAACGCGGGTGTATTGACCCCCGCGGAGCTGCTCGACCGCTACGAGGCGAAGCGCAAGGAGGTGCTCGACCTCGCCCGAGAGGTCAGCGCACTGCCGCAACTCGACAGTGCGGCCGCGGTGATTGCACCACTGCGGGACAGCCTCGACGAGGCGGTGACCGCAGTCCCCGCCGAGACGCCGGCGGACGCATCCACGGGAGAGTCACCGCTGACCGTGGCACTGGCTATCAACCGCGCCCTGCACGACGTACTGCTCGACCACCCCGAGGCTCTCGTCTTCGGGGAAGACGTTGCCCGCAAGGGCGGCGTCTACGGGGTCACCCGCGGCCTGCTGAAAGCGGGCGGACCGGCGCGGGTGTTCGACACCCTCCTCGACGAGCAGGCAATCCTCGGGCTGGCGCTCGGTGCGGGCTTGGCGGGCCTGCTGCCGATCCCCGAAATCCAGTACCTCGCCTACTTGCACAACGCCGCGGACCAGATCCGCGGTGAAGGCGCGACGCTGCAGTTCTTCTCGAACCGCCAGTACCGCAACCCGATGGTCGTCCGCGTCGCCGCGTATGGCTACCAGAAAGGGTTCGGTGGACACTTCCACAACGACAACAGCATCGCCGCCATCCGCGACATCCCCGGGGTCGTCATCGCCTCGCCGGCCCGTCCCGACGACGCCGCCGCAATGCTGCACACCTGCGTCGCGGCGGCCCGCGCGGCAGGCGTCGTCTGCATCTATCTCGAGCCCATCGCGCTGTACCACACCCGGGACCTGTACGACGACGGCGACGAGCGTTGGCTCGCAACATATCCGGACCCCGCCACGGTGCAGATCGGGCGGTCCCGCACCTACGGCGACGGCACCGACTTGACGATCCTGACGTTCGGCAATGGGGTGCGCATGAGTCTGCGGGTGGCCCGCAGGCTCGAGCAAGCCGGCATCGCGGCCCGCGTCGTCGACCTGCGCTGGCTCGCACCGTTACCGGTGGCGGACCTGATGCGCGCAGCCGATGCAACCGGTCGCGTCCTCGTCGTCGACGAGACCCGCAGGACCGGCGGGGTGGGTGAAGGTGTGGTTGCAACCCTTGTCCAGCAAGGCTTTACCGGTACCGTCGCCCGAGTCGCCAGCGAGGACAGCTTCATCCCGCTCGGCGACGCCGCACTGGAAGTGTTGCTGTCCGAGGAGACCATCGAGGCCGCCGCCATCGAATTGATGAAGGAGTAGAGCAGCCATGCACGAAGTCGACGAAACCACCGAGCAGATGGTGCGCAGTGTGCTGGCGTACGCCGAGAACCGGCTGCGGATGAACCCGGTGCCGCTGGACAAGGGATTCCTCCCGGCCGAGGAGCTGTACGAGCGCCTCGACGGGCTGATCCGCGAGACACCACGCCAGCCCGACGAAGTGCTGGGCGTGTACACCTCGGTGATCGCCCCGAGCGTGCTCTCCGCAGACAGCCCACGGTTCCTCGGCTTCATCCCGGCCGCTCCGACGAAGGCCAGCCTGCTGTTCGACATGCTGGTGTCCTGCGCCTCGATCCAGGGCATCTCGTGGCTGGAGGCGTCCGGAGCGATCGCCGCGGAGAACAGCGTGTTGCGGATCATCGCCCGCGAGGCGGGCCTTCCGCCGACGTCGGGCGGATGCTTCGTGTCGGGTGGCTCGGCGGGAAACCTGTCCGCCCTCGCCGTTGCCCGCGAGACGGCCAAGAAGCGCGGCGCCACCGGCCGGCTTCGGGTCGTCGTCGGATCGGATGCCCACTCCTCGATCGTGAACACGCTGCGCCTGTTGGAGATGGACGCGCTGGTGGTCGAGACTCCGGACCACCGCCTGACGGCCGATACCGTGCGAGCTTCCGTCCCGCACGACACTGCGAACATCGCCGCGGTGGTGTGCACCTCGGGGACGACCAACGCCGGGATCATCGACGACCTCGCCGGTGTCGGCGCGATCGCGCGGGATCGCGGCTGGTGGTTCCACGTCGACGGCGCCTACGGCGGCTCGGGGATCTTCGCCCGCTCGCTGCGCCCGAAGTACGACGGGCTCGAGCAGGCGGACTCGTTCATCCTCGACCCGCACAAGTGGTTGTTCACGCCGTTCGACTGTTGCGCGCTGCTCTATCGCCAACCCGAGCTCGCACGGGAGACACACACCCAGGACGCGTCGTACCTCGATGTCATCCACACCACCGCCGGCGAGTGGAATCCGACCGACTACGCCTACCACCTCACCCGACGGGCGCGGGGACTGCCGTTGTGGTTCTCGCTGGCGGTCTACGGGTTGGAGGCCTACCGGCAGGCCATCGAAGCCGCAGCGACACTCGCCATCCAGACCGCGGAGTTGATCAAGGCGGCACCACAGCTGGAACTCATCCGCGAGCCCGACCTCGGTGTGGTGCTGTTCCGCCGGCTCGGCTGGGCGCCCGAGGACTACGACGCGTGGGCCCAACAGTTGCATCGCGACGGAGTCGCTTTCATCCCACCGACCAAGTGGGACGGCGAGACCGTCGGCCGGTTCGCCTTCCTGCATCCGAACACCGAGCTGGACCTGGTGCACGAGATCCTGGCCCGCACCGAGTGAGTGCGATCTCAGTTTACGGCGGTGAGGTCGTAGACGTCCGTGCCACCGACGTCCTGCGCGGTGAAGTGCTGCTGCACCCACTGGGTGATCTGGGTGCCGCTGCCTGAGTCACCGCCGGGGCCGTGATGGCCGCCCGGGCCATTGCCCACGATGAAGTAGCCGATCTGACCGCCGGCCACGTAGGCCTGGAACTGCTGCAGCGTCGGTGAGTTGTCACCGCCACTGAACCCGCCGATGGACATGACCGACGCACCGGTGGACAACTCAAGACTGCCCGCGGTCATCGAACCGACAGTTGCCGCCGCCCAACGACTTTCGGTCTGCCTCAGCATGTCTTTGACCTCCGTGTTGTCCGAAGCTTGCACTCCGCTACCACCCGGCCCCCCGAGCCGGCCAATCCCATGGGCCCGCCGACTCGGCTCGGCCCCGAGATGGGGACGCCACCGCCGTGGCTGTTCAACACGGTCTCCACGGTGTAGGCCGCGGTTCCACCGAGTCCGACCACCAGACCCGCTGCCGCGAGCGCCGCCGCCTAGCAGCCGAGCCGATGCCCACCGGCGGCCAATACCGCGGCGACCACGATGGAGCCGGCGAGAATCGTCCAGCGCAGCCACGGCAGCCAGTCGGGAGTGCGATCCAGCAGCACGAAGTTCCACACCCCGGTGCCGAACACCATGGCAGCAAGTACCCATCGAGAAGGGGCAAATTGCTTGCCGCGCCATAGTTCTCGCACACTAATCCCCATCACTGCGGCGACGGCCGGAGCAAGTGCCACCGTGTAGTAGGGATGCATGATGCCCTTCATGAAGCTGAACACCACGGCGGTAACTACCAGCCAGCCACCCCACATCAGCAAGGCTGCACGGACCCGGTCGGTGCGCGGCGCCCGGTGGGTGAACCACAACCCGGCCACCAGTCCGATGATCGCCGCGGGCAGCAGCCAGGAGATCTCGGTGCCTATCGACTGGTCGAACATCCGGGTAAGCCCGGCGCCACCCCCGAACATCGGTCCACCACCCATCGGTCCGGCGTATCCACCCGGACCCTCACCCGAGGCGCCACCGGGATTGCCGTCGCCACCGAAGACTTGACCCAGCCCGTTGTAGCCCAGCGCCAGCTGCAGCAGGCTGTTATCGGTGGAGCCGCCGATGTAGGGCCGAGAGTCCTTGGGCCACAAGCTGACCAACGCCAGATACCAGCCGGCCGACACGAGCATCGCCACCAGACCGACCACCAGGTCGCGCAGTCGCTGCCGCACCGAGCCCGGCATGGCCACAAGCACCACCAGCGCCAGCGCCGGGGTGATCAGCAGCGCCTGCAGCAGTTTGGCCAAGAAGGCGAAACCTACTGCCACCCCGGCAAGGGCGACCCAGCGGGTCGAGGCGCCGTCCAGCGCGCGGGTCACGCAGTAGCCGGCGACCACCAACAGCAGCACGAGCAGCGCGTCGGGGTTGTTGAACCGAAACATCAACGCCGCCACGGGCGTCAGGGCCATGACGGCACCGGCGAGAAGCCCGGCCCCGTAGCCGCTGACCCGGCGCACCGCGCCGTAGACAAGCGCGACGGAGGCCACCCCCATCAGCGCCTGCGGCACCAGCATCGACAGCGTGCCGAACCCGAAGATCCGCCCGGACAGGCTCATCACCCACAGCGCCGCGGGCGGCTTGTCGACGGTGATCGCATTGCCGGGGTCGATCGACCCGAACAGCAGCGCCTTCCAGTTCTGGGTGCCGGCCTGCACGGCGGCGGCGTAGTACTCGTTGGCCCAGCCGGCAGCGCCGAGCCCCCACAGGTAGAGCACGGCGGTCACCGCCAGCAGTGTCCCCAGCGCCGGACGAACCCACCGTGGCCGACCGGGCGTCGCCTCGCCCGACAGCGGCAACGGCTCGGAGGTGGCGCGTTGTTCGAGGATCGGTCATGTCCTGTCTTCCGTTACCCGGTCGGCCCGGCGCGGGTGAAACACCCAGCCACGCAACAGCATGAAGCGCACGACGGTGGCCATCAGGTTGGCCAGCAACAGGACGAGAAGTTCGACGACGCGAGAGCGGCTCGCCGAAGCTGTTCAGTACGGCCAGTGCGCGCACTGGTCAGGCCAAGGCCGATACCGAAGACGATGAGACCCTCGAACTGGTGGCGGCCCGCGTTCGCCCGGCCGCGGACCCCGAAGGTGAAGCGCCGGTTGGCCGCGGTGTTGGCGATGGCGGTCACCAGGAGTGCGGCCAGGTTGGCGCCCTGCGCGCCGATCGGGCGCAGGGCGAGGAAGAGCACCGAGATACGCCAGGGTGGACAGGATTCCGATGGCCGCGAACCGCACACTCTGGTTCAGCAGCGACCGCGGGTCCACCGCCGCAGTTTCCGAACTGGGCGTCGATGCGCCCGCACCGGAATCTCCCCGGTACCGAATCCCTTGATCAAGCGGGCGATTCCCTTCAGGTCAGCGACGGCGGTGGCGACGACATCGACTCGGCTGTCGGGGTCGTCGATCCAGTCGACGGGGACCTCGTGGATGCGCAAGCCGCTGCGCTCGGCCAGCACCAGCAGTTCGGTGTCGAAGAACCAGTCGGTGTCCACGACGTGCGGGCAACAGTTCGGCGGCGACATCGGCGCGGATGGCCTTGAATCCGCACTGGGCGTCGCTGAACCGCGCGCGCCAGCGTCGAGCGCAGGAGCAGGTTGTAGCAGCGCGAGATGACCTCACGCTTGGTGCCGCGCACCACCCGCGACGCCGCGCGCCGAGCCGCGTTCCGATGGCAAGGTCGGAGTGCCCGGAGACCAGCGGGGCCACCAGCGGCAGCCAGCGCGGCCAGATCGGTCGACAGGTCGACGTCCATGTAGGCCAGGACCGTCGGCATCGCGAGTCGACCACACCGCGCGCAGCGCCCGGCCGCGTCCCTTCTGCTCCAGGCGCACGAGCGCGCACGTCCGGCAGTTCGACCGGCCAGCACGGCGGCGATCGCGCAGCGTGTCGTCGGTGCTGGCGTTGTCGGCGATGGTGATACGGAACGAGAACGGGAAGTCCTCACGCAGGTGGCGGTGCAACCGGTGGACCGAATCAGCCAGCACGGCCTGTTCGTTGAACACGGGACGAGAATCGAGCACGGAACGGTGGGGCGATAGGGGGTTGTGAGCGGGAACGTCGGTGATGGTCATGCTTCCCAGCGTCCGGCACCGGATTGGGCCGGGGGTTTGTCCGCGCTATGACCGCGCTGTGAGTCCAGCGGTCCGAAATTGACGCTGCCTCAATGTGATCCGTTGGCGGTCGATCCGTTGGTAGTCGATCCGTTGGTGTGGGCGCCGTTCGGACACGGCAGCCGCACGATGAACTCGGTGTTGCCGGGCACGCTTTGCACTCCGATGCTGCCGCCGTGGGCGCGAACGACCGCCGACGCGATCGCCAGACCCAGCCCGGTGGAGCCGCCCTTACGGGAGCGCGAGGTGTCACCCCGGGCGAAGCGCTCGAACACTTCCGACTGCAGACCTGCCGGGATACCCGGGCCGTCGTCGAGCACGCGCAGCACGGCCGCGCCGGGTTCGGTGTCCAACGACAACGTCACCGACGTTCCCGGCGGCGTGTGGGTGCGCGCGTTGGCCAGCAGATTGGCCACCACCTGATGCAGGCGAGCGTCGTCGCCGACGACGTAGAGCGGGTCCGGCGGCAGATCGAGCTTCCAGCGATGTTCGGGACCGGCGGCGTGTGCGTCGCTGACGACGTCGGCCGAAAGTCTTGACAGGTCAACCGGTTCCTGCTCGAGCGGGCGACCGGAGTCCAGCCGCGCCAGCAGCAGCAGGTCCTCGACCAGGTTGGTCATCCGGATCGCTTCGGACTCCACCCGGCTCATCGCGTGTGCGACGTCGTCGGGAACCAGATCGCGTTTGCGTTGCGCCAGTTCGGTATAGCCACGAATCGCCGCCAACGGAGTGCGCAGTTCGTGGCTGGCGTCGGCGACGAACTGCCGGACCCGGCTCTCACTGGCCTGCCGTGTCGACAGCGCGGTCGCGACATGGTCGAGCATCCGATTGATCGCGAGGCCGAGCCGGCCAACTTCGGTGTGGGGGTTGGAGTCTGGTTCGGGCACCCGCATCGGCAGCATGACCTCGCCGCGATCCAGTGGCAGGTTCGCGACCTGGCCCGCGGTGTCGACCACCCGGTTCAACGGGTTCAGTGCCCGGCGGATGACCAGAAGACCCAACGTGGTGGCGATGATCAGCGCCGCCCCGGTGACCACCGCGAAGATCACCGCGACCCGCAGCAGGGTCGCGTCGACGTTGCGCATGCTCAAACCGATCACCAACGTGTCGCCGGTCAGCCTGCTGCGCGCGGCGACCAGACGATAGCGCCCAAGGCCTTGCAGATCGCGCGTGACGGCGTGGCGCTGGGCGACGGTATCGGCCAGCTGCTGCATCGCGGTCGGCGACAGCGCGGACCGAACTCCGCCCGCGCCGAGCACTCCGGCGTTGGTGGCCACCCCGTCGACCACCACCCCCGCGACCAGGCCGATCGGCTGGCCCGGCGCGTCGAGGAACTCCGGTCCGGGACCGGGCCTGGGATAGGGCGGCCGGTTCTGGGGCCATGGCGTGGGCGGCGGCACCGGCAGGGGCTCGCCGAACATCATCGCCGAGCGGTGTGCGGTCTCCCGCAGTTGCGCGTCGACCTCCCCGGCAAGGTACTGGTAGAGCGCCACCAAAGTGATCATGCCGATGCCGGCGCACACAGCCGCCAGCAACAGCACCTGACCGACGAGCAACCGTGCGCTCAGCGACCAGGTGCTAGCACGCAGGTTTGAGGACATAGCCGGCGCCGCGCAGTGTATGAATCATCGGTTCGCGACCGCTGTCAATCTTCTTGCGCAAGTAGGAGATATAAAGTTCGACGATGTTGGAGCGGCCACCGAAGTCGTAGCTCCAGACCCGGTCGAGGATCTGGGCCTTGGACAGCACCCGCTTCGGGTTGCGCATGAGGAACCTGAGTAGTTCGAACTCGGTGGACGTCAGGGCGATCGGGTCACCGGCGCGAGTCACCTCGTGACTGTCCTCGTCGAGGACGAGATCACCAACGACGATCTGGGCGCCACTGTCCTCAGTGGTGACACCGGTCCGGCGCAGCAGCGCGCGCAGCCGGAGAACCACTTCCTCGATGGAGAACGGCTTGGTGACGTAGTCGTCGCCGCCCGCGGTCAGGCCCGCGATCCGGTCCTCGACGGCGTCCTTGGCGGTCAGCAGCAACACCGGCAGGTGCGGGCTGTGCTCCCGAAGCTGCCGCAGCACGTCGAGGCCACTCATGTCGGGCAGCATGATGTCGAGGACCACGGCGTCCGGGCGGGTGTTCCGGGCAGCGCTGATCGCGGACGCCCCGTCTGCGGCCGTGGTGATGTTCCAGCCCTCGTAGCGCAGCGCCATCGACACCATCTCGGCGAGCACGGCTTCGTCGTCGACGACGAGGACGTTGATCGGGTTTCCGTCGGCCCTGCGCATCACCACGCGTTCAGCAGCTGAGGAGGTCATGGTTCCAGTATGGGATAGGGGATGAAGCCAATCCTATGCGATTCCTATGCGCCCGCTGTGAAAGACTCGGCGAGTCGCGCGTGCACACACCGTGCCGATGACTCACACAGCGGCCTCCCATTTTCGTCGCACACCGTGGTGTCATGACTGTTGAGCAGCAGGAAGTGTGGGGCGCTCCGGCCGCCCAGCCACCCACCTGGTCGACCCGCACGACGCTTCTCGCGGCCGGAATCGCCGCGGTGCTGGCTGTCGGCGCCGGCCTGGTGATCTATGCGACCTGGGACTCGAGCGGTGACGGCGCGGCGCACACCGGCGCCGTACCCGGATTCGGCGGACCCGGCGGACCAGGCGGTCCCGGCGGTCCGAGCGAGTCCGAGCGAACCCTGCACGCCGAATCCGTCGTCTCCGACGGCGAAGGTGGTTTTCGCACCGAGCTGACCCAGACCGGGAACATCACCGCAGCGTCGGACGCATCCATCACCGTCCGCAGCGCCGACGGCTACAGCCACACATACGCGGTGGGCACCGACACCCGCAGGCCGCATCAGCCGCTGCAGAGTGGACAGGAGGTCACAGTGCGGGCGACCGAGGCCAATGGCGCGTCCGACGCTACGGCGGTGCTACCGGCCCGATAGGGGTCGCGTTCCTACAATTCCACCGATGAGCTTCTACGAGGTCATCGAGACCGTAGGCAAAGCGATCGACGGGGTCGGCGTCGCTGTCATCGCCGTCGGTGCGCTGATCTCCGCGGCCGGGGTCATCCCCCGTATCAAGACGGGCAGCGCCTACCGGGTGTTTCGCGAACAGCTCGGCCGCTCCATCCTCCTGGGCCTGGAGTTCCTGGTGGCCGCCGACATAATCCGCACCGTCGCGGTCACCCCCGACGCCCGCAGCGTGGCGGTGCTCGGCGGAATCGTCCTGATCCGGACGTTCCTCAGCTTCTCGCTGCAACTGGAGGTCACCGGCTACTGGCCGTGGCAGAAATCCCGCCAGCAGCAGGACGCCGCAGCGGTGCCCGCGACGGCACCGCTGCCATGACCAGGGAGACCAGGCGGGCGCGGCGCAAGCGGATCTTCGCCGCGATCCGCAAGATGCCGCCCGCGGCGCTGGCGCCGCCGGACACCTTCGACCCCACGATGATCGCGGCGATGCTGCGCGAGGTCGGAATCGCACTGGTCGAGATCGCACAGCCGACACCAATCGTGGAAGCACGGCTCACACGGATCGCCGCGCAGTACACCACCGAGCCGGTACGCGTGGCCGTCCTGCCCACGATGCTGATCGTCCAGGTCGGTGACGCCGCCCAGATCGACGGTTCGACGCATTCTTCGCTGCAGCTCAACGCCGCGGGCCGTATCGACGACATCGCCAGCCTGGCCGAGGCGGGGGCCATCAGCCCGGCCGACGCCGTCACCGCAATCGCCGAGGCGCGCCTCATGCGACCGCGATTCGGCCCCGTCGCCACAACCGTCGGATATGCCGTCACCACATTGGGTTTCGGCATGATGATCAACCCGACATGGAGCGCGTTGCCGGCATACATCTTCCTCGGCCTGGTGGTTGGCACCACCGTCCAACTCGGCCGCCCGTTCCCGTCGCTGATCCCGATCCTGCCAACCTTGTCGGCAATGCTGGTGACCCTGCTGGCCACCTGGTTCGTCGCCGACACCGCCGAAAACGGCCTGCTGGAGATCATCAGCCCGTCGCTGGTGGCCATCCTGCCCGGGATGGCCCTGACCACCGGCGCGATGGAATTGGCGAGTTCGCAGATCATCTCCGGCGCCAGCCGGCTGACGTACGGACTGTCGCAGCTCGCACTGCTGGTGTTCGGCGTGGTCATGGGAGTTCACATCGCCGGGGAGGTGGACCCGCAGACGCCGTCGGCCCAGATGGGTGAATGGTCGCTGTACGTGGCGATCATCGTCGTCGCGGTCGGGTTGTGGGTCTATCTGTCCGCGCCGGCCGGATCGCTGTTCTGGCTCGATGGGCGCGATCGCGGTCGCACTGATCGGCCAGCAGTTGGCCGAGCGTCTCACCGGGGTGAGCCACTCGGGGTTCATCGGGGCGCTGCTGTCCGTGCCCTTCGCGATGCTGGCCACCCGGATCAGGACGTCCCCGCCGGCGATCGTGATGATGCTCGCGTCGTTCTACTCCCTGGTGCCCGGGGCACTGAGTTTCATGTCGCTCGGCGAGGCCGCCACCGGCGGAAACCCCGACTCCGCCAGCCTGGGCGCCGCCGGTACCGCGATCCTGTCCATCGCGCTCGGCACGCTGGTGGGCTGGAGCGTCTTCGGCACCATCGCCAGCCGGTTGCCGTGGCCGAAGGGACTGGCCCAACCAACCGTGCGGTAGCTTCACCGGCGTGGACGACCTGACCGCAGTAGCCGACTGGATGTCGGGCCAGGGACTGGGCGAAGGCCCCATCGAGGACGTCACCGAGATCGTCGGCGGCACCCAGAACATCATGTTGCGGTTCCGCCGGTCTGGCCGCGAATACGTGTTCCGGCGCGGGCCCCGTCACCTTCGCCCGGTCAGCAACAAGGTGATCCTGCGGGAGACCCGCGTGCTTGGCGCTCTGGCCGGCACCGACGTTCCACACCCTCACCTCATCGCGGCGTGCGAGGACACGGCGGTGCTCGGCGACGCGGTGTTCTATCTGATGGAGCCGGTCGACGGGTTCAACGCCGGCTCGGCCCTGCCCGCGCTGCACGCCGGTGATGCCGGGATCCGCCACGAGATGGGACTGTCCATGGCCGACGCCGCGGCCCGCCTCGGTGCCGTCGATCACGTCGCGGTCGGGCTGGCGGAATTCGGTAAGGCCGAAGGTTTCCTGGAACGCCAAGTGCCGCGGTGGCTTTCGGAGCTCGAGTCCTACAGCGGCTTCGACAACTATCCGGGCCCGCAGATCGGCGACGTGGAGTCCGTCGCCACCTGGCTGCAGCGCAACCAGCCCGAGCACTGGAAGCGGGGGATCATGCACGGCGACTACCACGCCGCCAACGTGATGTTCTCGCCCACCGGTCCGGAGGTAGTGGCGATCGTCGACTGGGAGATGTGCACCATCGGCGACCCACTGCTGGACCTGGGCTGGATGCTGGCGACCTGGTTCGTCCCCGACCGCGACCCGGTGCTGACCAACGTACTGATGGACGCCGGCGGGCTGGCAACCCCCGACGAGCTGATCGAGCGCTATGCGCAGAACACCACCCGCGACCTGTCCAACATCGACTGGTACACGGTGCTGGCCTGTTTCAAGCTGGGCATCATCCTCGAGGGCTCCAACGCCCGCGCGGCTGCCGGCCTGGCGCCCAAAGAGATTGGCGATCGACTGCACATCGCCACCGTCCGCCTGTTCGAGCGGGCATTGGCGACGATAGAAGGAGAGCGATGATCGACTTCGAGATACCCGACGACCTAGCGGCCCAGCGCGACGAGATTCGTGCCTTCGTCGTCGAGAAGATCGTGCCTTTCGAGCGCGACCCCCGGGTCACCAGACACGGCCCCAACGAGGAACTGCGCTCCCAACTCGTCGGGCTGGCCCGCGACGCCGGTCTGCTGACCTTCCAGGCCCCGCGCCGCTTCGGCGGGCGCGAACCGTCGCATCGAGAACAGGCGGTGCTCTTCGAGGCCGCGGGGTGGTCCACGCTCGGACCCGTCGCACTGAACTGCGCAGCGCCCGACGAAGGCAACATGTTCCTGCTCTCCAAAATCGCGAACGACGACCAGGTCGAGAAGTTCCTGATTCCGGTGATCGACGGCAGGCAGCGGTCGGTGTTCGCGATGACCGAACCCGGCGGTGCCGGTTCGGATCCCAACCAGCTGGCCACCGAAGCGGTGTTCGACGGCAACGACTACGTGATCAACGGGCGCAAGTGGCTCATCACCGGAGCCAACGGGGCGCGAACGTGGATCATCATGGCCCGCGTCGCGCCGAATTCCCATGGCGCTGACGGGCCGACGCTGTTCCTGTGTGACGGGCAGACACCCGGTATCGAACTCGAGCGGGTGATGGACACCATGGACCGCAACTACGTCCAGGGGCACGGCGTGGTGCGGTTCGACAACCTGCGGCTGCCGGCATCGGCGGTACTGGGTGAGGTGGGCCAGGCCCTGCGCTATGCCCAATTGCGTTTGACCCCAGCGCGTCTGACGCACTGCATGCGGTGGCTGGGCGCCGCCGCACGGGCCCATTCGATCGCGGTCGACCACGCCCGTACCCGCACCGGTTTCGGCAAGCCGCTGGGCGAGCACCAGGGCGTCGGTTTCATGCTGGCCGACAACGAGATCGCGCTGCAGCAGTGCCGGCTGGGCATCTGGTGGGCCTGCTGGGCGCTGGACACCGGGGCCAAGGGTCGCCACGAGAGCTCAATGGTGAAAGCCTATGTCTCAGAAGAGCTTTTCAAGGTCGCAGACCGCTGCGTGCAGGTCCTGGGCGGTATGGGCATCTC
Organism: uncultured Actinomycetota bacterium; assembly: GCA_963765445.1. Classification (GTDB taxonomy): domain Bacteria; phylum Actinomycetota; class Actinomycetes; order Mycobacteriales; family Mycobacteriaceae; genus Mycobacterium. Next base: position 16,957 of record CAVXWQ010000010.1, read on the forward strand.
AGACGAGACCCCCGTCGGCATGATCTTCTCCGACATGCGCGCGTTCCGCCTCTACGACGGGCCCACCGAGGTCCACAAGTACGCGATCGCCCGCCAGGTGCTGAGGAACCCGTCATGAGCCTCCTGGACTTGTTTCGCCTCGACGACAAGGTCGTCATCGTCACCGGCGCCTCCTCGGGGCTCGGAGTGTCGTTCGCGCAGGCCTTCGCCGAGGCCGGTGCGCATCTGGTCCTCGGTGCGCGCCGGGTGGAGCAGATGGCCGGCACCGCGGCGCTGGTCGAGGAGGCCGGCCGCAGGGTGTACACCCGCAAGACCGACGTGGCCGATCCCGAACAGTGTCAGCAGCTGGTGGATTCGGCCATCGCCGAGTTCGGCAGGGTCGACGTCCTGATCAACAACGCCGGCGTGGGCACCGCCGTGCCGGCCACCCGCGAGGCGCCCGAAGACTTCCGCAAGGTGGTCGACGTCAATCTCAACGGCTCGTACTGGATGGCGCAGGCGTGCGGTCGTGTGATGAAGCCGGGCAGCTCGGTGATCAACATCTCCAGTGTGCTGGGCATCACAACCGCCGGATTGCCGCAAGCGGCCTACAGCGCCTCCAAGGCCGGTGTGATCGGCCTCACCCGCGACCTTGCGCAACAGTGGGGTTCGCGCAAGGGAATTCGCGTCAACGCACTCGCCCCCGGATTCTTCAAGAGCGAGATGACCGACGAGTACCCGCCAGGCTATCTGGACAGCCAGCTGCCGCGAGTCTTGTTGGGGCGCATAGGCGATCCGACCGAACTGGCCGCCACCGCGGTGTGGCTCGCCTCACCGGCGGCCGGTTATGTCACGGGGCAGACGATCGTCGTCGACGGTGGTCTGACCGTTACGTAAGTTATTGTCACGCAACGGTAACCATTAAGCATCGATTGCATTCCTCTCAGACGTCTCACGGGAATTGATCCCATTCCCCACAGACGGATCTGCCACCCTGTGGGAACTGGTCCCGAGCCGAGAGGTGTCATCCCTGTGTGGATAACCGTGTACCTCACCACGGCGGTCGTCGTCGCGTTTCTGACGTGGCACATGAGCCATCACATCCAGTCCTTGAAGAGCCCACCGATGCGTCCCGCGGCGTCTGGTCGATTGTTGCCGGCGCCATCTGGCCCGTGATCCTGCTCGGCCTCGTGCAGATGCTGGCGATTCACCTCGTCACCCGGCGACTGCGGCAGGCCCCGGCCGCCCAGGCGCTACCCGTCCCGGTGCTGGCCTCGGACCTCGCCAGCCGCTTCTGATCCGGCCTGGCGCCCCAGCCGAGCCCTGGCCACCTCTGCGGCGCCATTTCCGGTGACCAGCCACAACGTGGTCAGCTCGGTGACGAGCTGATCCAGCGTGATCCGCGCGGATCCGTCCAGGTAGGCCAAGATCGCCTCCGCGGTGCCACCCACCACGAACGCCGGGGCGATCTGCGCCAGCGGATCGCGTTCCAGTTCCACGCCGTGCACGGCGCGGGCCTGGCGGGTGAGGACCGACGTCAGGCCGCTGAGCACCTCTTCACGATGGCGGCGCAGGCTCGGGGTGGCCGCGACGCCGCCCAGCAGCACCCTGGCCCGGCGCGGATCGCGGACCAGTACCCGGACCAGCGTGTCGACGCTGGCGAGGGCCTGGCGTTCCAGCGGCTGGTCTCCGACCTCGGCGAAGGCAGCCAGTGTGGCATCGCGCACCTCGTCGGCGATGTCGTCGACGACGGCTGACGCCAGCTCGTCGAGATCGGCAAACCCCTGGTAGAAGTACCGCTTGTTGAGTCCTGCCGACGAGCAGATCTGCTCCACGGTGGCGCTTCGCCACTCGTCGGCGGCCATGATGTCCAGCGCCGCGTCCGTCAGGCGCCTGCGCCGCTCCAGCTTGCGGTCCGTTGCCGAGACGCCGCCGTAGCTGCGGACCGGAGGGGACGACACGCGATCCATGGTGTCACCTCCGGTGCTTGACGCCGCCCCGGGATTCTGGCACGTTTTTGTACCAGATAATGAGGAGGGGTGCCAATGACCGTCAGCCCGCCATTGATCCCGTCGAAGCGGCGGCTTCGAGCCGTCGGCGCGAGCGTCACCGAACTCTTCCCCAGCGCGGAGGAGCCACTGGCCAAGCCGCCGGCCGGCAGCTCGCTCAAACCCATCATGGGCAACTACGGTTTCCCGTTCCTGGGCCACCTGCTGACCACCCTCGTCGACCCGCTGGAATTCGCCCGCGAACGCTATGCCCGCTACGGGCCGGTGTTCTGGGCGGGCGGCGTCGGGTTCAAGGTGGTCGCCGCACTGGGTCCGGACGCGATGGAGGAGGTCTGGCTCAACAAGGACAAGGCGTTCTCCAGCACCCGCGGGTGGGCGCCGGTCATCGGGCCGTTCTTCCACCGCGGCATCATGCTGCTCGACTTCGAGGAACACCGCGACCATCGCCGGATCATGCAGCAGGCCTTCACCCGCAGCCGGCTCGACGGTTACCTGCAGCTGATGAACCCGATCATCGACTCCACCCTCAGCGGATGGCAACCGCGGCAACGGTTCCCGTTCTACCCGTCGGCGAAGCATCTGCTGCTCGACCTCGCCGCGCAGGTGTTCGTCGGCGTCGAACTGGGCCCGGAGTCCGACCAGTTGACGCGCGACTTCAACGACACCGTGCGCGGCGGGCAGGCGGCCATCCGTGCCAACGTGCCCGGCGGGGTGTGGGCCCGCGGACTGCAGGCCCGGAAGCGACTGGAACGGTTCTTCCTCGACCTGCTGCCCGCCCGCAAGCGCGGCGACGGCTCAGATCTGTTCACCGTGCTGGCGCAGAGCGAAACCGACGACGGGCTGCGGTTCAGCGACGCCGACATCGTCAACCACATGATCTTCATGTTGATGGCCGCCCACGACACCAGTGCGATCGCGCTGTCGATGCTGACCTACGAACTCGGCCGTAACACGTTGTGGCAGAATCGATTACGCCAGGAAGCATTGAACACGTCCGGTCGACGTCAGCACCTACGGTGCAGTGGACGAGCTACCCCTGCTCGACCAGGCGTTCAAGGAGATTCTGCGGATGTACGCGCCGGCCGGCGCCCTGTTCCGGCAGGCCATCAAGGACACCGAGATCCTCGGCCACTTCGTTCCGCGCAAATCGCAGATCGCGTTGAGCGTCCACGCCTCGATGCGGCTGCCCGACTACTGGCCGAACCCGGACACCTTCGACCCCAGCCGGTTCGAGAACCCGGCCAACCGGGACGCGGTGCACCGATACGCCTTCTCGCCGTTCGGCGGCGGAGTCCACAAGTGCATCGGCCAGTACTTCGCGGGGATGACCGTCAAGACGATCCTGCACGGGATGCTCAGGCGGTTCGAGTGGACCGTGGCCGACGGCTACCGGGTGCCGCTGACCTGGGGAACCGGGCCGATGCCCGACGACGACCTGCCGATCAGACTGAGGCGCGTTCAGCCGGCGTTCACCTAAGATCCTGCGGCGAGGGGTTGCGTCGGCCATGATGGACGGTCATGGTGCGCGCAAAAGCGATGGGTCTGGCGCTGCTGGCGGCGGCCGCGGCGATCTCGGTCTCGACGGCGGCGACCGCGTCGGCGGACCTCGTATGGCCCGACCCCACCGACCCGTACTACTGGAACGCCAACGAGAACGCCGAGGGCACCGGCCCGGCCCCGTTGCCGACCGATGACCTGTACTGGAAAGAGGGTCAGGACGCCGGCGGTACCGGCAATGCGCCGCAGCCCAATCAGCCGGAGTACACCAACGAGGGCGAAAACGCCGGCGCCTACTAGCGCACTAGAGCTGCCAGTCGTTGGAGCCGTCGTGCCGCGTGTACGTGCCGACGGAATTCTTCACGATGATGGGATCGCCGGCACCGAAGTTGTCGTAGAACCACTGTGCGTTCGCGGGGCTGATGTTGATGCAGCCGTGACTGACGTCGCGCTTGCCCTGGTCATCGACGGACCAGGGAGCGCTGTGCACGAAGTTGCCGCTGTCGTCGAATCGAACCGCTAACTCAACTGTCGTCTTGTATCCGTACGTCGAATTGACCGGAACGCCGTAGGTCGAGGAGTCCATCACCACCGAGGGCATCTTCTCTTGGACGTAGTAGGTGCCGTTCGGGGTTTGGTGGCCGCCGGCTGCCATGCCCATCGACATCGGCATGGTCTTCTCCACCGTCCCGTTGCGGGTGATGGTCAATTGGTGCGTGGCGTCGTCGGCCGTGGCCACCAGCGAGTCGCCGGTGCGGAAGCTGGACACCGCGCCACCCGCATCCACGGTCACCACGGTGTGTGCGGGCCAGAAGCTGAGCGGGCGCCAGCGCAACTGCGTGGGGGTCATCCAGTAGAACTTGCCGGGAACCGGTGGGACCGACGAGACGTGGATGGCGCTTTCCGTCGCACCGGCGTCCTCGACCAGCCCCGGGAAGTTGATGATGATCGGCTGAGCCACTCCCACCGTCGAGCCGTTGACCGGCACGACGCTCGGGGGCGCAAAGGGCGCGGTGCCGGTGAATGGCGTCGGATCCTGTGCCGCAGCGGGGCCGGCGCCGACCCCTGGATCGGGATCGGCCAGCGCGGAACCGGCACCCAGCACGAGCACCAAGCCCGATATCGAAGCCACTCCGAGCTGCCTTCAGAGCGGTAGAAAGGCCCTTTTTTGTCCAGCTCGACATGCGAATCAGTGTCGCACAGCCCGAAGGCACTGCGACACCGGTCGGTGCAACCCGCAAGGCTGCGTCCGGCAGACGTCGCGTGCGCCTTGGCCGCAGTGTTGCCTGGGAGGCGTCGCAGCCGCACCGCCTACCGTTGGGAAGACCGTTGATCGCGATGCCGGGGCTCGTCTTCGTGATGACCTGGCCGTCCTTGAGGATCGAGCCGGCGAGGATCAGCGGACCCGGGCCGGCCGTGACCGTGTTGGTGGACCCGAAGACATTGAATCCGAGGTTCAGGTTACCGGGCCCACCGGCGGTGATGGTGTTATGGCCGCCACCGGTATTGATCACCGCATTGATATTGCCCTGTGCACCCGCGGTCAGAACATTGTTGCTGCTGAACAGGTTGAAGACCGCATTGCGGTTGCTGCCGACGGTGCCCACCGGAATTCGAAACATTGTCGCTGCCCCCGATGCTCCTCGTCGAGTTGCAGGTACCCGCCCTTCGCCTAGGCTTTGTTGTTGCTGCCCAACAGATTCGTGGCGGTGTCCAGATCGCCACCGGTCACAGACGCAACATTGTTGTTGCCGAACAGATTTCGCGCAAGGCCACCATATCCGCTTACAATCGTGCCACGGTGTTCCGTTGCCCAGCAAGATTCGGGCCGAGTTGACATAGCCGCCCGTGATATCGAACGTTGTTGCCGTCGCCCAAGACGTTTCGGCCCCAGTTCAGGTAGCCGCCCGTCGTCGTGACCTGGTTGCTGCTGCCGAAGAGGTTGGTGGCGGTATTCGACAGGCTGCCGACCGTCTCGACGGTGTTGCCGCTGCCGCCGATGTTGGTGGCCAAGTTCAACAGGCCGCCCGTGGCCGAGACCGTCATTGTCCGTCGCCGAAGATGCCGCTGGCGAGATTGAAGATCGAGCCCGAGCCGGTGGAGGCTTGGGAGTTGGTACCGACGACGACATGGTGCCCGAACAGCCCGTGGCTGAGCGGTCGCGCCATTGCCGAAGGCGATGGCGGCACTGACAACGTGCTCGAGCAGTCGCGACTGTTGCCGACCGAAGAACGACGCACATGTGGCGTTCATCCGGGTGCAACTACCACCGCCGGCGAACCACGCCGCTGACGACGGCGGTGGCAACCAGTGGCGCAGCCACGCTTGCAGCATGACTTTGCAATGCCGAATGCGGTCATTTCTCTACTCCAACTCACCGTAGACGCAGATTTGCTCGTGGAGCTCGAACTGCCGAAACGGCAACTTGACGATTTCATCAACGAGTACGGACCATCGCACCGCGCCACAGCGGCTCACTGCCGAACGAACAGCCGGCCGAACGCCGCCACGGGCATAGACTGCTCCGCCGGGAAAGCAGCGCCCCGAGCGACCGAATCGACAGCCGGACCAACGGGGGCGCACCGAGCCGCTTCGACGACTACGGGAGCCTCACGCTGCGCATCGACGGCCAGTCTGCACGAGATCAGCTATCGGCCGCGCCCACGCCCGAACCCGCGTTCTCATGCTCAGTCCCACGACCTCGACGTCAGAATCATCAACGCCTCCACCGGCGAGCTCCTCCGCCACCTCGCCATCGAGCGCACCAGGGACTATCAACCGCCGCGGAGGTCCCCTGCGGACAGCCGCACGAACAAAAGCCCTGAACCACCAACGAGGCGTCATCAGGGCTATTCGGATGTCTTGCAACATCACACAAGTGCGCCCGAAGGGATTCGAACCCCTAACCTTCTGATCCGTAGTCAGATGCTCTATCCGTTGAGCTACGGGCGCCTTCTTCAGTTGTTCGTGGCTGACGGATCAGCCGCGGCGGAGGCGAGAGGATTTGAACCTCCGGTCCCCTTTAAGAGGGACAACTCATTAGCAGTGAGTCCCATTCGGCCGCTCTGGCACGCCTCCTGAACTACCGAGCGATGAGATTACACAGCCCGAACAGTGGATGGCAAAGCAGATGCCACCGGCCCCTAGACTTGGGCAGGTGACCGCCCGCCTGCGCCCCGAACTGGCCGATCTGCCGGCCTACACCCCGGGCAAGACCGTGCCGGGCGCCATCAAGCTGGCCAGCAACGAGACCGTGCACGGCCCGCTGCCCAGCGTGCGGGAGGCCATCGCCGCGGCCGCCGAGACCATCAACCGCTATCCGGACAACGGCTACATCGAGCTCAAAGAACACCTCGGCAAGCATGTCGATTTCGCGCCGGAGCACATCGCGGTGGGCTGCGGCTCGGTGAGCCTGTGCCAGCAGCTCATCCAGATCACCTCCTCGGTGGGAGACGAGGTGATCTTCGGCTGGCGCAGCTTCGAGGTGTACCCGCTGCAGGTGCGGGTGGCCGGCGCCACCCCGGTGCAGGTGCCGCTGCGCGACCACACCTTCGACCTCGACGCGATGCTGGCCGCGATCACCGACCGGACCCGGCTGATCTTCGTCTGCAACCCGAACAACCCGACCTCCACCGTCGTCGACCCCGACGAGCTGGCCCGGTTCGTGGCCGCCGTCCCCTCCGACATCCTCGTCGTCATCGACGAGGCCTACGTCGAGTACATCCGCGACGGCCTGGTGCCCGACAGCCTGGGACTGGCCCGGAACAACCCGAATGTGGTTGTGCTGCGGACGTTTTCGAAGGCCTACGGGTTGGCCGGCCTGCGGGTGGGCTATGCCGTCGGCGATCCGGAGGTGATCACCGCACTGGGCAAGGTCTACGTTCCGTTCACCGCCACCACGGTCTCGCAGGCCGCCGCGATCGCCTCCGTGCACGCCGCCGACGAACTGCTGGCCCGCACCGACGCCGTGGTCGCCGAACGCCGCCGCGTGGTGGCGGCGCTGGCCGAGCTGGGCTACGAATTCCCGCCCACGCAAGCCAATTTCGTCTGGCTGCCGCTGGCCGGGCACACGCTGGACTTCGTCGAGCAGGCCGCCAACGCGCGCGTGCTGGTCCGTCCCTACGGCACCGACGGCGTGCGGGTGACCATCGGCGCGCCCGAGGAGAACGACACCTTCCTGGCCTTCGCCGCCGACTGGATCAAGACCGTCAGCTGACGGGCACTCGGCCGGTGAGCGCGACCAGCCGGTCCAACGCGGAAGCGTCCTCCGGCACGTCGACCGGTTCGTCGAAGCCGGCAGCTACCCCGACTGGCGGGCGTGATGACCCGCTGAGCAAGGCCCATCACATACTCCGCAAGCGCGTCGGGAGCACTGATCGGTTGGCCGGTGGCGACCGCGTAATCCCAAGCGTGCACCAGGAATTCGAGTGAGAAGATGCCGGCCAGGTAACCCGCCGGGGCTTCGCGGGGTCCAAACGGCACGGTCCCGCCCAGACCGCGGCGATGCCAGGCGTCCAGCGCCGGCCGTGCCGCGGCGATGATCTGCCGCTCCACGGAGTCTGCCGGATCCCGTGCCGGAAGCTCCGCACCCGCGGCCTTGCCGATCTGGGTGATGGAGTTGAGCAGGTGGTCGGTCAGGCCCGCGACGTCGAACTCGCGGCACGGGGTCTGCTTGGTGAGGTCATCGGTGGCGATACCGTGCACCACCTGCTGGAGAACCTGGAGCGTCGCTTCGGCGCTGGCCAGTTCGTCG
>CAVXWQ010000011.1:0-31151 GCA_963765445.1 uncultured Actinomycetota bacterium
GGCTACTGGGGCCGCGAGCGCGAGACCGAGCTGTCGTTCCACAACAAGCTCCAGGTGCGGCTGGAACAGGGCAGTCACGCCGAGGGCGTCGCCGTCAATGCCACCTGGTTCCGCACCGGTGACATGGGCGTCTTCCTCGACGGCGAGCTCTACATCACCGGCCGGATCAAGGATCTGGTGATCATCGACGGCCGTAACCACTACCCGCAGGACATCGAGGCCACCGTGGCCGACTCGTCGAAGTCGGTGCGCGCCGGATTCGTCGCGGCATTCTCCGTACCGCCGCCGAACTGCCCACGTCGGCCGGCGTATCCGACGCCTCGGGGGAGCGGCTGGTCATCGTCGCCGAGCGCGGGCCGGGCGCGGGCAAGGCCGACCCGGGACCGATCGTCGACGCGATCCGCGCGGCGGTGTCGCGGCACCATGCGCTGCCGGTGGCCGACGTGCGCCTGGTCGCCGCGGGCGCCATTCCGCGGACCACCAGCGGCAAGCTGGCCCGGCGGGCCTGCCGGGCGGAGTACCTGGCCGGAGTGCTCGGGCAGCGATAGCCGCTCAGCTGGCCAGCGGGCTGGCGAACTCGCCGGCCTGATCCCACGCCCGCCGCTCGGCGGAGAACGCCTCGGCCTGCTGGGCGCGGAAGGCCGCGATGCTCTCGTCGTGACGCGTCAGGAAGCGTTGGTAGTCGGCCATCGAGAACTCGCCGTCGCCGATCTCGACGTCGCCGCGGCCTGCGGCCATGTCGGCCCGCAGATCCAGCAGTTCGGCGGCGCTGACCGGATAGAACGCGATGCGGTCGAAGTAGCGCAGCAGCCACGGCGTGCCCGGCTCGAACGACCGGGCGTCGTTGGGGTGGCGGTGGTTCCACACCTGGGTGGTGCGGCCGACGAACTGGTACCCGCCGGGTCCCTCCATGCCGTAGATGCACAGGTAGGCGCCGCCGATGCCGACGGCGTTCTCCGGCGTCCACGTGCGGGCCGGGTTGTACTTGGTGGTCACCAGCCGGTGGCGCGGGTCCAGCGGGGTCGCCACCGGTGCGCCGAGATAGACGTCGCCGAGGCCGAGCACCAGATACTGGGCGTCGTAGACGATGTCGTGGACCTCGCCGACGTCGGCCAGCCCGTTGATGCGCCGGATGAACTCGATGTTCCACGGGCACCACGGCGCGTCGGCCCGCACCCCGTGCATGTAGCGCTGGATCGCCTCGTGGGTCGACGGGTCGTCCCACGACAGCGGCAGCCGCACGGTGCGGCTGGGCACGACGAGTTCGTCTGTGGCGGGCAATGATTCGTCGGTGCGGGCCAGCAGGTCGACGAGTTCGGGCATCGACACGACGGCCGGGTCGAACTGCACCTGCAGTGACCGCACGCCGGGGGTGAGCTCGCTGACTCCCGGTATCGCGCTGCGCAGCAGCGACTCGTACAGCACGTGTACGCGCGCCCGCAGTTGGCCAGATCCAGCACCATCGGCCCGTACTCGACCAGCACGCCGCCGTCGCCGTCGCGGCGCACGGTGACCGCGGTGTCGTCGCTGCCGGTGAACCGGGTGAGCACACCGTCGTCCTCGTCGGCGGCGGTCGAGATCACCAGCGGCATAGAGGCCCGCCGGCCGGCATCGATAGTGCCCAGCGACGGCGCCCGGTCGGCGCGTACCGGAACGAACCGCACGGTGTCGCCGGGGGCCATCTGCCCGAGCTTCCAGCGGTCGCCTCGTACGACGGTGACCGGGCAGACGAATCCGCCCAGGCTCGGCCCGTCCGGCCCGAGCAGGATCGGGGTGTCGCCGGTGAAGTCCAAAGTGCCTACGCAGTAGGCGTTGTCGTGAATGTTCGACGGGTGCAGGCCGGCTTCGCCACCGTCGGTGCGCGCCCACTGCGGCTTGGGCCCTTCCAATCGCACGCCGGTGCGATCGGAGTTGAAATGCACGGTGTAGTCGGTGTTGATCAGGGTTTCGATGTCGGTACGGGTGAAGAACTCCGGTGCGGCATGCGGGCCCTCGGTCACCGCGACCTCCCAGCGGTGGCCGATGGCGGGCTGGTCCTCGATCGGCGGCGCGGGCGGGTCGGCTGGAGGCTGGGCCGGGATCGGGGCCGAAGGCGAGTTCGTCGCCCTCGCGCAGCGGCCGGCCGCCGTGCCCGCCGAAGCTGCCCAGGGTGAAGGTGGCTGTGCTGCCGAGGTATTCGACCTCACGCAGGCCGCCCGCCACCAGGATGTAGCTGCGCATGCCGGGGCCGTCGACCATGCCGACGTCCAGGACCCCGCCGGCGGGCACGGTCACCGACTGCCACCGCGGAACGGGCGTTCCGTCCAGGGTCACCGGCGCCGCGGCCCCGGTGACACAGACTCGGCCGCCGTTCGGAAACCGAAGGGCCGGGCCGGCTTTGGTGCATTCCAGCCCGGCGCTGCCCTCCGGGTTGCCCAGGACGCGGTTTCCGATGCGGAACGACAGGTCGTCCATCGGGCCCGAGGGCGGGACGCCGACATGCCAGTAGCCGATCCGGCCGGGCCAGTCCTGGACCGTGGTCAGCATTCCCGGCCGGACCACCTCGATGGTGTTCATGCGCTGGTGATCACCATCCGCACCGGTGTGGGGTCGAATCCGTTGCACGGGTTGTTGATCTGCGGACAGTTCGACACCAGCACCAGCGTGTCGGTCTCGGCCCGCACCGTCAGCGACTTCCCGGGCGCGGACAGGCCGTCCACGATGCCCAGGGTGCCGTCCGCCTCGACCGGCACGTTCATGAAGAAGTTGATGTTGGACACGATGTCGCGCTTGCCCATTCCCCACTTGGCCGCCTCGGCGAGGAAGTTCTCCGCACAGGCGTGCTGGTGGACGGTGTGGTGCCCGTACCGCAACGTGTTGGACTCCTTGGAGCAGGCCCCGGCGATGGTGTCGTGGTTGCCGACCTCGTCGGCGACGATCGTCACCAGCGGCCTGCCGTCGGCGGCGCGCAGCACCGAGCCGGTGGTCAGGAAGATGTTCTTCTGCGCCGCGACGGTGGCCTGGGCGCTGTAGCGGCCGGCCGGGTCGACGGTGTCACCGTCGACGGCGTAGAACAGCGTGTCCACCGCCTGGTTGCCGTGCAGGTCGACGATCTGCAGCGACTGGCCGGTGCGCAGGATCGCCGACCACGGCGAGCAGGCCGCCACGACCTCGTCGGCGATCACCGTCGAAAGGGTGGTTGTCATCTCAGTGCCTCACTGGATTGAGCTGCGGCCCAAGTTGATTCGGTGTTGAACAGGGCCCTGAGGTATTCCGGCTCGTCGTTGACCGGGGTGGTGAGCTCGTCCGGGGCGCGCCAGGCCACGATGTCCAGGCCGGTGACGGCGGGTTGCGGGTCGAGCGGATGGGCGGTGTTGACCACCGCGACGACCACGGGCAGGTGGATCAGCAGTTCGACAGCGGCGCCGGGGCCGGCCGAGCCGGTGTAGGTCAGCGCCCCGGAGTCTTCGACGCGCGCGCCCTTGAACAAGGTCGCCGAGGGTGCGACGTCGCGAATGTCCATGCCGTGCTTGATCGCCGCGAGCAGCATCTTCTGTTGGCCGGCGGCGCGGCAGGCCGCAGAGCATGTCGTGGTGGCCGGAGGTGTCGGTCACCACGGTGGCCAGCACCCGGCCCTGGTCGGACAGCAGCGGATGGCCGACGCTGAGGTAGGCCTGCCAGGGCACCTTCATGGTGTCGGCGACGTTGAGGCGCTCCCAGGAGGCGTCGGCGCGGAACAGCAGCAGGTGCGCGCAGGCGCCGCCGTCGGGGTCGGCGAACCGCAGGCGCGTGCCGCGACCGAGCACCCGGGTGGCGTAGGAGTCGGCGGGCACCGACTCCGACCACACCAGGCGGCTGCCGTCCACGCCGTCCGGCACGGCAGGGATGCGCATGGTGGCGCCGCCGGCCTGGGACCGGGCGTGCGAGCGTGCCCCGTCGGTGGAGGCGGTGGTCATGGTGTCACTCCTGTCCGGGCATGCCCGATTAACTGTCAACTGAAAGTTTTCTGCGACCCCGTTCCCGGCGGGTGTCACAGGTGTAACGACTGCGTTGACTCTATTTCTATCAAATGACAGGTATTCCCGCATCCGGTGAATGCGACAATGACGTATGCGCAGCGAGGGCCGGGGTCGACCCCGGCTCGAACAGTCCCGCCGACCGGGCAGCACGGCCCGTGAGGAGATCCTCGACGCCGCCGCCGAGCTGTTCACCAAGATCGGCTACGCGGGGACCTCGACCCGGCGAATCGCCGACGCGGTCGGGATGCGGCAGGCCTCCCTGTACCACCACTTCGCCACCAAGGACGACATCCTGGACGCGTTGCTGGCCGGCACCGTCGACGAAGCCCTCGCCCTGGCCGCCGAGTTGATCGCCCAGCCCGGACCGGCCGCCGAACGGCTCTACGCGCTGGTCGTCGGCGACGTCTCGCAACTGTGTGCCAGCCGCTGGAACCTCGGCGCGCTCTATCTGCTGCCGGAGTTGCGCATCGACCGGTTCGAGCAGTTCCGGCTCAGCCGGGAGGAACTGCGCAGCCGCTACCGGCAGCTGGCCACGCAGGTGATCAGCCGAGTGCGACGGCTTCGGTGACGCCGACGACCTTCCGTTCCGCCTCGTGGAGTCGGTGATCAACCGCCGCTCCGACGACGAGGTGTGCCCGCCCGAGACGCCCTGGGTGATCGCCGACGGCGCGCTGCGAATCCTCGGCTGGGACGGCGATTTCGCGGCGTTGCGTCAGCGCAGCGCCACCCGCCTGGAGACCCCGCGCGAGGAGCCCGCGGTCACCGGATAACGTTCCGGGCGTGAGCGACTACGAGACCCTGAGCTTCGAGCGGAGCGGACCGATCGCGCGGATCGTCCTGAACCGGCCCGACGCCGCCAACGGGATGAACGACGTGATGACCCGCGAACTCGCGGCCGTCGCCGCCCTGTGCGACGTGCCCGAGGTCAAAGCCGTGGTGCTCACCGGGGCCGGCCGGTTCTTCTGCGCCGGGGGTGACCTCAAGGCGATGGCCGCATCGCCACTGGGTGCCGGACCATTCGTCAAGGGCATCGCCGACGACCTGCACCGGGCCATCTCGACGTTCGCCCGGATGGATGCCGTACTGATCACCGCGGTCAACGGTGTGGCGGCGGGAGCCGGCTTCAGCCTCGCGGTCGCAGGCGATCTGGTGCTGGCCGCCGACAACGCCTCGTTCACGATGGCCTACACCAGGGCCGGGCTGAGCCCGGACGGCAGCTCGTCCTACTACCTGCCGCGCCTCGTCGGTGTGCGCCGCGCGCAGGAGCTGATGCTGACCAACCGGACGCTGACCGCGGCCGAGGCCGCCGACTGGGGTCTGATCAACGACGGCCGTGCCCGGCGCCGAACTCGAGGCCAGGGCGCAGGCGCTGGCCGAGCAGATGGCTTCTGCGGCAAAGGGTTCCAGCGGCGCGGTCAAGAAGCTGCTGCTGGCGTCGTTCGGCTCCGGGCTCGAGGAGCAGATGGAACTCGAGGGCCGGCTGATCGCGGAGTGCGCCGACAGCGCCGACGGCCGCGAGGGCATCGACGCGTTCCTGAACAAGCGCAAGCCGAACGTTCGGCTAGAAGCTGTGCTCCTCGGCCGGGAACGCCCCGGTCGCGACCTCTTCGGCGTATTGCGTTGCGGCGCGGCGCAATTCGGCACCGACATCGCCGAAACGCTTGACGAACTTGGCGGTCTTGCCGCTGGTGAGCCCGGCCATGTCCTGCCAGACCAGCACCTGGGCATCGCAATTGGGGCCCGCGCCGATACCGATCGTCGGGATGGTGAGCTTGCCGGTGATCTGGGTGGCCAGCTCGGCGGGCACCATCTCCATCACCACCGCGAACGCGCCCGCCTCCTGGACGGCGATCGCGTCGTGGACGGTCTGCTCGGCGGCATCGCCGCGGCCCTGCACCCGGAAGCCGCCGAGGCTGTTGACGCTCTGCGGGGTGAAGCCGACGTGGGCCATCACCGGAATGCCGGCGGCAGTCAGGGTGGCGATCTGATCGGCGACCCGCTCGCCGCCCTCGAGCTTGACCGCGTGGGCGCCGGCCTCCTTGAGGAAGCGGGTCGCGGTCGCCAGGGCTTGCGCCGGGCTCGACTCGTAGCTGCCGAACGGCAGGTCGGCCACCACCAGCGCGTGCTCGGCGCCGCGCACCACGCCGCGGACCAGCGGGATCAGCTCGTCGGCCGTGATCGGCACGGTGGTGTCGTAGCCGTAGACCACGTTGGCCGCGGAATCACCGACCAGCAGCACCGGGATGCCGGCCTCGTCGAAGGCGCGCGCGGTCGAGTAGTCGTAGACCGTGAGCATGGCCCACTTGTGGCCTTCGGACTTCCACTTCTGAAGGTGATGAGTGCGCACCTTGGTGCGAGCAACCGTGGGCGTGCTACAGCCACCGTAGACAGTCTGTTCAGACATCGTTGTCCCCAGCTAAGTCGTCTTGGTCGATCCTCGTGGCCCATCCGGGTCCCCGGGTTCTTCTGACCTCTTCAGTCTGCCATCGCGGTGTGGCGAAAACGAAGGCCGAACACAGTGGATTTGCTCACACCGGCCTCCGGCGGACATACCATCGGCGGATGGTCCAACACCTGCAGCGGCTCAGCGGACTCGACGCCAGTTTCCTGTATCTCGAAACCCCTTCCCAGCCATTGCATGTGTGCTCGGTGCTGGAGCTGGATGCCTCGACGATCCCGGGCGGCTATACCTTCGACGGGCTGCGCGAGGCACTTGCGCTGCGGATCAAGGCGATGCCGAACTTCCGCGAGAAGCTGGCCAACAGCTTCCTGAACCTCGACCATCCGGTGTGGGTGGAGGACGAGGACTTCGACATCGACCGGCATCTGCACCGCATCGGGCTGCCCGCGCCCGGCGGCCGGGTCGAACTGGGCGAGATCTGCGGGCACCTGGCCTCGTTGCCGCTGGATCGCCGCTACCCGCTGTGGGAGACCTGGGTGATCGAGGGCGTCGACGGCACCGACGCCCGCAAGGGCGGCAAGTTGGCGGTGCTGACCAAGGTCCACCACGCCGCGGTCGACGGCGTGACCGGAGCGAACCTGATGTCGCAGCTGTGTTCCACCGAGCCCGACGCCCCGCCGCCGGCCCCGGTCGAGGGTCACGGCGACACCAACCCGCTGCGCATCGCGATCGGCGGCCTCGGCCGATTCGCCACCAGGCCGCTGCAACTGGCCACCAACGTCCTGCCGGCCACCGTGACCACGGTGTTCGACACCATCCGCCGCGCCGCGAGCGGTCGGACCATGGCCGCCCCGTTCGCCGCGCCGCAGACCCCGTTCAACGCCAGCGTCACCGCGCACCGCAACGTGGCGTTCGCCCAGCTCGACCTCGAGGACATCAAGAAGGTCAAGAACCACTTCGGCGTCAAGGTCAACGACGTCGTCATGGCGCTGGTGTCCGGCGTGCTGCGGCACTTCCTGCTCGAGCGCGGTGAGCTGCCGGAGTCCTCGCTGGTGGCGATGATCCCGGTGTCGGTGCACGACCGCTCCGACCGCCCCGGCCGCAACCAGGTCTCGGGCATGTTCTCCAAGCTGGAGACCCAGATCGAGGACCCCGCCAAGCGACTGATGTCCATCGCCGAAGCCAACACCACGGCCAAGGAGCACAGTTCGGCCATCGGGGCGACGCTGCTGCAGGACTGGAGCCAGTTCGCCGGGCCCGCGGTCTTCGGCATCGCGATGCGGGTGTACGCCCGCAGCAATCTGACCGAGTCGCGGCCGGTGCACAACCTGGTGGTCTCCAACGTGCCGGGACCGCAGATCCCGCTGTACTTCCTGGGCGCCGAGGTCACCGCGATGTACCCGCTCGGGCCGATCTTCCACGGCTCGGGCCTGAACATCACCGTGATGTCGCTCAACGGCAAGCTCGACGTCGGGCTGATCTCGTGCCCGGAGCTGCTGCCGGACCTGTGGGACATGGCCGACGATTTCGCGGTCGGCATGAAGGAACTGCTCGACGCCACCAAACCCGCCGCCAAACACGGCCGCAAGTAAGGCGGCAGCGACCCGAAAGCCGCTCGTCGGCGGGTCGGTGTGCGAGGCACCCCCGCAGGACATGGCAGCATGTTTGCCATGAGGCAGTACCCGCGCCCGCGCGTCGTCCGCACCGCTCTGGTGCTTTCCGCCGTGGCCGCGCTCGTCGCGAGCGCCGGCTGCAGCACCATGGTGTCCGGAACCGCCGTCATCGCCGAGCCCAGGATCGGGCAGCCGGTGCAGTGGGGCCCGTGCCGGGTTGCCGGCGGCGGCGGTGGCAACGCGCTGCCCATCCCGGCGGGCGCGCAGTGCGGCAAGATCGCCGTCCCGGTGGACTACTCCAAGCCCGACGGCGGGATCGCCAGCCTGGCGCTGATCCGCTTCCCGGCCACCGGCGACAAGATCGGCTCGCTGATCATCAACCCCGGCGGCCCCGGCGAGTCCGGCATCGAGGCGGCGGCCAGCATCGTGGAGAACCTGCCGGCCGACGTGCGGCAGAAGTTCGACCTGGTGGGCTTCGATCCGCGCGGTGTCGGGTCGTCGACGCCCGCGCTGTGGTGCAACTCCGACGCCGACAACGACGCGATCCGGGCCGACCCGCAGGTCGACTACAGCCCCCAGGGCATCGAGCACATCGAGAACCAGACCAAGGCGTTCGTCCAGCGCTGCATCGACAAGATGGGCAAGGACTTCCTGGCCAACGTCGGAACCACCAGCGTCGTCAAGGACATGGACACGCTGCGCGCCGCCCTCGGCGACGACAAGCTGACCTACCTCGGCTACTCGTACGGCACCCGGATCGGCTCGGCGTATGCCGAGGCCTACCCGGACAAGGTGCGCGCGATGATCCTCGACGGCGCCGTCGACCCGAACGCCGACC
Organism: uncultured Actinomycetota bacterium; assembly: GCA_963765445.1. Taxonomy (GTDB): domain Bacteria; phylum Actinomycetota; class Actinomycetes; order Mycobacteriales; family Mycobacteriaceae; genus Mycobacterium. The sequence continues at coordinate 8,851 of CAVXWQ010000011.1, forward strand.
CGATCCAGGCCGACATCGACCAGGCCGCCGCATTCCAGCAGGCGTTCAACGACTACGCCGCCGACTGCGCCAAGGACCCGACCTGCCCGCTGGGCACCGACCCGGCCAAGGCCGTCGAGGTCTACCGCAGCCTGGTCGACCCGCTGGTGGACAAGCCGCTGCCGACCGCCGATCCGCGCGGCCTCGGCTACAGCGACTCGATCATCGGCACGATCATGGCGCTGTACTCGCCGAACCTGTGGCGGCACCTGACCCAGGCGCTGACCGAGATGGCCAGACGGCCGCGGTGACACCATGCTGGCGCTGGCCGACATGTACATGCGCCGCGACGCGCAGGGCCACTACACGAATGCCACCGACGCCCGCATCGCGATCAACTGTGTCGACCAGCCGCCGATCACCGACCGCGACAAGGTGATCGAGGAAGACCGCAGGATGCGCGAGGTCGCGCCGTTCATGAGCTACGGCGAGTTCACCGGTCACGCCCCGCTGAGCACGTGCGCGTTCTGGCCCGTGCCTGCGACCACCACCCAGCACTCCGCCTCGGCGCCCGGGCTGCCGCCGGTGCTCGTGGTGTCCACGACCAACGATCCCGCCACGCCGTACCAGGCCGGGGTGGACCTGGCCAAGCAGCTCGGCGGAGCGCTGCTGACGTTCAACGGAACCCAGCACACCGTCGTGTTCCAGGGCAACACCTGCGTGGACAACTATGCCGCCGCCTACCTCGTCGACCTGAAGTTGCCGCCGCCGGGCGCCACCTGCTGAGCACCGATTCACCCAGCAACGCAAGGGATTTACGCTGGCGTCAGCGCATCGTTACTGATCTCGCGCGGTTCTGAGATCGACGCGTGACCCCTCGGGATCACGCCGGCGGCGCGCGCCGTGCGACGATGACAGCCATGGGACGCACGAGTCGGATCGGCTCGGCTCTGCTCCTCTGCACCGTGCTGACTGCCGGCGGCACGGCCCCGCCGGCCGCTGCCACCGAACCGGGGACCGGTCAGTCGACGGTGCCGCAGGTGGTGTGGGGGAGTTGCGCCCGATTCATCGGCGACGCCTCCGCCGACCTCCCCGACCGCCCAGTGCACCAGCGTCCCCGTCCCGATCGATGACGCGAATCCCACTGGGCCACAAGCACAATTGGCCGTGATCAAGATTCCGGCCAGCGGCGAGCGCATCGGTGCGCTGTTCGTCAACCCCGGCGGTCCGGGCGCATCGGCGGTCGACGCCGTCGCCGGGATGGGATACGCGCTGGCGGGCAGCCCGATCAACGAGCATTTCGACCTCGTCGGATTCGACCCGCGCGGCGTCGGCTACTCGACCCCGGAGGCGCGTTGCCGCACCGACGCGGAATTCGACGCGTGGCGGCGCAACCCGATGGTCGACTACAGCCCCGCCGGAGTGGCCGCGATCGAGCAGATCTACCGCAACTACACCGCCGAATGCGCCGACAAGCTGGGCACCGCGTTCCTGGCGAGCGTCGGAACCGATTCGGCGGCAAAGGATATGGACACGATTCGCCAGGTGCTCGGCGATGACAAGATCAACTACCTGGGTTTCAGCTACGGCACCCAGCTGGGCACCGAATACGTGCGATCGCTTCCCCGACCGGGTGCGCACGATGGTGCCTCGACGGCGCCGTGGACCCCGCCGAGGACACCGTCGACTCGATCATCCAGCAGATGGCCGGCTTCCAGACGGCGTTCACCGACTACGCCGCCGACTGTGCGAAGTCGGCCGGCTGCCCGCTGGGAACCGATCCGGCGCAGTGGGTCAACCGGTTCCACCAACTCGTCGACCCGCTGGTGGCCAGGCCGGGCCCCACGTCGGATCCGCGCGGGCTGAGCTATCAGGACGCGATCACCGGAACGTTCAACGCGCTCTACACCCCGCAGTACTGGAAGTTCCTCACCAGTGGTCTGCTGGGGCTGCAGCGGCAGAACGACGCGGGGGATCTGCTGATGCTCGCCGACGAGTACAACGGCCGTGACCCGTACGGGCACTACAGCAATGGCCAGGACGCCTTCAACGCCATCCGCTGCGTCGACAACCAGACGCCCACCGATCCCGCGGTCTGGGCCGACATCGACAAGCGCACCCGCGAGTCTGGCCCCGTTCCAGTCCTACGGTCAGTTCACCGGCTACGCGCCGCGCGACATCTGCGCCTTCTGGCCGGTGCCCGCGACGTCGAGCCCGCATCCCGCGTCACCCGCGCCGCCGGGCAGCGTCGTCGTCGTCTCGACCACCCACGACCCGGCCACCCCGTACGACTCCGGGGTGAACCTGGCCCGGCAACTCGGTGCCGCGCTGGTCACCTTCGACGGCACCCAGCACACGGCGGTGTTCAACGGCGACGAGTGCATCGACTCGGCGATCGTGAAGTACTTCGTCGACCAGGTGGTGCCGGACAACCTGCACTGCTGATCACCAGGTGCAGCAGCCCTGTAACGCGGAATTAACACGCGGTGCATACGCTCGCGTCATGGACCGCCAGAAGGAATTCGTGCTGCGCACGCTGGAGGAACGGGACATCCGATTCGTCCGGCTGTGGTTCACCGACGTGCTCGGGTTCCTCAAGTCGGTCGCGATCGCTCCCGCCGAACTCGAGGGCGCCTTCGAGGAGGGCATCGGCTTCGACGGCTCCTCCATCGAGGGCTTCGCGCGCGTCTTCGAATCCGACACCGTCGCCCGGCCCGGACCCGTCCACCTTCCAGGTGCTGCCGTGGACCACCAGCTCCGGCCAGCATCATTCGGCGCGGATGTTCTGCGACATCACCATGCCCGACGGTTCGCCGTCGTGGGCCGACAGCCGCCACGTGCTGCGCAGGCAGCTGGCCAAGGCCAGCGATCTCGGCTTCTCCTGCTACGTGCACCCGGAGATCGAGTTCTTCCTGCTCGAGCCCGGGCCGTACGACGGCTCGGTGCCGGTACCCGCCGACAACGGCGGCTACTTCGACCAGGCCGTGCACGACTCGGCGCCCAACTTCCGCCGCCACGCCATCGACGCGCTGGAGCAGATGGGCATCTCGGTGGAGTTCAGCCATCACGAGGGCGCCCCGGGCCAGCAGGAGATCGACCTGCGCTACGCCGACGCGCTGTCGATGGCCGACAACGTGATGACGTTCCGCTACGTGGTCAAGGAGGTCGCGCTCGGCGAGGGCGCGCGGGCGTCGTTCATGCCCAAGCCGTTCGCCGAGTATCCCGGCTCGGCCATGCACACCCACATGAGCCTGTTCGAGGGCGAGAACAACGCGTTCCACAGCCCCGACGACCCGCTGCAGCTCTCCGACGTCGCCAAGTCGTTCATCGCGGGCATCCTCGAGCACGCCAGCGAGATCAGCGCGATCACCAATCAGTGGGTCAACTCCTACAAGCGGCTGGTGCACGGCGGCGAGGCGCCGACGGCGGCGTCCTGGGGCGCGGCCAACCGCTCGGCGCTGGTGCGGGTGCCGATGTACACCCCGCGCAAGGCGTCCTCGCGGCGCATCGAGGTGCGCAGCCCCGACTCGGCGTGCAACCCGTACCTGACGTTCGCGGTGCTGCTGGCCGCCGGGCTGCGCGGCATCGAGAAGAACTACGTGCTGGGCCCGCAGGCCGAGGACAACGTGTGGATGCTGACTCCCGAGGAGCGCCGCGCGATGGGCTACCGCGAGCTGCCGTCCAGCCTGGGCATCGCGCTGTCGGAGATGGAGAACTCCGAACTGGTGGCCGAGGCGCTCGGCGAGCACGTCTTCGATTACTTCCTGCGCAACAAGCGCAAGGAGTGGGAGGACTACCGCAGCCAATGTCACGCCGTTCGAGCTGAAGGCCTATCTGTCGCTGTAGCCGACCGCTGTAGCGACGCCGCGCTGATCACCGGGGTCGGTGCGATACGGTCGTGGGCGTGGCGAAACCGGCGACGCAGCGCCCACGCGTTCCCAGCGTGGGTCGACTCGGGCTGGTCGAACCGTCGGCGCCGGCCGACCTGGCCCGCCTCGGCTGGGACACCGATGCCCATGTCGAGTTGTTGTGGTCGCTGTCGCGGGCGCCCAACGCGGATGTCGCACTGCAGACGATGGTCCGCCTCGCCGACGCGCTGGGGCCGGACTGGCAACAGCTCAACGCCGCACTGGTCAAGGATCGCGGACTGCGCGGACGACTGCTGGCGGTGATCGGATCGTCGCTGGCCCTCGGTGATCACCTGGTGGCCAACCCGCGGTCCTGGCATCTGCTCGAAGGCGCCGTGGCGCTGCCGACCGCCGCGCAGCTGCGACAGCTGTTCTCCGAGTGCATCGCCGAATTCGGCACCGCCGCAACCACTGTCATGCCGAAGCTGCGCACGGTCTACCGCGACCAGCTGCTGATCCTGGCCGCACTGGACCTGGCCCCGACGGTCGAGAACGAGCCGGTGCTGCCGTTTCCCACGGTCGGCGCGCATCTTTCCGACATGGCCGACGCCGCACTGGAGGCCGCGCTGAAGGTCGCCGTCGCCACCGTCTGCAAGGACGACACCCCGCCGCCGCGCATCGCGGTGATCGCGATGGGCAAATGCGGTGCGCGGGAACTGAACTACGTCAGCGACGTCGACGTCATCTTCGTCGGGGAGGACGCCGAAAGCGACACGGATCACCACCCGCGTCGCGGGGGAGATGATGCGGCTGGCGTCGGACACCTTCTTCGAAGTCGACGCCGCACTGCGGCCCGAGGGCAAGGCCGGGCGCGCTGGTGCGCACCCTGGACTCCCACGTCGCCTACTACCAGCGGTGGGCCAAGACCTGGGAGTTCCAGGCCCTGCTGAAGGCCAGGCCCGCGGTGGGTGACGCCGAACTCGGCGAGCAGTACCTCGCCGCGCTGATGCCGATGGTCTGGACCGCTTGCGAGCGTGAGGATTTCGTGTCCGAGGTGCAGGCGATGCGGCGCCGGGTCGAGTCGCTGGTGCCCGCCGACGTGCGCGACCGGGAGATCAAGCTCGGCACCGGCGGACTGCGTGACGTGGAGTTCGCGGTGCAGCTGCTGCAGCTGGTGCACGGGCGCACCGACGACTCACTTCATGTGTCCTCGACGCTGGAAGCCCTTGCCGCACTTGGGTCCGGAGGTTACGTCGGCCGTGACGACGCCGCCAACCTGACCGCGTCGTACGAGTTCCTGCGTCTGCTCGAGCACCGGCTTCAACTGCAGCGTCTCAAGCGGACCCACATGCTGCCCGCGCCCGACGACGACGAGGCGCTGCGCTGGCTGGCCCGGGCGGCGCACATGCGGCCCGACGGCACCCACGACGCCCTGGGCGTCCTGCGCGAGGAGATCAAGCGGCAGAACCTTCGGGTGTCGCGGTTGCACGCCAAGCTGTTCTACCAACCGCTGCTGGAGTCCGTCGGCCCGTCGGTGGGGTTCGCGCCGGGCCTGACGCCCGGCCGCGGCCGAAAGACAGCTCGCCGCACTGGGTTACGAGGGCCCGCAGAGTGCGCTGACACATCTGGCCGCGCTGGTCAACCAGAGCGGGCGCCGTGGTCGCGTGCAGTCGGTGCTGCTGCCGCGGCTGCTGGACTGGCTGTCGGACACCCCCGATCCGGACAGCGGTCTGCTGGCCTACCGCCGCATCAGCGAGGCGCTGTCCGACCAGCGTTGGTACCTGAGCACCTTGCGCGACGAGAGCGCGGTGGCCAAGCGGCTGATGCGGGTGCTGGGCACCTCGGCGTTCGTGCCGGAGTTGTTGATGCGGGCCCCGGAGGTGATCCAGCAGTACGCCGACGGTCCCACCGGACCCAAGCTGCTCGACGTCGACCCCGACGCGGTGGCGCAGGGCACTGATCGCCTCCACCGCGCGGCATCCCGACCCGGTGCGGGCGATCGCCGCCGCGCGCACGTTGCGCCGCCGCGAACTGGCCCGCGTCGCCTCGGCCGACCTGCTCGGCATGCTCGAGGTCACCGACGTCTGCGCGGCGCTGACGTCGGTGTGGGTGGCGGTGCTGCAGTCGGCGCTGGACGCGGTGATCCGCGCCAACACGCCGCCGGACGGGACGGTTCCGGCCAAGATCGCGGTGATCGGGATGGGCCGCCTCGGCGGGGGCGAGCTGGGATACGGCTCCGACGCCGACGTGATGTTCGTCTGCGAGCCCAACCGCCGGCGCCGAGGAGTCGCGCGCGGTCAAGTGGGCGGTGTCGATCGCCGAACAGGTGCGCGCGCTGCTGGGCACGCCCAGCGCCGACCCGCCGCTGGAGGTCGACGCCAACCTTCGCCCCGAGGGCAGGCAGGGCCCGCTGGTGCGCACCCTGGCCTCCTACGAGGCCTACTACGACCAGTGGGCACAGCCGTGGGAGATCCAGGCGTTGCTGCGGGCACACCGGGTGGCCGGTGACCTCGATCTCGGGCATCGGTTCCTGTTGATGACCGACAAGACGCGGTATCCCGCCGGCGGTGTGTCGGCCCAGGCGGTGCAGGAGATCCGGCGGATCAAGGCCCGCGTCGACGCCGAGCGGCTGCCGCGCGGTGCGGACCCCAACACCCACACCAAGCTGGGCCGCGGCGGGCTGGCCGACATCGAGTGGACCGTGCAGCTGCTGCAGCTGCGACACGCACATCAGCTTCCCGCCCTGCACAACACCTCGACGCTGCAGTCGCTGGACGCGATCGCTGCCGCCGAACTGCTGGCCGCCGACGACGTCGACCTGCTGCGGCAGGCATGGCTGACGGCGACGCGGGCGCGCAACGCCCTGGTGCTGGTGCGCGGCAAGCCCACCGACCAGCTGCCCGGGCCGGGTCGTCAGCTCAACGCCGTCGCGGTCGCCGCGGGCTGGCACAACGACGACGGCGGGGAGTTCCTGGACAACTATCTGCGCGTCACCCGGCGCGCAAAAGCAGTGGTACTCAAGGTCTTCGGAGGCTGAGTGAATTTCGAGTTCGACGTCATCAGTGCGCAGGAGTGCGAGCGACTCGAGGCTCTTCACGGACCGCTGGCCCAAGCCATCCGCAGGCTCATCGACGCCAGCATCCGCACCGGGGCCGACGCCGAGACGATCCTGCAGGCGCAGTTGGCCGATCGAGGCGGTCAGCACCAGCCTGGAGCGCACCGAGACCGACCGCCCGCGCACGCTCCGCCACGCCGAAACCGGCCGGCCGGTGGTCTGGACCAATCCCGCCGTCGGCCGGCACAATCCGGTCGCCCCGGTGATGACCGTCCACCATGAACCCGCCGGCGGATGCTGGAGCGAGTTCACCCTCGGGCCCGTCTACGAAGGTCCGCCGGGTCTGGTGCACGGAGGCATCTGCGCACTGGTACTCGATCAGATCCTCGGTGAGGTCGCGACCGAGGGGATGAGCCAGCCGCGGTTCACCGGGACGATCACGCTGAAGTACCTGCGCGGCACGCCACTCGGGGCCGTTGCGCGCCGAGTCATGGGTCGAGCGCATCGAGGGCCACAAGACCTATGCGCGTGGATTTCTCAGTGACGGGCAAGGACCGACCGTCGAAGCCGAAGGGGTGTTCATCATGCCGGCATGGGCGACGGGATGCAACACGCATGAAGTTCTATGTCAGCTGTGCGTTCCTGAAGACCGGTGAGGTCCTCGAAATAGCCAGGGCTGCAGATGATCTGGGCTATGAGGGCCTCGGCATTCCCGATCATGTGGTGAACCTCGAGACGCTGGCCACCCCGTACCCCTACACCGACGACGGTGAGCGGCGGTGGCAGCCGTTCACCGACTGGCCCGACCCGTGGGTGCTCGTCGGCGCGCTGGCGACCGGCCACCGAGCGGCTGAAGTTCCTCACCACCGTCTACATCCCGGCGATGCGCGACCCGTACTCGGCGGCGAAGGCCATCGGTACTGCTGCCTGCCTGGCCGACGGCCGGGTCGAACTCGGCATCGGCGTGGGCTGGTGCGAAGAGGAGTTCACCTTGATGGGCCAGCAGTTCGCCAGGCGCGGCAAGCGAACCGACGAGATGATCGAGCTGATGCGGGCGCTGTGGCAGCCCGGCTGGACGGAGTTCGACGGCGAGTTCTACCAGACCCCGCGGCTGGAGATGACGCCGACGCCTCCACCCATCCCGATCTACAGCGGGGGTCTGTCGGATATCGCGTTGCGACGCGCGGCGGGCCTCGACGGCTGGATCGGTGACCTGATCACTCTCGACCAGGCCATCGAACGCGTCGACAAGGTGCGAGCGCTGCGCGCCGAAAAGGGTTTGGGCATGGACGGCTTCCGGGTGGTGACGCCGTTGGCCGATGCGTTCCTCCCCGAGCACTACGAGCGGGCGGCGAGACGCCGGCATCGACGGCATCATCACCATGCCGTGGGTGTTCTATTGCGCTCCGGACGCCTCGGTGTCGGAGAAGATCGACGGGATGCGGCGGTTCCGGAAGGACCTGGGGCTCGACACCTAAGTCGTGTTCGGCTTCGTGCAGCACCGAGAGGATCTCGCCGATGCGGTGCCCGCGTTCGACCGGGTGCCGCAGCGGACGGTCGGCCTTGACCCGGTAGTAGTTGCGCCGCCCTTCGCGCAGCCGATCCAGGTAGCCCGCCTCGACCAGGTCGCTCACGATGCGCTGGGCTGCGCGTTCGGTGACTCCCACCCGTTCGGCGACGTCGCGCAATCTGATCCCGGGATCCCGGGCGATGCACAGCAGCGTGTGAGCGTGGTTGGTCAGGAACGTCCACTCCGCCATGGGAGAAGTCTAGTTCCGCACTGTCATGACCGGAAACATGCCGCGCCCATGTCCGCGCCGCGATCATGCGACACGTGATTCCAGAAGATTGACACACGAAACAAAACACATGTAATTTGTGTCGCATGTGGGACGGATCGAGCGTCTTGCTGGTGGCGATGCTGATCGGGCCGGTAGTGATGGCGGCGGCTGCGTTGGCCGTCGGCCGGCGCAGGCCCAGGCTGGCGGGCGGGCTCGGCGCGGGCACTGCCGCACTCGGCTTCCTGGGCGCGGCAGTTCTGGCGGTCGGAGCCGCCGGCAGTGCGTCGGTGTCGATCGGCGCCGGTGCTCACCCGATCCTGGTGGTCGCGGCCGACCGGCTGGCAGTGGTGCTGCTCCTGCTGGTGTACGGGGTCAGCGCGATCGTGCAGACCTTCGCGATCCGCTATCTCGCCGAAGATGACCGGGCCGGCTGGTTCAGTGCCGGTGCCGGGCTGCTCACCGGCGCGTCGGCCACCCTGATGACGGCGGGCACGCTGGTGGTGCTCGGTGTGGGCTGGACGGCTTCCGGTGTGGCGCTGTGCCTGTTGCTGGCCACGTACTGGCGGCTGCCTTCGGCCCGCGATGGGGTGCGCCGAACCGCGGTGGCCTTCCTGATCGGCGACCTCGCACTGTGGTCGGCAGTCGCCCTGATCGCCGCGAGCCAGGGCACCGTCGACCTTCGCGCGCTACAGACCGCGCCGCTCGGCGGCCCAATCGTCGGCGTGGCCGCCTGCCTGGTGGTGGTGGCCGCGCTGTCACGGTCGGCCCAGATTCCCTTCCATCGCTGGCTGCCCGCCACCTTGGCCGCCCCGACGCCGGTCTCGGCGCTGCTGCACGCCGGGGTGGTCAACGCCGGCGGCGTCCTGCTGATCAAGCTCAGCCCGCTGGTGACCGCGGCCGGTCTGGCCCAGGCGCTGACCATCGTTGCCGGCATCGCCACCCTGGCCTACGGTGCGGTCGTCATGCTGGTCAAGCCCGATGTCAAAGGGGCACTGGCACATTCGACCATGGCCCAGATGGGCTTCATGATCCTCACCTGCGGACTGGGGCTCTGGGCCGCGGCGGTGTTCCACCTCGTCGCGCACGGCTTCTACAAGGCCACCCTGTTCCTGTCCTCAGGGTCGGCCATCGCCGGCCGGCGGCGCAATCGGGCGCTGCCCCCGGCCGCATCGGGGAGCCGCGGCGTCGATCCCGGCGCTGCTGCTGCCGGCCGGTGCCATCGCCCTCGCGCTCACCGTGGTCCCCATGGCGCCCGGCGATCACACCGCCGAGTGGGCTCTGCTGATCTTCGCCTGGGTCACCGGCGCGGCCGCGACCAAAGGCTGGCTCGCCCGCCGGCCCGGGGCAGGCGGGGTCCTCGCGGCGGCTGCCTTCCTGCTGCCGGCGACCCTGGGCTATGTCTGGCTAGTCGCCACGGTCGGCGGATTCCTGGCACCGAGCCTGCCTGCCGCGGCCTTGCCCACCACCGCGACATGGCTGATCGCCGGTGCCGCGCTGGCCATCCTCGGCGGACTGGCCGCGGCGGTCCGCACATCGGGCGCCGGCCGGCTGCGGCGCGCCCTCTACGCCCGCGCGCTGAGCGCCGGTCACATCGCACCGCCGCCGCCGTCCCTGCCCATCCAACTGACAGGAGCACGTCCATGACGATCGCCTACGCGGAAACCGCTGTCGCCGAACGCCGCTCGCGGCTACGCAGCGACATCACGCTGGCCGCACGGGTGGTGCCGACGCACTACCCCCTGGAGACGTTCATCGCGGTCAACCCGCTGGCCGGCTTCGAGGCACTGCCCTTCGAGCAGGCGGTCCGGCGCGCCGGTGACCTGTACGGCACCCGGGGCACTCTGCCGGAGGGTGCATTCCGCGACCTGCACCGGGCGGGACGCATCACCGACACCGATCTGGACAAGGCACTGGCCCGCCGGTATCCCAACCTGCTCGCGGGGCCAGGCCTTCGCTTCGGCAGCCGAGACGTCACACCCGCCGACCTGCTGCGCGGTGATCTGCTGCACGGCACCGGCACACCGCAACCGCTGCGCCGCTACCGTAGCCACGCCGAACGGGTCGCCCCCGAGGTCGCCGGGATCGTCGACGCACAGGCCGCGAAGTGGTGTGCGGCATTCTTCGGTGCGGCAGCCTGGCCGATGCCGGGCCGCGAGGCCGGCTTCTACGCCGCCTGGCGAGCGCTGGCGACGGCCGATCCGTCCCTGCCTCGCAGAATCCGGGTCAAGCTGCGATCGGTTGCCGAACGTCCGGACGACGCCATCCTCGAGGCACTGTCGTCGCTGGGGGTCGACGAGTCCGCACGCGCGGCGTATCTGCAAGCCCACCTCACCCGGCTGCCCGGCTGGGCGGCGCACATCCAGTGGTGTGCAAGCCGCGGCGCCGGTATTGATCTGCCCGGCTACCTCGCGATGCGGCTGAGCTACGAGGCGGCTCTGCTGCCCGCGAACCCCGGCCGCGATACAGGCCGAGCCGCCTTCGCCGCACGCTCCCTCGGCCCGGCAACGGGCGGCGCACCTGGCACAGGTGTGGAGTGTCGGCGAGGTGAGCGAGGCGGGCATGGCCGCGGCTGCCCGGATTCTCGCTGCGCTGCCGGTAACGGCGCGGGAGATGCTGTGGCAGAACGCCTTCGAAGGCCACTATCGCGACGGTCTGCTGAGCGCCCTGTCGGGCGCGGATCCGTCGCCGGAGACTCGTTCGCCCCACACCCAATTGGTTGCCTGCATCGACACCCGCTCGGAGGGTCTGCGCCGACACCTCGAGTCCCTCGATGGCTATCAGACCTTCGGCTTCGCCGGCTTCTTCGCGGTCGCGATCCGGTTCACCGACCTGCTCGGCGGTACCCCGTGCGACCTGTGCCCGGTGCTGATCGCACCCAGCCATGACATCCGGGAGACGCCCGCGCCGGACGCGGCGGCATCGGCGGCCCGCAGGCTGGCGGGCGTCCGCGGACTGGCCGGCGCCGAATCGGCCTTCCACGCCGCCAAAGACGCTCTGGCAGCGCCCTTCACGCTCGCCGAGGCGGCCGGCTGGGCGGCGGCACCGCTGGCGGCGGCCAAGACACTGGCGCCGGCGGCGAGCGGCAAGCTCCGGCACCGGTTGCGTGACCTGCTGGTGCCGCCCGCCCCAACCGAACTCAGTGTGGGTGATCTCCCGCTGGACCAACGGACCCTCTTCGCCCAGGTGGCGCTGACCACAATGGGCCTCACTGGCGGATTCGCCCGGCTGGTGGTCCTGTGCGGGCACGGCAGCACCACGGAGAACAACCCGTATCAGGCCTCGCTGGACTGCGGAGCCTGCGGCGGACAGGCCGGTGGTCCCAACGCGCGCACCGCCGCAGCGATCCTCAACCAGGCTGAAGTGCGCTCGGAGTTGCGGACGCTGGGTATCGATATCCCTTCGGAAACGTATTTCCTTGCCGCCCAGCATGACACTGCCATTGATCGCGTCTCGCTGTTGGACACTCATCTGGTCCCGGCCCTCCACCGCGACCAGGTCGCGACGCTGGAAGCCGACCTGGCCCGCGCCGGTGCGGCGCTGGCGGCCGAACGCAGCTCGCTGCTGCCCGGCGCGCCGCGAGAGATGTCCGCGCGGCGGGCCGCGCGCCATGTGACGGGCAGGTCGCTGGACTGGGCCCAGGTGTACCCGGAGTGGGGGCTCGCCGGCAACGCCGCCTTCGTGATCGCGCCCCGGGCGGTTTCCCGTGGAATCAACCTGCGGCGCAGGGTCTTCCTGCACTCCTACGAGGCCGACGTCGACCCGGACGGCAGCGCGCTGGAAACCATTCTTACCGCGCCCCTGGTGGTCGCGCAGTGGATCAACTGCCAGTACTACTTCTCCACGGTCGCACCCGAGGTGTTCGGCGCCGGCACCAAGACGATCCACAACGTCGTCGGCGCCGCCGGTGTGATCGCCGGACACGAAGGGGATCTGCGCCTGGGCCTGCCATGGCAGTCGGTGGCGACAGGCCAGCGGCTGGTACACGAACCCATGCGACTGGTCGCGGTCATCCAGGCCCCGCTGGACCGGATCGACATGGTCATCGAGCGAAACCCGATTCTGCAGCGGCTGTTCGGCAACAGCTGGGTGGGCGTGGCCGCTCGTGAGGACACCGGCCGACCGTGGCAACTGTGGACGCCCGGCGGTTGGCGCTCCTGGTCCGAAACTGACTGCAGCCCAGAAGTTCTCGACAAAGAGGAGATGGTCCAATGACAGCACCGACACTGACCAAGATGATCAAGGTCGAGGTGGTCGTCGCCGGCAGTGACGCGCCTGGGGTGCGCGATCTCATCCAAAGCGTCGGCGCGACCGGCTTCACCAGCCTGTCCGGGGTCTCCGGACTCGGGCACCACGGCTACCACCAGGGCCGGCTGCTGTTCAACCAGCAGGCCACGTTGGAGCTGCTGATCACGGTGGTGCCGGAAGACAAGGTCGACGCGCTGCTGGCCGGCCTGCGGCCGCTGCTCGACGCCTCGTCCGGCGTGATGTTCGTGAGCGAGACCTACGTCAGCCGTCCCGACTACTTCTGCTAACCCCGAAAGAAAGGTGCACCGAACATGTCCGATCCGATGAGTGCCTGGCAGCGACTGCGTGCAGGCAACGAACTGTTCTTCCTGCCGGTGCGGGGCCGGCAGCAGACCCTGCACCAGGGCGCCCCGGTGGCCGCGGTGTTCCGTTGCGCGGACACCGACGTCGCCAGCGAGATGGTGTTCGGCCAGAGCTGGGGGTCGCTGCTGGACGTGAGCACCTGGGGTCACGTGGTCGACACCGGTGTGCTGGCCACCCTGGAGCACGCCGTCGAGACCCTCGAGGTGCCGCTGATCGTCGTGCTGGGACACCACGAGTGCTCGGCCATGCGGGCGGCGCTGCGAGCTTGGCAGCACGCGGAACTGCCCGACGGCGCCGGCCGAGTGGTCGTCGAGCAGGCGCTGACCTCGATCGTGCGACGCGGATCGGCGGCCGGCAGCGTCGATGAGATCAGTTCGGCCCACGTGGTCTCGGTCGGGATGTCGCTGCTGGAGCGGTCACCTCTCATCGCCCGCCGCGTCGATGCCGGAAAGTGCGGGATCGTCTGCGCCACAACCGATGACGACGGCCGGGTGCAGGCTTACGCCACTGTCGGTGCACTCGGTGAGGCCGGCGACTCGCTGCTGGAGTGCGTGTAGGGGGTCAGTGTGGCTTGCGGCCGTGGATGGCGAAGGCGCCTGCGCCGGCGAAGGCGATGAGCAGCAGCGAGAAGCAGTACAGCACCGCGAGCTCGCCGCCGTTCTCGATGGGCCACAAGCCCTTCGGCTGGTGCTGGGTGAAGTAGGCGAAGGCCATCTCTCCGGAGCCGAGCAGCGCCGCGATCCGGGTGAACAGCCCGACCAGTACCAGCAGGCCGACGACGGTTTCGATCACGCCGGCCCACCAGAACGGCCAGGAGCCGACCGGTGCGGCGCCGCCCTGTGAGACCGGCCAGGCGAACAGCTTCGTCGTGCCGTGGACGGTGAACAGCAGTCCGATGACGATCCGGAAGATGCCGAGCACGGGGGAGTGGTAGGTGTCGAGGCGGGCGTCCAGTCGCTGTGTCATGGCTGAACCATACTATTCGGACCGCAGTCCGGATAGTCCTACGTGGTGCGACGCCTTGGGCTTCTCCGTTACTGCTGGCAGCAGAACTCGCCTTCGCCTTGCTGACCGTTGAACCCGCGGCTTGACGGTGTCGGTTCCTCTGGGTGGCCACAATCAGCGGCGATATCGATGCCGCGAAACATCGACGATGTCCTCGACTACGCGAGCCTGCTCACGCCCACTGCCAACACGGCCACCCTCGACCTGAGCGGCGTGGGCTTCTCTGCCGTGCAGTCTATTTCGCTGTTGATCGCTGTCGATGCCTTGTGTCGCACCGCCGAGGTGCCGTGGACTCTCATTCCCGGCCACGCCGTCAGCCGGGTGATACGGCCCACCAACCGCGACACAAACCTGCTGCCCACACCGAGTGAGCGTCCTGGTGGCGGGCTGACCGCTGGGGGTCAGGACGCCTGGTGGGGACTGCCGGTGAGTCCTGGCTGGGAGTTTGGTCGTTGCATGTGGGCACCTGTGCTCTAGGCGCCACTAGTGCGAGCGGCTAGTGTCCTTCCCAAATCACGGATGTACTACGCAGGCGCCCCAGTCCCCGGTTGCTGATTCGGACAAGGACGCTGGCAATGAGTAGTGACGGTGGACTGGCAATGAATGATCGCGGATGGCGCCGATATCGAGACGGTGCAGGCGCGGATGCGGCCCGCGCTGGCGACGACGACGCTCAACATCTACGGGCATTTATGGCCGGACGCAGATGAGTCCACCCATTCGGCTGTCGGTGCTGTGATCGCCAAACGGATGGACTCATCTGAAACTACTGCGTACGACCTGCGTACGACTGGCCGCGAAAACTAGCGTCGCCGCAGGTAAGCGGGTTAGCCGGTTTACACGTCGTAGTACAGCGCGAACTCATAGGGATGCGGCCGGATCTGGATCGGCAGGATCTCGTTCTCGCGCTTGTAGGCGATGTAGGTCTCGATCAGATCGGGCGTGAACACGCCACCCTCGGTGAGGTAGTCGTGATCCTGCTCCAGCCGGTCGATCACCGCCGACAGCGACGTCGGCGCCTGCGGGATGTTGGCGGCCTCCTCCGGCGGGAGCTCGTAGAGGTCCTTGTCGACCGGAGTCAGCGGCTCGATCTTCTTCTTGATGCCGTCGATACCGGCCATCAACATGGCCGCGAACGCCAGGTACGGGTTGCCCGAGCTGTCCGGGCAACGGAACTCGAGGCGCTTGGCCTTCGGGTTGTTGCCGGTGATCGGGATACGCACGCAGGCCGACCGGTTGCGCTGGCTGTACACCAGGTTGATCGGGGCCTCGTAACCCGGCACCAGGCGCTTGTAGGAATTCACGGTCGGGTTGGTGAACGCCAGCAGTGACGGGGCGTGGTGCAGGATGCCGCCGATGTAGTGGCGAGCCAGATCCGACAGGCCGGCGTAACCGGACTCGTCGTGGAACAGCGGCTTGCCGTCCTTCCACAGCGACTGGTGGGCGTGCATGCCGGAACCGTTGTCACCGAACAGCGGCTTGGGCATGAATGTCACGGTCTTGCCGTTCTTCCATGCGGTGTTCTTGATGATGTATTTGAACAACAGAACGTCGTCGGCCGCGTGCAGCAGCGTGTTGAACTTGTAGTTGATCTCGGCCTGGCCGGCGGTGCCCACCTCGTGGTGACCGCGCTCGAGGGTGAACCCGGCGTTCTGCAGGTTGGTGGCCATCTCGTCGCGCAGGTCGACGTAGTGGTCGTAGGGCGCCACCGGGAAGTAGCCGCCCTTCGGGCGCACCTTGTAGCCCAGGTTCGGGCTGCCGTCGGCCTCGAACGGCTCGCCGGTGTTCCACCAGCCCGACTCCGAGTCGACCTCGTAGAAGGTGCCGTTCATCTTCGAGTCGAAGCTCACCGAGTCGAAGATGTAGAACTCGGCCTCGGCGCCGAAGAAGGCGGTGTCGGCGATGCCGGTGCTGGCCAGGTAGTTCTCCGCTTTGCGAGCCACGTTGCGCGGGTCGCGCGAGTAGGCCTCACGGGTGAAGGGGTCATGCACGAAGAAGTTGAGGTTCAGTGTCTTCGCGGCCCGGAACGGGTCGATACGCGCGGTCTCGGGGTCCGGCAGCAGCATCATGTCGGATTCGTGGATCGACTGGAAGCCGCGCACCGACGAGCCGTCGAACGCGAGGCCGTCCTCGAACACGCTCTTGTCGAACGCGGAGGCCGGGATCGAGAAGTGCTGGACTACACCGGGCAGATCGCAGAAGCGGATGTCGACGTACTCGACGTCCTCGTCCTTGATCAGCTTGAAGATGTCGTCAGCGTTCTTTTCTGCCACTTACTTAACTCCTTCGGTGCAGCCAGTTTTGCGCATGTTAGGGCATAGCGGGTTCGTCAAACCCGCGGCTGACGCTATGGAGCCGATGTTGCCTGCCCGTCAAGCTCATGTTGCGCCGACGTTACGCATCTCCGGCGGCGGGGTTCTTCCTGCGCACACCTATCCTGGGGCCATGGCGCGTGAGATCGGATCCTGGCTGTCCGGACCGGAGCCGGCGAGGCCCGAGGACGACACCGGGTACCCGGGTCAGCGGCTGGGCCTCCCGGAGAGCGGAACGCGGTCACTGGCGCGGATGGGTAGGCGGTTCGCGGCGCTGATCGTCGACTGGTTGATCAGCTACGGGCTGGCCGGCCTGGCGCTGACCGGGGGGCTGGTGACCACGTCGACGCTATCCACCGCGATCCTGGTGATCTGGTTCCTGCTCGGGGTCATCTCCGTGCGTCTGTTCGGTTTCACCCCCGGCCAGTACGCGCTGGGGCTGATGGTCGTTCCGGTCGACAATCGGCTGCACGTCGGCACGGGCCGGGCGATCGTACGGGGGCTGCTGATCGCTCTGGTGATCCCGCCGCTGTTCACCGACGCCGACGGCCGCGGAATGCACGACCGCCTGACCGCCACGGCCGTCGTGCGGCGCTGACGTGCGTTGAGTGAGGAATGTCGCAGAGGTCTACTCGCACGTTCTCTGCGTGGCTCCTCACTGAACGACGCTGTGGATGGTCGATCAACCCGCAGACCTGGACCTGGCACGGTCGCGACGTGGACGTCTTCATCGCCGGAGAGGCACTCGCGGCTGGCCACGTCACCCGGTACAGCCTTGCGGTGGATTACTGTCGACTGCTGCCCGGGGTATACGCGCCGAAACGCGGGCACCTGTCCCTCGACGATCGCATCAAGGCCGCGTGGCTCTGGTCGCGACGCCGCGGTGTCATCAGCGGGTGGGCCGCGTCGGCATTGCACGGTGCCAAGTGGGTGGATCCGAATACCCCGATCGAGCTCAATCTCGCCCACAACAAGTCGCCGAGCGGCGTGGTCACCCGTCGCGACAATGTGACCGACGACGAGATCACACATCGTCTGGGGATGGCCGTTACGACGGCTGAGCGAACCGCCTTCGACTTGGCCCGACGAGGCTCACTCGATAGCGCGGTGGCACGTCTCGACGCTCTGGCGCGGGCAACACACTTCAAGAGCGACGACGTCGTGGCGCTGGCGGACGAACATCGAAAAGTCAGGGGCCGACGACGCGTGCCCGACGTGCTTGCCATGGTTGACGAAGGCGCACAGTCGCCGAAGGAGACCTGGCTGCGCCTACTGCTGGTCGAGGCCGGCTTCCCGCGACCGCGCACCCAGATTCCAGTCTGCGCACCGGACGGCTATCCGCTCTACTACCTGGACATGGGGTGGCCCGAGTTCAAGGTCGCTGTCGAATACGACGGCGAACAGCACCGCACCGACACCGGGCAATACCGCGGGGACGTGACCCGGTCGGAGTACATCGAGGCGCTGGGTTGGCGCAGGATCAGGGTGCTCGCCGGGCATCGCGGACCTGACATCGTGCGCCGGGTGGCCCGTGCGGGCGTGCCGCGTTCACGTTGAGTGAGGAGCCTCGCAGAGGTCTACTCGCACGTTGTCTGCGTGGTTCCTCACTGAACGAACAGGAGCGGACTAGCGACGCCGGACGGAGCGCTGCACGCCCTTCATCTTGGCCTGCGCAGGCAGCGGGCCCTTAGGCATCGCGGCCGGACCCATCCGGGAGCCCAGCGCGACGAGCTTGGACTCCAGCGAATCCATCTGCTTGACGGTGATGTTGGCCGGCAGCCGGGTCAGGTGGCGCTCCAGCTTGGACAGCGGCACCTCACCCTCGCCGTCGCCGACGATGACGTCGTAGATCGGGATGTCGCCGACCAGCCGCGCGGTGCGTTTCTTCTCCTGCGCCAGCAGCGGCTTGACCCGCGACGGCGCCCCCTCGGCGACAAAGATCACGCCCGGCCGGCCGATCACGCGGTGCACCGCGTCGAAGTGCCCGGTCGCGGCCACCCCGGGGGTGACCCGCCACTTGCCGCGCAGGTTCTCCAGCGCCCAGGCCGCCGCGCCGGTCTGCCCCTCGGCCTTCTTGTAGACCGATTTCTGCGCGCGCCGGCCGAAGATGATGAACGCGACCAGCCCGCCGAGCACCACGCCCAACGGGATCAGCATGTACATCGTGAACCCGCCGGCGTAGATGCCCACGGCCACCGCAGCGGCCACGATCAGCGCGAACGCGCCGATCATGTAGGGCAGAAGACGCTTGTCTTCCTTGCGCTGCATCTGGAAGGCCTGCCACAGCTGACTGCGGCGCTGCTTGGAGGCCGCCTTGCTGGCGGCCTTCGCCTCGGCCTTGGCCGCCTTGGTCTGGGCGGCGGAGCGGGATTTAGCCATTGGATCAGGATACGGAGTCGGATGTCGCCGCCGCCGCGGCTCCGGTGTCGGATGTCGCCGCCGCGGCGGCTCCGGTGTCCCGGGCGGCGATCGTCTGCGCATACAGCCGCCCCGCCCGGTACGACGACCGCACCAGCGGCCCGGCCAGCACACCGGCGAAGCCCAGGCCCTCGGCGTAGGACGGCCAGCGCGACGAACTCGTCGGGATGCACCCAGCGCTCCACCGGGTGGTGGCGCAGCGACGGCCGCAGGTACTGGGTGATGGTGACGATGTCGCAGCCCGCGCCGTGCAGGTCGGCCAGCGCGGCCTCGACCTCCTCGATGGTCTCGCCCATGCCGAGGATGAGGTTGCTCTTGGTCACCAGACCGAACTCTCGCGCCGCGGTCAGCACGTCGAGGCTGCGCTGGTAGCGGAAGGCGGGCCGGATTCGCTTGAAGATGCGCGGCACGGTTTCGACGTTGTGCGCGAACACTTCTGGCCGAGACTCGAACACCTCGCGCAGCAGATCCGGCTCGCCGTTGAAGTCGGGAACCAGCAGTTCGACACCGGTCGACGGGTTGAGCGCCTTGATGGCGCGCACGGTCTCGGCGTAGAGCCAGGCACCGCCGTCGGGCAGGTCGTCGCGGGCGACACCGGTGACCGTCGCGTACTTCAGCCCCATCGCGGCCACGCTCTCGGCGACCCGGCGCGGCTCGTCGCGGTCCAGTTCGGCGGGCTTACCGGTGTCGATCTGGCAGAAGTCGCACCGGCGGGTGCACTGCTCGCCGCCGATCAGGAACGTCGCCTCGCGGTCTTCCCAGCATTCGTAGATGTTGGGGCAGCCGGCTTCCTCGCAGACGGTGTGCAGGCCCTCGCGGCGGACCAGACTCTTCAGCGCGGTGAACTCCGGACCCATCCGGGCGCGGGTCTTGATCCACGGCGGCTTGCGTTCGATCGGGGTCTCGGCGTTGCGGACCTCGAGACGCAATAGCTTGCGGTTACCGGGTTCGACGCTCACAGGGTCGATGCTACGTGAGTCGACACCACCAGGCGGCCGTCGAGTGCGTCACACACCGCCTCGGCGACCCGGGCCCGGACGTCCTCGACACCGACACGTTTGCCCAGTTCAGCGGTCAGCGACGTCACCCCGGCGTCGGTGATGCCGCACGGCACGATCGCCGAGTACGCCGTCAGATCGCAGTCACAATTCAGCGCGAACCCGTGCAGGGTGGTGCCGCGGGCCACGCGGATCCCGATGGCCGCGATCTTGCGGGCCGGGCGGCCGGCGTCGGCAGGCAGCCACACCCCGGAACGGCCCTCCACCCGACCGGCCGTCAAGCCGTAGTCCGCGCAGACGTCGATCAACGATTCTTCAAGGCGCCGAACGTAATTCACCACGTCCAGCGGTTCGGCCATGCCGATCACCGGGTAGCCCACCAGCTGGCCCGGGCCGTGCCAGGTGATCTTGCCGCCCCGGTCGGTGTCGACGACGGGCGTGCCGTCCACCGGACGCTCGTGTGCCTCGGTGCGCTTGCCCGCGGTGTAGACCGCCGGATGTTCGAGCAGCAGCAGGGTGTCGGCACCGCCTGCCACCCGGGCATCGGCCAGATCCCGTTGCAGCTGCCAGGCGTCGGAGTAGTCGACGGTGTCCAGCTGCCGCACCTGGATCGGGGCGGAGCTGGACCGGATGGACTGCCGCACCCAACCAAACTACCCCTGGGCGGACGCGGTGGCGTAGGCCAACGCCTCGCCGATGGTGTTGTGGTGGAACACGAAACCGGCCCGCTCGAGGGCGGCCGGGATGGCCCGCTGCCCGCCGAGGAGGCCCTCGTCGGCGAACTCCCCGAGCAGGGTGCGCAACGCGAATCCCGGAACCAGCCACGGCGTCGGCCGGTTCAGCGCCCGGCCCAGCGCGGCGGTGAACTCGGAGTTGGTCACCGGCGCCGGACCGGTGAAGTTCACCGGACCCGCGAGGTCGTCGTTGTTGATGGCGAACAGCAGGCCGCGGATCTCGTCCTCGAGGCTGATCCACGGCATGTACTGCCTGCCGCCGCCGAGCCGTCCGCCCAGGCCGAAGGCGAACAGCGGCCGCAGCCGGCCCAGCACGCCGCCGCCGGGGGAGAGCACCAGCCCGGTGCGGGCCAGCACCACCCGCACTCCGGCGTCCTCGGCCGAGGCCGTCGCGGCTTCCCAGTCGACGCACAGCCGGGCCAGGAAACCCGTTCCCGGAGGGGCGGTTTCGTCGACCACCAGGCCGCGGGTGTCACCGTAGTAGCCCACCGCGCTGGCGTTGATGAGCACCGGGACCCCGGCGTCGACGACCGCCGCGGAGATCACCTCGGTCGGTGCGATGCGGCTGTCGCGCAGGCTCTGCTTGAAGGCACCCGACCACCGCTTCTCGCCGACGCCGACCCCGCACAGGTTGACGACGGCATCGACGCCCTCCAGGCCGGCTGGGTCGAACTCGGCGCTCTCCGGATTCCAGTGCAGCTCGTCACCGTTGGCCGGGGCGCGGCGCACAATGCGGATCACCCGGTTGTCCGCAGCGCGCAGCGCGGAGACCAATGCCGAACCGATCAGACCGGACGAACCGGCGATGGCGATTACCGATCCGCCCATGCCTCAGAGTCCCAGATCGGCCTCGAACGCTCCATCTTCGAGCCGGCGCTTGACGGTGGTCAGGAATCGGCCGGCGTCGGCGCCGTCGATGAGCCGGTGGTCGTAGGTCAGCGGCAGGTAGCAGATCGACCGCACGCCGATCGACTCGTTGCCGGTGTCGTCGACCACCACGCGCGGGCGCTTGACGATCGCGCCGGTGCCCAGCATCGCCGCCTGCGGCGGCACCAGGATCGGGGTGTCGAACAACGCGCCCTGGCTGCCGATGTTGGTGATGGTGAACGTGCCACCGGACAGCTCGTCGGGCTTGAGGTCACCGGAGCGGGCGCGGGACGCGATGTCGTTGATGGCGCGGGCCAACCCGGCCAGCGACAGATCGCCGGCGTTGTGGATCACCGGTGAGAGCAGGCCCTGATCGGTGTCGACGGCGAACCCGAGGTGCTCGGCGTCGTAGTAGGTGATCTCCTTGGTGTCCTCGTTGTAGCTGGCATTGATGTTCGGATGCGCCTTGAGCGCGTCGATGACCGCGCGGGCGATGAACGGCAGGTAGGTCAGGTTGACCCCCTCGCGCTCGGCGAACTCGTTCTTGGCCCGCGCCCGCAGCGCCACGATCTTGGTCATGTCGACCTCGTGGGTCTGGGTGAGCTGCGCGGTGGCCTGCAGCGACTCGCGGGTCTTCTTCGCGGTGAGCTGGCGGATCCGGTTGGCCTTCTGCGTGGTGCCGCGCAGGTGGGCCAG
>CAVXWQ010000012.1:0-153587 GCA_963765445.1 uncultured Actinomycetota bacterium
GCACCGCACACCATCGCAGCTCCCACACCGGCCATGAGTGTGCCCGAGCCCAACCACATCCCTAACGAACCCATCGTGCAATTCCCTTCTCCGAAATCTCCGAACCCGCCTCGCGGCCACTGAAGGCCGACCGATCGGGCTAACACGTCACTATTCGGAGCCGCTGCGGCGCCGGATTGCCCGGCGATCCACATCACAGTGCCCAGCGGCCGTCCCGCGGTGCGCCAACTGAGCCCACCGGAACCCCAAGTGCAGGTGAAACCCCTGTTCGGGCGGTGCCGAGAACGCCGCGACGACCTGACGACCCGTCCACCGCACGTTTGCCGGTCATCCCACTTCGTGGGACTGGGCCCGCGGATGGCAATCTCGCCGGCACGATCCCGCACCTTCTGGCCACTCGGGTAGACGCACAGTTCCAAAAATCGCAGCACCCGGGGACGGACCGTCCTAATCTCATCGAATGGCCGCTGCCGCACAACTGCCGTTTCGCCAGGATCACCCGCTGCGGTCGTCGGAGGAGTTGCGCGCCCTGCAGTCCGACGGCCCGATCCACAAGGTGCAGACCCCCGTCGGCGACGAGGCCTGGCTGGTCACCGGGTATGCCCAGGTGCGCCGGCTGATGGACGACGAGAACCTGGGCCGCACACACCGCGACCCGGCCACCGCACCGCGCAGCAGAACCTCGGCATTGTTCGGTGGCCCGATCGGCGATTTCGACACCGAGCTGGCCGACCACGCCCGGATGCGCCAACTGCTTCAGCCGCACTTCTCCCCCAGACACATGCGCGAGTTGCAGCCGAAGGTCGAAAAGCTTTGCACCACATTGCTCGACGACCTCGAGCAGCAGGGACCACCGGCCGACCTGCATGCGAATTTCGCCCAGCCGTTCCCCGTGCTGGTGATCTGCGACCTGCTCGGCGTGCCGTACTCCGACCGGGACCGCTTCCGGGTCTGGGTCGAGGAGGCTGCCTTCTCCCCCGACGACACCGCTTCGGTGAACGGCCTTGCCGCGCTTCTGCAGTACGGGCTCGAGCTCGTCGCCGTCAAACGCAGTGATCCCGGTGACGACGTCATCTCCCGGCTGTGCGACGAGCCCGACCTCAGCGACCTCGAGGTCGCCACGCTGGGCATGCAGCTGCTGTTCGCCGGACACGAGACGACGGTGATGCAGATCTGGCTGCAGTCGCTCCTGCTGCTCACCCACCGCGACCAGTGGCAGACGTTGCTGACCTCCCCCGAGCTGATCCCCAAAGCGGTCGAGGAGTTGCTCCGGGTCGGGATGCCCGGCGGCATCGGCGTGCCCCGCTATGCCCGGGAGGACATCGACGTCGACGGGGTCACCATCCGCGCCGGTGACCTGGTCCTGCTCGACCCCGGATCGGCCAACCACGACCCGGCCGCCTTCCCCGATCCCTACCGGCTCGACATCAACCGCACCGGCACCGCCCATGTCGGCTTCGGCTACGGCATGCGCTACTGCGTCGGCGCCGCCCTGGCCCGCATGGAGCTCAAAATTGTTTTCTCCCAGCTGATTCCACGGTTTCCCGCCATGCAGCTGTGCGCTGACGCGTCCACCATGACCGCCGGATTCCACTCGCTGTCGCATGGCCTTGTCGCACTGCCGGTGACCTGGTAGTTCACCTGTCTGGAGCTCACCGGTCGGATACCGTGAACGTTCACGCTCGGTCGCGCTCGTCGCGGCGCCGCCAAGAGGAAGACATCCACATGGCTGATGAGGAATCCACCGAGCAACCCCGCGGGCCGGCGGGCGGCGAGGAGAAGCCCCCGTCTCCGTACCTTCCCGAAGACGAGGCCTTTCCGGAGAGCTTCCGCAAGATCTGGCGGGTGCTGTTGGCACCGTGGAACCGTCGCTGAGTCGCGACCACCACACGGATCTCTCGCTTACGATGCCCTGAGCGCGTCATAGCCTGAGGAGAGCTACCGCCGTGAGTCAGCCACCCGTCACCTCGTCCACCGACACCGATTCGCTGACCCGGCGCCAGATCGTCTTTCTGGTCGCTGCTCTGGTGTTCGCGCTGATGTCGTTCTCGCTGAACGCCACGATGATCGCGCCGGCGGTGCGCGACATCAACCAGACCCTGGGACCTGGGGCGTTCGCCGCCATCTCCACGCCGTTCTACCTGGCCGGGGCGATCGCGAACGTCGTGCTGATCCGCTGGAGCGACTACATCGGCCGCAAGCGGGTGCTGCTGGCGATCCTCGTCGTGGTCTGCATCGGAACGGCGCTGTGCCTGAGCACCTCGCTGCCGGTGGTCGTCGTCGGCCGGTTCCTGCAAGGCACGGCCAACATCAGCTACGGGCTTGCCTTCCTGATCCTGCGGGCCCGGGTCAGCGGGACGACGTTCGGGCTGTGCTGCGGAGTGATGGCCTCGATCAACGGCGGGGTGGCAGGCGGGGACGCCTTCCTGGGCGGGGTGATGACCGACGTCTGGGGTTACCGGTCGATCTTCGTCCTCATCCTGGTCGTCGGCGTCGTCGCGCTGGGCCTGGTGTGGAAGGGGGTGCCGGCCGACGAAGCCGGTGAGCGCAAGTCGGGTCAGATGGACTGGATCGGTGCGGTTCTCATCGCGCTGACCGTCGGCGGCATCACGCTGTTCTTGTCCAACGGCGGGCACAACGGCTGGGACTCGACACCCGCGCTGGTGTGGCTGGCGGTGACGGCGGCCGCCTTCGTCGGGCTGCTGCTGTCCAACCGGCGAACCGCCGACCCGGTGGTGGCGATCAAGTACATGCGCTCACGCGAGGCCTGGCCGCTGCTGGTGGTCACCGTCTTGGTGATGGGGTCGTTCATGGTGGTCAACGGCTTCATCGTGCCGAGCCTGGCCGAGGATCCCGACTCCGGCTTCGGACTGAATGCGACGACGACGGCGCTGCTGTTCCTCACTCCGGGCGCCATCGTGCAGGTGCTCACCGCGCCGTTCGTCGGCCGGCTCGCCGTGCGGATCGGGTTCGTGACGATGTTGCGCGCCGGGCGTCGCCGCCTCGATCGTGGTGGTGGCGCTGATGGCGGTGTTCGCCGACCACAAGTACGCGGTGGCCGCGTTGATGGTGGTCTTCGGATTCACCTGTACCGCAGTGATATTGACACCGCTGAGCTCACTGGGGGTGCTGCAGGCATCCGAGGAGGAACCGGGGGCGCTGCCCGGCATCGCCAACGCCAGTTACGGTATCGGCTTCTCGCTGGGGTTCGCCTGGGCCGGGCCGATGGTCGGCTCGGGCACGGATTCGACGTTCCAGGCGGCGTTTTGGACGTGCGTGGGCATCGGCGTGATCGCGCTGGCGTTCAGCATGATCCTGCGGCCGACGGCGGCCTCTAGCGGCTCTGCCTCCCCCGCCGGTTCGACAGCTCACCCGTCATCGCCCTGACCGAGGGCGGGATCGGCGTGCCGGCGTCGCAGTCCGGCGCGCGCCGCGGCTCGCCGTAAACCGTTGCCAGCGGGACGATTCCGGCCCAGGCGCCGGCGGCGACGTCCTCGTCGGGATCCTCCGGCCAGCCGTCGCCGATCTTCAACGACCAGTTGTCGGCCCCGATCGGCATCCGCAGCACCATGGTGGCGGCGAGTTCCTTGCGGTTGCTGGGCCGCAGCTCGGCGACCCGGCCGGGAATGAAGGTGTCGGTCAGCGTTTCGAGGTAGCCGACCTTGTCCTCGTCGGGCACCGGCTCGAAGGTCCCGAAGAGCACCGCGCTGCGGAACTGGAACGAGGACTCGAAACCGCTGCGCGCCACCAGAACTCCGTCAAGCGCGGTGACCGATACGGCCGCCGCCGCGCCGTCGGCAAGCTGGCGCAGCCACGGCGAGCCGGTCGAGCCGTGAATGACCAGCTCGTCGTCGATGCGCGCACAGCCGATCGGGAAGATCACCGGGTGCCCGTCTCGGATCAGCGCGATGGTGGCCAGCGGGGTGGCGTCGAGGAGTTCGTCCAGACGTGTCCGCGAGGTGTTCTGCTTCTCCGCGAGGCGGCTGACCGTGGTCGAGGGTTGCGGCATGGACCTACTGTCGCACGGGCCGCAGCGCCTCGGGGGTCAGATCGGCAAGGGTCGGGTAGCCGTCGATCGCCATGATCAGGTCGGCCTCGGCCAGCAGCGAGCGCAGGACGTGCACGATCCCGTCGGTGCCGGCCAGCGCCGCGCCGTAGGCGTAGGGCCGGCCGATACCCACCGCGCTGGCGCCTAGGGCGAGCGCCTTGACGACGTCGGCACCGGAGCGGATCCCGGAGTCGAACAGCACCGGGACGTCACCGGCGGCGGCGACCACGTCGGGCAGGCAGTCGATGGCGGGGATGCCGCCGTTGGCCTGGCGGCCGCCGTGGTTGGAGCAGTAGATGCCGTCGACCCCGGCGTCGATGGCGCGGCGGGCGTCGTCGGGGTGGCAGATGCCCTTGAGGATCAGCGGCAGCGAGGTCAGCGACCGCAGCCACGGTAAGTCGTTCCAGGTCAAGGAATTTCCGAACACGCTGATCCAGTGCATCACCGCGTTGCGCGGGTCGGCGTCGATGTCGGCGTCGACCTTGGCGCGGAAGTGCGGGTCGCTGATGTAGTTGGCCAGGCACTTGCCGCGCAGCTGCGGGAAGTTCGCGGTGGCCAGGTCACGCGGTCGCCAGCCCGGTATCCAGGTGTCCAGGGTCACCACGATGCCGGCGTATCCGGCGGCTTCGGCGCGGTGGACGAAACTCTCGGCGAGGTCGCGGTCGGTGGGCGTGTAGAGCTGGAAAAGCCCTGGGGTGTCGCCGAACTCGGCGGCGACGTCCTCGAGCGGGTCCATGGTGAGCGTCGAGACGCACAGCGGCACGCCGGTGCGGGCGGCGGCGCGCGCCGCGGCGAGGTCACCGTGCTGGTCTTGGGTGCACAGCCCGATCACCCCGAACCGCGCTGCGGAACTGGAACGAGGATTCGAAACCGCTGCGCGCCACCAGAACTCCGTCCAGTGCCGTGACCGATACGGCCGCGGCGGCGCCGTCGGCAAGCTGGCGCAGCCACGGCGAGCCGGTCGAGCCGTGAATGACCAGCTCGTCGTCGATGCGCGCGCAGCCGATCGGGAAGATCACCGGGTGCCCGTCTCGGATCAGCGCGATGGTGGCCAGCGGGGTGGCGTCGAGCAGTTCGTCCAGGCGCGTCCGCGAGGTGTTCTGCTTCTCCGCGAGGCGGCTGACCTGAGTCGAGGGGTGCGGCATGGACCTACTGTCGCACGGTCCGCAGCGCCTCGGGGGTCAGATCGGCCAGCGTCGGGTAGCCGTCGATCGCCATGATCAGGTCGGCCTCGGCCAGCAGCGACCGCAGGACGTGCACGATGCCGTCGGTTCCGGCCAGCGCCGCCCCGTAGGCGTAGGGCCGGCCGATACCGACCGCGCTGGCGCCCAGGGCGAGCGCCTTGACGACGTCGGCCCCGGAGCGGATCCCGGAGTCGAACAGCACCGGAACGTCACCGGCGGCGGCAACCACGTCAGGCAGGCAGTCGATGGCGGGAATGCCGCCGTTGGCCTGGCGACCGCCGTGGTTGGAGCAGTAGATGCCATCGACCCCGGCGTCGATGGCGCGGCGGGCGTCGTCGGGGTGGCAGATGCCCTTGAGGATCAGCGGCAGCTTGGTCAGCGACCGCAGCCACGGTAAGTCGTTCCAGGTCAACGAGTTTCCGAACACGCTGATCCAGTGCATCACCGCGTTGCGCGGGTCGGCGTCGATGTCGGCGTCGACCTTGGCGCGGAAGTGCGGGTCGCTGATGTAGTTGGCCAGGCACTTGCCGCGCAGCTGCGGGAAGTTCGCGGTAGCCAGGTCGCGGGGCCGCCAGCCCGGTATCCAGGTGTCCAGCGTGACGACGATGCCGGCGTATCCGGCGGCTTCGGCGCGGTGGACGAAACTCTCGGCGAGGTCGCGGTCGGTAGGGGTGTAGAGCTGGAAAAGCCCTGGGGTATCGCCGAATTCGGCGGCGACGTCCTCGAGCGGATCCATGGTGAGCGTCGAGCACGCACAGCGGCGACGCCGGTGCGGGCGGCGGCGCGGGCCGCGGCGAGGTCGCCGTGCTGGTCGGGGGTGCACAGTCCGATCACCCCGATGGGCGCCATGAACATCGGGGCGGGCCAGCGCCGGCCCCACAACTCGACGGACAGGTCACGTTGGGTGGCGCCGACCAGCATCCGCGGGATCAGGCCCCACTGGTTGAACGCGGTGGCGTTGATCCGCTGGGTGCGTTCGTCACCGGCGCCGCCGGCGACATAGGACCACACCGACGGCGAGAGTGCCTGCGCGGCGCGGGATTCCAGCTCGTCGAAGGACATCGGCAGGCTGGGCTGAACCCCGGCGAGTCCCTGGAGGTAGATCTCGAGCTGGTAGTTGCCGTAGGGCTGGGTCATCCCGTCACCTCCGCGACCAAGTCTGCCACCCGGCGCAGCTGGTCGATGTCGCTGCTCGTCGGGATCAGGTGCACCTCGGTGGTGCCGATGTCGGCGAACCTGCGCAGGGTGGCGACGAGTTCCTCGTCGGTGCCGGCCCAGCCGGTGGTGGGCGCCATCGCGTCGACGAACTCCGGCGGAATCCAGTTCATGTAGTGGCGCAGGTGCCGGTGGACCTGGGCGCGGGGTTCGTCGCCGTCGCCGAGCGCGAACCAAAACGACGTCGCCAGATGGGGTTTGGGCTTGCCGGCCTCGGCCCACGCGGTGCGGGCGACATCGAAGAACTCGTCCTGCTTGGCGACGTCGAGATCGAGGGTGATGCCGGCCAGACCGTCGGCCCACTGCGCGGCGTAGCGGGTAGATTTCGGCCCGGTCGCGCCGACCAGCAGCCGCGGCCCGCCCTCCTGCACCGGCGCCGGACCGACCGGCAACACCGAGTCGGTGATCTTCTCCCCGGCCCACACCCGCTTCATGACCGCGACCCGCTCGGCCATGTCCCGCATCGTCATCGTCGTCAGGTCCGCCCCGACGGCCCGGTAGTCCTCCTGCCGTCCGCCCACACCGATTCCGACGGTCAGGCGTCCGCCGCAGAGCATGTCGCCGGTGGCCAGCGCCTTGGCCAGCATCACCGGGTCGTGCAGTTGGGGAACCACGACGGTGGTCACCAGCGGCACCCGGTCGGTCCACGCCGACAGCGCGCCCAGCAGGGTCAGCGAATCAGGGTTGTTGAAGGCGATGCGCTCGCCCCAGCACAGCGAGGAGAACGGGCCCTCGTCGACGGTCTGCGCCCAGCGCTTCAACACGTCGGCGTCGAGGTCCGGTTCCATCACCGGCAGGGTCATGCCAATCTGCACGACCGCGATTCTGGCACGTCGCCGAGTTCGACGTTTTGCCGGTCTCACTCGCGATTCCCGGCCAAACGTCGGTTTGGGCGAAGGGCGGTTACGCCACCGGGTCCTTGCGGGCGCGGACCGGGCCGGCGCTCGGCGGCGGGCGCAGCAGGTTGCCGCGCAGGCTGCCGCGCGTGGTGCGCACGGCGACCAGCAGCCAGGTGCACAGCAGCCCGACGTAGGCGATCACGGCGGCCACCTTGAAGGCCGGCAGGTTGGTGTGCACGGCCAGCTGGGTGGTGCCGGTGACGAAGGTGCCGACCGGGAACGTCAGGCTCCACCAGGTCAGCGCGAACGGCATGCCGCGCCGCATGGTGCGGACGGTCAGCGCGGTGGCCAAGGCGATCCACAGCACGGCGAATCCCCACACCGGTACGCCGTAGAGGATGGCGAAGGCGTTCATGTTGTCGGCGAGGTCAGGGGCGACGGCCAGGCCGGCGTTGAGGCCGAGAAGCCCTGCGGCCGTGATGGATTGGCCCAGCGGGCCGAGCACGATCCACAGTGTCGGCACCCGCGCGGTGCCCGAGGTCCCGTAGAGCGCCAGCCGGCTCCACACCATCGAGATGATGATGAGCGAGGCCACCAGCGACAGCCCGAACATCGCGTAGCAGCCGTAGAACATGGTGGCCCGCCCGCTGCCGGGCGCCATGTGCGCGATGAGCAGTGCGCCGGTGGCCGCCGACACCATCGGCGGCACCACCGGCATGAGCCAGCCGCCGAACGCGGCGTCGGGTTCCACGGTGTGCTGGGTGAACATCAGGAACGGGATGCTGACCGCGGTGAACAGCCCGCCGATGGTGCCCGCGGTCCACAACACCCAGTCCAGGTCGACGGCCAGGCGCTGGCCGATCACGTCGTGGCCGACCAGGACCGCACCGGCCCCGACGGTCAGCAGGGCCATCGGCGCCGCGCCGTAGAAGTGCGCCATCTGCGGGTTGCGGGCATGGGTGCGGGCCACTGTCGGATGCCGCAGCCAGTGACCGCCGACGACGACGATCAGCACGGCCAGCAGGACCGCGGCGATGACCCACACGACCTGCGTGAAGGCCTGCAGGCCCGGGATGTGGACGGGCAGCGTCGCTCCCGCGGTGGCCACGATCCCGGTGCCCATCACCGACGCGAACCAGTTCGGGCCGATGTTGCCCAGCGTCTCGACTCGGGTCGGTGGCGTGGTCATAAGACCTAGAACCCTACGACGCGACTGCCCTACCGCAGCGCCATTCCGTAGAGCAGGGCGTCCTGGGGTTCGGCGGCCAGGTTGGGGAACATGATCGCCCGGGCCGACCGCCCTTCGAGGGTGAAGCCCCCGCGTTCGAGGAGGCGTGCGGACCGGAGATTGTCGGGGTGCACGTAGGCCGCGACCCGGAACAGGGCGGGTGTTGGCCCTGAGGTGATCGACCAGCAGTCGCAGCGCCTCGCCGGCCAGGCCGCGGCCCCAGAACTGCCGGCCCAGGGCATATCCCACCTGCACCGCGTGCGGTTCGGTGTCCAGATAGCCGATCTGCCCGACGAGTTCGCCGCTGTCGCGAAGCGCGATCAGCCAGGTGTGGTCGATGCCGACGTTGAACAGCCCGGTGATCACGCCCCGGGTCTCCTCGACGTCGCGGTGGGGCGGCCAGGACAGATAGCGGGTGACCTCTGGGTCCGAGGTCACCGCGGCGAACAGGGCCTCGGCGTCGTCGAGCAGCGGGGCGCGCAGGGTGATCCGGTCCCCCGCGATCACGGTGTCGCTCACCCGCTTCGGTGCCCGCGCTGGTTCTCCTCCTCGAGGTAGTCGCGGGCGAGCGTCACGACGTGGTCGGGCAGGTTTCCGCTCGCGACGTCAGCCAGAGTGGTCTTCTCCAGGACCGACCGCATGCTGGCGCGCAGTGCCCGCCACACGTCGGTCAGCGCCTTGGTGGGGCCGGTGTAGGGAAGGTCGCCCAGGCCGATGTCGCGCACGCTGGCCAACGGGCCGTCGATACAGCGCAGGACGTCGGCGATGCTGATCTCGGTTGCCGGACGGGCCAGTTCATAGCCGCCGTCGCGGCCGCGGTGGCTGCGCACCAGCCGGTCGGTGCGTAGGTCGGACAGAATGTCGACGAGGAACTGTGCCGGAATGCCCTGGGCCTTGGCGAGATCGTCGGTCTTCACCACACCACCACCGTCGACCGACGCCAACTGCGTCATCGCGCGAACGGCGTACTCGGCCTTCGCTGACATCCGCATGCTGCGAATTGTGCCACCGAGGTGGTGCCGTTAGTTCGCGGCGTCGCTTGCCGAGGTCGCGGTGTCATCAGGCGGCAACCCTGCGAGCTTGCGGATCACCGAACCGAAGTTTGCGACCGCCGTCCGAATCTGCTCTCGGACAGCAAAGTCGGACCGGGTCGGGCCTGTGGCGATGGTCTTCGGGGTGACCTTGTTGCCGTCGCTGAGGTCGGTGGCCCCATTGGGCGCTACCCCAGGCACCGAGGCGGGTGTGGCGGCCGAGTTCTCGGCGTCAGCGGCTTGCAGCGCCGTACGAGTGACGCCGCCTGAACCGGGCTTGGCGGCCACCGTAGGCGCGTGCCGCGTCCCGGAGGCGGCGGCGCTCAGCGCCGCGGGGCCGGACCCGACGTCCACGCCGTGGTGGCCGGCGACGGTGCGCACCGCGTCGAGGATGATCGATGTCGGTTGCAGCGCAGCCTGGGCGGCGTCGATCACCTTGTTGACCGCTCCGGTGACATCGCCCTTGGCCAGCGCGGTCACCACCTGGGTGATCATGGCGGGTTCGGTGACGGTGAGCCCGGCGGCGGCGATGGCGGCCGCGACGACCTGCCGTCCGAGGTAGCTGGTGTCCGCGGTAATCACGGTGAGTGCTTGTTGCAGCTCAGAGCCGATCTGGTTTGCGGTCGAGGCCGGGGCCGGCAACACCGGCTGCATGAGATTGGCGAGAGCGTTCATGTCGACCGGCGACGCATAAGCGGCGGGGTCAGACGCAGGCGCGGCGTTGGTTTGGCCCGGCGGTGGCGTGACGACAGGATCATGCGGGACCACGTCGGAGGCCGCTTTGCCGCCCAACAGGCTGGCATCCGCGGCCAGGGACGCGAACAACTGCTTGAGCACGGCGCCGGGACTTGTCGAATCGTCCGCATCGATAGCGATGGCGTCCACCAGAGCCTTGTCGAACATGCCGTGCGGGGCGCCTGCGCCGGCCGAGAGCCGCACCGAGGGGACGACGACGTCATGCGGTGCGGTGACCAGCGGGTTGGCCACCACCACGGCCGCGCCTACCAGCGCCACCCCGGTGGTCACGATTGGACCGATTGCCCGCCGCACAGCGATTCACCCCCTTGATTCGTTTGCCTGCGACCAACCCTACCTGAGACGAACCTGAGAATCGAACCCAGGGGTGGTGTGTGGCAAACAGTGCCCGCAGACGAACCGAAACAGCAAGATGCCCCCCTTCCGAAGAAGGAGGGGCATCTTGTCAGTTGTGCTTGAGCAGCCTAGTGGTTGCTGTTGTGGGCTGAGCCACCTTCCGAGCCACCGTTAGAGCTGGAGCTCTTGGCGGCCGACTTGCTGCCGCCGTTGTTGTCGCCGGCAGTGGCGCTGGCAGCCGGAGCCGCCTTCTTAGCCGCAGTCGACGGAGCCACAGCCTTGGCGGCTGCCGCCGACGCAGCGACCGACTTGACAGCGGCCGTCTTCGGCGGCACAGCCGCCACCGGCGGGAACGGCGGAGCCGCAATCGGCGTATTGAGGGCGCCTGCCACCGTCTGGACGAGGCCGGAGATCTCGGTCCGGACGCTGAGCGCCCCCCCGACGTTCTGACCGATCGTCAGGCCGAGGAGCGTCCCCGGGATGCCGGCCGGGCCGAGTAGTCCGACAACCGCTGCGTTCCAGGTCGCCTGCGGGTTGAGCGCCGAGATGCCGGCGATAATGTTGTTGGCAACGGTGGTCACACTAGCCAGGACCGTCTGAGCCTGCGCGATGGTATTGGTGAGCAGCAGGTTCAGAGATCCGCCGAGGGCGGTGGCGAGGGCCGTGACGCGTGTGATCACACCCTGCAGGACATATTGGCCCGTGCCCAGGGCGAGGTTACCCGCGAGATTGATGGCGTTGGTGAGCGTCGTGATCGCCGCTGGGATGTTCAGCGACAGCACGTCCCCGGCAGCGTTCCAGACTCCGGAGCTCAGGGTAGCTCCCGCTAAGCCGAAACCCTTGATCGAGTTGCCGATATAGGCAGACCCGTTGTAGCCCAACGCCCTGATGATCGGCAGAGCATCAGTGATGATCTGCGGAAGAATACCTACTCTGGTCGTAAGTCCGCTGGCAGTGTTGCTGAACACGTACTTGTTCACCAGACTTGCCGTTCCCAGCAGCTGGGTGACCGGGTCGAGGTAAGCGGCCAGCGCGACCTCAGCCGACGTCGACGGTAACTGGATGGCCGGCAGCTGAAGGTCATCGTGTGCGCGACAACGGGGGTCAGCGCGATGGCGCTCGCCCCCACGACCGCGGCGGTACCCGCGATCAGATGAGACCGAAGTGAGATTTGCATGATTTCCTCCCGTTAAGTGACTGCTGTGTCAGTTACTGAAGCTACCTGAGAAGAACCTAAGTGAAAACCAATATTGACGTTTTTTCTGAATGTTTTTTTTGGCGGCGGTAAGCGATGATCTATAGCAAACCGTATCAGTGTGCGAAAACCGCTTGTACAACTGTAATGCGCCAGATCTGCCATGCACAGCTAAATTTGACATCGAAGTCCCAAATCCAAGGGACTTAGGTCCCAGCCTGATCCGAACCATGCATTTTCCCGGTTTTCTCAGGTTCCGAGGGTCCAAGAGGGGGATACTTCACAGGAAACTGAGCGCCCGAGACGCCCGATTCAGGCCGGAATCGACCCGGCGTCGGGCACCACGACCGCGAACAGATCCGACAGCGCGGCCAGGCTTGCTGCCTGCAAGTTTTCCGCCGAGACCTCGCCGTGATCGAGGCCCGGCAGCGCCCGGGTGGCCGTCGCGGCGGCCACGACCGTCGGCGAATAGCCCAGGTTGAACGCTCCCCTGGCGGTGGAGTTCACACACATATGGGTCATGAATCCCGCGATGACCAGGTTCTCCGCGTTCAGCGCTTTCAGCTGTCGCGTCGAGGTCGGTGGCCACGAACGAGTTGGGGTAGTTCTTCACCACCACCTGCTCGCCGTCGCGCGGGGCGACCCGGTCCACGATCGCGCCGGTGTGCCCACTTACGTCGTACAGCGAGCCGGGGCCGTCGTCGTGCTGGATATGGATGACCGGGATACCGGCCGACCGGGCGCGATCCAGCAGCCCCGCCGCCTCGTCGAGCGCGGCCTGCACACCCTCGAGCTCCATCACTCCATATGTATAGGTGTTCTGGCAGTCGATCAGGATCAACGCCGAGTCCGACAACGTGGCCGGCTCCAGCGGTAGGCCGGCCAGCGCGCGCAGGGTGATGGGGTCGCTCATGGCGCCACGCTACTGCGTGACGGCCAGCACCGCCTCGGCGTACTCGGGCCGGCACACCACCAGGTCGGGCAGCAGCGGATCGGGCCGGTTGTACTGCAGCGGCGAGCCGTCGATCCGCGAGGTGTGCAGCCCCGCGGCCCGCGCCACCGCCACCGGCGCCGCCGAATCCCACTCGTACTGACCACCGGCGTGTACGTAGACGTCGGCGCGGCCCTGCACCACGGCGGCGACCTTCGCGCCGGCCGAGCCCATCTCGACCAGCGTCCCGTTCAGCGCGTCACGCACCTGCAGCGCGATCGCCGGCGGCCGGGTACGCGAGACGATGATGCGCGGCGCCTCCGGCGCGGCCGGCGGTGCGGCAACCGTGGGCGTGGCGAGGGTGATGCCCTGAGCCGGCAGCGCCACCGCACCGGCGATCAGTTCGCCGTCCTGCCACAGCGCGACGTGCACCGCCCAGTCGTCGCGGTCGAGTTCGGAGAACTCCCGCGTGCCGTCGAGCGGGTCGACGATCCACACCCGCTCGCTGCGCAGCCGCACCGGATCGTCGGCACCCTCCTCGGAGAGCACCGCGTCATCAGGTCGCGCCTCGGCCAGCGCTGCCATCAGGAAGTCGTGGGAGCGCTTGTCGCCGGCGTCCTTTCGCTCGGCCGTGCTGGCCTCCGCGAATTCGGTCCGCACGCCGAGCAGCAGCCGGCCGGCGTCGGTGGCCAGCGAGGCGGCCAGCTCGTGATCGCTCACTGGGGTGCCTCCAAGAGATCGATGACCTGGTCGGCCAGCTCGTCAGGGCCGTGGTCGGGTGTCAGGCGCAGGTCCGGGTTCTTCGGCCGTTGATAGGGACTGTCGATCCCGGTGAAGTGCGTGATCTCCCCCGCGCGGGCTTTGGCGTAGAGCCCCTTCGGGTCGCGGCGCTCGCAGTCCTCCAGCGGGGTGTCGACGAAGATCTCGAAGAAGGCCACCCCCTGGTCGGCGTGCACCTTGCGCGCCAACTCCCGGTGTTCCTCCAGCGGGCTGATCACCGGCACCAG
The DNA here is from genome assembly GCA_963765445.1 of uncultured Actinomycetota bacterium. GTDB lineage: Bacteria > Actinomycetota > Actinomycetes > Mycobacteriales > Mycobacteriaceae > Mycobacterium. Next base: position 13,771 of record CAVXWQ010000012.1, read on the forward strand.
CACCGTCAGCCCCGCGTCGGCCATCAGCGTGGCGACGTGGGCCAGCCGGCGCAGGTTCTCGGCGCGGTCGGCCATCGAGAACCCGAGGTCGGCGTTGAGGCCGTGGCGCAGGTTGTCGCCGTCGAGAATGTATGCGGGACAACCATGTTCGAGCAGCTTCTGCTCCACCAGCACGGCCACCGACGACTTGCCCGAACCCGACAGCCCGGTGAACCACAGCGTGCGGCCCTTGGTCAGCCGGTCTGTCGCGCGTCACCAGCGACTGGTGGCGCACGGTGTTGGGCGAGGCGTTGCGGCTCGAGGCAGGTGCGGTGTCGCGCACCATGCCCGCGGCCACCGTCACGTTGGTGTCGGGGTCGATCAGGATGAACGACCCGGTCGCCGAGTTGCGCACGTACTCGTCGAGCAGCAGCGGCACCTGGGTGCGCAGCGTGACGCGGCCGAGTTCGTTGAGCTTCAACGCCGTTGCGCTCTTGTCGCGGTGCAGGGTGTTGACGTCGAGCCGGTAGTCCAGCCCGATCACCCTGGCCCTCGTGGTGCGGGTGGTCTGCTTGATGACGTAGTCGCGGCCGGGCTCCAGCGCCGCCTCGTCAGCCATCCAGCACACCGTCGCGTCGAACTCACTGGTGGCCGTCGGCTGGTTCTGCGGACGCGCCAGCATGTCGCCGCGGGAGATGTCGATGTCGTCGGCGAGGCTGATCGACACCGCCATCGGCGGGAACGCCTCGTCCACCGGGCCGGTCGGACCGTCGATCGCGGTGATGCGGCTGGTCTTTCCGCTTGGCAGCACGACGATCTCGTCGCCGGGACGCAGCACACCGCTGGCGACGGTGCCCGCGTAGCTGCGGTGGTCGGCGTGCTCGACGGTCTGCGGCCGGATCACGTACTGCACCGGGAAGCGCACGTCGACGAGGTTGCGGTCGCCGGCGATGTAGACGTCCTCGAGGTGGCTCAGCAGTGGCGGCCCGTCGTACCAGGGGGCCTTGTCCGACTTGGTGACGACGTTGTCGCCGTTGAGCGCCGACATCGGGATGGTGGTGACGTCGTGGATGTCCAACCGGGCGGCGAACGCGTGGAACTCGTCGCGAATCCAGTCGAAACGCTCCTGGTCCCAGTCGACGAGGTCCATCTTGTTGACCGCGAGCACCACGTGCTGCACGCCGAGCAGCGAGGCCAGGAAGGCGTGCCGGCGGGACTGCTCCAGCAGCCCGTGGCGGGCGTCGACGAGCACGATCACCAGCTGCGCGGTCGAGGTGCCGGTGACCATGTTGCGGGTGTACTGGATGTGGCCCGGGGTGTCGGCGATGATGAATTTCCGCTTGGGCGTGGCGAAGTAGCGGTAGGCGACGTCGATGGTGATGCCCTGCTCGCGCTCGGAGCGCAGCCCGTCGGTCACCAGCGCGAGGTCGGTGTAGTCGTTGCCGCGTTCGCGCGACGGTCCGCTCGACGGCCGCGAGCTGATCCTCGATCACGGCCTTGGAGTCGTAGAGCAGCCGGCCGATCAGGGTGGACTTGCCGTCGTCGACGGAGCCGGCGGTGGCGATTCGCAGCAGCGATCCGGAGGGCAGCAGCGAACGCGAGCCGGGATGTCGGATTCAGTCATCAGAAGTAGCCCTCCCGCTTGCGGTCTTCCATGCCGGCCTCGGAGATGCGGTCGTCGGCGCGGGTGGCGCCGCGCTCGGTCAGCCGCGACAGCGCGGTCTCGGCGATGACCTCCTCGACGGTGGCCGCCGTCGGACTCCACGCAGCCGGTGCAGGTCACGTCGCCCACGGTGCGGAACCGGACCGTCGGTCTCGAACGACCTCTTCCTCGGGCGTGGGTTGCATGTATTCGTGGACGGCCAGCAGCATGCCGTCGCGCCGGAACACCGGCCTGCGGTGCGCGTAGTAGATGGACGGCAGCGGGATGTCCTCGGCGCCGATGTAGGCCCAGATGTCGTACTCGGTCCAGTTCGACAGCGGGAAGACCCGGATGTGCTCGCCCTTGCGGTGCCGGCCGTTGTAGAGGTTCCACAGTTCGGGCCGCTGCGCCTTGGGGTCCCACTGGCCGAACTCGTCGCGGAAGCTGAACACCCGCTCCTTGGCGCGGGCCTTCTCCTCGTCGCGGCGCGCGCCGCCGAACGCGGCGTCGAACTTGTTCTCCCGGATGGCGCGCAGCAGCGTCACCGTCTGCAGCGGGTTGCGCGACGGGCCGTTGTCGACCACGCGGCCGGCGTCGATGTCCTCCTCGACGCTGGCCACCACCAGGCGCACGCCGTGCCGGGCGACCAGCTCGTCGCGGGTGGCGATCACCTCGTCGAAGTTGTGGCCGGTGTCGACGTGCATCACCGGGAACGGCAGCCGGCCCGGCGCGAACGCCTTGATGGCCAGGTGCAGCATCACGATCGAGTCCTTGCCGCCGGAGAACAGCAGCACCGGGCGCTCGAACTCGGCGGCGACCTCGCGGATGATGTGGATGGCCTCGGCCTCCAGGGACCTCAGATGGCTCAGCTCGTACTGCCCCGGCTTGGGGCGTTCGACCACAGGACTTGCCATGGTTTCCTCGTAAAGTTGGTAGGTTTGACCAGAATTACAAAGCTAAGCCAGAATTTAGTTCAGCGGCCGGCGCCACGTCAAGAATCAGGGCGCAGACAGACTGGGCCTCGCCGAGTCTGCGGTGAGATCGCGAGAACGGGCCTGCGATCGCGATCTGTGCGCAGACTCGATGGTCTGGACGCAGACTCGGCAGATCCGTCTAGAGAACGACCTCGTTGAGCTTGCCCGTCGCGACGTCGAAGACGAAGCCGCGCAGCGACTCGTGCTTGGTGACGAACGGGCTGAGCTCGATGCGGCGCAGCGACTGGCGGACATCCTCTTCCACGTCGGGGAATGACTCAGCCGCCCACTCCGGCTTGATGCCGGTCTCGTCCTGCAGGTCGCGCTTGAACACGTCGTCGGTGAACGTCAGCATGCCGCAGTCGGTGTGGTGGATGAGGATGATCTCCTTGGTGCCCAGCAGGCGCTGACTGATGGCCAGCGAGCGGATCTCGTCATCGGTGACCACCCCGCCGGCATTGCGGATCACGTGCGCCTCACCATCTTTGAGGCCGAGAATCCGGTACACGTCCAGCCGCGCGTCCATGCACGCCACCACCGCGACGTGCTTGCTCGGCGGCATCGGGAGCGGACCAGTGAAGGTCTTGGCGTACTCGGCGTTGTTGGCCAGGTAGTCCTCGGTCACAGTCACGGCTGCCTCCTTGTGTCGGAACGCCTGAGGATACTAGCGCCGACGAAGGCTGTTGCCGTGACTGAGAATCCGACTGATCTGAACTAGGGCGCTTCGGGCGTTGTCGCGGTGACCGGCGGGCTCGCCGACTCCGGTGACACCGTCTCGGTGGCCTCCTGCGTCTCCGACTTCGTCGTCTCCCCCGTGGTCATCTCGGTGACCTCAGGCGAGGTGAACGTGCCGGGGTCCGACATGATCGTTCCGCTGTGCTCTCGGACAGCGGCGGTCAACGCGCCCATGCCAATGGCGCTGCCGCCGATTACCGCCGACAATGCCTTGACCCGCGAACGCGGTTTCGACTGGTTCGGTTTCATCTCTCGACACTTCCCAGTCTCGGATTGCTTTCGGTTGGTTAACCGTGATCCGGACGAAACCAGCCGGCTACCCACCGTCAGGGCCGTTGTCGGCGCAGGCGACCAGCGGTCCGAGAGACAGCGCGGACAGGGCCAGCAGCCCCGCCACGCGCCGGTTTGTCATGCAGTTCACGTATCCGTCTCCTGGTTTCGGCGAGGTCTGGGCGTCTACCCCGGCACCGGGGCGCTAGACGCGACGCGCTGTTCACCTCGTTATCGCCCGCGATCTCCTACCCTGTCCTGCATGCATCAACCGCCGGGCAGCCGCGCATGACGCGATTCCTGGCGCGCCGGCTGGTCAACTACCTGGTGTTACTGGCGCTGGCCTCGTTCCTGACGTTCACGCTGACGTCGCTGACGTTCGCGCCGCTGAACAGCCTGCTGCAGCGCAATCCCCGCCCGCCGCAGGCCGTGATCGACGCCAAGGCCGCCGAACTCGACCTGGACAAGCCCATCCCGCTGCGCTACGGCCACTGGGTGGCCGGCGCGGTGCGCGGCGACTTCGGCACCACGGTCAACGGCCAACCGGTCTCCGACGAACTGTGGCGGCGCATCGGGGTGAGCCTGCGGCTGCTGGTGATCGGCTCGGTGCTGGGCACCGTGATCGGCGTGGTGGTCGGCGCGTGGGGGGCGATCCGGCAGTACCGGTTGTCGGACCGCGTCATCACCCTGCTGTCGCTGCTGGTGATCAGTACACCGACGTTCGTGATCGCCAACCTCGCAATCCTGGCCGCGCTGCGGGTGAATTCCATTCTGGGCGTTCAGCTTTTCGAGTACACCGGCGAGACGTCGCCCGATGCGGTGGGCGGTCCGTGGAATCAGTTCATCGACCGCCTGCAGCACCTGATCCTGCCGACGTTCACCCTCGCGCTGAGCGCGATCGCGGGATACAGCCGCTACCAACGCAATGCGATGCTCGACGTCCTGGGCCAGGACTTCATCCGCACCGCCCGGGCCAAGGGACTGACCCGGCGGCAGGCCTTGTTCAAGCACGGGTTGCGCACCGCGCTGATCCCGATGGCGACCCTGTTCGCCTACGGCGTGGCGGGTTTGGTCACCGGGGCGGTGTTCGTCGAGAAGATCTTCGGCTGGCACGGCATGGGCGAGTGGGTGGTGCAGGGCATCGCCACCCAGGACACCAACATCGTCGCCGCGATCACCGTCTTCACCGGCGCGGTGGTGCTGCTGGCCGGTCTGCTGTCCGACGTCATCTACGCGTTCCTCGACCCGAGAGTGCGGGTGGCATGACCGAAATCGAGGTCGCCCGGCCCGAAGCCCGACAGGAGTTCGCCTCCCGGCGGACGCTGGTGCTGCGCCGGTTCGCGCGCAACCGCCCGGCGATGGCCGCGCTGGTGATCCTGGTGCTGCTGTTCATCGGGTGCTACGCGCTGCCGCCGCTGCTGCCGTGGTCCTACACCGAACTCGACTTCTACGCGCTGCAGGACCCGCCGAGCACCGACCACTGGTTCGGCACCAACGCGTTGGGCCAGGACCTGCTGGCCCAGATCCTGCGCGGCATGCAGAAGTCGATGCTCATCGGCGCGTGCGTGGCGGTGATCTCGACGGCGATCGCCGCCACCGTCGGCTCGGTCGCCGGGTACTTCGGCGGCTGGCGCGACCGGGCGCTGATGTGGTTCGTGGACCTGCTGCTGGTGGTGCCCAGCTTCATCCTGATCGCGATCATCACCCCGCGCACCAAGAACTCCGCCAACATCGCACTGCTGATCGTGCTGCTGGCCGGCTTCAGCTGGATGGTCAGCTCCCGCATGGTGCGCGGGCTGACGATGAGCCTGCGCGAGCGCGAATTCGTCCAGGCCGCAAGGTATATGGGCGTGCCCAGCTGGCGGATCATCACCCGCCACATCGTGCCGAACGTCGCCTCGATCCTGATCATCGACACCGCGCTGAACGTCGGGGTGGCCATCCTGGCCGAAACCGGGCTGAGCTTCCTGGGTTTCGGCGTCCAGCCGCCCGACGTGTCGCTGGGCACGCTGATCGCCGACGGCACCAAGTCGGCGACCACGTTCCCCTGGGTCTTCCTGTTCCCGGCCGGCGTGCTGGTGCTGATCCTGGTGTGCGCCAACCTGACCGGCGACGGGCTGCGCGACGCGCTGGATCCGGGCAGCGCGACATTGCGGCAGCGCCGCAAGAAGAAGCGCACATGACCGAGCCGCTGCTGGAGGTCACCGACCTCACCGTCAGCTTCCCCACCGACACCGGCGAACTCCACGCCGTGCGCGGCCTGAGCTATCACGTCGCGCCGCGCGAGGTGGTGGCGATGGTGGGCGAGTCCGGGTCGGGCAAGTCGGCGGCCGCGATGGCGGTGATCGGGCTGCTGCCCGAGTACGCCGAGGTGTCCGGCTCGGTGCGGCTGGGCGGCCGCGAACTGCTCGGGCTGTCCGACGCCGAGATGTCGCAGATCCGCGGCCGGCGCATCGGCACGGTGTTCCAGGACCCGATGTCGGCGCTGACCCCGGTCTACACCGTCGGCGATCAGATCGCCGAGGCCATCCGGGTGCACAACCCCGAGGTGTCCAAGCAGGCCGCCCGCGCACGCGCGGTGGAGCTGCTCGAGCTGGTCGGAATCTCCCAGCCGGACCGGCGGGCCCGCGCCTTCCCGCACGAGCTGTCCGGCGGTGAGCGTCAGCGCGTCGTCATCGCCATCGCGATCTCCAACGACCCCGACCTGCTGATCTGCGACGAGCCGACGACGGCGCTCGACGTCACCGTGCAGGCGCAGATCCTCGAGGTGCTCAAGACGGCGCGCGACGTCACCGGTGCCGGGGTGCTGATCATCACCCACGACCTGGGCGTGGTCGCCGAGTTCGCCGACCGCGCGCTGGTGATGTACGCCGGCCGGGCGGTCGAGGTGGCCGGCGTCGACGAGCTCTACCGCGACCGCCGAATGCCCTACACCGCAGGGCTTCTGGGCTCGGTGCCGCGGCTGGACTCGCCGCAGGGCAGTCGGCTGGTGCCGATCCCCGGCGCGCCGCCGTCGCTGGTGAACCTTCCGCCGGGGTGCCCGTTCGCCCCGCGCTGCCCGCTGGCGATCGACGACTGCCGTGCCGACGAACCGGCGCTGCTGCGCGGTGGGCGGCGGCCACGCGGCGGCCTGCATCCGCACCGAAGCAGGTCGACGGGGCGCACCGCGGCCGAGATCTACGGCGTGTCCACCCAGCCGGTGATCGCCGAGGACGAGTCCGAACCCGAGATCGTGGTCAGCGTGCGCGACCTGGTGAAGACCTACCGGCTGACCAAGGGCGTGGTGTTCCGCCGCCAGATCGGCGAGGTGCGCGCGGTCGACGGGATCAGCTTCGACCTGCCGCGCGGCCGCACGCTCGGCATCGTCGGGCGAATCCGGCTCCGGGAAGTCGACCACCCTGCACGAGATTCTCGAACTGACCGCGCCGCAGTCGGGGTCCATCGAAGTCCTCGGCAACGACGTCGCCACCCTGACCCCCGCGCGCCGCCGCGAGCTGCGCCGCGACCTGCAGGTGGTGTTCCAGGACCCGGTCGCCGCACTGGACCCCCGGCTACCCGTCTTCGATTTGCTGGCAGAACCACTGAGCGCCAACGGTTTCGACAAGACGGCCATCGACACCCGGGTGGCCGAGCTGCTGGAGATCGTCGGACTGGGCCGTGCCGACGCCAGCCGCTACGCGCAGGAGTTCTCCGGCGGCCAGAAGCAGCGCATCGGCATCGCGAGAGCTCTGGCCTTGCAGCCGAAGATCCTGGCCCTCGACGAACCGGTCTCGGCGCTGGACGTCTCCATCCAGGCCGGCATCATCAATCTGCTGCTGGATCTGCAGCGGCAGTTCGACCTGTCCTATCTGTTCGTCTCCCACGACCTGTCGGTGGTCAAACACCTGGCCCACCGGGTGGCGGTGATGTACCGCGGCGCGATCGTCGAATACGGCGACGCCGACGACGTCTTCACCAACCCGCAGCACGAGTACACCCGAAAGTTGCTCGCCGCTATTCCGCAACCAGATCCGACCCGCAGCTAACATCAGTGCCGTGACTCAGCGCGAACAGACACACAATCGCACTCACGGGCCTCCAGAACGCGATTGTGCGTCTGCTCGCGGTGGGACGGCGGCAGTACTGGTGCTGTCCGGCTGTTCGAGTAGCAAGCGCGAGGTGCCATCAGCGGGCGGCAACGCCGAGGTGGGCTCCACCAGCGACATCAACCCGCAGGACCCGGCCACCCTGCGCACCGGCGGCAACCTGCGGCTGGCGCTGTCGTCGTTCCCGTCGAACTTCAACACCCTCAACATCGACGGAAACGAGGCCGACACCGGCTCGCTGCTGCGGGCCACCATGCCGCGCGCGTTCGTCATCGCCGCCGACGGTTCGATGAAGGTCAACACCGACTACTTCACCAACGTCGAGTTGACCGAGCACCAACCCCCAGGTCGTCACCTACACCATCAACCCCAAGGCGACGTGGTCCGACGGGACGCCGATCACCTGGGAGGACATCGCCTCGCAGATCAACTCCACCAGCGGCAAGGACAAGGCCTACGCGATCGCCGCGCCCAACGGCAGCGACCGCGTCGGCTCGGTGACCCGCGGCGTCGACGACCGCCAGGCCGTCATCACCTTCGCCAAGCCCTACGCCGAATGGCGCGGCATGTTCGCCGGCAACACCATGCTGCTGCCCAAGAGCATGACCGCCAACCCGGAGGTGTTCAACAAGGGTCAGCTCAACGGTCCCGGACCGTCGGCGGGTCCGTTCATGGTCTCGACACTGGACCGCACCGCACAACGCATCGTGTTGACCCGCAACCCGAAATGGTGGGGCACCCCGCCCCTGCTGGACTCGATCACCTATCTGGTGCTCGACGACGCCGCGCGGATCCCGGCGCTGCAGAACAACACCATCGACGCCACCGGGCTGAGCTCGCTCGACGAGCTGACCATCGCCCGCGGGACCGCGGGGATCTCCATCCGCCGCGCGCCCGGGCTGAGCTGGTATCACTTCACGTTCAACGGCGCGCCCGGTGCGATCCTGTCGGACAAGGCACTTCGGCTGGCGGTCGCCAAGGGCATCGACCGGCAGGCCATCGCCAACGTCACCCAGCGCGGGCTGGTCGACAACCCCGTCCCGCTGAACAACCACATCTTCGTGGCGGGCCAGAAGGGCTACCAGGACAACAGCGCCGTCGTGGCCTACGACCCGGAGAAGGCCAAGCAGGAGCTGGACGCCCTGGGCTGGAAGCTCAACGGCCAGTTCCGGGAGAAGGACGGCAAGCAGCTGGTGATCCGCGACGTGCTCTACGACTCCCAGACCACCCGCCAGGTGGCGCTCGTCGCGCAGAACAGCCTCGCCCAGATCGGGGTGAAGCTGCAGATCGACGCCAAGCCGGGCAACGGATTCTTCACCGACTACGTCAACGTCGGCGACTTCGACATCACCCAGTTCTCCTGGGTCGGTGACGCTTTCGCGCTGTGCTGCCTCAACCAGATCTACACCACCGGCGCCGAGAGCAACTTCGGCAAGATCTCCAGTCCGGAACTCGACGCCAAGGTGGAGCAGGTGCTCGACGAACTCGATCCGGACAAGGCGCGCGCGCTGGCCAACGAGGCGGACAAGCTGATCTTCGGCGAGGTGTTCAGCCTGCCGCTGTTCCAGTCGCCGGGCAACGTCGCGGTGCGCAGCACTCTGGCCAACTTCGGCCCGGCCGGCCTGGGCGACCTGAACTACAGCGCGATCGGGTTCATGAAGTAGCGCGGTGCACCAACCGCGGCACCACCTCGGGCAGCGCCGCCTCCACCCGTGCCGCCGCCGCGATCGCCGACACCATCAGCCGCAGGGCCGGCCGATTCGGCAGCGTGTCCAGCGTGGCGGCCTGCCCGGGCAGGCCGGCGTAGCGACCGGCGGCGACCAGGCCGGCGATCCGCAGTGCGGCGCTCTCCTTGGTGTCCAGCACGCTGTGGCCGGTGGTGGCCAGCCGCACCAGCACCGCACCCGGGACGAGGTCGGCGATGCGCTCGGCAACCGCGGGCGGGGTGGTCAGGTCGCGGCCACCGGAGATCACCACGGTCGGCCAGCCGAACCTGGGCATCTCGGCGACCAGGTCGAACGGCTCGGCCTCGAACTCCGTGTCGTCGGAGGCGAATTCGCGCATGGCGGCGGCGGGGTCCAACGGCAGGCCGTCAGGGGTTCCACCGTAGTTCAACTCGCGATAGCCGATCCGGCCGACCAGATCGGTTTCGTTGCGGTACGGCGCTTTTCGGCCCACGGTGTAGGCGGCCACCTTGTTCATCCCGCTCCACAGCAGGCGGCGGCCACCCAGCAGCAGGTCGAGCTGACGCTCCAGCAGCTGCGCTCCGCCGAACCCGTACACCGCGGCGGCCAGTTGAGCCGCGGCCGGGGTCATCACGCCGTGGTCGACGAGCCGACGGACCTTGTCCGCCAAGTCCTTGGTCTCCGGGTCGTTCCCGTGCCACAACACGCTGCGCAAGGCGCGGCGAACGGCGTCGATGTCGTCGCGGGCGAGCAACGGTGAGTCCAGGATCATCGCGTGGACCCGGCCGGGATGACGCACGCCCACCCCGGCGGCGACGTAGGTGCCGTACGACGTCCCGTAGATGATCGCGCTGTGGACCTGGGCGTCGTCGAGGACGGCGGCGACGTCGTCGACCACCTGCTCGATGGTCAGCGCTTCGGGCGGCAGGTCCGCCCCGGAGTCGTCGTGGCGGGACATGCCGACGCCGCGGTGCTCGATCATGATCACGTCGAGGCCCTCGGCGGCGGCCCGGCGGCGCAGGCCCCGGTAGAGCGCGATCGAGGCGACGCCGGGCCCGCCGGGGAGGATGACCACCGGATGCTTGGTCTTGCGGCCGGTGCGGACGTAGAAGAGGTCGAACTCCTCGGCGCTGCCCGGCGTCACCGGGCGGCGTACCGGTCGAACCCCGGGCAGGGCGGCGAGTTTCTGGTGGGCACGGCGACGCTTGTCGTTGAGCGTCATCCGCGCGCGCCTCCCATGGCCTGATTCTGCCTCGCCGCCGCAGGGAATGGAATGGAAGCGATTTCGGCGAATCGCCAACCGACCCCACTGTTAGGGGAGAAAGTCCCGAGTTGCCCGCGCGACCTTCTGTCACCTCTGGCCGCCGCCGTAGGTTTGGTGCGGGAGACACAATGACTGAATTCATGCGAAATACCGACGCGTTCACCTGGTCGATGGAGTCCGACCCTCGGCTTCGATCCACCGTGGTGACCGTGATCCTGCTCGACCGCTCGCCGGACTGGGATCTGATCCGGGAACGCTTCGACATCGTCAGCCGCGAGCTGCCGATGTTCCGTCAGCGGGTGGTGGAGACCCTGCCGCCGGCGCCGCCGCGGTGGGAGTACGCGCCCGACTTCGACCTGGACTTCCACATGCGACGGGTGTCGGCGCCCGAGCCGGGCACCGTCGAGGGCGTGCTGGAGATGGCCCGGCTGGCGGCGATGGACGACTTCGACCGGGCCCGGCCGATGTGGAAGACCACGTTGATCGAGGGACTCGACGACGGCGGCGCGGCGGTGCTGTGCAAGTTCCACCACGCCCTGACCGACGGCGTGGGCGGCGTGCAGATCGCGATGACGCTGTTCGACCTCACCGAGGAGCCGCGGCAAGCTCGGCGAGTTGCCCGACGAGCCGGTGGTGACCACACCGCAGCCGCTCGACGGCTACCGCGACGCGGTCCGCTATGACGTGGGGCTGGTCGGCAAGGCCGTGGTCGAGACGGTCGAAGACCGCTCCGAAGTTGTTGTTCAACACGATTCGGCGGCCGCTGCAGACCGCGGCGGCGGCCGGCGAACTGGCCGCATCGGTGTACCGCACGATGCGGCCGGTGACCGAGACCGGCTCACCGCTGATGAAGGAGCGCACGCTGGTGCGCAAGCTCGGCGTGCACGAGGTGCCGCTGTCCAAGCTGCGCGAGGCCGCGCACCGCAGCGGCGGCTCACTCAACGACGCGTTCGTCGCCGGCGTGGCCGGCGGCCTGCGCCGCTACCACGAGAAGCACGGGGTACCGATCGGCGAACTGCACCTGACCATGCCGATCAGCCTGCGCAAGGATGACGACGGCATGGGCGGCAACCGAATCGGGTTGTTGCGCTTCGACATCCCGGCCGGGGTGGCCGATCCCGGCGCGAGCGGATCAGCGAGATCCGCGAGCGCACGGCGAAGGTGCGCAACGAGAAGTCGTTGCCCTACACCCAGCTGATCGCCGGTGCGCTGAACCTGATGCCGCGCTGGTACATCGGGTCGGTGCTGCGCCACGTCGACTTCCTGTGCAGTGACGTGCCCGGTGTGCCGGTCGAGGTGTACCTCGGCGGTGCGAAGGTGCGCATGCAGTACGCGTTCGGCCCGACCATCGGCTCGGCGGTCAACGTGACCCTGTTGACCTACGTCGACACCTGTTCGCTCGGCATCGACGTCGACACCGGCGCGATCCCCGACTTCGAGGAGTTCAGCGACTGCCTGGTGGCGGGCTTCGACGAGGTGCTCGCGCTCGCCGACTGATACGCTTAGGCGCTCAGTTCGATGACGTGGGCGTTCTCGACGCCGAGATAGCGCGTCGGGGTGCACGTCAGCACGATGACCTGCCCGTGGCTGCCGACGCTGTCGAACACCGCCCCCATCTTCGTCAGCCGCTCGGGGTCGGTGAAGCCCAGTGCGTCGTCGATGACGACCGGCACGGTGTCCTCCTTGGCCACCAGCGCGGCCCCGGCCAGCCGGGCCAGGATGCCCAGCTGTTCCTTGGCCCCGCCCGACAGCGACTCGTAGGGCACGGTGCAGCCGTCGAGCGTGCGGGTGCTGGATCGTCAACTCGTTGTCGACGTCGACTTCGAAGGTGGGGCCGAAGACCGTGCGGCCGAACCGCTCGATCTCGGCGCGGAACGGCTGGACGTAGCGCTGCCGGGTGTTGTCGCGGTGCCGGATCATCGTGCCGCGCAACAACTGAGCGGCAGTGCGCCCGCTCCTGGATGCGGGTGTGCTCGGCGCGCGCACGCTCCAGTTCGGTCTGCGCGACATCGAGTTGACCCTGCCTGCCCTCACTGCCGATGACACCCAACTCCGCTGTCAGCGTGTGCAACTCGATGTCGGCGGTATCGCGCTGCCCGGTGATCGTCTCGGCGGCCGACGACGCGGCGGAAAGTTCGGCCTCGACTGCGGCAGGGTCGGCGGCGGCGTAACGCTCGGCTAGGGCGGCCACGGCCTCGTCGGCCTGCGCTGCTCCTCGGCGTCCGCGGCGGCCTGCGCGGCGACGGTCTCGTCGGTGATGGCGGCGCGCAGGGTCGCCAACTGCTCGCGCACCGCGGTGGACTCGGCGGCGGCGGTCGTGAGCGGTCTCGCAGAACTGTTGCCTCAGTGGACTTCTTGGCTGTGCGCTGCGGTGGCCTCGGCGGCGGCCTTCTGTCCGGCTTCGGCCTCGAGGCGGGCCGTGCGGAGCGCATCGTCGCCGCGGTCAGCTCGGCGGCTGCCGTCCCGGCATCGACCTGCTCGCCGTCCGGTGCGGCGGCGGCGCGCAAGCTCGGCCAGCCGGGCGCGCACCGACCTCGCCGTCCTCGCCGCCGCAGAGGCCCTCGAGCTTGGCGCGGCAGCTGGTCGCGGCTGCTCGGTCGAGCGCGCGGCGCTGCGCATCCAGCGCACGCGCGGCCGCGACATCGGGCACCCCCGCTGCGTCCAGCTCATGGTCCAGAACTCGTTGTGCAGCATCGAGATTCGCCTGCAGCTTCACCGCGCTGGCGCCGGGGTCGATGCGTACGCTCAGCACTCCGGGAAGCTCCACGATCACCGCGGCCGAGGCCGGCTGGGTCCAGCCCTGCCCGGCGGCCAGGGTGCGGGCTGGCCGTCGACGGTGATGTCGAGATCGGCCGGCGCGGTGAACTCGATGGTGGCGGCGTCGGCCTGCAGCTGCGCTTCGATGCGCTGCACCGCTGCGCTGGTTGTTCGATGCCGGCCAACACCTCGTCGGTCAGAGTGATGGCGGCCAGCTGCCCAGCCAGCTGCGCGAGTTCGCTTCGCGATCTCGATCGATGCTCGCGACCCGGGCCGCCAGCCGGTCGGCCTGCTCACGGCGGCACAAGCCTCCGCGGCCGCGCGTGCCTTGTCGAAGCGCTGCTGGGCGGCATCGAGCGCGGCGGCGGACTGCTCGGCTGCTGAGCGGCGACCTCGGCGGCCTGCTGCGCGTCGGCTTCCTGCAGTTCGGCCGCGGCGAGTGGGTCTGCAGTTCGACAAGGGTCTCGGCGCGGCGTTCGTCGTCGGCCACAACCGCCGGCGCTGGCCGTCGGCCAGCGCCGAGTTGGTGCTCGCGGCGGCCGCGGTCGCGGCCACCTGGTGCGCCTGGCGCAGTTGCTCGCGCCAGTTCGAGACGGCGTCGTGCGCCTTGCGCGCCGCGAGTCACACGCTCGGCCGCGGGTGCGAGCGACTCGTCGAGCGTCCGCAGTGCCGCGGTCAGCTCGCGTGCCTGGGCACCCGCTCGTCGACCTCGGCGACCGCGAGCAGCCAGCGAGCCCACCTCGTCCTCGGCGGCCGTCACCTGTTCGGCGGCGGACTTCCACTCCCCCGTCGGCCGGCCGGTGGCGGTGAAGTACCGCGCGATATTCGGCGTCGATGCGATCGACAGCAGCGGTTCGTCACCCGAGGCGCCGGCGTCCGTCTCCCCGGCGGCGACGTCCAGCGCGCGGGACAGCGCGTCGCAACCGGAAAGGTTCACGGCGTCGGTCGAACCGGACTGCAGCACCCGCTGGGCATGCCACAGCTCGGTGTCGAGCGGTCTCGGAGAGCATCGCCTGCACCCGATCGTGCGCCTCGTCGCCGGACAGCTGCTCACGCTGCGGCTCGATGATGTCGAGCTCGGTCTTGGACTTCTTGTGGAAGCACTTGCGATACACGAAACGGTAAGGCCCGGTGCTGATCTCGGCCTGGACCTGCGAGCCGACGTCGGCGTGTGGCGGGCTTGACCTGCCTTGACGTCCCTTGGTCGAGCGGTCCTAGGATCAGCAGCAGATCGAGCGCCTCGAGCATCGAGGATCTTGCCGATCTCGTTGGCGCCGCACACGACCACCACCCCTGGTCGGGAAACTCGATCTCGCGGTGCGGCGATACCGCGAAGTTGGTGAGTCCAGCCGGTGCAGGTTCACGCCGCGCTCCCCCGGCCGAGCCGCAGCAACAGCGCCAGCGCGCCGGGCGTCCTCGGCGGCGTCGGCCCGCTCGGAGCGGGCGGTGCTGACCAGTTCGGCGACGGCCGCGGCGGCGAACCCGCCGATGCCGAGGTCGTCGAACTCGCCGTCGGCCGGCATCACCGCGATGTCGGTATGCCGGTCCCAGGTGCCCAGATGCGGCGAACAGGCGGGCGTACTTGTCGATGCAGGCGTCCAGCGCCGCGCGGTCGGTGACGGTCAGCGTGCCGATCAGACCGAGCTGGACCACCGTTCTGTCCTTGTCCGGCAGCTGGTCGAGGTTGAGGTCCAGATCGGCGATGTCGCGGCTGTTGTCGACCTGGCGGTGCAGGGTGAGGAACCGCCAGCGGCCGACATGGTGCGCCTCGACCGAGACCGGGTGCGCCGGGTCGTTCTCGTCGATGTCGACCACCAGCACGTGGCCGGGGTCGGATTCCACGTGGTCGTAGTTGGTGACCTCCGGCGACCCGGAGTACCAGATCCGCCCGCTGTCCCCCACGCACGTGCGAGAGTGCTTGTCTCCCAGGGCCACATAGTGCACGGCCCCGCGGTCGAGCGCCTCGGACAGGCCGGCCATCCGGATGAGCGACGGCTTGGTGGGATCCGGGTCGAGGATGTCGACGCCGCCATGGGCGACCACGATGCGGGTGGTCCCGTCCGCGGGCAGATCCGCCAGGACCGCGCCGACCAGATCGGTGGTCGGCGCCTTGGAGCGCCACGGGGCCGCGACGAGTTGCACACCCGGCCGGACGTCCCAGATGCCCTCGCGGTCGAGGACCACGACGTTGTCCGGGCATTCGGCCTTGAACAGCGCGCTGGTGTAGACCGACGAGGCGTCGAGCGGATCGTGATTGCCGGGCAGCAGGTACACCGGAACGCCGATGGCGCGCATGGCTTCCAGCGACTGGCTGATGACCTTCGGCGCCAGCTGGTTGTGCTCGAAGACGTCACCGGCGACGACCACGAACTCCGCACCGGTCTTCTCGGCCAGCGCCCCGAGGCCGGCGACCGCGTCCCGCCGGGCAGCCGAGTAGCGCGGCTGCGCCTCACCCTCCAGGAAGTGGCGGGTCATGCCGAGCTGCCAGTCGGCGGTGTGCAGGAATCGCATGGCGGCGAGTGTATGGCGGGGCGCCGACAAGTCCGGGGACCTCGACCGGCATGTGCGAGGCAGGTTCTAGCCTGACGGGGTGAACCCTGGACAACGCACCCTGGTGGTCATGCGCCACGCCAAGTCGGACTACCCGAACGGGGTCAGCGACCACGAGCGCCCCCTTGCCCCGCGCGGTATGCGGGAGGCGGGGCTGGCCGGCGAGTGGCTGCGCGACAACGTGCCGCCGATCGAGCACGTGCTGTGCTCGTCGGCGACCCGGACCCGGCAGACCCTGGACCGCACCGGGGTCGCCGCGCCGGTCAGCTACTCCGAGCGGCTCTACGGCGCCACCCCGGGCACCATGCTCGACGAGATCAACCAGGTCATCGACGACGTGAGCACGCTGCTGGTCGTCGGCCACGAGCCCACCGTCAGCCAGGTGGCGCTGGGCCTGGCCGGACCGGAGACCTCCGACCAGGAGGCCGCCGAGCAGATCTCGATGAAGTTCCCCACCTCGGGCATCGCCGTGCTGTGGGTGCCGGTCAGCTGGTCAGCACTGGAACTCAGCGGCGCCGGGCTGGTGTCGTTCCACGTGCCCAGGTAGATGGTCGTCGCGCAAGCGGCTCATCCAGGTAGTGGTCTTCGCGCAAGCGGCTTATCCGCGCGTAGCACGCCACCTCGCGAACTAGGAGTTCGTGGCGAGCGTGAGCTCCATCAGCTTGATCGCCTGACCGCACGCGTCGATGCCGGGCGCCTGCGGGTTGACCCACCACCCGACCACACCACCGGCGTCGCTGGCCACACCGCAGCCCCCGTTGGGGTCGCTGGTGCGCATCACGATGGACGGCACGCCGGCGATCGAGCGGTTCTCGACCTGATACTTCAGGAAGTCGGCGACCTTCTTCTCGTTGTCCAGGCTGCCCTGCTCGTACCAGAACCGGGTGATGTCGACCAGGCCCGCCGGGTTGGCGGCCTGCCAGCGGCAGACCGCGCCGACGAAGGTGCTCTGGATGTCGAGCGGATCGGCGCCGACGGTCTTGGCCAGGATGTCGGTGGTCAGGACGTCACATTCCTTGAGCAGGTTGGGGTACTGCTGCGCGGAGTTGTCGTTGCGCGGCGTCGTACCCGAGCCGGACTTGGCCGCGGTCCCGTCGACGGTGCGGGCGCAGCCGGTGGTCAGCGCCAGCGCCGAGAGCACGACGACCGCGCCGGCGACCGGGCGGCGCCACGTGGCCCGGCTCATTTGGCGTTCACAATCGATTGCCGGGTCAGTTCCTTGGCCACGTCGCACGCCGGCGGGAAGGGCTTCTCGGCGAAGCTGACCGACCACTCGATGAAATCGTCGTTGAACTGGATGGCGATCTCGCACAGGTTGTCCCCCAGACGTGGGATCGGTACCGACCGCGATGAACCCGCCGTGGCCCTCGATGTTGATGTCCTCGACGCTGGTGCGCGACAGTTCCTCGGTCTTGCGTTCGCGCCCGATCGGGCTGCCGCGATACCAGGTGAAGGAGAAGTGCGGGCCGAGGATGCCACCGCCGGCCAGCCACTGACACCCGACGGAGTTGGTCGCCGTCTTCACCAGGCCGGTCACCCGGGTCTGCTCGGTCACCGTCTGATCGGTGATGCCGCCGCACTCCGGGAACATCGGGCCGTGCTTGGCGTTGGCCGTCTGCGGGGCGGACGGTTGCGACGATTGCGGCGACGGGCTGCTCGAATTCGAGCATGCGCTCATCGCCAGAGTCGCGGCGGCCAGGGCCGCCACGGCCAATTTGCGCGCCGCTGTCATGCGCACCTGCTGCTTGTCACAGCATGCACTGTAGCGGGCAGCCCTGGAGCCAACCACCGACGTGCCGCTTGACCTGCCACTTTGCCGCGATTCGAGGGGTTGCTCGCCGACACGGTTCTGCAGTTCTTCGCGGCCGGTGTGCGACAGTAACGAGATGCTCCTGGCGCTGCTGAGACAGTATGTCCGGCCGTACCGGTGGCTGGTCGCGGCCGTGATGGTGCTGCAGATCATCAGCACGCTGGCGTCGCTGTATCTGCCGACGGTCAACGCCTCGATCATCGACGACGGCGTGGCCAAGGGTGACACCGGGCTGATCACCGAGCTGGGCCTGGTGATGCTGGCGGTCACCGCCCTGCAGGGCGTGTGCGCGGTCGGGGCCGTCTACTTCGGCTCACGCACCGGCATGGGCTTCGGCCGCGACCTGCGCTCGGCGATGTTCCATCACGTCACCACGTTCTCCGAACGCGAGACCGCCCGGTTCGGCGCGCCCTCGCTGCTGACCCGGACCACCAACGACGTCCAGCAGATCCAGGTGCTCGTCCAGATGACGGCCACCGTCCTGGTGACCGCGCCGATCATGTGCGTCGGCGGCATCTTCATGGCCATCCACCAGGACGCCGGGCTGTCCTGGCTGCTGCTGGTCAGCGTTCCGGTGCTCGCACTGTCGAACTACTGGGTGGTGTCGCACATGCTGCCGATCTTCCGCAGCATGCAGCGACTCATCGACGGCATCAACCGGGTGATGCGCGAACAACTCTCGGGAATCCGGGTGATCCGCGCGTTCGCCCGCGAACCCTTCGAGCGGGAACGCTTCGCGCAGGCCAACGCCGCGGTGTCCAACACCGCACTGGCCGCCGGCCGGTGGCAGGCGCTGATGCTGCCGCTGACCACACTGACCATCAACATCTCCAGCGTCGCGCTGATCTGGTTCGGCGGCAAGCGCATCGACGCGGGGCACATGCAGGTCGGCTCGCTGATCGCGTTCCTGTCGTACTTCATGCAGATCCTGATGGCCGTGCTGATGGCCACGCTGCTGCTGCTGATCCTGCCGCGCGCCTCGGTGTGCGCCGAGCGGATCACCGAGGTGCTCGGTACCGAGGCGGCGATCACCAGTCCGGCCTCACCGCAGCATCCGCGCCGGCGGAATCCGCGGCGAGGTGACTCTGGACGACGCGACGTTCTGCTATCCCGGCGCCGAACGCCCTGTGCTGGAGGGGGTCTCGCTGACCGCGCGCCGGGGTACGACGACGGCGATCGTGGGCTGCACGGGATCGGGCAAGTCGACGCTGATCTCGTTGATCTGCCGGCTCTACGACGTCACCGGCGGCGCCGTCCGCGTCGACGGGATCGACGTGCGCGACTACGACACCGAGGAACTGTGGTCGGCGCTGGGTCTGGTGCCCCAGCGCGGCTACCTGTTCTCGGGGACGGTCGCCGAGAACCTGCGCTTCGGCAAGGCCGACGCGGACCGAGGACGAGATGTGGGCGGCGCTTCGCGTCGCGGCGGCTGACGACTTCGTGCGCGCCCATCCCGACGGCTTGGGGATGCGGGTGGCGCAGGGCGGCATCAACTTCTCCGGCGGCCAGCGGCAGCGGCTGGCGATCGCCCGCGCGGTGATCCGCCGCCCGGCGATCTACCTGTTCGACGACGCGTTCTCCGCCCTGGACGTGCACACCGACGCGCGGGTCCGCGCCGCGCTGCGCGAAGTGTCGGCCGACGCCACCGTCATCATTGTGTCGCAACGGATTTCGACGGTGATGCAGGCCGACCACATCGTCGTCATCGACGGCGGACGGGTGGTCGGCGCGGGAACCCACGACGTGCTGATGGCCGAGTGCCCCGCCTATGCCGAGTTCGCCGACTCGCAGTCGCTGGGCGCCGGGGTCGGGGGCCTGTCGTGACCGGGCCGGGGATGCGCGGCGGCATGCGCATGGCACACCAGGACCCGCGCCAGGCCAGGTCGCGCGACTTCAAGGGTTCGGCGCTGCGACTTCTCGCGCGCCTGACCCCGCAGCGCTGGCTCGCCGCGGCGGTGCTGGTGCTGACGATCGGCGGCATCGCGCTGGGTGTGGTGGGCCCGCGAATCCTGGGGCACGCCACCGATTTGCTGTTCAACGGCGTGATCGGCCGTCAGCTTCCCGCGGGCATCACCAAGGAGCAGGCGATCGAGGCCGCCCGGGCGCGCGGGGACAACACCTTCGCCGACCTGCTGTCCGGGATGAACGTGGTGCCCGGTCGGGGGGTGGACTTCGCCGCGGTCGGCCGCACGCTGCTGCTGGCGCTGGTCCTGTATCTGGCTGCGGCGCTGTTCATCTGGATTCAGGCGCGGCTGCTGAACGTGATCGTCCAGCGCACCGTCACGGCGCTGCGCGCCGACGTGGAGGACAAGGTGCACCGGCTGCCGTTGTCCTACTTCGACTCCCGGCAGCGCGGCGAGTTGCTGAGCCGGGTCACCAACGACGTGGACAACATCCAGTCGTCGGTGTCGATGACGATCAGCCAGCTGCTCACCTCGGTGCTCACCGTGGTGGCCGTGCTGGCGATGATGCTGACGATCTCGCCGCTGCTGGCGCTGATCACGGTGGTGACGGTTCCGTTGTCGCTGTGGGTGACTCGGGCGATCGCGCGGCGCTCGCAGAAGATGTTCATCGCCCAGTGGACCAACACCGGCCGGCTCAACGCCCACATCGAGGAGACCTACAGCGGCTTCACCGTGGTCAAGACGTTCGGCCATCGGGCGGCGGCGCAGGAGAAGTTCCGCGACTGCAACGACGACGTCTATCAAGCCAGTTTCGGGGCGCAGTTCTTCTCCGGTCTGGTCTCGCCGGCGACGATGTTCATCGGCAACCTCAGTTACGTCGCGGTCGCGGTGGTCGGCGGCTACCAGGTGGCCACCGGCCAGATCACGCTGGGCAGCATCCAGGCCTTCATCCAGTACGTGCGGCAGTTCAACCAGCCGCTGACCCAGGTCGCCGGGATGTACAACACGCTGCAGTCCGGGGTGGCCAGCGCGGAGCGGGTGTTCGACTTCCTCGACGAGCCGGAGGAAACCCCGGACGCCACAAGGACATTGCCGCGCAACGGCGAGGCGGCCCGCGGACGGGTCGAGTTCCGCAACGTCTGGTTCAGCTACCGGGAGGACACCCCGGTGATCGAGGACCTGTCACTGGTCGCCGAGCCCGGCAGCACGGTCGCGATCGTCGGCCCCACCGGCGCGGGGAAGACGACGTTGGTGAACCTGCTGATGCGGTTCTACGACGTGGACTCCGGGCAGATCCTGGTCGACGGTGTCGACATCACCACGATCAGCCGGGACTCGCTGCGCTCCCGGATCGGCATGGTGCTGCAGGACACCTGGTTGTTCGGCGGGACCATCGCCGAGAACATCGCCTACGGCAGGCCGGACGCCACCGAGGACGAGATGATCGAGGCCGCGCGGGCGGCGTACGTCGACCGGTTCGTCCGGACCCTGCCCGACGGCTACGACACCCGGGTCAGCGACG
Source organism: uncultured Actinomycetota bacterium (assembly GCA_963765445.1). Lineage (GTDB taxonomy): Bacteria > Actinomycetota > Actinomycetes > Mycobacteriales > Mycobacteriaceae > Mycobacterium. The sequence continues at coordinate 34,948 of CAVXWQ010000012.1, forward strand.
ACGGCGGCAACATCAGCGCCGGGGAGAAACAGTTGATCACCATCGCGCGCGCGTTCCTGGCGCGCCCTCAGCTGCTGATCCTCGACGAGGCGACCAGCTCGGTGGACACCCGCACCGAACTGCTGGTGCAGCATGCCATGACCGAATTGCGCAGGGAGCGAACCAGTTTCATCATCGCCCACCGGCTGTCGACGATCCGCGACGCCGATACCATCCTGGTGATGGAGGCCGGCCGGATCGTCGAGACGGGCACCCATGCCGAGCTGCTCGCCCGGCGCGGCGCGTACTACGCGATGACGCAGGCCTGAGTTCTCTCGCGAGTCAGTCTACAGTCCCGGGGCCCTCGGCGCGCAAGCTCGTCGACCTCGGTCATGGCCGAGCGCAGCTTGGACAGCCACTCCTCGGCGTGCTCGCCGACCAGCCGAACCGACCACGCCAGCGCGTCCGAGCGCGAGCGCGCCACGCCGGCGTCGACCAGGGTGTCGAGCACCTGGCGCTCCGGCTGCTTGAGCCGCGTCATCACCGGAACGGCGATGTGGGTGAACAGGATTCGCTCGGGTTCGTCGGATCCGACCGCTCCAATTTCTACGCCCCAGGACACCTTGCGGCCGTACTTGGCCTGCGCCTCTTCGGCGATGCGCATCCGTTCGCCACGGGTGTCCTCGCGGAACCGCGACACGCGGCCCGAGGCGCGGGCCTCGCTCTCGGCTCCTTCGGCGACCTCGGGCAGTCGGCCGATGACGGTGATCTCCTCGCGGTCGACGATCACGGTCGGATCGCCGGTGAACCAGGTGTCGGGCAAGCGGCCGGCGAACCATTCACCGGCATCGGTGGCGTCGGGCTGGTCGGCCTGCTGCCAGCCGCCGGGGCGGCCGGGCCGACGGTGCATGTGCTGATGCTTCATGAATTACATGATTACACCGTTACATCGCTTTCGCCACCAGTTCGCTTCAGGCGAACGCTCAGATCCCCGAGGTCGTGGCCCAGTCGACAAATCGGCCGGATAGACCTGGCCGCGATATCCCACGTAGGCCAGGCCGACGAACCTGTCGCCGTCCTTTGTCCACGCGACCGCGCCGTCCTTATCCGATGTGTAGAAACCCGGCCCGGCGCGCAGGCAGGCGATCGAGCCCGCTCTGGTGCCGTCCGCCCGCAGCAGCGGGATCGGGCCGTTCGACGAGGCGCCCGGACAGGTGACCGGAGCCCATTCCGGGCTGTTCGCGATCGCGGTGAACGCGCCCTCGCCGGCCTTCTGGTCGGCGAACAGCCAGTACGTCGCCGACGTCGGACCACCGGGAAGGGAGTTCTCGCCGCAGGTCAGCGCTACCAGCGCTGACGGGTCGGCTACCGGCGCGCAGGAATCGCTCCGGTAGCCCGCCGGCAGCAAGCCGGTCAGGTCGGACTGCGGGTCGGCGGCAGCCGGCGCACTGACAGCGAGCAAAGCTGCCGTGACGGCCGCGGCAATACAGAACAGACGCATCATCACGTCATGCTCGTTAGCCGTGCGTTCAGCGATTAGGGGCTTGGTCCCTGATCGTTACCGGCACGTCCCTGCGGCAGTGACGGATAATGGCTGACATGGCAGGAAAAGAGCTCGACCCGCAGCGCGCACGCGCCGCCCGCGACGTCGTCCGGCAGCACCCGGCGATGGTGTTGTTCGTGGCCTCACCGGTCATCGTGGCGACGGGCCTGGTGTGGTGGCTGGCCGGCGCCGGCTGGGCGATCGTGCTGTTGATCGCCGCCGCGGTGATCGGCGGAATGACCGTCCTGCGCAAGCGCTGACGTAACGCCGAACGTGGATTACCCCCACGCCGCGCCGCGAAAAGCGTGGGGGTAATCCACGTTCGCGGGCCCGTGACCTTTCTGCGTCAAGCCTTTTCGGCGCGACGGGCCCGATAGAGCTTGACGTCGTCCTTGATGCCCTTGAGGCGGCGGGCTCTGGCGAACGACCAGGTGAACGGTCGTCGTCCGCCGATCTGCTCATAGGCCGCCTGCGCCACCAGGACCGAGCCGGGACGGGCCGCCGACGTGACGCGGCTGGCCAGGTTGACCGGACTGCCGAACCAGTCCCCGGCACGGCTGACCGCCGGGCCGTAGGCCAACCCGACCCGCAGCTGGGGCAGCTCCTCGTCGGCATCGGTGGCCTCGACCAGGGACAGCATCGCGTCCAGCAGTGCCGAAGTCTCCGTCGACACCAGCATCACGGCATCGCCGATCGTCTTGACGAACCGCACCGGCGGCACCGTCACCTCGCGGGCCGCGTCGGCCAGCCGGTTGGCCAGATGCTCGAGTTCCTCGGGCGGCACCGACTCCCCCAGCCGGGTGAAGCCCACCAGGTCGGCGAAGGCCACCGCCACCATTCGCGCACCGGGCAGCGGCGCACCGGCCGCCCGCTCGTTGGCGTTGACCGCCTCGGTCTCCAGAGCGTGCCGCAGTTGCAGCATCAGCATGTCCTGGATCATCGGCCCGAGCAGCGGAGCCATCTCCGACACCAGCGCCTGCGACCCCTGCGCGATCTGCAGCTCGGTGGCGCCGGGATGCATCACGGCCGCCAGCGCGGTGGTGCGCATGACCTCGGCGGCGTGCGAAAGACCCTCGGCCAGAACACGAACCACGGTCAGCATCATGTCGGGGTCGATGCCGTGGTCGATGAACCGCTTGATGTGCACCGCGGTGTCGCCGTCGGGCCGCATGAACACCGCGGCGTCGGGATCCTCGACATGCGGCAGCCCGCTGGCCCGCTGGAACCGGGTGAGCACGTCGACGTCCAGTCCGGTCCACTCACTGATCTGGCGCGCCGACACGTACGTTCCGTCGTCGCCGAGGGCGCGCCGCGCCGGCAGCAGCATCGGGGCGAAGGAGGCGCGGATCTCGTCGGCGGTGATGCCCTGCTCGAGCAGCCACGGGATGAGCTCGGCCCGTTCGGTCCTGACCTCACCGGTCAACCCGTCGAGCAACCCGGACGTTTCGAGGTCGACGTCGTCGGTCACCAACCCAACGTATACCGTCGCATCCGATGTCACGATCCCCGCTGCTGCGACGGGCTGCCGCCCATCGCGGACACCCGTGCGCGCGTCCTGATCCTCGGCAACATGCCCAGCGTCATGTCGCTGGCCGCCGGCGAATACTACGGCAACCCGCGAAATGCGTTCTGGCGCATCGCAGCTGACCTGTTCGGCTTCGCGGCCGACGACCCCTATCCGCACCGTACCGACGCGCTGCGCCGACACGGCGTCGCGGTGTGGGACGTGCTGCGGCACTGCAGGCGAGTCGGCAGCCTGGACTCGGCGGTCGAGCCGGACAGCATGGTGGCCAACGACTTCGGCGCGTTCTTCGCCGAGCACCCGTCGATCGGGCGGGTGTTCTTCAACGGTGCGGCCGCCGAACGCAACTTCGCCCGGCTGGTGCGGGTGGATGCACCGGTCAGCTACGTGCGGCTGCCCTCGACCAGTCCGGCGCAGACCATGGGCTATCGCCGACAAGCTCGCCGCGTGGCGGGTCATCGCCGGGTCATGACACCGGCGGCCGGCGACCGGCCCACGGCCGCGCGGTTTCGATCTGGTGGCTGAGCGACAGCAGCGTCGCCTCGTCGGACGGCCGGCCGACGAGTTGCACCGACACCGGGACTCCCTCGCCGTCGAGTCCCCACGGGACCACCGCGGCGGGCTGACCCGTCGCGTTGAAGATCGCGTTGAACGGCACCCGGGACGCCACCAGGGCCAGCGTGCTCACCCCGCCGCGGTGCTGGTACTGCCCGACGCGGGACGGACCGGTCGCCGTGCCCGGGGTGATCAGCACGTCGACGTCGTCGAAGATCGAGCAGCACCCGCGCCGTCAGCGTCGCCTCGGCGGCGCGGATCTTGGCCATCTGCGCGATCGGAGATCAGGCTGCCCAACCGCGCGATTGCCCGCGTGCGCGGCTCCAGCCGCTCCGGGTGCGGCAGGTGCTGCACGTCGTCGTAGACGCCGCGCCACATCCGGGGCAGCACATGGCCGTACACCGCCCACGCCGGGTAGTCGGGGTCGCGCCAGAACACCTCGTGGCCCAGCTCGCGCAGCAACGCCTCCACTGCCGTCGAGCGCCTTCTGCTGGGCCCCGCCGACCCGGCGCCACCAATCGTCGCGGGAATCTTGGCGCTCAACGCGATTCGCAATCGCTTGGGCTTGCGGGCCGCCGCCGCCGACGAAACCGCCACGGGGGGCGCGCCCGGTGTTGGTGACGTCGAGGAACAGCGCGGCGTCCTCGACCGTGCGGGCGATCGGGCCCGTTGACACTCAACCCGCACCAGGCGTCGTCGTGCGGAGCCATCGGGACCCGGTCGCGCTGCGGCTTGATCCCGAACAACCCGCACCAGGTCGACGGGATGCGGATCGAGCCGGCACCGTCGGAACCCAGCGCCATCGGCGCGAGCCCGGCAGCGACCGCCGCCGCGCTGCCGCCGCTGCTGCCGCCCGGGGTGCAGGTCGAGGTCCCACGGGTTGTGGGTGGCGCCGAAAGCGATCGTCTCGGTGAACGGCCACAGCATCATCTCCGGCACCGAGGTCTTGCCGAGGATCACCGCCCCGGCCTCCCGCAGGCGCCGCACCACCTCGGCGTCGGCGGTCGGCGGCAGTCCCAGGCGCTGCTGCCGTAGCAGGTGAACTCGTCGGCGACGTCGACGTCGTCCTTGATCGCGATCGGGACACCGAGCAGCGGCAGGCGCTCGCCGGCGTCGAGGCGCTCCTGCGCCGCCTTGGCCTCGGCGCGGGCGCTTTCGGCCAGCACCACCCGGTAGGAGCGCACCTCCCGGTCGACGCGCGCGATCCGGTCGAGGTAGAGCTCCAGCAGTGCGGGTGCCGTGATGGAGCCGGCGACGAGCATGCGGGCCTGCTCGGCCGCGCCGGCGAAAGCGATGTCGGTGGTGTCCACTCCCCGGAGCGTAACGGTGTAACGGATCGCGGCGTCGATCGACACTGCCCCTTTCAGGATGAGAAGCGGCAGACGATGACGTGCTCCCGCCTGGTGGAGCTGCTCAGCGACTACTACTCGGGCGCGCTGGACACCGCGACCGAGGTTCGGGTGCGCTGGCACCTGCTGATGTGCCGGGGCTGCCGCGGCCACCTGGCTCAGCTGCGGACGACGGTGGCGACCGTCGGCCGGATCGGCGGCGAGGACCTGGACCCGGAGTTCCGGGACCGCCTGCTGGAGGCGTTCCGCGACTGGCGGTGACATCCGGCACCCGCTACGGTGGCGGGATGGCATGTGTGTTCTGCGAGGTCGTCGCCGGCACCGCGCCGGCCATCCGGGTCTACGAGGACGACGACTATCTGGGCATCCTCGACATCCGGCCCTTCACCCGGGGCCACACGCTGGTCGTGCCCAAGCGGCACAGCGTGGACCTGACCGACACCCCGGCCGAAACGCTGGCCGGGATGCTGGCCGTCGGTCAGCGGATCGCGCAGGCGACACGGGTCTCGGGACTCGGGGCGACCGGCAACAACATCGCGATCAACGACGGCAAGTCGGCGATGCAGACGGTCTTCCACATCCACCTGCACGTGATTCCGCGGCGCGACGGCGACAAGCTGTCGTTCGCCAAGGGAATGCTGCTGCGCCGCGACCCGGACCGGGAGGCCACCGGCCGGATTCTGCGCGACGCACTGGCACAACTGGACGCGACCGGATAAGGCTGGTGACATGACATCGCCGATCGACAAGGCCATGATGGCCTTCCTCAAGGTGCACGACACGCTGTATCAGCGCAGCAACGGCTGGATCGGCCACCACGTGCCGCTCGCCCCGCCGATGCTGCTGCTGCACACCGTGGGCGCGAAAACCGGTCAGCCCCGGACGAATTCGCTGGCCTACTACCGCGACGGCAACGACTATCTGGTCGTCGCGTCCAACGGCGGCGGGCCCCGCAACCCGGCTTGGTATCACAACCTGCGGGCGCACCCGAGGGTCGAGATCAACGTCGGGCCCAAGCGCTTCCCCAAACAGGCGCACGTGGTGCTGCCCGACGACCCGGACTACGCCCGGCTGTGGAAGCTGTGCGACGACGGCAACGGCGGGCGCTACAGCGCGTATCAGAAACTCACCAGCCGGCCGATCCCGGTCATCCGGCTGACCCCGCTGGTCGCGCCGCGCCTGCGCTAGAGGCGCTAGAACAGTTCCTTGGCCAGCAACTCGAGCGTGGCCTCGCGCGCCGGCGCGGTCGCCGGGTCGGTGCCGCGGTGCGCGGAGGCCACCGGGTTGACCATCACCTCGTCGACGTCGAACTCCGCGGCGATGGCGCGCACCTGATCGGCCGCCTCGGCCGGTGAGCCGACGACCGCGCGCTGACGCCCGGCCGCGACGATGGCCTCGGCCTGCGGCGGCAAGGTGAGCGTCGCGGCGTCCTCGACCAGGTCCAGCGCACCCAGCGGCTGCCCGGTGCGCAGCCGGGCCATCATCTGCAGATTCGGCAGCAGCAAGGCCTCGGCCTCCGCGCGACTCGGGGCGACCACCGCGTTGACCGTCATGAACGTCACCGGCTCGGCCGCCACCGCCGACGGCCGGAACTCCGAGCGGTACACCTCGAGCGCCTCGGCGGTGCCCTGCCCGGAGAAGTGGTGGGCGAACACGTACGGCAGGCCCTTGGCCGCCGCCAGATGCGCGGAGTACATCGAGGAGCCGAGCAGCCAGATCCGCGGCTCGCTGACCGCCGCTGGCGTGGCCTTGAGGATGTAGTCCTGGTTGCGGATGGGGACGCGGACCCCGCGTGCGCTCATCAGCGCCGCCACCTCGTCGAGGTACTGCGGGAAGTTCTCCACATCGGAATCGTCGCGGGTGCCGCGCAGCAGGATCGAGGTCACCGGATCGCTGCCGGGCGCCCGGCCCAGGCCCAGGTCGATGCGGCCGGGCGCGGCCGCCTCCAGCAGGGCGAACTGTTCGGCGACGGCCAGCGGCGCGTGGTTGGGCAGCATCACCCCGCCGGAGCCCAGCCGCAGCTGCGTGGTCTGCGCGGCCAGGTAGGCGATCAGCACCGGCGGGCTGGTGGCCGCGACCGCCGGCATGTTGTGGTGCTCGGCCAGCCAGTAGCGGGTGAAGCCCAGCCGGTCGGCGGTCTGCGCCAGCCGCACCGTGGCCGCCAGCGCGTCGCCGGTGCTCTGGTCGGTGCGGACCGGGACCAGGTCGAGTACGGAAAGGCGCATAACGGCCTCAACACCTCCTTTCGCGGGATGCTTCCCCGCTCACCGAATACCCGCCCGTCTGCGGGCCTCGCCGAACACGTCGTCGAGCATCGCCGGCGTGAGCCGCCCGGTGAACATGTTCTGCTGACTGGGGTGATAGCAGCCCAGCAGCTGCAGGCCCGACGGGAGCTCGGCGACCACGCCGTGGCCGAACTTCGGCTTGGCCGGCCCGGGCAGCTCGTCGGCCGAGCAGCCGCAGCGCGGCCTGCCAGGCGAACCCGCCGAGGGCGACGATCACCCGCACATGCGGCGAGATCAGCCGCCACTCGGCGTCCAGCCAGGGCTCGCACGTCGCGCGCTCCTGCGGCGTCGGCGCGTTGCCCGGCGGCGCGCACCGCACCGCGGCCGCTACCCGAATCTCCTTGGTGCTCAACCCGTCTGCTGCGTCGACACTGATCGGTGAGTTCACCAGCCCGGCCCGGTGCAGCGCGGCGAACAGCTGATCGCCCGAGCGGTCACCGGTGAACACCCGGCCCGTCCGGTTGCCGCCGTGCGCGGCCGGCGCCAACCCGAGCACCAGGATGCGCGGCCGCGCCGATCCCCATCCGGTGATCGGCCGGCCCCAGTACGGCTCGTCGGCGAACGAGCGCCGCTTGACCACGGCCACCTCTTCGCGCCACGCCACCAGCCGCGGGCAGGCCCGGCACACACTGACCAGGGCGTCGAGCTCGCGCACATCGCCGACGGTCGCGGCCAGTGCCGCCACCCGGCGCGGCGTCGGCGGCCACCGCCGTGCCGGGTGTCGCGGGGTCGCCGGGCCAGCCCGCGCCGGCGGGAACCGGGGACTCGAACGGCACCCCGGTGCGGGGATGAGCGTGCGCGGTCACCCGTCCACTGTGCACGCTTAAGCTTCGCCGGTGAGCACCAAGCGCGTGCCGGCGCTGCTGATCCTGTCCTCGGCCTTCCTGGCCGCGGTCGGCAACGGGATCTCGATGGTCGCCTTCCCGTGGCTGGTGCTGCAGCGCACCGGCAGCGCGGTGGACGCCTCGATCGTCGCCGGCGCGGCGACGCTGCCGCTGCTGGTCGCCACCCTCATCGCGGGCACGGCGGTGGACTTCGTCGGCCGCCGCCGGGTGGCGATGCTGGCCGACGCCCTCTCGGCGGTCTCGGTGGCCGCCATCCCGGTGCTGGCCATCACGCTGGGCATCGGATCGCTGACCACGGTGGTGCTCGCCGGGCTGGCCGCGCTGGGCTCGCTGTTCGATCCGGCCGGGATGACGGCCCGCCAGTCGATGCTGCCGGAGGCGGCGGGGCGCGCCGGGTGGACGCTGGACCAGACCAACAGCGTCTACGAGGCGGTGTTCAACCTGGCCTACATCACCGGGCCGGGCATCGGCGGCCTGCTGATCGCGACGCTCGGCGGGGTCAACACGATGTGGGTCACCGCGGGCGCGTTCGTCTTGTCGATCCTGGCGATGGCGGTGCTGCGGCTCGAGGGCGCCGGCCGGCCGGCCCGCGACCAGCGTCCCGACGGCGTGGTGTCCGGGGTGATCGAGGGCCTGAAGTTCGTCTGGCACAACCGAGTCCTGCGCACGCTCGGGCTGATCGACCTCGCCGTCACCGGGATGTACCTGCCGATGGAGAGCGTGCTGTTCCCCAAGTACTTCACCGACCGCAACGAGCCCGCGCACCTGGGCTGGGTCCTGATGGCGCTGTCGATCGGCGGCCTGGTCGGCGCGCTGAGCTGGACCGTGCTGTCCCGGATGTCCAGCAAGCGCACCACCGTGCTGACCGCCGTGCTGACGTTCGGGGTGGCCGTGCTGGTGATCGCGTTCCTGCCGCCGCTGCCGGTGATCCTGTCGTTCGCCGCGCTGACCGGCCTGGTGTACGGGCCGATCGGGCCGATCTACAACTCGGTGATGCAGACCCGCACACCCGAGCAGCTGCGCGGCCGGGTGGTCGGGGTGATGACGTCGATGGCGTATGCGGCCGGCCCGATCGGCTTCATGCTCGCCGGGCCGCTGGTCGACGCGTTCGGGCTCAAGGTCACGTTCCTGGTGCTCGCCGTGCCGATCCTGTTCATCGGCCTGCTGTGCCCGTGGCTGCCGGCCCTGCGCGAACTCGACGACGAACCGGCCGCGCCTACGCTCACAGCATGACGCTGGTTGACATCGACGCCGAGCCCCGCTTCGCCCACCTGCTCGACATGCGCGTCGAGTTCGACGCGGCGCAGATCTTCGCGGACCCCGGTCGGGAGCGCGGATGACGTTCGTCATCAACCGTGGCCGCGCCTGACGGCGCGCGCATCGCCGGGGACATCCTGGCCGGCGGCGGGGACTGGGTGGTCCTGGGCACCGACGGTGTGGCCCGCTCGACGTGCGGGCAACGCTGCGCACCGACGACGGCGCCCACATCCACCTCACCGTCACCGGCCGCGTGCTGATGGGCCCGGAGGTCACGGCGCGCTACTCCACCGGCGAACTGATCCGCCACGACGAGGTCTATGCCCGGTCGAGCCCGCTGTTCGAACCGACGACGAGCGCTACCGGTGGATCAACGCCGTGCACACCGTCGCGCTCAACCAGATGTCGCTCTCGGAGGTCCACTACAAGGTGTTCGAAGCGGTCTCTGACGTGCACCGGCCCGCACCTAGGATGGCTGATGGCCGTGAGCGCCCTGGCCGAGCTGGCCGCCGAACTGCCCGACGGTGTCGTGGTCACCGATCCCGACATCCTGGCGTCCTACCGGCAGGACCGGGCCGCCGACCCGTCGGCAGGCACGCCGCTGGCCGTGGTCCGGCCCACCCGCACCGAGGAAGTCCAGACCGTGCTGCGCTGGGCCACCAAGCATCGCATCGCCGTCGTCCCGCGCGGCGCGGGCACCGGACTGTCCGGCGGCGCCACGGCTCTGGACGGCGGGATCGTGCTGTCGACGGAGAAGATGCGCGACATCACCGTCGATCCGGTGACCCGCACCGCGGTGGCACAGCCGGGCCTGCTCAACGCCGAGGTGAAGAAGGTCGTGGCCGAGCACGGGCTGTGGTATCCGCCGGACCCGTCGTCGTACGAGATCTGCAGCATCGGCGGCAACATCGCCACCAACGCCGGCGGGCTGTGCTGCGTGAAGTACGGCGTGACAACCGATTACGTGCTCGGGCCTGCAGGTGGTGCTGGCCGACGGCACGGCCGTGCGGCTCGGCGGGCCGAGGCTCAAGGACGTCGCCGGGCTGTCGCTGACCAAGCTGTTCGTCGGCAGCGAGGGCACCCTCGGGGTGGTCACCGAGGTGACGTTGCGGCTGCTGCCGCCGCAGCCATTCGGCGTGCACGGTGGTGGCGACCTTCGACTCGGTGGAGGCTGCGGCCGAGCGCGGTGGTGACGATCACCGGCAAGATCCGGCCGTCGATGCTGGAGTTCATGGACTCCGTCGCCATCAACGCCGTCGAGGACAAGCTGCGCGATGGGACTGGACCGCTCGGCGGCGGCGATGATGGTGGCCGCCTCCGACGACCGCGGCGCGGCCGGTGCCGAGGACGCCGAGTACATGGCCAGGGTGTTCACCGAAGCCGGTGCCACAGAATGCTTTTCGACGTCGGATCCCGCGGAGGGCGAGGCGTTCGTCGCCGCCCGCCGCTTCGCCATCCCGGCCGTGGAGGCCAAGGGCCCGCTGCTGCTCGAGGACGTCGGGGTGCCGCTGCCCGCGCTGGCCGATCTGGTCGGTGGCGTCGCGAAGATCGCGGCCGACCGGGACCTGACCATCTCGGTGATCGCGCACGCCGGTGACGGCAACACCCATCCGCTGATCGTCTACGACCCCAGCGACGCGGCGATGACCGAGCGGGCGCACGCGGCGTTCGGCGAGATCATGGATCTCGCCGTCTCCCTCGGCGGCACGATCACCGGCGAGCACGGCGTGGGACGGCTCAAGAAGCCTTGGCTGGCAGGCCAACTCGGCCCGGAGGCGATGGAGCTCAACCGGCGGATCAAGGCCGCGCTGGATCCGGACAACATCCTCAACCCGGGCGCGGTCGTCTAGCCGCGGCGGGTCTTGATCCAGCCGCCCAGCGTGGATCGTAGATAGAGCACTCCGAGCAGGATGGCCGCATAGGACGTCCCCATCACCACCCACGCGAACGGCAGCAGCAGCGGTTGCCCGAACAGCGTCAGTCCGTCGAATGAGCCTGGCGCGATGGAGAATCCGGCGCCCATGATCAGTCCGCCGATGCTGCAGCGGATCACCCGCGGCGCCAGCGGTCCGATGAGCCTGGTGCCCCGCAACGAGCGACCGGCGACGATCGCACCGGCGAGCAGGGCGGCGAACAGCGCGAGGCGAGCGACGAGTCCGTCGTCGACACCTCTGGCCGTGTCGCCGAGCAGGTCGGTGTAGGACCACGGGCCGACCAGCTGCACGAGTACCGCGAACAGAACACCCAGGATCATCGTCGCGGTGCGCGGGTCCCAGGCGTTGCGCAGGAAGTCCCGGAGGCTTTCGTGCCCGCCGAACACCAGGCGACGCGCGTTGATCAGCACGACCGCGCCGAACCCGGTCAGGGCGACGACCGGGTGGGCCAGCGACGTGGTCGTCGGCATCGACGCCACGTGGTTGACCGCCGCTGGCCCGAACACCCGAGGGGTGAGCGCGCAGCCGACGAAGAATCCGACGAACGTCAACGCGAACGCGTACTCACCCGAACCGACTCGCGCCACGGCGCCGGTGGTGCAGCCACCGTTGACCACCGCCCCGACGCCGAGGAGCGCACCGCCGGCCACCGACCAGACCGTGACCGGGAACAGTTTGGCGTGCGGAGTGAAGCCGGTGGCCAGCTTGAGCAGGGCCAGCCCGCCTGCCACCCAGAGCCACGTGTAGACGATGGCCAGGAGACGAACCGCGGAACGGTGCTGGATGACGTCGTCGAACGCGACAACCGTGCAGGTGTTGCCCCGCTGGATCGCCATGCCGGCGACGAACACCAGGGGCAGCGAGATCCAGAAGGCGACCGCGTCCACCGGCGGATCGTACCTTGACACACTGTGCGTGATGTCGTATCCATAAGACATGACCGCTGTTGTGTCTCACGACGCGGAGGCCCGCTTCGAGCTGGCAACCGCCGAGACCTGGGGTAACCGTTGGCCGATGTACCGGGCGCTGCGCGACCACGACCCGGTCCACCATGTGGTGCCCGATCACCCCGGGCACGACTACTGGGTGCTGTCCCGCCACGCCGACGTGTGGACCGCCGCCCGCGACCACGAGACCTTCTCCTCCGCCCAGGGTCTGACCGTCACCTATGGCGAGCTTGAACTGATTGGGCTGCAAGACAATCCGCCGATGGTGATGCAGGATCCGCCGGCGCACACCGAGTTCCGCAAACTGGTCTCCCGCGGGTTCACCCCACGCCAGGTCGAGGCCGTCGAACCCAAGGTGCGCGAGTTCGTCATCGAACGCATCGAGCGGTTGCGCGCCAACGGCGGCGGCGACATCGTCACCGAGCTGTTCAAACCGCTGCCGTCGATGGTCGTCGCGCACTACCTCGGCGTGCCGGATTCCGACCGCGACCAGTTCGACGGCTGGACCGACGCCATCGTGGCGGCCAACACCTCGAGCGAGGGTATCGGCGGTGCCCTGGCCTCGGTCGGCGAGGCGGTCGGGTCGATGATGGGCTACTTCACCGAACTGATCGAGCGGCGCAGGCGCGAGCCCGGCGACGACACCGTCTCGCATCTGGTGGCGGCCGGGGTCGGCGCCGACGGCGACATCGCGGGCACCCTGTCGGTGCTCGCCTTCACCTTCACCATGGTCACCGGCGGAAACGACACCACCACCGGCATGCTCGGTGGTTCGGTCCAGCTGCTGCACCAGCGTCCCGACCAACGCCGCCTGTTGATCGAGCAGCCGGATCTGCTGCCCGATGCCGTCGACGAACTGCTGCGGCTCACCTCACCGGTGCAGGGTCTGGCGCGCACGCTGACCCGCGACGTCGAGTTGCACGGCACGACAATCCCGGCCGGGCGCAAGGCGCTGCTGCTGTACGGCTCGGCCAACCGCGACGAGCGCCAGTACGGCCCCGACGCCGGCGAGCTGGACGTCACCCGTCGCCCGCGCAACATCCTGACCTTCAGCCACGGCGCGCACCACTGCCTCGGCGCGGCGGCTGCCCGCATGCAGGCGCGGGTGGCGCTGACCGAACTGCTCGACCGCTGCCCGGAGTTCGAGATCGACGAGGACCAGATCGTCTGGGCAGGCGGTGGTTACGTGCGGCGGCCGCTATCGGTTCCGTTCCGGGTGGGCGGCTAGATGGCGGGCCGGGACTGGCTGGGATCGCGACGCGCGGAGGTGGCCGCCGATCGCATTCTCGACGCCGCGGGCGAGTTGTTCGCGCACAACGACGTCGGGTCCGTCGGCATGAACGAGATCGCCCACGCCGCAGGGTGTTCCAGGGCGACGCTGTACCGCTACTTCGAGAACCGCGAGGCGTTGTACACCGCGTACGTACACCGCGAGGCCTACCGGCTGCACCAGCAGATGACCGAACTCATCGGTGAGATCTCCGACCCCCGCGAACGCTTGCTCGCCGGGCTGACCACCTCGATGCGGCTGGTGCGTGAAAGTCCTGCCCTGTCATCGTGGTTCACCACCGCCGACTCGCCCATCGGGGCGGAGATGGCCGAGCAGTCGGAGGTCATCCAAGCGCTCACCGCGGGGTTCCTGCTGTCGCTGCGGCCCGACGACCCAGACGTGGTCGATCGACGCGCCCGCTGGCTGGTGCGGGTGCTGACGTCGCTGTTGATCTTCCCCGGCCACGACGCCGCCGACGAGCGCGCGATGCTCGAGGAGTTCGTCGTCCCGCTGGTCTGCCCCAGCCAGCAACAGATCTGAGGCGTCGACGGCCCAGAGTCGGCAGCTACCTCAGGTGCGGACCCGGGTGAACCGGTGCAGCACCCAGGCGACCGGGATGGTCATCACCAGCGTGACGACGAACAGCGCGGGCGCCGAGCCGGTGTAGACCGGCCAGTGCAGCACGTTCACCATGGCGATCTCCATGATGACCAGATGCACCAGGAAGATCTCGTAGGAGATCTCGCCGAGCCACACCATCGGCCGGGTCGCCAGCAGCCCCGCGTACCACCCGCGGTTCCCCAGCGCCAGCGGCGCGATGAGCAGCGTCGCGATCACGGCGTAGAAGCCGGTCTTGACCAGGGCCTGCCACAGCCCGGTCGGTGAGGTCGTCGGCTCACCGGCGATCGGCGTCGAGGCGATGAGGTAGCTGATGACGGCCAGCGGCAGGGCGACGAAGCCGTACATCCGAACACCCATGGCCTGCAACACCGTCAGCAGCATGCCGCCGATGAACCAGGCCAGATAGCCCGGCAGCCACAGCCGCGCGCCGTCGGGCAGGAAGTGGGTGGTGTGCACCAGGATCATCCACGCCGGGCTGACCAATGCCAGCCCCGCCAGTCCGGCCAGCAGCAGGTTGCGGCCGCCACTGCCGGCGGCACAACACGACCAGCAGCAGGTAGGCCAGGACGGGCAGTGCGACGTAGAACGCGACCTCGACCGCCAGGCTCCACATCTGCGTAAGTCCTTGGTGCAGATAGGAGAACATGTAGTTGTCGGTGTAGATCTGGGTCAGCGTCAGGTTGCGGAACAGGCCGATCCAGCTGTGGCCGGGATTGGGCCCGGCGTTGCGGAAGTGGTAGATCAGGAAAGCCACCACGACGGTGACCACATAGGCCGGCATGATGCGACGCACCCGGTGCCAGGCGTAGCGCCCCACCGGCGGCGACTCGCCGCCCGCCGCGGCGGCCCGAACCCACGGACCGAACAACAGGTAGCCGGACAGCGCGAAGAAGATCGGCACACCGATCTCCATGCGCGAGTACACCAGGCCCACGAAGCCGTGGGTGTACTTGCCGGTGGTGTAGGCGGCGTGGGTGCCCACCACCAGCAGGGCCGCGACCGCACGCACGCCGGTCAGCGACGCCACCCGGTCGACGCCTGAGACGGCCTCCAGGCCGCCCTGGTCGACCTCGCGGGACGCGGTCATCGGCCCTTGTGCCGGGGCTTCCCGCCGGAGGGACGCGAGTCGTAGGACGGCATGCCGCGGTCCGGCTTGAGGTTGATCAGCACACCGGAGATCCGGGTGTTCTCAAGGGCTTTCAGCGTGGACGGCGCCAGTTTGGCGGGCAACTCGACCAGTGAGAAGTCGTTCTTGATCGCGATGTGGCCGAAATCGCTGCGGTGCAGGCCGCCTTCGTTGGCGATCGCGCCGACGATCGAGCCGGGACCCACCTTGTGCCTCTTGCCGACCGAGATGCGATAGGTCGCCAGGTCGTCGCGGGTCTTGCGCGGGGCGCGTTCCCGTTCGTCGCGCTCGGGCCGCTCTCGCCGCTTCTCCGGCGGCGGCTCGGTCATCAGGAACTCCGCCCCGTCGCGGGACTGCAGCGCCAGCGCCGCGGCGATGTCGGCCATCGGCACGTCGTTGTCGCGCTCGTAGTCCTCGATCAGGCGGCGGAACATGTCGAAGCCGGGAGCGTTGAGCGCCTCGGTGATCGAGTCCTGGAACTTGGCCACCCGCTGGGCGTTGACGTCCTCGACGCTGGGCAGCTGCACCTCGGTGACCGGCTGCCGGGTGACCTTCTCGATCGACTTCAGCAGGTGGCGCTCACGGGGAGAGACGAACAGCAGCGCGGTCCCGGACCGCCCGGCCCGCCCGGTGCGCCCGATGCGGTGCACGTAGGACTCCGGGTCGTGCGGGATGTCGTAGTTCAGGACGTGCGAAATCCGTTCCACGTCAAGGCCTCTGGCGGCGACGTCGGTGGCCACCAGGATGTCGATCGAGCCGTCCTTGAGTGCGGCGATGGTGCGCTCGCGCAAGGCCTGCGGAATATCGCCGTTGATGGCCGAGGCGGAAAACCCTCGGGCGCGCAGCTTTTCGGCCACCTCCTCGGTGGCCTGCTTGGTGCGCACGAACACGATCATCGCCTCGAAGTCCTCAACCTCGAGGACCCGCGTCAGCGCGTCCATCTTCCGCGGACCGGCGACCTGAATGAAGCGCTGGGTGATGTTCTCGGCGGTGGCGGTCTTCGACTTGACCTTCACCTCAACGGCATCGTGCAGGTACTTCGTGGTGATCTTGCGGATGGCCGGCGGCATGGTGGCCGAGAACAGCGCCACCTGCTTGTACTCGGGGGTGTCGCGCAGGATGCGCTCGACGTCCTCGGCGAAGCCCATCTGCAGCATCTCGTCGGCCTCGTCGAGCACCAGATAGTCCAGGTGCGAGAGGTCCAGCGTGCCGCGCTCGAGATGGTCGATGACCCGGCCCGGGGTGCCGACCACGACCTGTGCGCCGCGCTTGAGGCCGGCCAGCTGCACCGTGTAGGACTGCCCGCCGTAGATCGGCAGCACCTTGATCTGTGGCAGCCGCGCCGCGTACCGGCTGAACGCCTCGGCCACCTGCAGCGCCAGCTCGCGGGTGGGCGCCAGCACCAGCGCCTGGGTGACCTTGCTGTTGACGTCGATGCGCGACAGGATCGGGATGGCGAACGCGGCGGTCTTGCCGGTGCCGGTCTGCGCCAGTCCGACGACGTCGGAGCCGGCCAGCAGCGCCGGGATGGTGGCCGCCTGGATGGCCGAAGGTGTCTCGTAGCCGACGTCGGACACGGCCTGCAGCACATCGGGGTGAATCCGCAGGTCGGCAAAAGTCTGGGGGGAGCTGACGGCGGCGTCGGGTCCGGCGTCTTCCGGGGGTGTCATTGGACCTGCAGTCTAAGGCCCGAGCGTGCCGTAACCCCATATCGACGGCACGGGCCGGTACCGTCAGCCGGTGTGTGGCATCGGCTGACGCTCGTCGCGGCGGGTGCGGCGCTGGCGGTGGGGCTGGCCGGCTGCGGGTCCGGCGACTCGACGGTGGCCAAGACACCCCAGCCCACGACCACCACGACCACCACCACCTCGGCGGCACCGGCGAGCCCGGCGCCGCCGCCACCGCCGTCGTCGTCGGTACCGCCCCCGCCACCGGATCCCTGCGCGGTCAACCTGAACGCCCCCGCCGTCGCCCAGGCGGTTTCCGAGTTGCCGCGCGATCCCCGCAGCGGTCAGGGGTGGTATCCGGTGCCGGTGGCCGGAAACTACAACGAGTGCGCGCAACTGTCGGCCGTGATCATCAAGGCCAACACCAACAGCGCGAACCCGAACACCCGTGCGGTGTTGTTCCACCTGGGCAAGTACATCCCCACCGGGGTGCCGGACACCTACGGGTTCAACGGAATCGACCCATCGCAGAGCACCGGTGACACCGTCGCCCTGGCCTACGTCAACGGGCTGGGCATGCAGAGCGTGGTCAAGTTCCGGTGGAACGGTAACGGCGTGGAGCTGATCGGCAACACCGGCTGACGACCAGCACTCTCGTCCAAGCCAGACGTTGGTCGGAATTTGCGCTGCTACAAGTATTGCCGAAGGCGGAAACGTTTAGCGGGCAAACACCCGAACGCTATGATGGCGTAACATTGGGACTCGGTGGGTTCGAAGCAAGCCAGCCCTCGAGTACGGAGGTGTCGTGAAGGGCGTCATCTTCAACCTGCTCGAAGAGGTGGTGGTCACCGCCCACGGGGACCGAGCCTGGGACGACCTCCTGGATGCGGCCGGATCTGGACGGCGTCTACACCTCGCTGGGCAGCTACGACGACGCGGAAATGCAGCGGTTGGTCTCCGCGGCCGGAACCGCGCTGTCGATGTCCGACGACGAGGTGCTGCGCTGGTTCGGGCAGCAGGCGATCCCCAACATGGTGAAGCGCTGGCCGGACTACTTCACCGCCCATCAGCAGACGATCCCGTTCCTGCGCAGTCTCAACAGCGTCATCCACCCGGAAGTCCGCAAGCTCTACGCGGGAGCCTACTGCCCGCATTTCGACTTCACCTTGCCCGAGGACGGGTCGCTGCTCATCGGCTATCGCTCACCGCGCAGGCTGTGCGGCCTGGCCCACGGCTTCATCCTGGGCGCCGGCGACCATTACGGCGAAACGCTGACCGTGCGATCATCTGGAATGCATGCACGAGGGCGACAGCCGATGTCTGATAGCCGTCGCGGCGCGACGGATGGCGGCCGACGAGGGGCGGACTTCTGACCCCCAGGAATTGATCGCGGCGCTGTCCGAGGAAAACACGCGGCTGCCCGCCGACGGAGCGCGAGACGCGGATCCGCAGGAAAGCCGAGGAGATCGCCGAGGAGGGGCTGCGCGAGCTTTACGAGCAGCAGCGCGAGCTCGAATTCCTCTCGCAGATCACGATCATGGCGAACCTGGGCGGTTCGGCCAAGGAGGTGCTGGCGTCCGCGCTGGAGTACATGTGCCGTTTCACCGGATGGTCGGCGGCACACGCCTACATCGTCGCCGGCGAGGGAGCCACACGCGGATGTGGCCGTCGAACATCTGGTTCTGCGCCCCCGCGCTCGACCTATCCGAGTTCCGAACCGCCACGGCGGAGTGCGTTTTCGGTCAAGGCGAGGGACTGCCGGGCCGGGTCTGGGCCGCGGGGGACACCCGTCTGGCTGGAAGACCTCGCTGACGTCGACAACTTTCCCCGCAAGGAAGGTCGCGCTGCGACCGGGTCTGCGTGCCGCGTTCAGCGTGCCGCTGCTGATCGGATCCGAGGTGGTGGCCGCGCTGGAGTTCTTTGCGCCCACCCAACGCCCGAAGAGCGGCCCTGCTGAACATGATCGCCAGGCCGGGGCGCAACTCGGCCGGGTGATCGAGCGCGACCGCGCCAAGGACCGGCTGCATGACGCCCTGCACGACTCACTGACCGAGCTGCCCAACCGCCCGCATTTCCTGCGGGAGGTCGACGAGGCATTCCGCGAGTTCTCACTGGACCACAGTGCAGGATTCTGCGTCGCTCTTCATCGACCTGGACGGCTTCAAGCTCGTCAACGACAGCCTGGGCCACGCGGCCGGGTGATGCCCTGATCACCCAGGTCGGTGCCCGGCTCAAGGCATCGATCCGGCAGGACGACCTCGCCGGCCCGGCGACCGGCGCGGACCCCGAGGCCTGCTGGCGCGGATGGGCGGCGACGAGTTCACCATTCTGGTGCGTGGGGTGCGGCAACCAGGACGAGGCGGTGGCGATCGCCGACCGGATTCACGCTGTGCTGAGCAACCCGTTCCGCGTGGAGGGGCACGAGGTGCTGGCCAGCGCGAGCATCGGCATCGCGATGAGCTCCGCCGAGCACGACTCGGCCGAGGAGCTGGTGCGGCACGCCGACATGGCGATGTACGCGGCCAAGGCCCGAGGCAAGGCGCGGTACCGAGCTGTACGACGGACGGATGCAGGACTTCGCGACGCGCCGCATGGACCTGCGCAGCGAACTGCGGGCCGCCGTGCGCGACAAGGCCTTCGAACTGCACTACCAGCCGGTGGTCTCCATGGTCGACGACGAGATCGTCGGAGCCGAGGCGCTGGTGCGGTGGCGAACCTCGCCGACCACGCTGCGCTACCCGGACGAGTTCATCCCGACCGCCGAGGAAACCGGGCTCATCGTCCCGATCGGCATGTGGGTGCTGCGCGAAGCTTGCCGCGCCGCCGTCCGGTGGAACGCGATCGCGGCACGGCCGCCCGCCGCTGACCATCAGCGTCAATCTCTCACCGCGCCAGTTCGCCGAGCCAGACCTCGTCGAGCAGGTCCGCGACATCATCGCCGAAACCGGTATCCGGCCCGAGCTTCTGCGGCTCGAGATCACCGAGTCGATGACGATGGACAACGCCGACCACGCCACCGAAGTGCTGAACAGCTTGTGCGCTCGGGAATTCAGCTGAGCATCGACGACTTCGGGACCGGCTTCTCGTGCCTGAGCTACCTGCACCGCTTCCCACTGCAGGTGCTCAAGATCGACCGGTCCTTCATCTCCCGCATGGAAACCAACATGGAGAGCCTGCAGATCGTGCGCACGATCGTGGTGCTGGCCCGCAGCCTCGGCATGGAGGTCATCGCCGAGGGCGCCGAGAACGCCGACGAGATCGCGCGACTGCGCTCGCTGGGCTGCAACTACTGCCAGGGCAACTACTACTCGCCGCCACTGCCCGCTGAACAGCTGGAAGCATTTCTCGAGAAGTCCCTCGCACCGCTGCTCGCGTCAGTCAGTTTGAGCGGCACTCTGTAGAGCAGTCGCCGGTTACCGACAGCCCGGGCGGCGCACGAAGTACACGGGCTTTGCCCGCCATCGCGTGTCGGTGGCCACGCCTACAGTGGGGCTGTGTTCGTCGCCGACGATCGAGTCATCTACAGCGCATCCGACCTCGCCGCCGCCGCGCGCTGCGAGTACGCGCTGCTGCGCTCGTTCGATGCCCGCCTCGGCCGGGGCCCGGCCGTCGCGGTCGCCGACGAGCTGCTGGCCCGTACCGCCGAACTCGGCGGCGAGCACGAGCAACGTCACCTCGACGAGCTGCGGTCGCGCAGCCATGTGGCGATCATCGGCAGGCCCGCCTACACGGTCGCCGGCCTGACCGCTGCCGCGGAGTCGACGTTGCGCGCGGTCCACGACCACGCGGAGGTCATCTACCAGGCCGCGATGTTCGACGGCCGCTTCGTCGGATTCGCCGACTTCCTGGTGCTCGACGGAGAGCGCTACCGGTTGCGCGACACCAAGCTCGCCCGCTCGGTGAAGGTCGAGGCCCTGCTGCAGCTGGCCGCCTACGCCGAGACGCTGGGCGCGGCGGGCGTCGGCGTCCACGACGAGGTGGAGTTGGTGCTCGGCAACGGAACCACGATGGCCTACCGGGTCGACGAGTTACTGCCGGTGTACCGGTCCCGGCGTGCCGAACTGCAGGCTCTGCTCGACCGCCACTACGACAGCGGCGCGGCCGTCAGCTGGGCCGATGACACGGTCCGGGCGTGCATGCGCTGTCCGGAGTGCGAGCTGCAGGTCCGGGCCCACGACGACCTGCTGCTCGTCGCGAACATGCGCGTCAGCCAGCGGGCCCGCCTCATCGACGCCGGCATCACCACCATGACCGAGCTGGCCCACCATGACGGAGCGGTCCCCGACCTTCCCGCCCGCACCGTCACCGCCCTGAGCCGTCAGGCCGGTCTGCAGATCGCCCCCCGCGTCAACGGAAAGCCGCCCTACGAGGTGGTCGACGCGCAACCGCTGATGCTGCTGCCCAACCCGGACAAGGGCGACATGTTCTTCGACTTCGAGGGCGACCCGCTGTGGACCGCCGACGGCCGGGACTGGGGGCTGGAGTACATGTTCGGCGTGCTTGACCGGCGCCAACGAGGACGTTCACGCCGCTGTGGGCACACGACCGCGCCGCCGAGCGCAAGGCGCTGGTCGACTTCCTGGCGATGGTGCGCAAGCGGCGCAAGCGCTACCCGAAAATGCACATCTACCACTACGCCCCGTACGAGAAGACCGCGCTGCTGCGGCTGGCCGGGCGCTACGGGGTGGGCGAGGACGAGGTCGACGACCTGTTGCGCAACGGCGTGCTCGTCGACCTGTATCCCATGGTGCGCAAGAGCATTCGGGTCGGCACCGAGAACTACAGCCTCAAGTCGCTCGAACCGCTGTACATGGGTTCGGAGCTGCGCGACGGCGAGGTCACCACGGCGACCGACTCCATCACGATGTACGCCAAGTTCTGTGAGCTGCGCGCCGAGGGCCGCGACGACGAAGCCGCCAACGTGCTCAAGGAGATCGAGGACTACAACCGCTACGACTGCCGGTCCACCCGCAAGCTGCGGGACTGGCTGCTGGGCCGCGCCTTCGAGTCGGGAGTCCCGCCGCTAGGGCCGCAGCCGGTGCGCGACAGCGGCCAGGTCGAGGTGGACGACGACGTGGCCCGCACGCTGGCTGGCTTCGCCGGCGACGACATCGACGCGCGGACACCCGAGCAGCGGACCGTCGCGATGATCGCGGCCGCGCGCGGGTATCACCGCCGCGAGGACAAGCCGTTCTGGTGGGGCCACTTCGACCGGCTCAACAGCCCGGTCGACGAATGGTCCGACACCCCAGGTGTTTTCCTCGCCGACCACGCCACCGTCGACGCCGACTGGCATGTGCCTCAGCGGGCCAGGAAGCCTCAGCGCTGGCTGCGGCTGACCGGTTCGATGGCCGCCGGTGAACTGAGCGACGAGATGTTCGCGCTCTACGCCCCGCCGACGCCGGCCGGGTTGTCCGAGGATCCGGAACGACGGGCCTACGCGCCGGTCACCGTCATCGGCTGTGACGACGACGCCGGCGCCCACCGAGGTGCTCGTCATGGAGCGGGAGCCCCGCGGAACCAACGGGGCGGGCGGACCTTTCGACCAGGTTCCGTTCGCGCTGACCCCCGGGCGCGCCGTTCCATACGACGGCGCTGCGCGAGTCGATCGACGAGTTCGCGGCCGAGATCGCCGCCGGCCTGCCGGCCCTGCCGCCGTCCGCGGTCGTCGACGTGCTGCTCCGATGCCCGCCCCGCACCCGCGGGCCGCTGCCCCGGACCGGCGACTGCGTCGCCGACCTCACCGCCGCGGTGCTGGCACTGGATTCGTCGTACCTGGCGGTGCACGGCCCACCCGGCACCGGCAAGACGTACACCGCCGCGCGGGTGATCGCCGAACTGGTCAACCGTCACCGGTGGCGCGTCGGCGTGGTCGCGCAGTCACATGCCGTGGTGGAGAACCTGTTTCGCGACGTCATCGGCGCGGGCGTCGACCCCGGCCTGGTCGCCAAGAAGCGCGGCGGCAACGGCCCGTGGACCGAGATCGACGAGAAGGCCTATCCGGCTTTCCTCGACGAGAACCAGGGCTGCGTGATCGGCGGCACCGCATGGGATTTCGCGAACACCAACCGAGTGCCGCCGGGCAGTCTCGACCTGTTGGTGATCGAGGAGGCCGGCCAGTTCTGCCTGGCGAACACCATCGCCGTCGCGCAGGCCGCCAGCCAACCTGCTGCTGCTCGGTGACCCCCAGCAGCTGCCGCAGGTGAGTCAGGGCACCCACCCCGAGCCCGTCGACGCGTCCGCGCTGGGCTGGCTGGTGGACGGACGACACACGCTGCCCGACGAACTCGGCTACTTCCTGGATCTGTCCTATCGGATGCACCCGACGCTGTGCGCGGCCGTGTCGCGGCTGAGCTACGACGGACGGTTGCACTCGGTCGAAGCAGACCACCGCGGCCCGGCGGCTCGACGGGTTCGAGCCGGGTGTGCACGTGCTGGCGCTGGACCACGACGGCAACTCGACCGACAGCCGCGAGGAGGCCGAGGCGATCGTCGCCGCGATCACCGCGCTGCTCGGCTCGGCATGGACCGACGAGCACGGCACCCGCCCGCTCGCCGCATCCGACGTGCTGGTGGTCACCCCGTACAACGCCCAGGTCGTGCTGCTGCGCCGCCTGCTCGACGAGGCCGGGCTGCACGAGGTGCAGGCCGGTACGGTCGACAAGTTCCAGGGCAGGCAGGCGCCGGTGGTGTTCATCTCCATGGTGGCCTCCTCGATCGACGAGGTGCCGCGCGGAATCTCGTTCCTGCTCAACCGGAATCGGCTCAACGTGGCGGTGAGCCGGGCCAAGTACGCCGCGGTGATCGTCCGCTCGGCGATGCTGACCGAATACCTGCCCTCCACACCGGCGGGGTTGGTGGAGTTGGGTGCGTTCCTGGCGATGTGTGATAAACCCACGGCATGAGCACAACGCTGGCCGAACGGCTGCAGGCCATCGTGGGCAGCGCGCACGTTGTCACCGACCCTGACGTGCTCGACGGCCGCAGCGTCGACTACACCGGCCGCTACCGCGGCCGGGCCAGCGCGCTGGTGCGGCCCGGATCGGCCGACGAGGTGGCCGCGGTGCTGCGGGAATGCCGGGCGGCCGAGGTCTGCGTGACAGTGCAGGGCGGGCGCACCTCGCTGGTGGCGGGCACCGTCCCCGAGCACGGCGACGTGCTGTTGTCCACCGAGCGATTGACCGAGATCGGCGAGGTCGACGCCACCGAGCGACGGGTGCGGGCCGGCTCCGGCGTGACCCTGGCGGACCTGCAGCGCGCGGCTGCGGCGGCGGGTCTGCTGTTCGGGGTCGACCTGGCCGCCCGCGACTCGGCCACCGTCGGCGGGATGGCCTCCACCAACGCCGGCGGGCTGCGCACCGTGCGCTACGGCAACATGGGCGAACAGGTCATCGGTCTCGACGTCGCCCTGCCCGACGGGTCGGTGGTGCACCGGCACAGCCAGGTGCGCGCCGACAACACCGGCTACGACCTGGCCTCGCTGTTCATCGGCGCCGAGGGCACGCTCGGGGTGATCACCAGCCTGGACCTGCGGCTGCACCCGATTCCGGCGCACCGGGTGACGGCGGTGTGCGGGTTCGCCACGCTCGATGCCCTGGTGGCCGCGGGCCGGGAGTTGCGCGACACCGACGCCATCGCCGCGCTGGAGATGATCGACCGGCGAGCGGCCGCGCTGGCCGCCGAGCACCTGGGTGTTCCGGTGCCGGTGGACGGCGACTGGCTGCTGCTGATCGAACTGGCCGGTGACACCGACCTCACCGAGCGGCTCGCCGACGCGCTGGAGGACGCCGACCTCGCCGACGAGCCCGCCGTGGGAATCGACGCGGGAGCCCAGCAGCGGCTGTGGCAGGTGCGCGAGTCCACCGCCGAGGTGGTCGGGCTGTTCGGACCGCCGCTGAAGTTCGATGTCTCGCTGCCGCTTTCGGCAATCCCGGCGTTTGCGGCCGACTCCGCCGCGCTGGTCGCCGAGCATGCCCCCGAGGCGGTTCCGGTCCTGTTCGGTCACATCGGCGAGGGCAACCTGCACCTCAACGTGCTGCGCTGCGACACCGAGCAGGAAAGCCACCTGTACGCCGCGATGATGAAACTGATTGCGGCCCATGGCGGTAACGTCAGCTCCGAGCACGGCATCGGCAGCCGCAAGCGTGCCTACCTCGGCATGTCACGCGAGCCGGCCGACATCGCGGCCATGCGCGCCATCAAGTCCGCCTTCGACCCGACGGGCTACCTGAACCCGGCCGTGCTGTTCGACTGAGGCCGTTGCGCGCCGACAGTAGACGACGGCGGCAGAACCGGACATCTAGCGCCCTGGCGTTATTCGGCGGCGCGGCCGCACCAGCACCGCCTGCTGGATGCTGCCGACGGCACCGTTGTCGTCGAACAGCGTGCCCACCGTCGTCCCGACGCCGTCGGGCCCGTACACCGTCTCCGACGCGGATGCCGACCCACTCGCCGGCCGGAACCCGGTAGACGTGCACGGCCAGATCGGTGTTGAGGAAGGTGTACTTGGTGATGTCGATCCTGGTGCCGATTCCGTTGGCGCAGTCGGCAATCGAGAACAGCCGCTCCATCGGGGTCATCGCCTCGCCCTGAACCAGGTCGACCAGCGGCCGCAGCCACGACTCCCCCGCTCCCGGTGCCATCGGCTTGGTCAGCCACAGCCATTCGGTGCTGTGGACGTAGTTGCGGTCGAACTTGTCGGCCAGGTTGCGGTTGTAGCCCTGTTCGCGCGGCGGCAGCGGCGGCACGGACGTCGACGCCAATGCCGCGGTGTCCAGCGTCTGGAACCGCCACCCGCTGGCCTTGGCGACCGGGCGCGGGGTCCCGTCCGGACCCTGGCCGAGCATCACCGCACTCACCAGTTCGATCTGCCTGCCGCCGCGCTCCACCGTCGCGCTGACCCACAGATCACCGTCGGCGGGCACACCGCCGAGCAGGTCGACGACCACCCGGCTCAGCCGGGCGTCGTCGCGCGGCGCGCAGCGCTCCATCGCCCGCACCAGCAGTGCCGACACCGGACCGCCGTGCTGGATGTGCGACGACCACGTACTGCGAACCATGTCGGTGGCCCGGAACCGCTCGCCGAGCGGATCGGCCGGGTCGACGAGTTCGTAGTAGCTGTCGGACATGCTCACCTTTCGACTGTCACGGGAAGCCCGCGCCGGGAACGTCCACCCTGATGGTCTCGACGCGCGCGGCGCGCGTGCCGACGAGCTTGGCAGGGTAGGCATCCGAACTCGACAGCAGGAACAGGGTTCGGCGGTCCGGGCCGCCGAGCATGCAGGCGATCGCCGCCCGCTCGCCGATCTCGACGCGGTCGGTGACGGCGCCGCCGGCCAGCACCCGCTCGAACTGGTGGGCCAGGGTCATCGACGTCCACACCGCGCCCTCGGCGTCCAGCGCGATACCGTCCGGCGGCCCGTCCAGGCCGTCGGCGAACACCCGCCGCCCGGACAGCTCCCCGCCCGCCCCGATGTCGTAGGCGGTCAGCCGCCGTGCGGTCGACTCCGCGACGATCAGCGTGCCGCCGTCCGGCGTGATCACCATGCCGTTGGGAAAGTCGAGGTCGTCGGCCACCACGGTGACCGAGTTGTCCGGATCGAGGCGCACGATCACCCCGCCGTCGCGGGCCTGCGACCCGACGTAGGCGCGGCCGCGGCCGTCGACCACCAGGTCGCCGAGGTTGGCCGGCGCGATCCCGGACAGGTCGGCGATCTCGGTGACCGTGTCACCGTCGTAGCCCAGGACGACTCTGTGCTCTGCTGAGACGATGAGCAGCGTGCCGTCGGGGCGGAAACCCAGACCCGACGGGCAGTGGCCGGGCAGCGGCAGCGTGGTCACCGACCCGTCGAGGCTGACCGTGTGCACGGCCTCGCCGAGCATGTCGGAGAACCAGAGCAACCCCTCGAACCAGCGCGGGCCTTCACCGAAGCAGAAGCCCTCGGCCAGCGGTGTCCGCCGCAGCGGCTGCGAGCCGGTGACCGTCATACCCTACCTTTACAAAACATCGCACAAATGTCACGCTGCTGGCGTGGCACTGTCAACGACCACCACGTCGGAGGGCTGAGGGGTGTGGTGTTATCGCCTCGTCGCGCCATACACGTTCGAGCGGGTCACACTGCCCGACCCGCCCACCGACGGACTGCGTGCCGGAGGCGTCCTGGTGAAGTTCCTCGCCGCCGGCATCTGCGGAAGCGACCTGCCCGGCTTCAAGGGCGTGCAGGGCCGGCTGCCCGGCGACACCGGAACGCTGGCCGCCGAGATGGCGGGCTTCCCCGTCCACGAGATCGTCGGCGAGGTGGTCGCGACCGCGCATCCCGACCACCGGGTCGGCGACCGCGTGGTCGGCTGGGCCTCCAGCTTCGACGGCCTGATGGAGTACGTCACCTCCGACGGCGACGGGCTGGCACCGTACGACCCGGCGCTGAGCCCCGCCCACGCGGTCGGACTGCAGCCGCTGGCCTGCATCCTGTATGCCGTCGAACAGCTTCCGCCACTGGCGGGAAAGCACGTGGCGGTGATCGGCCAGGGTTCGATCGGACTGCTGTTCTCCTACGTGGCCAAGGCATTCGGCGCCGCCCGCGTCACCGGCGTCGACCCGATCTACCGCGACGACATCGGCGCGAAGTTCGGTGTCGACACCGTCGTACGGGCCACCAGTGATCGCTGGGTCACCCACCTCTCGCCGCACGACAAGCCCGACGTCGTCGTCGAAGCCGTCGGCCATCAGGTCGCCACCCTCAACCACGCGGTCGAGGCGGCGGCATTCGGCGGCACGGTGTTCTATTTCGGAGTGCCCGACGACGACAGCTACCCGATCAGCATGCGCACGATGCTGCGCAACAACCTGACGCTGAAATCCGGTGTGACGCTGGATCGCCGGCGGGTGCTCGAGGCGGCCGACGCGTTCGCCCGCGAACACCCCGACCTGTTGGGCATGTACGTCACCCACACGTTCGGGGTCGACGATGTGCAGGAAGCCTTCGAATTCGCCTGCCGTCCAACGCCGGGACGCGTGAAGATCGCGATCGCCGGGTCATGAGCGACAGCAGGCTTCAGCAGGCGCTGGCAAGCAAGCCGCAGGTGTGGGGCGGCTGGATCACCGGTCCGAGCTTCAGCGGTCCCGAGGAGTTCGCCCGCGCCGGCTACGACTACGTCGGATTCGACACCCAGCACGGCTATCTCGACGACGCCGACGTGGCCGTGATCCTTCGCCGGCTCGAACACGTGCCGATCGCGACGGCGGTACGGCTGGCCTCGGCGGACCCGGCGCCGATCGGCCGGGTGCTCGACGCGGGCGCCGACGCGATCATCGTCGCGATGGTCGACAGCCCCGAACAGGCCGCCGCGGCGGTGGCCGCGACCCGGTACGCGCCGGAGCGGTGTGCGCAGCTTCGGCCCGCTGCGGGCCAGCCTGGGCCACGACCCCGCCGCGCTGCAGTCGCGGGTGAGCGTGTTCGCCATGATCGAGACCGCCGCCGGGCTGGCGGCCGTCGAGGAGATCTGTTCGGTGCCAGGGCTTTCCGGGGTGTATGTCGGTCCGGCCGATCTGGCCCTCGTCCCTGGGCGTGGCGGTCGCCAAGGCCACCGGCAACCCGCAGGTGCGCGACGCCATCGCCCGCGTGCAGCGGGCGGCGACCGCCTCCGGTGTGATCGCGGGCATCCACGCCGGGGACGGCGTGACGGGAAAGGAGCTGGCCGCGTTGGGCTTTCAGATGATCACCCTGGCCCCCGAATCCCAGGCGCTGCGGCGCGGAGCCGTGGCGCACCTCGACGACGCGGCGGGTCCGCGGTGAGCGACGGGCGCGTCGCGCTGGTGACCGGGGCCGCCCGCGGTCAGGGCGCGGCCATCGTGGCGCGGCTGCGCGCCGACGGCTTCCTGGTCGCCGCGGCCGACCGGCTCGAGATCACGGTCGACGATCCCGGCGTGCTCGCCGTCGACCTCGATGTGAGCTCGGCCGAGCAGTGGTCGGCGGCGGTCGCCGAGGTGGTCGAGCGGCTCGGCGGGCTCAACGTTCTGGTGAACAACGCCGGGGTGCTGCACCGCGCGCCGCTGGGCGAGGAGACGGCCGAAGGGTTCGAACGTGCCTGGCGGGTCAACACTTTGGGCCCGTTCCTGGGCATCAGCGCGTCGTTGGAGCACCTTCGCGCCGCCGAGGGTGCCGCGATCGTCAACACCTGCAGCACCGGCGCCATCCGGCCGTTCCCCTTCCACGCCGCCTACGGCTCGTCGAAGTGGGCGCTGCGCGGCCTGACCCAGATCGCCGCCGCGGAACTCGCCGGTGACGGCATCCGGGTCAACGCGGTGTTCCCCGGTCCGGTCGAGACACCCATGCTCGACGAGAAGGCCCGCGACCGGCTGGTGGCCCGCGCCTACAGCGGCCGGCTCGGACAGCCGATGGAGATCGCCGACGCGGTGGCCTTCCTGGTCTCCGACCGAGCCGCGTTCATCACCGGATCCGAACTCGTCGTCGACGGTGGTCAGTGCCTGCAGATCGGGTGAGCCCGCAGGCCGGACCGGACCCCGAGATCAGCAGGCGGCTCGATCCCGCTCTGCGGGAGTTCGCCGCGGCCCGCAGTGACCTCTCGCTGGAAACCCTTGCCGCCGTGCGGACAGTCGCTCGACGAACGCCGCGCCGCGGCGGTCGCCACCATCGACAGCACCGGCGTCGACATCACCGACACGACGGTGCCGCGCGACACGGGTCCGCCCATCCCGGTGCGGATCTACCGTGGTGCGGCCGCGCCGTCACCGGCGGTGATCTACTGCCACGCCGGCGCTTTCGTGCTCGGCAACCTCGACACCGATCACCGGCAGTGCGTCGAGCTGGCCCGCCGCGGTGGCTGCACGATCGTCTCCGTCGACTACCGGCTGGCCCCCGAGCACCCCTACCCCGCCGCGCTCGAGGACGCCGCCGCGGTGCTGCAGTGGGTGTCGGCCACATGCGGCCGATCTCGGCGTGGACCCGGGCCGGCTGGCCGTGGCCGGCAACAGTGCGGGCGGGGCGTTGGCCGCCGGGCTGGCCCAGCGCTGCGCCGAGGACGAACTGCCCGCGATCGTCGGCACGCTGCTGCACCAGCCGGTGCTCGACGACCGGCCCACGGCATCGAAGGCGGAGTTCCTGACCACCCCCGCTTTCGACGGCGCCGCGGCGAGTCTCATGTGGCGGCACTACCTGGGCGACAGCGCGCCGACGCGCGGAGTCGGTGCCCGCGCGTCATCACCGATTGATCGGCGCGGCAAGCACATTCATCACCTGTTCGGAGTTGGATCCGCTGCGCGACGAGGCCGTCGAGTACGCCAGGCAGCTGATGCGCTGCGGGGCCCGCACCGATCTGCACCTGTTCGGCGGAACCTGCCACGGCTTCGACTCGCTGGTTCCGGACTGGGCGGTCAGCCAGGCGCTGTTCGACATGCAGTCCGCTGCTCTGCGCCGCTTCTTCGCGCGAACCATTGACCTTTACAGATCGTCGTCAAACTGTCACGCTGTTGTCCATGAGAGCTGACGTGTTCGACATCGACGAGGGCCTCACGGCCCACAGCCGAGTGCCGCGGTTCGGCGCGCTACGAGCTCGATGTCATCGGCGCGGGAGTCGCCGACGTCATCGCGTGCGCCGGCGGCTGGCTGTTCGATCGGGTGATGGCCGGCTGGGACGTCACCGTCGCCGTGCCGCACCACCTCGACACGGCGCCACTGCGCATCCTCGGCGTACGCACGGTCGCGCTGGACGCCCTCGTCGACAGCCGCCCCGCGACCCGCGCCCTGGCGGTGGCCGGGCCGATGTGCAACGCCGACGATCTGGTGCGCGACGTGGTCGGGGCCGCGCTGAGTTCGGCTCGCACCGAGGTCACGCTGTGGGGGGACGCCTGGATTCCCGCGCTGGGCAGTCGCGGTGCCGCGGTTCGGCACGAACTGAGTTCAGCCGCCCGGGTATTCAAGGCGCAGGCGGTCTCGGCGGCCGGAGCCGACGCGGCGCCCGTCGCACCGTTCGAGGCGTTCTTCAGCCACGGCAGGCCGGTGCGCACCGACTACCCGGACCTGCTGCCCGTCGGCTGAGCCCGTCAGCGGTCGACGAAGATGTCGATGATCGGGCTGTCCCCGCCGCCGTAGCGCGACAGATCCTGCACACCCGCCGCGCGCAGCACGTCGGAGTCGATCAGGCACTTGCCGTTCACCTCGGCACCCGGCGAGGTCAGGATCTCCACGGCGGCGTCGGCCATGATCTCGGGGCTGCGCGACGACGCGAGCGCGTTCTCGAAGTCCGGCGAGTTCGCCACCGCCGACGTCGCGATGTAGGTCTCCGGCCACAGGCAGGTGAATCCGATTCCGGTGTCGGCATATTCGGCCGCCCAGCCCATCGACAGCAGCGTCATGCCGTACTTCGACAGGGTGTAAGCCGGGTGTGCGCCCAGCCAGTGCGGGTTGAGGTTCAGCGGCGGAGCGATGGTCACCACATGGCCGTTGGGCGAGGTCCGCAGATGCGGCAGGCAGGCCTTGGTCAGCAGGAACGTGCCGCGGATGTTGATCTGCTGCATCAGGTCGAACTTCTTGGCCGACAGCTTCTCGGTGGGCTCGGTCCCGATGGCGCTGGCGTTGTTGATGCAGATGTCGACGCCGCCGAAGTGCTCGACGGCGGCGTCGACGGCGCGCGCGACGTCCTCTTCGCTGCGCACATCGCCCACCACCGCGACCGCCCGTCCGCCCGCGGCCTCGATGTCCTGCGCCGCGGTGTAGACGGTGCCGGGCAGCTTCGGATGCGGCTCGGCGGTCTTGGCCAGCAGCACGACGTTGGCGCCGTGCCGGGCGGCACCCAGTGCGATGGCCAGGCCGATACCCCGGCTGGCGCCGGATACGACCAGCGTGCGATCGGTCAGCGACTGCTTCGCGGCCATCATTCTCCTCGCTGAAAATTGCATTCTCTTTTTCAGCGAGCATAATCCTCGCACTGGAAGAGCGAAAGTTCACGCCCCGTCAGTGCGCGCTCGGGTAGAGCACCGCCTGGCTGACCCCGCCGCCGTTGACCGGCGGCCCGAGCAGGACGGTCGACGTGTTGGCCGCCGGGTCATAGCTCACCAGCGAGGTGGTTCCGCTGCACGCCACCTGGCCCCGCACCACCAATCGGTCATTCGCCGCACCCGCGACGACGACCTCATCGGACACACCGGGGATCTTCACCCGGGTGTTATGCCCATCGGGGGTGAGCTTGGACAGGAATGCGGTGCCGCACGCGCCCGCCGACTGAAGGAAGGTGCCGCTCGGCAGTTTCCAGGCGTCCCCGTCGCCGAGGTCGCGACCGAACCCGGGATCGTCGCCCTGACCGGAGTTCGGCGCCGTGATCGATGTGGGCGTGGCGCCATCCAGCGGCACCTCCCAGAGCTGGGTGGCCGAGCTGCGTTCGGCCGTGCAATGGACCAACAGTGACCCCGGAGTCCACCATTTGACCGGCCTGCACATGGCCTTTGCCATCGGCGTGGGCAGCGTCCGGATCACTTTGCCGTCGTTACTCATTACGACGAGGCTGTTGTCAGACCTCGCCACGACCTGGTTGCCGAGATTCGCGGTGCCGAGCACCAGTTGCGTGCCGTCGGGCGACTCCGCGTAATCGCCGCTGAACTGGCCCGCTCCACCCAAGTCATCAGTCGGGTATGTGAACTGCGGATTACCTTGGAGATCAATCCTTTTCAGGGTTCCCGGTTCATTGCCGTTGAAAGAGGTCGACACCAGCAGCGCAGTTCCGTTCGGGCGGGTGTACTTCGGGTAGCCGGCGACAGGCAGCGTGGTCTTCTCACCGGTGTGCAGGTCGACGGAGACGGCCGATGTCGGTGTGACATATCCCGGGGTGAACAACGCGTGACTGCCGTCCCCCGACCAGTCGACCAGCCTGAGGCTGCTGCCCGGCGCAAAGGTAGCGATCGTGTAGCGGTTGCCCGCCGGGTCGACCAAATAGACTGTGGTGGAAACGGTCTCGGGTGTCGGCGCGTCGGGCGCCTGTTGCTCACCGGGCCGGTGCGGGGTCGCCGGGCTCCATTCGGCCAGCGTCCAGCCCGGCCCGACCTTGGACCACGGAATGTCCTTGAGTCCAGCCTCGACTCCGGTAGCGGCCGACCGGCGTGGCCGGCGCGGAGACAACCATCGACGGCGCAGGTGCGACCGTCGATGTCTGTGCCGCGGTCGACGTCTGCTGGGCTGCAGGCGAATTGGTTGATGGCGAGCAGCCTGCCACCAAACCCATCGTCGCCATCGCGGCGACGGCGAAGCGAACGTTGGCCATGTTCATGCCCCTTCCGATGACTGGGGCACCACCGTCGTAACCGGATGGACCTCGAGTTGGCAGGTGTCGATGGCGACAGGGACGGTCACCGTGTCGGTGGTGTCCGGCGCGGTGACGAGCAGGTCGGTGTAGGTCGGGCACTGGTTACCGTCCGCATCGGACGGCCAATCCCTCCACGACGGCCTGCGCCGGATGTCCCGGCGATACGGTGACGGTGGGTGGGATGTCGACATCACCCGGCAGGCCGCCGAGGTACCCGCGCAACGTACGGCGGGCGTGCACAAGCGGACCACCGGCGCCCGAGTCGACGCCGGGATAACCGGTCAGTGTGCAGGCACCGGCGTCGGGCGCCAGGCTGAAGAGCAACGGCACACCGCGATGGCCGGCCCCCGCCCGCAACGGCAGTGCGGTCACCACAAGCTGCGCCGATGCGCAGGGCGGCGGTTGATCACCCTCGGCGTGCACCGTCGACGGCCAGGCGAGGGTCGCCGAGATGACCACCGTGGCGACCAAGACCGGTTTGATCGTTGTCATTGCGCGTCCGTTGCTCTAGGTCGCTGCTGGATGCAGCGGTCGTGACAGCAGTGAAGACAGTCGGCGGCACTACCGATCCCAAGTTTGCTGCCCTCAGGCTAGCTGCAGCAGGCGGTGAAGAAGGAGGAATTGACAGGCAGGTCAGTCGCGGCGAAGCGAATGCCGACCGTAGGTTTCGGCGTCATCGGACTCGTCGCGGTGGTGCCGCGCGGGCCGCGGTTCGCTCTCGTCGCTGAGGCGGTGCCGCGAGGGTGGCTCCGGTTCGACAGCGCGGCCGCCCTCCGACACCGTCCACAGCGAGAAGTCGTCGACGGCCGTGGCCGGCTCGTCGTCATCGGCGAAGGCCGGCCGTACGCTGTCCAGCGCCGTGAGGTGGTCGTCGTCGACGTGAAAACCGTTGTGGGCGAATCCGATCGGCTCCGGCTCGGGTTCGGGCCGGCGCCACAGGATCTGCTCGGTCTCGTCGTCGGCCTCGACGGCGCCGGCGGTAGGCCGGCCGGTAGTAGCCGGGTTCGCGGGGCACCTCGTACTCGATGTACTCGTCGTCGTCGTAACCCTCGTCGTAGACCGGGATCCAGTCGGTGACGTCGTCGTCGTCCGAGAATCCCGGGCCTGGGATGCGCCGCGGGAACCCGCCCCGAGGAACAGCGCGCCGATGATGCCGAACAGCGCGACGAACGCCGGCAGCAGCATCGACTGCGACAGCGCGGTCGCGAACGGCTCGTGCAGGAACGCGGGCAGCTTGAGGACCGCGAGGTCGCTGGGCGCGGCGTTGGCCGGTGCGGCGGGCAACTCGTCGCTGATCCGGGCGGCCATGAACGCCGCCATGCCCGCGCTGCCCAGCACCGAGCCGACCTGCCGGGTCGCGTTGTAGACACCGGAGCCGGCACCGGCCAGCCGCGGCGGCAGATTGCGGGTGGCCGTCGTGGCCAGCGGCGCCCAGATGAACGCCATGCCCACCCCCATCGCCGTGAGCGGCAGCACCAGCCGCCAGATCGCGGTGGTCGGCGTCATCTCGATCGACAGCCAGGTCAGCGCGACCGCCAGCACCGAGAAGCCGAACCCGACGATCGGGCGCGGATGGGTGCTGTCGACGATGCGGCCGACGAACGGCGCCAGCACACCGCTGGCCACCGCCATCGGCGCGACCAGCAGCGCCGAGCGCGTCGGCGTCAGACCGCACACCACCTGGGCGTAGAACATCACCGGCAGCACCATGGCCGTGACCACGAAACCGATCACGGCGACGCCGAGGTTGGACAGGCTGAAGTCGCGGTCGGCGAAGATCTCCAGCGGGATCAGCGGCTCGTTGCGGTTGATCGACTGCCAGTAGACGAAGGCGGCGAAGAACCCGATGCCGGCGACGATCACCGCCCAGATCCACGCCTGCCAGTGATGGCTCTGGCCCTCCTGCAGACCGAACACCACCAGGAACATGCCGATCCCGGACAGCGCGACGCCGAGAAAGTCGAAGCGATGCTTCTGGGTGGGCAGCGTCGGAACCAGCCAGACCGCAAGGGCCAGCCCGATGACGCCGATCGGCACGTTGACGAAGAAGATCCACTCCCAGCCCAGCTGGTCGACGAGCACCCCGCCGGCCAGCGGACCCACCAGCGTCGCCACCCCGGCCGTCGCGCCCCACAGGCTCATCGCCACACCGCGCCGCTCGGCCGGGAAGATGCGCGTGATCGTCGACAGCGTCTGCGGGGTCAGCAGCGCCGCGCCCAGACCCTGCACCGCCCGCGCGACGATCAGCATCGGTCACCGAGCCGGACAGGCCGCACCACAGCGAGGACACGGTGAAGATCGCCAGCCCGGCCAGGTAGAGGTTCTTGGGCCCGTACCGGTCCCCCAGCCGTCCGGCCAGCAGCAGCGGTACCGCGTACGCCAGCAGGTAGCTGCTGGTCACCCAGATCACGGTGTCGTAGTCGGTGATCTCCAGCGCATCCATGATGCTGGGGTTGGCGACGGCGACGATGGTCGAGTCGACGAGGATCATGAAGAAGCCGACCATCATGGCCCACAGCGCGTTCCACGGATTCGCCGGACCGCGCGGCGGGTCGGCCAAGCTCACGTCCGGCGCCGGGCCGGCCATGCTCCTGGTCATCGTGTCCACACCTCGTCTCGGCTTCCTGCGATGGAATTCGGCTTCCCGCACACGACTCCATCGTCGGTGCTGGGTCTACCGGCTGCCTGCCGGCTGCAACCGCGGTGCCAGACCGAGACTATCGACCGCGCGGTGCCCGGCGCCATGGCGGTGGCCCGCACCGAGGGCGCTGAAGGCCGGGCGTAGGTTGAAAAGGACAGCTGTCGGGGGAACTGGTCCCCGTGGAGAACCGACACAGGACCGACATCTCAGCTGAGGAGGAGCCATGAAATCCGAGCGCTTTCGCCCGTTGGTGGACGCGAAAGGTCCGTTCGTGTCGATCTATTTCGACGACTCTCACGACACCCAGGACGCGGCCGCCCAACTCGACGCCCGCCTGCGTGATGTGCGCAAGCACCTCGAGGAGCAGTCCGTCGACGCATCGGTGATCGAGGCCATCGACAGCGCCGTGCGCGGCGCCCACCCGCCGGTGGGCCGCAGCGGCCGCGTGGTGATCGCCGCGGGCGACACGATCGTCACCGACGAGCACCTGATCCGGCCGCCGGCGACGACGGACCTTCGCGTCTCCGAGTTGCCGTACGTGATCCCGATCGTCGAGCACGGCCTGCTGCACACCAACTATCTGGTGGTCTCCGTCGACCACACCGGTGCCGACATCACCGTGCACCGCGCGGGCCGGGTGAGCAACGAGACCGTCGACGGCGAGGGCTGGCCGGTGCACAAGGCCAAGTCGGTCGAGCACGAATACGGCGGAGCCCAGCCGCGAGTCGACGAGGCCGTCCGCAAGAACATCCGCGCGGTCGCCGACCGGGTCACCCATCTGGTCGACGAGGCCGGTGCCGAGCTGGTGTTCATCGAGGGTGAGGTCGGTGCGCGCAGCCGAACTGGCCTCGGCGCTGCCGGAGCGGGCCGCCGACAAGGTCGTGCAGCTGCAGGGCGGCGGCCGTGCCGCGGGAACCGACCAG
Source organism: uncultured Actinomycetota bacterium (assembly GCA_963765445.1). Taxonomy (GTDB): domain Bacteria; phylum Actinomycetota; class Actinomycetes; order Mycobacteriales; family Mycobacteriaceae; genus Mycobacterium. The sequence goes on from CAVXWQ010000012.1 coordinate 71,726, forward strand.
GCCGAGGTGCACCACGAGATCGGCCAGGAGTTCCTCAAGCGACGGCTGGCCACCATCGACGACGCCGCGCAGCGGTTCGCGGCCGGCCGCGGCACCGGGCTCGCGGTCGAGGGCCTGGCCGACGTGACCGCCGCGCTGCGCGACGGCGCGGTCGAGACGCTGATCATCGGTGAACTCGGCGAAGCGACCGTGGTCGCCGACACCGACCTGGCGATGATCGCGCCGGACGCCGACACGCTGTCCGCACTGGGCGGCGCGCCGGAGCGGACGCTGCGCGCCGACGAGGCGCTCCCGCTGCTGGCCGTTGCCACCGGTGCGGCGCTGGTGCGCACCGACGAGCGGCTCAGCCCGGCCGACGGTATCGGCGCGGTGCTGCGTTATGCGGAGAACAGCTCGGCGGGTTAGTGCTCGTCGGCCGAGCGGCCACTTGCGACACGCGTAGGCGCGAAAAGCGTGTGGCAACTAGCCACTCGCGGGGGCTAGGCGTGGTCGTCGGGCGCGCCGACGACCACCAGGGCCAGCAGCGCGATGGCCACGCCGGCGGTCATCACCACCGACAGCGCGATCTCGTCGTTGCCCAGTAGGCCGACCACCGGCGCGATCAGCGCGCCGACGCCGAACTGTGCGGCACCGAGCAGCGCGGCGGCGGTGCCTGCCGCTTCGTGATGACGGGACAGCGCGACCGCGGGCGCGTTGGGGATGACGAACCCGAGCATGGCCAGCACGGTCCACGCGGGCAGGACGAAGCCGAGCACGCCGCCGGTGTGGGTCGACCGACAAGGCGATGAACACCGCGCCGGCCAGCGTGGCGGCCACCAGCGCGACGACCATGATCCGCTGCGGGGTGAAACGCCGCAGCAGCACGACGTTGAACTGCGTGGCCGCGATGAGCGCGATCGCGCCCGCGCCGAACACCAGCGCGAAGCTCTGCTGATTGAGCCCGTGGCGGCCCTGCAGGACGAAGGACGCACCGGAGATGTAGGCGAACAGACCCGACATGCCGAGCGCACCCACGAGCACCAGCATCACGAAGCGCACGTCGCCGAGCAGTCCGGCGTAGGTGGCCAGGATCGACCGCAGCCGCAGCGGGCGCCGATGCGACGGCGGCAGCGTCTCGGGCAGCGCCAGCGCCGCCATCACCAGCAGCGCGCCGGCCAGCACGATCAGCACCGCGAAGACCCAGTGCCAGCTGGCGTGCAGGAGCACCGCCGCGCCCAGCGAGGGGGCCAGCACCGGCGCGACGCCGAGCACCAGCATCAGCCGCGACATCACCGTCGCTGCCGCCGAGTCGTTGAACAGGTCGCCGACGACGGCGACCGCCACCACCATCGCGGCGGCGGCGCCCATGCCCTGCAGCGCGCGGGCCACGGCCAGCATAGTCAGGCTCGGGGCCAGCAGGCACAGCAGCGAGGCCACCATGTGCAGCACGATCCCGGCCATCAGCGGCCGGCGGCGGCCCAGCGAGTCCGACAGCGGCCCGACGACCAGCTGCCCGACGGCCAGCCCTGCCAGCGTTCCGGTCAACGTCAGCTGCGCCACCGACGAGGACACCCCAAGCTCGTCGGCGATGCGCGGCAGCGCGGGCAGGTACATGTCGATGGTCAGCGGACCGAGCGCCACCAGGGCGCCGAGCACGACGATCATCTTGGTCCGCCCGGGCACGACCGCCGGCGCGGCCGGGGTCGTGTCGGGAGCGGTGGTCACAGGCGGCGATGTTGCCATGCACACCCACAGCACCGCTTCGCATTATTTGTTCCTGCTGCGGCTATCCGACCCGCGGTGACAGGGATCACTGCGGGGCACGTTTGCGCGGTGGTCGTTCGTTAGCCTGATGTCACCCGAGCCGCCCGGCCGGCGACATCGGGCCACCCACAGGAAGGCATCCGCATGAAACTCCGCAGACGGGGACCGTCACCGGAGCAGTTGCCTGCCCAGGTCGACGACGACCCGACCATGTCGGCGCGGGTGCTCTCACAGATCCTCGAACGCAGCACCCGGGCCCAGGCGCCGGCGGTCGAGGCCTACGTCGCGCGGCTGCGCCGGCTGAGTCCCGACGCCACGCCCGCCGAGATCGTCACCAAGCTGGAGAAGCGTTATCTGGCGGCGGTGATGGCCAGCGGCGCCGCCGTCGGTTCGGCTGCCGCGTTCCCGGGCATCGGCACACTGGCGGCGCTGTCGGCGGTGGCCGGCGAGACCCTGGTGTTCCTCGAGGCGACGGCGGTGTTCGCGCTGGCGGTCGCCGAGGTGCACGGCATTCCGCTCGAGCACCGTGAGCGCCGCCGGGCACTGGTGCTCGCCGTCTTGGTCGGCGACGAGAGCAAGGGCGCCATCGCCGATCTGGTGGGGCCGGGCCGCACCAACGGCGCGTGGTTGGCCGAGGGCGCCGAGATGCTGCCGTTGCCGCTGGTCTCCCAGCTCAACACCCGGCTGATGCGGTACTTCGTCAAGCGGTACACCATCAAGCGCAGCGCGATGGCGCTGGGCAAGATGCTGCCCGTCGGCATCGGCGCGGCGGTGGGCGGCGGCGGCAACCGGATGATGGGCAAGAAGATCGTGAACAACGCCCGCAAGGCCTTCGGACCGGCGCCTGCGCGCTGGCCGGTGACCTTGCACCTGCTGCCGGCGATCGAAGACGGGGCGTGAACACGCGGTAGCCGTTCGTCGACCTTCGTCGACCGGTTGCCGCACGCGCGTCAGGGCATGGCCCTGACCTGCTTCGGGAACACCGAATAAGCGTTAGCCTTTTAGGCGGCGGCCAGGTGTCGGGGCGCAGGAATCGGGCAAACCGTCGGAGCACGGCTTGCCGGGACGACAGGAATCGAGGCGAGCAACTGCCGTGAGCAGTACGAGTTCACCATTCGGCCAGAACGAGTGGCTGGTCGAGGAGATGTACCGCAAGTTCCGCGACGACCCCTCCTCGGTCGACGAGAGTTGGCACGAGTTCCTGGTCGACTACAACCCGGAGCCGGCCGAGACGACGAGCGCCGGCAACGGTGCGCCGTCGCCGTCCGCTCCGGTGTCACCGCCGGAACCCGCGCCCGCCCCGCCGCCGGCTGCCGCCCCCGCACCCAAGCCCGCCGCCGCACCCGTCCTGCGACCCGGCCGCAGCCCAAGGCTGAGGCTCCCAAGGCCGAGGCTCCCAAGGCCGAGGCTCCCAAGGCGGCGCCTGCCCCGGCGGCCTCCGGCGACGAGAACCAGATCCTGCGCGGCGCGGCGGCGGCCGTCGTCAAGAACATGAACGCCTCGCTGGACGATCCCGACCGCGACCAGCGTTCGGGCCATCCCGGCCAAGCTGATGATCGACAACCGCGATCGTCATCAACAACCACCTCAAGCGCACCCGCGGCGGCAAGGTCTCGCTTCACCCACCTGCTCGGGCTACGCGATCGTGCAGGCGGTCAAGAGCTTCCCGAACATGAACCGCCACTACGCCGAGATCGACGGCAAGCCGAACGTCGGTCACCCCGGCGCACACCAATCTGGGGCTGGCCATCGACCTGCAGACCAAGAACGGCCGGCAGCTGGTCGTGGCGGCCATCAAGAACTGCGAGACCATGGGGTTCGGCCAGTTCATCGCCGCCTACGAGGACATCGTGCGCCGCGCGCGCGACGGCAAGCTGACCGCCGAGGACTTCGCCGGTGTGACGATCTCGCTGACCAACCCCGGCACCATCGGCACCGTGCACTCGGTGCCGCGCCTGATGTCGGGCCAGGGCGCGATCGTCGGCGTCGGCGCGATGGAGTACCCGGCCGAGTTCCAGGGCGCCAGCGAGGAGCGCATCGCCGAACTGGGCATCGGCAAGCTCATCACGCTGACGTCGACCTACGACCACCGCATCATCCAGGGCGCGCAGTCCGGCGACTTCCTGCGCACCATCCACGAGCTGCTGCTCTCCGACGACTTCTACGACGAGATCTTCTTCGAGCTGCGGCATCCCCTACGAGCCGATGCGCTGGCGCACCGACAACCCGGACTCGATCGTCGACAAGAACGCCCGCGTCATCGAGCTGATCCCCGCCTACCGCGTCCGCGGCCACCTGATGGCCGACATCGACCCGCTGCGGCTGGACAAGACCCGCTTCCGCATGCACCCCGACCTCGACGTGCAACACCCACGGCCTGACGCTGTGGGACCTCGACCGGGAGTTCACGGTCGAGGGCTTCGCCGGCAAGGAGACCAAGAAGCTGCGCGACATGCTCGGCGTGCTGCGCGACGCCTACTGCCGGCACATCGGCGTGGAGTACATGCACATCCTGGAGCCCGAGCAGCAGAAGTGGCTGCAGGAGCGCATCGAGGTCAAGCACGACAAGCCGACCGTCGCCCAGCAGAAGTACATCCTGAGCAAGCTCAACGCCGCCGAGGCGTTCGAGACCTTCCTGCAGACCAAATACGTTGGGCAGAAGCGGTTCTCGCTGGAGGGCGCGGAGACCGTCATCCCGATGATGGACGCGGTGATCGACCAGGCCGCCGAGCACGGCCTCGACGAGGTCGTCATCGGCATGCCGCACCGCGGCCGGCTCAACGTGCTGGCCAACATCGTCGGCAAGCCCTACTCGCAGATCTTCAGCGAGTTCGAGGGCAACCTCAACCCGTCGCAGGCGCAGGGCTCCGGCGACGTCAAGTACCACCTCGGCGCCACCGGCAACTACATCCAGATGTTCGGCGAGAACGACATTCAGGTGTCGCTGGCCGCCAACCCGTCGCACCTGGAGGCGGTCGACCCGGTGCTCGAGGGTCTGGTCCGCGCCAAGCAGGACCTGCTGGACAAGGGATCCGGCGACGACGGCTTCACCGTGATGCCGCTGATGCTGCACGGCGACGCCGCGTTCGCCGGGCAGGGCGTGGTGGCCGAGACGCTGAACCTGGCGCTGCTGCGCGGCTACCGCACCGGCGGCACCATCCACATCGTCGTCAACAACCAGGTCGGCTTCACCACCTCGCCGCACGACTCGCGATCGAGCGAGTACTGCACCGACGTCGCGAAAATGATTGGCGCACCGATCTTCCACGTCAACGGCGACGACCCGGAGGCGTGCGTCTGGGTGTCCCGGCTGGCGGTGGACTTCCGGCAGAAGTTCAAGAAGGACGTCGTCATCGACATGCTGTGCTACCGCCGCCGCGGGCACAACGAGGGCGACGACCCGTCGATGACCCAGCCCTACATGTACGACGTGATCGACACCAAACGCGGTGTGCGCAAGAGCTACACCGAGTCGCTGATCGGCCGCGGCGACATCTCGATGAAGGAGGCCGAGGACGCGCTGCGCGACTACCAGGGCCAGCTCGAGCGGGTGTTCAACGAAGTCCGCGAACTGGAGAAGGTCGAAGTCGAGCCCAGCGAGTCGGTGGAGGCCGACCAGATGATCCCGCGCGGGATGACCACCGCGGTGGACAAGGCGCTGCTGGCCCGCATCGGCGACGCGCATCTGGCGTTCCCCGAAGGCTTCTCGGTGCATCCGCGGGTCAAGCCGGTGCTGGAGAAGCGCCGCGAGATGGCCTACGAGGGCAAGGTGGACTGGGCGTTCGGCGAGCTGCTGGCGCTGGGCACCTTCCTGGCCGAAGGCAAGCTGATCCGGATGTCCGGACAGGACACCCGCCGCGGCACCTTCACCCAGCGCCACGCCGTGATCATCGACCGCAAGACCGGCGAGGAGTTCACCCCGCTGGACCTGCTGACCGTCAACCCCGACGGCACGCCGACCGGCGGCAGGTTCCTCGTCTACGACTCGGCGCTGTCGGAGTACGCGGCGGTCGGCTTCGAGTACGGCTACTCCGTGGGCAATCCGGACGCAATGGTGCTGTGGGAGGCGCAGTTCGGCGACTTCGTCAACGGCGCGCAGTCGATCATCGACGAGTTCATCAGCTCCGGCGAGGCCAAGTGGGGCCAGCTCTCCGACGTCGTGCTGCTGCTGCCGCACGGCCACGAGGGTCAGGGGCCCGACCACACCTCGGGGCGCATCGAGCGCTTCCTGCAGCTGTGGGCCGAGGGGTCGATGACCGTCGCGATGCCGTCGACGCCGGCGAACTACTTCCACCTGCTGCGCCGGCACGGCCTCGACGGTGTGCACCGGCCGCTGATCGTGTTCACGCCGAAGTCGATGCTGCGCAACAAGGCCGCGGTCAGCGACATCCGCGACTTCACCGAGCAGAAGTTCCGGTCCATCATGGAGGAGCCGACCTACACCGACGGTGACGGCGACCGCAGCAAGGTCACCCGAATCCTGTTGACCAGCGGCAAGATCTACTACGAGCTGGAGGCCCGCAAGGCCAAGGACAAGCGCGAGGACGTCGCGATCGTCCGGATCGAACAGCTCGCGCCGCTGCCCAAGCGCAGGCTGGCCAACACCTTGGACTCCTACCCGAACGCCCAGCAGTTCTTCTGGGTTCAGGAGGAGCCGGCCAACCAGGGCGCCTGGCCGAGCTTCGGGCTGCACCTGCCGGAGTTGTTGCCGGACAAGCTGACCGGGATCAAGCGCATCTCGCGGCGCGCGATGGCGGCGACGTCGTCGGGCTCGTCGAAGGTGCACGCCGTCGAACAGCAGGAGATCATCGACGAGGCGTTCGGGTGAGCGAAGGCCGTTCGGGTGAACAAGGCGGCCGCCGCGTCCCTCGTCGTGGCGGGGACATGGTTGGCCGCCGCGTCGACCGCGGGCATCGCCGCGGCCGCACCCGCAGAAGGCGATTCCGCGTCGGTCTCGGCCGCCGGCCATTCTCGCTCGACGCACCCCGCGAGGTCCGCACCTCGGCCTGCCGCGGGCCGCACGCCTGCACAGCGTGTTTCAGCTCAGCCTGCGCGCCGGGCCGTTACACCCGCCCCACGCGCGATCACCTCGAGCGCGAAGGCAGCGTCGGTCAACCCGATCGCGGCCTTCTTCTTCAATCACACGCCGACCGTACTGCCGACGCAGGAAGCCCCCCGGCTAGACGGCGTCGTGCACGGCGAACTCAACGCGGCCGATGCGGACGGCAATCCGCTGACCTACACCGTCGTCGACAACTCCCACCCACGGCAAGGTGATCGTCGACGACAGCGGAGACTTCACCTACACCCCGGCGGACTCTCAACAACTCTCCGCCACAGACACTTTCACCGTCCGCGTCAGCGATGCCGGAAGCGGCTTTCACATACACGGCCTGATCGGTCTGGTCAACCTGCTGACCTTCGGACTGATCGGTTCCGCCGGGCACACCGCGACACGAACCGTCACCTTGGCCGTCACTCCCGGTGCCGACCCCACCGCCTACATCGTTCCGATTGCACCCGGTGTGTCCGTCAAAAGTATTCTCACCGTGGGTGATTCACCGTCGGCCGCGCCTTATCCGATGGTCGGGTCACCCGATGGCCTCGGCCTCTTCGACAACAACGACGGCACGTTCACGCTATTGATGAACCATGAGCTGAGCTCGGGCTCCGGTGCGGTGCGCGCACACGGCGCCAACGGTGCCTTCATCTCGCGCTACATCATCGACGAGGCGACGCTGGAAGTGCTCAGCGGAAGCGACCTGATCCAGCGGGTCTTCGCCTGGAACGCCACCACCCAGAGTTCAGATCCGTCGAGCAGCATCGTTGCACTCAGCCGGTTCTGCTCAGGCGATCTCGCCGCCGTCTCCGCCTACTCCTACAACGGCCTGGGCACCACCGCGCGGATCTTCCTGACCGGCGAGGAGGGCGGCTCAGGTCGGGCGGTCGCGACGGTCGCCACCGGTCCGGATGCCGGGAACGCCTACATCCTCGGCGCGTTCAACCCGGGCACCAACGGCTCCGGACTCGCCGGCACACCGAGCTGGGAGAACCTCTTGGCCAACCCCTACGGACAGGACAAGACCGTCGTCATCGGCAACAACGACGGCGGCTCGGGAATCATGGCGGGGGCGGTGGCCGTCTACGTCGGGACCAAGCAGGCCAGCGGTACCGAGGCCGACAAGGCGGGCCTGACCAACGGGGTGCTGAAGTTCGTCAACGTGAGCGGAAACTCCGCTGAGATCGCCGACGCCACCACCCGGTCGACGAACATCACCAGCGGCACGGCCTTCACGCTGAGCTCGGTCGCGTCGACCTCGTTCTCGCGCCCTGAGGACGGCGCGTGGAATCCGTTGAACCCCAACGAGTATTACTTCCTCACGACCGACCGGCTCGACCAGGCGTCCGATGGAGTCGGCAGCCAGGTCGGCCGCACGCGGCTGTGGCGGCTGACCTTCGCCGACATCACCAACCCCGACGCGGGCGGCACGATCGACCTGCTGGTCGACGGGGACAGCGTCGGCGGGGCGAAAGTGAACATGCTCGACAACCTCACGATCGACCGCAGCGGGCGGGTCCTCATGCAGGAGGACACCGGCGGCGCAGCGCACAACGCCAAGATCTGGCAGTACGACATCGCCACCGACACATTGACGATGCTCGCGCGACACGACCCGGCGCGCTTCGGTGACATCGGGGTGCCGGCCACCGCGCCGTTCACCATCGACGAGGAGTCCTCCGGGATCATCGACGCCCAGGACGTCCTCGGGCCGGGCTGGTTCCTGCTCGACGTGATGGCGCACTACCCAGTGTCCGGCGGACTGGTCGAGGGCGGCCAGCTACTGGCGCTCTACGACCCGCCTCCGCCAGCCGCCTGAGCCGACTGTGCGGTTTGTGCACGCCAGAACGCGCTTGCACATGCATAGGGCCGCACACTCGCGGCGCCGGCCGCGACGCTAGAAGCCGAGGTTGTTCAGGATCGGCAGCGGGATGGGCGACTTCCCGTCGGCCAGATCCTGCACCGCGCGCGGGCAGAAGAACGAGACCGCGATCCCGGTGAACATGGTGGCCGGTCCCAGCGGGCGGCCCAGCCGGTCGGCGACCGTGGACGCGATGTCGGCGGTGTTCTGGCTGCGATCGGCCAGCAGCGGGCAGATCGACTGCCCCAGCTCCACGGCCGAGCCCGGATCGATGTTGGTGATCCCGGCCGAGCTCAGTGCGCCCAGGAAGTCGTCGGCGGTGGTGTCGGCATGCGCGGGCGCGGCGAAGGCCGCTGCACCGGCGATCAGGCCGGCCAGCCACTGCCGGCGGTCGTCAAATGGCGAAACGTCATGCTGTGAGCATCGCGGACGGGCATCCCGCCGTTACCGCCGGGGCGCCGAAACGCTAACCTGAGCCCATTCGACACACGTCAAACAGTAGGAGCGCTCATGCAGGGTTTCGCCGGGAAGGTCGCAGTGGTCACCGGAGCCGGGTCGGGCATCGGCCAGGCCCTGGCGGTCGAGCTGGGCCGATCGGGCGCCAGCGTGGCGATCAGCGACGTCGACACCGACGGACTGAGCGTCACCGAGCAGCGGCTGAAGGCCATCGGCGCCCCGGTGAAGGCAGATCGCCTCGACGTCACCGAGCGGGAGGCCTTCCAGCTCTACGCCGACGGCGTCAAGGAGCACTTCGGCAAGGTCAACCAGATCTACAACAACGCCGGCATCGCCCACTCCGGTGACGTCGAGGTCATGCACTTCAAGGACATCGAACGGGTGATGGACGTCGACTTCTGGGGCGTGGTCAACGGCACGAAGGTCTTCCTGCCCTACCTCATCGAGTCCGGCGACGGCCACGTCGTCAACATCTCCAGCGTGTTCGGCCTGTTCTCGGTGCCCGGCCAGGCCGCCTACAACTCGGCCAAGTTCGCGGTGCGCGGATTCACCGAGGCGCTGCGTCAGGAGATGATCCTGGCCAAGCATCCGGTGAAGGTGACGACGGTGCACCCGGGCGGCATCCAGACCGCGATCGCCCGCAACGCCACGGTGGCCGACGGGCTCGACCAGGCCGCGATGGCGCAGTCGTTCGACAAGGTGGCCATGACGTCGCCGGAGAAGGCGGCGCGGATCATTCTCGACGGCGTGCGCAGGAACCGGGCCCGCGTGCTGGTCGGCCCGGACGCCAAGGTTCTCGACCTGGTCGTGCGCATCACCGGCTCGGGCTACCAGCGGCTCCTCGCGCCCATCCTCGGCCGGTTGATCTAGCCTCAACGCCCCAACGGGTGCGCCGAGAGCCAGTTCTCGGCGACGGTGCGCGGATCGCCACCCTCGGCGACCTGACGGCGCATGTCCACCAGCGACCCGGTGTCCAGCACGCCGGCGACCTCGTTGATCGCGCGGACCTGCTGCTGATCGAGCTCGTTGCGCCGGAACAGCGGCACGATGTTCTCCGCCTGAACCAGCGCCGGCTTGCGGTCGGCGAGGACGACGAGTTCGCCGGGCACCCCGTTGTCGGCCGTGCCCGTCCACCCCGCGGTGATCTCGCCCATGCGCAGCGCGTTGAACATCGTCTTCTCATCGGGGAATTCGCGCACCGGCGGCAGCGTGCAGGTCCCCACCGCCGTCGGCAGCCACCGGGCTCCGGCGACCGCGCCCACGGAAAGCCCGGCGCAGTGGCGCACCAGCGCGGTGAGATCCCTGCTCCCCCAGGCCTTTGCGGTGGCGTCGGTGACGGTCAACGCGGGCTTGTCCTCGGCCGAGGTGGTGTAGTCGCCGGCGGCGAGCCCCTCCGGTAGCGCACCGACCATGGCCCGGTACACCTGGGCATCCGATCGCGCCGCCGAGCCGGGCGCGAAGGTCTGCAGCAGCCGGCCGGTGAAGCCGGGCACGACGCTGACCGCCCCGGAGTCCAACGCCGCCAACGGATCTGGAACCGTCTCGACATGCGCGCCGGTGCCGTAGGACCGCAGCGCGGCGGCATACAGCTGCGCCAGCAGGGTCGTCTCCGGATCGGCGGTGGTGCCCACCGCCATCGACGGCCCGGGCGCCGGAGTACCGCAGGCGACCAGCAGCAGCGCCAGCAGTCCCAGAACGAGCCGGCCGAGCACCCGCAGCGTCAGTCGGTTTCGGAGGCGGCGGCCACCGCGGCGGCCACCGCCGGACCCACCCGCGGGTCCAGCGGGCTCGGCACGATGTGGTCGGGCTGCCAGATCGTCACCGATGACCGAGAAGATCGCTTGGGCGGCAGCCACTTTCATCTTCTCGGTGATCCGGCGCGCCCCGGCGTCCAGCGCGCCGCGGAACACGCCGGGGAAGGCCAGCACGTTGTTGATCTGGTTCGGGAAGTCGCTGCGCCCGGTCGCCACGATCGCGGCGTGCCGCTTGGCGACCTCGGGATGGATCTCCGGGTCCGGGTTCGACATCGCGAACACGATGCCGCCGGGCGCCATCGTCGCGATCAGCTCCTCGGGCACCAGGCCTGCCGACACACCCATGAACATGTCGGCGCCGTCGAGCGCCTCGGCCATGCCGCCGGTGAGACCGTCGGGGTTGGTCCGCTCCGCCAGCTCGGCCTTGAACGGGTTCAGGTCGTCGCGTCCGGTGTGGACGATGCCCTGGGAGTCCAGCACGGTGATGTGGGTGACGCCGCTGGCCAACAGGATGTTCGCGCACGCCACACCCGCGGCGCCGGCTCCGGAGATCACCACCTTCAGCGAGCTCATGTCGCGGTCGAGCACCTTGGTTGCGCCGATCATCGCGGCGAGCACCACGATGGCCGTGCCGTGCTGGTCGTCGTGCATCACCGGGCAGTCCAGCGCCTCGATCAACCGGCGTTCGATCTCGAAGCACCGCGGCGCCGAGATGTCCTCGAGGTTGACCGCGCCGAACGTCGGGCGAAGCCGGATCACCGTCTCGACGATCTCGTCGGGATCCTTGGTGTCCAGGACGATCGGGATCGAGTTCAGCCCGCCGAACGTCTTGAACAGCGCCGCTTTGCCTTCCATCACGGGCAGCGAGGCCGCGGGACCGATATCGCCGAGACCGAGTACCGCGGTGCCGTCACTGACCACGGCCACCAGCCGGTTGGCCCAGGTATAGCGGGCGGCCAGCGTGTGGTCGGCGGCGATCGCCCGGCTCACCTGGGCGACACCCGGGGTGTAGGCGATCGACAGCGCACGCTGGGTGTCCAGCGGCGACTTCAGCTCGACGGACAGCTTGCCGCCGTGATGGGCGGCGAAGATTTCCTCGTCATCGATGACAAGGCGGGGGGTAGGCACCGTTTCGGTCACGGCGTCAGGGTACTCGCCCGCTCGGCCGCGCAAAATCGGGTTCTGCCTCACCGAAGACCACCCGGGAAGCTACCGGCGCGTAGCATTTCGCACGGGCCCACCCGGGTCTGACCGCCGCAAGAGGGGAGGTCGGGGCATGCCGTCATTCCGCGCCCTGCCGCCGTCGCTGCTCGGGGTGAACCGCGCCCCGCACACCCCCGAGGTCGACGCCAAACGCATCCACGTCCCGGTCGCGCGGGCCACCGTCGACTGCGCGATCTACGTCGACGGCGAGCGCTTGCCGGGCAAGTACACCCACGGCGCCGCGCTGCAGAAGGTCCACGACCTCGAAGCCGAGGGTCAGACCGCATTCGTGTGGATCGGCCTGCACGAACCCGACGAGTTCCAGATGCAGGCGGTGGCCGAGGTCTTCGGGCTGCATCCGCTGGCCGTCGAGGACGCCGTGCACGCCCATCAGCGACCCAAGGTGGAGCGCTATGACGACACGCTGTTCCTGGTTCTCAAGACGGTGAACTACGTTCCGCACGAATCGGTGGCGCTGGCCCGCGAGATCGTCGAGACCGGCGAGATCATGGTGTTCGTCGGACGGGACTTCGTGGTGACGGTGCGCCACGGCGACCACACCGGTCTGGCGGTGCTGCGCAAGCAGCTCGAAAGCGATCCCGAGCAGCTGGCGCTGGGCCCGTACGCGGTGATGCACGCCATCGCCGACCACGTCGTGGACACCTACCGCGAAGTCAGCGAGCTGATGGAACGCGACATCGACGCCATCGAGTCCGAGACGTTCTCGTCGCTGAGCAATACCGACATCGAACCGATCTACATGCTCAAGCGCGAAGTCGTCGAATTGCGAAGGGCGGTATCGCCTCTCACCGTCGCGCTGGCGCGGTTCAACACCGACTACAAGGACCTGATGACCAAAGAGATTCTGCGCTACATGCGCGACGTCCTCGATCATCAGACGCAGGCCGCCGACCGGATCGCCAGCTACGACGAGATGCTGTCCTCACTGGTGCAGGCCGCGCTGGCCAAGGTCGGCATGCAGCAGAACACCGACATGCGCAAGATCACCGCGTGGGCGGCCATGGCCGCGGTGCCGACGATGATCGCCGGCATCTACGGCATGAACTTCGAGAACATGCCCGAACTGACCTGGGAGTGGGGCTACCCGTGGTGCTGCTGTTGATGGTGGGCATCTGCGGATTCCTGTACCGCAACTTCCGCCGCAACCACTGGCTGTAGCTAGCTCGGCGCCGAGGCGCGCCGCCGCGGGTCTTCGACGTCGACGCCGTCGTCGACGCCAGGCCTGCCGCATCGCCTCGGCGCCCTTGAGCCGCACCCACGCGGCCTCCGTCGCGGTGATCGGCACCGCCGACAGGAACACCACCGGGTCGAGCGGCTGCGGCAACGGCAGGTCCGCGATGCCGGACTCGCCCAGCAGTACCGCGGTGAACGGCGCCGAACCATCCCACAGCGGCCCGGACAGATCGATCAGCGCGTCGGGCACCAGCACCACACCCTCGACCGCCGGTGTCGCGGCGACCACCGCCAGGGAGCGGGCCAGCCCGGGTGTGGGTGCGCTGACGCGCAGGCTCATCACCACCTCGGCCCGCGGACCGCGCAGCGGGTCGGCGGCGCCCGCGGCGGGTCGGTCATCGGGTGTCGCGAACAGCCAAGGGAGACATAGTGAGCGATGCCGTCGCGGTCGGGGCCGAACCGAAGCACCTCGATGCGCTCGACGCCGAGGAACGTCACACTGGCCGCGTCAGGCTCGGCGTCGATGCCGACGCCGACGAAGTGTTCGCGCACATGGTTGCGAACGGCGCCGAGCGGCTGGCTCACCTCAGGCCGCGGGCGGGATGGTGAGGTTCACTCCGCTGTCGGCGTCGAAGATGTGCAGCTTGGCGGTGTCGAGCGCCAGCTCGATGGACTGTCCCTTGGCCGCCTTCGACTCGGCGGAAAGCCTTGCGACGAACTCGTTTTCGCCGGCACCGGATTCCGCGGCCAGCTCGGCCAGCTGGGCCGAGCGCGCGCCGGCACCGGTGGTGGCGAAGTACACGTACTTGTCGGCGCCCAGCGACTCGACGAGGTCCACCTTGGTCTCGAAGGTCAGCGCGCGGATGCGCTCGTAGGCGTCGATCAGCGCGGCATCCTCGATGTGCTCGGGCCGGACTCCGGCAATCACGTTGGCGGGCTTGGGATGTCGGCGCACCACCTCGAGCACCTCCGGCGGAAGCGTGACCTCACCGAACGGCAGGTTGATGCTGACGTCGGTGAGCGTCGCCGGGAAGAAGTTCATCGCCGGCGAACCGATGAACCCGGCGACGAAGAGGTTCGACCGGCCGCTCGTACAGCTCTTCGGGAGTGCCGATCTGCTGGGCCTCGCCGGCACGCAGCACCACCACCCGGTCGCCGAGCGTCATCGCCTCGGTCTGGTCATGGGTGACGTAGACGGTGGTGGTGCCCAGGCGGTTCTGCAGCCGGGCGATCTCGCCGCGCATCTGCACCCGCAGCTTGGCGTCGAGGTTGCTCAGCGGCTCGTCCATCAGGAACGCCTTGGGATTGCGAACGATCGCGCGTCCCATCGCCACCCGCTGGCGTTGACCGCCGGACAGTTGCGAGGGCTTGCGGTCCAGAAAGTCGGTGAGGTCGAGGATCTTCGCCGTCTCGTCGACCTTCTGGCGCGATCTCGGCCTTCTTCATCTTGGCCAGCGTCAGCGGGAAGGCGATGTTCTGGCGCACCGTCATGTGCGGGTAGAGCGCATAGGACTGGAACACCATCGCGATGTCGCGGTCGCGGGGCGCCTTCTCGTTGACCCGGGCACCGCCGATGCGCAACTCCCCGGAGCTGATCTCCTCCAGCCCGGCGATCATGTTGAGAGTGGTGGACTTTCCGCACCCGGACGGACCGACCAGGATGACGAACTCGCCGTCGGCGATCGTCAGGCTCAGGTCTTTCACCGCGACTGATCCGTCGGGGTAGTTCTTGGTCACGTGGTCCAGGACGATTTCGGCCATAGCAGTCCCGCTAACCCTTCACGGCGCCGGAGGTCAGCCCGGCGACAATCCGTCGTTGGAAAATGAGAACAAACACGATGATCGGGATCGTGATCACCATCGCGCCGGCGGCGATCGACCCCGTCGGCTCCTCGAATTGCGAACTGCCGGTGAAGTTCGCGATGGCCACCGGTGCGGTGATCGCGGCTTTGGTGGCCGTCAGCGACAACGCCAGCAGCAGGTCGTTCCAGGCGAAGATGAACACCAGGATCGCGGCGGTGACGATGCCCGGCGCGGCCAGCGGCGCGATCACCCGGCGGAACGCCTGCGCGGGGGTGGCGCCGTCCATCTTGGCGGCCTTCTCCAGATCCCAGGGGATCTCCCGGAAGAACGCCGAGAGCGTGTAGATGGCCAGCGGGAGCGCGAAGGTGATGTAGGGGATGATCAGGCCCGGCCAGGTGTCGAACAGCCCGAGACGGCGTTCGATGTTGAACAGCGGTGTCACCAAAGAGATCTGGGGGAACATCGCGATCAGCAGCGCGGCGCCGATAAGCGCCTTCTTGCCCGCGAAATCCAGCCGGGCCACCGCGTAGGCGGCCATCCCGCCGACGACGACCGCGATCACGGTGGTGATCAGGCCGATCCCGATGGAGTTGATCAGCGCCGAGCTGAACACGTCGCCGGTGAAGATGCCCTTGTAGTTGTCGAAGGTGATCTGCGACGGAATCAGCTTGCCGTCCTTGACCGTTGAGGTCGGCTTGAGCGACAGGCTCAGGATCCACAGCACCGGGAACAGGGCGTACACCACGACCAGAACATTGATGACGGTCCAGGTCGCCGTGCGCCGTGGGCTCACTCGCTTCGGCCATCTCAGCGCACCTCGTTGTCGGCGCCGGGCGCGGAGGCGCCGAACAGCTTGATGTAGATGAACGCGATGACGGCCACCGACAGGAACACCAGCACGCTGATCGCCGATCCGAGACCGATGTTGAACGCCTTGAACAGGTTGTCGTAACCCAGGATCGACACCGACGCCGTCTCGTTGGCCCCGCCGGTGAGCACGTAGATGTTGTCGAAGATGCGGAACGCGTCGAGCGTGCGGAACAGCAGGGCCACCAGGATCGCCGGCTTGATCAAGCGGCAGGGTCACCTTGATCAGCCGCTTCCACGGTCCGGCGCCGTCGACCTGCGCGGCGCGCAGCAGATCCTCGGGCACCAGCGCCAGACCGGCCAGCAGCAGCAGCGCCATGAACGGCGTGGTCTTCCAGACCTCGGCCAGGATGATGACGGCCAGCGACGGAATCTGTTGGGTCAGAGGCGCACTGCCATCGGGCAGGAGGTTGGCCAGATACCCGGTGCCCGGCGTCCACGCGTAGTACCAGCTGTAGGACGCGGCGACGGTGACGATGCCGTACGGGATCAGGATCGCGGTGCGGACCACGCCCTTGCCGAAGATGGTGCGGTGCATGACGAGTGCCAGTGCCATGCCGAGCACGAACTCGATCGCCACCGAGATCACGGTGATCACCAGGGTGATGACGAACGCGGTCCACCAGTACCGGTCGGTGAGGATCGTCTGGTAGTTCTCGAACCAGATGAACTTGGTGTCGGCCGGGCTGGCGAGGTTGTAGCGCTGCAGGCTCAGCCATACCGCGTAGACGATCGGGTAGGCCGTGACGGCGAGCATCAGGATCACCGCGGGCGCGATCAGCAGATAGGCCAGCCGGCGCTGCGAGCGTTTGTCGTCAGTGCTGCGGGCCGCAGCATCAGACGAAGTGCGGGAGACGGCGGCGGTCACGGGATCAATCCCTTGCCGTCGATCGCCTTCTGCACCTGCTCGGTGAGCTCGTCGGCGGTCTTGTCCGGGTCGATCTGGGTGATCGGGGCCAGCGTCGCCGAGATCCGTGTCGACACGGCCTGGTAGTTGGGCGTCGCCGGGCGCACAGCCGCGGTGGTGAGCTGATCGCGGATGATCGCGTACTGCGGGTACTTCTTCTGGAACTGCCGGGTCGGAGTACAGCGAGGTGCGTACGGCGGGCAGACCACCCTCGATCGATGTGTACCGCTGGTTGTCCAGGTTGCGGATGCAGCGAATGGCCTCGAACGATTCGGCGGGGTGCCGGGTGGTCTTGGCGACCGCCAGATTCAGTCCGCCCAGGGTCACCCGGGTCGGCTGTCCGGGTACGACACCGGGATAGGGCGCGAACCCGAACACCTCCTTGGACGCGTCGAAGGCGATGTTGAACTGGTCGTCACTCGGCGAGAAGGTGCCGGCGTCGTTGATGCTGCCGGCCAGTTCCGGCTTCTCGTTGAGCGGCAGGAAGGGGACACCGCCCTTGACGGAGTTCTCCAGCATCGAGGCGAACACGAAGGGCCAGTTCACCTCCAGCGCCGCCTTGCCCTGTTCGAGGGCCAGCCGCGCGGTGCCTTCGTCGGTCTGGGTCACCGACGGGTCCGCGCCCGGCGCGGTGGCCACCGCCTTGATGATCTGCAGCGCCTTGACGGTGGCGGCGCGATGCTCGGGGGTGTCGGTCAGGGTGACGCGCTTGCCGTCATCGGAAAGAACTTGTCCGCCAGCACTTTCCAGCAGGGTGTTGAACCAGACCACCAAACCCTCGTACTGCTTGGCCTGCACGGCGATCCAGCTGGGCTTGCCTTCGGCGTGCAGCCGGGTCGCCTCGGCCACCATCGCGTCCCAGGTGTCGGGCGGCGGGGCCACCAGATCTGCCCGGTACCACAGCAATTGGGTGTTGGTGGTGACCGGCGCGGCGTACAGCTTGCCCTGCCACTTGGCAGTCGCCAGCGGGCCGGGAAGCGTGTTGTCGGTCGCGTCGGCCTCGGCCTGGCCGGTTGGGTCGTCGGCCAGCGGAAGCGCCCAGCCGGCCTCGGCGAACTCCGCGGTCCACACCACGTCCAGCGCCATCAGGTCCAGCGTGCGGTCGTTGCCGGTCAGCCGGCGCGCCAGCTGCAGCCGTTGGTCGTCGGCAGCCTTGGGCAGACTGCGCTGTTCGATGCGGAACCGGCCGCCGAGTTCGTCGTTGCAGCGGTTGGCCACGGCGGTGAACGTCGCGGTCTCACTCGCCGGGGTGTAGAGGCTGACGACCAGGCCGTTGTCACCGGATCCGCATGCCGAGACCAGAGACGCGGCGGTCAGCGCGGCCAACGCGGCGGCGCCCACCCGCCGAGCGTGCGCGCCATGGCTTGCCACGACAACCGCCTCCCGTCCGTCCGCGGCGGGGATTGTCCCGCGTGGCAAACCGTAGAACCCCGGGCGCGTGATGTGCAACACTCCCACGCCGCGTACCGCGCAATCGTGACCCGCCCGAGCTCAGGCGGGCCAGGTCAGATCTTCAAGCGCGCCAGCAGGTCCCGCGCCTGCTCGGCGTTCTGCGGGTCGCACAGCACGTCGTAGCGTCCGGCCACCAGCTGCATCGTCGAGCTGAAATCCCTTGTGCCGCGCGCCATGGCGTACGGGATCGCCGAGGTGATCAACCCGAAGATCACGCCGGCGACCAGACCGGTGATCAGCGAGGCCCACGGGTTGGGGCTGAAGAATCCCAGCACCAGGCCGATGAAGATGCCCAGCCATGCGCCGGTGATCACACCGCCGCCGAGCACCTTGGGCCACGTCAGCCGGCCGGTGACCCGCTCGACCTGCATCAGGTCCACCCCGACGATGGTCACCTGCTGCACAGGGAACTGCTGGTCGGAGAGGTAGTCGACGGCCTTCTGCGCCTCGGCGTAGGTGGGATAGGAACCGATCGGCCAGCCTTTCGGGGGTGTCGGCAAACCGACCGGACCGCGTCGGGATGCCGCCGCCGCGCCGCGCGGATTCGCGCCGGGGTTCGGTCCGGGTTGGAAGGGGCTGGTCATGTCTGCTCATTCTCCTGTCATGCGGGTGGTCTGTCGCGCCGGGGCGGCCCGGCGCAGGACCGGTCGGTCATCTGCTCAACGAAGTGCTGCCGGCGTTGGTGCCCAGTGCCCGCCGCCCGGGCGAGCCAGCGGCGCGCCACCAGCACATACGCTAGGTTGATCAGCATGACAGCTTCCGGCGGCGACTCCGGCGAAAAGCCGCAGAACGAGGGCGCACAGGGCCCCTCCGAGGGCACCTACGAGGCCCCGCCCATCGAACAGTCCCAGGGTTCTTCCGGCTACGACGCCCCACTCACACCACCGGACGCGCCGGCCTACAGCGGCTACGAGACGCCGAGCGGATATCCGCCGCCGGGGTACCCCCCGCCGAGCTATCCGCCGCCCGGCTACGCGCCGCAACAACCGGGCTACCAACCTCCGGCCCCGCCGCAGGGCGGCTACCCGCCGCAGTACGGCGGTCCCTACCCGCCTTCCGCACCGCCGCCACCGCCGCAGTTCGGCGGCCAGCCGTATCCGGGTGGCTACAACTACCCCAGCCCGCAGGCCGGCACCAACACCATGGCCATCAGCTCCCTGGTGGCCTCGGTCGTCGGCCTGCTGTGCGGTATCGGCTCGATCGTCGGCATCGTGCTCGGCGTGTTGGCCCTCAACCAGATCAAGCAGACCCGCCAGGCCGGCTACGGCCTTGCCATAGCGGGGATCGTCGTCGGCGTCGCGACCCTGATCATCAGCATGATCTGGACGATCTACGCACTGCGCTAGCGCCATGACCAATCCCCCACTGCCGGACGGCACCTCACCGCCCTCAGACCCCTACGCGCCCGTCGACTACCCGGCGAACTACCCGCCGCTGCCGCCCCCGGTGTACCCGACGCCGTATCCGCCGAGCGCGGGCTACCCGTACCAGCCCTACAGCGGCGATCCGTACGACCCGTACCGCCCGCTCAAACCGCCCGGCACCAACGGCAAAGCCATCGCGGCACTGGTGTGCTCGCTGTCGGGACTGGTGTTCTGCGGGCTGCCGTCGATCGCCGGCATCATCCTGGGCATCATCGCCATGCGCGAAACCAAGCGCACCGGGCAGGACGGCTTCGGGCTGGCCGTCGCCGGGCTGGCGATCGGCGCGGTGATCGTCGTGCTGATGCTTGTCTACATCGCGTTCATGGTGTTCATCGTCTCCAGCAGCACCTCGTACAACAACTACTGAGGCGGGGCGAACCGCTCGCCCCCGCGCTGCATCCCGGCTGCCCGGCCCTTGCCCGCGACCACCAGCGCCATCTTGCGGCTGGCCTCGTCGATCATCTCGTCGCCGAGCATCACCGCGCCGCGGGCGCCGCCCGCCTTCGAGGTGTGCCACTCGTAGGCCTCCAGGATGAGTTCGGCGCGGTCGTACTCGTCCTGGGCGGGTGAGAAGATCTCGTTGCCTGCCGCGATCTGGTCGGGGTGCAGCACCCACTTGCCGTCGTAGCCCAGCGCCGCCGAGCGGCCGGCCACCCGGCGAAACGCCTCGACGTCACGCACCTTCAGATACGGCCCGTCGATCGCGGCCACGCCGTGCGCCCGAGCCGCCACCAGGATCGTCATCAGGATGTGGTGATAGGCGTCGCCGACGTCGTAGCCCTCCGGCTGCTCCCCGACCACCAGCGTGCGCATGTTCAGGCTGGCCATCAGGTCGGCCGGCCCCAGCACCAGAGCCTGCACCCGCGGCGCGGCGGCGATCTCACCGATGTTGCTCAGGCCCTTGGCATCCTCGATCTGGGCGTCCACGCCGATCCGGCCGACCGGCAGGCCGTGGGTGTGCTCGAGCTGGGTCAGCAACAGATCCAGGGCGTGGACGTGACTGGCGTCGGTCACCTTGGGCAGCACGATGACGTCGAGGTGGGCGCCCGCCGCAGAGACCACGTCGATGACGTCGGTATGGGTCCACGGCGTGGTCCAGTCGTTGACCCGGACCCCGCGCAGCTGACCGGCCCAGCCCGGCCCGGCCAGCGCCGCGGCGACCTGTGTGCGAGCCTGCGCCTTGGCATCTGGGGCCACCGCGTCCTCGAGGTCGCAGGAACACCTCGTCGGCGGGCAGGGTCTTGGCCTTCTCGATCATCTTCGGGCTGCTGCCCGGAACCGACAGGCACGTTCTACGGGGCCGATAGGCGTTGTTCACGCTTACACTCCTACTCTTTGAACCATGGCGTCGGTGAGCAGGGTGTACGCGGCGCGGCTCGCGGGAATGGCCGTCCTTGGGCCCGACGGCGAATCCCTCGGTCGCGTCCGTGATGTCGTGATCAGCATGAGCATCGTGCGCCAGCAGCCGCGGGTGCTCGGCCTGGTTGTCGAATTGCTCACGCGCAGAAGGATTTTCGTGCCGATTCTGCGGGTCACCGCGATCGAGCCGAACGCCGTCACGCTCACCACCGGCAACGTGTCGCTGCGGCGCTTCGCCCAACGTCCCGGTGAGGTGCTGGTGCTCGGTCAGGTGCTCGACACCCGGGTCCGGGTCAGCGACCCCGAGCTGCCGCAGCTGGACGCGCGTCGACGTCGTGGTGGTCGACCTGGCCATCGAGCAGACCCGGATGCGCGACTGGCTGGTGACGCGGGTGGCGGTGCGCAGCCACCGCCGGCTGGGCCGGCGGTCGACCGTTCAGGTGGTGGACTGGCAGAACGTGCAGGGCCTGACGCCCTCGGCGCTGGCGATGCCCGGGCAGGGTGTGGCCCAGCTGCTGCACCAGTTCGAGGGTCAGCGCCCCATCGCGGTGGCCGACGCGCTGCGCGACCTTCCGCCCAAGCGCCGCACCGAGGTGATCAACGCCCTCGACGACGAGCGGGTGGCCGACATCCTGCAGGAGCTGCCCGAGGACGACCAGACCGTGCTGCTGATGCAGCTGGACACCGAGCGGGCCGCCGACGTGCTCGAGGCCATGGACCCCGACGACGCCGCCGACCTGCTGGGCGTGCTGAACCCGACCGAGGCGGAGTTCCTCCTGCGCCGGATGGACCCCGAGGAGTCCGAGCCGGTCCGACGGCTGCTCAGCCACTCGCCGGACACCGCGGGCGGTCTGATGACCTCCGAGCCGGTGGTCCTGGCGCCGGACACCACCGTGGCCGAGGCGCTGGCCCGGGTCCGCGATCCCGACCTCACGCCCGCGCTGGCGTCACTGGTGTTCGTGGTGCGCCCGCCGACCGCCACCCCCACCGGCCGCTACCTGGGCTGCGTGCACATGCAGGCGCTGCTGCGCGAACCGCCCGCCAACCTGGTCAGCGGCATCGTCGACACCGACCTGCCCAGCCTGACGCCCGACACCTCGCTGGGCGCACTGACGCGCTACTTCGCTGCCTACAATCTGGTCTGCGGTCCGGTGGTCGACGAGGAGAATCACCTCCTCGGCGCCGTGACCGTCGACGACGTCCTCGATCATCTGCTGCCCCACGACTGGCGCGACGACTACGAGGAGCCGCAGCTGTCCAACCAGGTCGACCAGGGGAACGACGTGAGCGACCTGTCGGCGCGCCAGCGGCTGGACACCCCGCGCTCCCCGCGCCGGTTCCAGATCAACGTCGACCCCGAGGCCGTCGGCCGGTTCAGCGAATCGATCGCCCGGTTCCTCGGCACCGGGCGTTATCTGCTGTGGCAGACCGTCCTCGTGGTCGTGTGGATCGCGCTGAACCTGTTCGCGGTGAGCCTGCGCTGGGATCCGTATCCGTTCATCCTGCTGAACCTGGCGTTCTCCACCCAGGCCGCCTACGCCGCGCCGCTGATCCTGCTGGCGCAGAACCGCCAGGAGAACCGGGACAAGGTGGCCTTGGAGGAGGACCGCCGGCGCGCCCAGCAGACCAAGGCCGACACCGAGTTCCTGGCCCGCGAACTGGCCGCCCTGCGGCTGGCCGTCGGCGAGGTCGCCACGCGCGACTACCTTCGCCGCGAACTCGAAGAGGTCCGCGAGTTGCTCGAGGCGCTGCAGCCGGAGAAGCCGGCTACCGGCAAGCCGGAAGGCTCCGAGCGGCGCTCGAAGAAATCTGGTTCGTGACCAAGGTGACCATTGGATACCACTGAGGTCTCGAAGGTATGTATGGTGACTTCGTTCACAGGCACAAGGCTTGAACTTCTGAGGATGGTTTGAGGGCGGCATAGTGGGGATCGGCAACCGCGTCAGCAGGGTGGTGCGGACCCCTGCGTTCGGCCTCGCCATGCTCACGCCGATCGTCCTCGCCGGCGCCGTGGGAGCCGCTCCGAGCCGCCTCGGCGCGCCGGTGTACGACACCGACGTGACGCCCCTGGCCGCGGTGTCCCCGTCGCACGGCGACTCCTCGGGCGTGACGGTGGTCGCGCTCACCAAGCAGCCGAGCAACTTTCGCGTCGCGGCGGCCACAGTGTCCGCGCCGCCTCCGCCCATCGTGCTGAATTCCCCTGGCGCGATGCGCATTCCGGGCGTGGCGCTGGCCGCTTACCGCAACGCCGAGGCGGCGATGGCCACCGCCGCGCCGGGCTGCGGCGTGAGCTGGAACCTGCTGGCCGGTATCGGCCGCATCGAGTCCCAGCACGCCAACGGCGGCGCCACCGACTCGCGCGGCACCGCCGTCAACCCGATCTACGGACCGGCGCTGGACGGCACCCTGCCCGGCAACGAGGTCATCGTCCAGACCGTTCAGGCCGGGCGCCCGATGTACGCGCGGGCGATCGGCCCGATGCAGTTCCTGCCCGGGCACGTGGTCGCGCTACGCCTCCGACGGCGACGGTGACGGCAGGGCCGACCCGCAGAACGTCTACGACGCGGCCCTGGCCGCCGCCCGCTACCTGTGCAGCGGTGGCCTGAACCTGCGCAACCAGTCGCAGGTGCTGACCGCGATCCTGCGCTACAACAACTCGATGGCCTACGCCCAGAACGTGATGGGCTGGGCGGCGGCATATGCCACCGGCGTCGCGCCGGTCGCCCTGCCGCCGATCGTCGGCCCGGCACCGGCCATCGGCGACGCGCACCTGGACAGCCCGGAGGGCCTGGGCCCCGGTATGCCGCTCAACGCGATCGGGCCGCTCACTCCCGACATGCTCGCCGGCACACCGCTGATCAACTTCGGCAACACCGAGACCGCCGGGCAGCTGGCCACCGGTCCGCTGCCCGGGTCCCGCGGGCATGCTGCCGCAGCAGTCCGTGCGAGGTGATCTGCATGGGCTCGCAGCTCGCGCCGCCGTCTGCCGCTCACGGCACCCGACGCCGCGCCCGACGACGCGCCGCCGCCGTGGCAGCCGCCGTGGATGCTGCCGCCACCGCCGGCCCCGGCCGCCGAGCCTGCTCCCGCAGCCCGAGACGCGGCGCCGCTGGTGCCCGCGACGCACGGTGCGCTGCCGGGACCGGCCGCCTGACCTGAGGCGTTACCCCGCCGCCTAGACTCGGCGGTGATGTCCGCACAACTCGAGAGCGCGATCCGCGCCGCACTGGCCAAGGTGATCGACCCGGAACTGCGCCGCCCGATCACCGAGCTCAACATGGTCAAGAGCATCGCGGTCGCCGACGACGGCGCGGTGCACGTCGAGATCTACCTGACCACCTCCGCGTGCCCGAAGAAGACCGAGATCACCGAGCGGGTGACCCAGGCCGTCTCCGACGTGCCGGGAACCGGAGCGGTGACCGTCGCCCTCGACGTCATGAGCGACGAGCAGCGCACCGAGTTGCGCAAGATGCTGCGCGGGGACGCCGCCGAGCCGGTGATCCCGTTCGCCCAGCCGGGTTCGCTGACCCGGGTGTACGCCGTGGCCTCCGGCAAGGGCGGCGTCGGCAAGTCCAGCGTCACGGTCAACCTCGCCGCGGCGATGGCCGCGCGCGGCCTGTCGGTCGGTGTGCTCGACGCCGACATCTACGGCCACTCCATCCCGCGGATGCTCGGCACCGACGAGCGGCCCACCCAGGTCGAGTCGATGATCCTGCCGCCGATCGCCCACGACGTGAAGCTGATCTCGATCGCCCAGTTCACCCAGGGCAACGCGCCCGTGGTGTGGCGCGGGCCGATGCTGCACCGGGCGCTGCAGCAGTTCCTCGCCGACGTCTACTGGGGCGATCTGGACGTGCTGCTGCTCGACCTGCCGCCCGGCACCGGCGACGTCGCGATCTCGGTGGCCCAACTGGTCCCGGGCGCGGAGATCATCGTCGTGACCACGCCGCAGATCGCCGCCGCCGAGGTGGCCGAGCGGGCCGGTGCGATCGCCCTGCAGACCCGCCAGCGCATCGTCGGCGTGGTGGAGAACATGTCCGGGCTGCTGATGCCCGACGGCACCACGATGCAGATCTTCGGCGAGGGCGGCGGCCGCCAGGTCGCCGAACGGCTCTCGCGTGCGGTCGGCGCGGATGTGCCGCTGCTGGGCCAGGTTCCGCTGGATCCGGCACTGGTCACCGCGGGCGATTCCGGGGTGCCGCTGGTCTTGTCGGCGCCCGACTCGGCGGCGGGCAAGGAACTGCGCGGCATCGCCGACAAGCTCTCCGAACGCCGCGCGGCCTGGCCGGGATGTCACTGGGCCTGGACACCACGCGGCGGCAGTAGCGCGCTAGGTGGCGTCGGCGTCGAACGGCGCGGGTGTGCCGGGCGGCAGCGGCTCGAACGCCTTGGGCTGCGCCGCCGGCGGCGGCGCGCTGTGCGGCTTCTCGCTACCCGATGTCGCCGGCCCAGCGGCTGCACCAGATGTCGCCGGCCCAGCGGCTCCGGCGGGCGACTGGAACGCCTCGTTCAGCCAGGAGTCGTCGCCGTCGAGCAGGTGTTTGGTCAGCGCGGCGCGCGGCGTCATGCCCGCGCAGCTTCTGCAGCTCGCTCAGCGGCTGACGGAGGTCGTCGAACTCGGGACCCAGATCCTCACGCAGCTGGCTGGTGGCACCGCTGACGTAGTCGCGGGCCTGCCGGATCGTGTTGGACGTCCACCGGATCGCGCCGGGCAGCCGCTCGGGACCGAGGATCACCAGACCCACGACCACCAGCAGGAGCATCTCGCCCCACCCGACGTTGGCGAACATCGCGTCAGTTGTCCGGCGCGGGATTCACCGTCAGCACGACCTTGCGGCCGTCGCGCATGACCTCGATCGGCGCGTCCTGGCCGATCTTGAGCTGGCGCACCGCGACCACGAACTCGTCGGCGTCGGCGACCTTGCGGGGGCCGACCTTGACCACGACGTCGTTCTCCAGGATGCCCGCCTTCTCGGCGGGTCCACCGGCCTTGACGTTGGCCACCTGCGCGCCCTGAGCGAGGTCGTTGCTCACCGAGCGCGCTGACAGTCCCAGCGTCGGGTGCGAGATCTTGCCGTCCTTGATCAGCGCGCTCGACGGTGTCCTTGACCTCGTTGACCGGGATCGCGAAACCAAGGCCACTTGCGCTGTCCGACAACGACTTTCCGGCCGTGTTGATGCCGATGACCGCGGACTCCATGTTGATCAGGGGGCCGCCGGAGTTGCCGTGGTTGATCGAGGCGTCGGTCTGGATGGCGTCGATGACGGTGTCGGTGTCGGAGCCCTCGCCCGACAGCGGGATCGGGCGGTGCAGCGCGCTGATGATGCCGTGCGTGACCGTGCTGCGCAGGCCCAGCGGGGCGCCCGCGGCGATCACCTCGTCGCCGACGTGGACCTTGTCGGAGTCGCCGAACTTGGCGACGTTGAGGTTGTCGACGTTGTCGACCTTCAGCACCGCGAGGTCGGTCTTGGGGTCACGGCCGACCAGGTTGGCCGGCACGTTGTGGCCGTCGTTGAACACCACCGAGATCTTGAACTTGCTCGGGTTGGTGGCGGCGTCGGAGATGACGTGGTTGTTGGTGACGATGTAGCCGCGGCCGTCGACGACGACGCCGGAGCCCTGGGCGCCCTCGTCGTCGCTGACCGCCTCGATGGTCACCACGGAGTCGGCGACCGAGGCCGCGACCTTGGCGAACCGCCCGGCGGGAACCTCGCTGTTGGCGTCGGTGGACAGGGTGACCTTGGAGGTGGTGAACGCCTCGACGACCTCGGCGGTCTTGCGTCCGACCCAGCCGCCGACCAGCCCGATCAGCAGCGCGGTGATGCCGAGCACGGCCAGCGCCACGTAGGACACCCGGCCGCCGAACAAGACCTCGCGCACCCCGAGCTTGCCGACCGGGCCGGCGACGGCGACCGGAATCGGCTTCTCGATGGCCGGCGTGCCCAGCGCGGCGCCCGCACCCGGATCGCGCCACGGATCGTCAGGCGTATCGGCGCCGTCCTCGTCGGCGTCGATGGCGCCGGCGTCGGCGGGATGACGCTGCAGTGACTCGCCGCCCGGGAAGGGCCGCCCGAACGCCTCCCCGAGCACCGGGTCGGCCGGTTTGTCCTTGGGCTGGAACTCGACCTCGCCGCGGAACTTGGCCGGCCGCACATCCTCGGCGACGAACGATCCGTCGACGCCGTTCGGGCGGCCGAAGGCGCGGCTGGCCTGCGGGTCGACCGGGGGACGCGCGATCGGACGCGGGGCCAGGCGGGGGCTGCTGCCGTCCTGATTGGGGCTCAAGTTCAACCTCTATCCAAGCGCTCAGACTTCAGCGCGCGCTACGGGACCGAGCACGTAGCGGCTCGCTGTCTCATCCACCCTACCGGCGCTTACGCCGGCCGCGGGGTGTGCCGTCAGCTAACTGGTCGGCGAGTGCCGGCTGCGGTGGCGCCGGCTCGTCGGGCGCGGAGTTCGGGATCTGCGACAACAAGCCCAACAAGCTGCTCGGGGTGCTGATCGGGTTGGAGTCCCGCAGCGCCTCCCTGGCCTGGGACTGGCCCTCCACCTCGGCAGCGCACTGCTGGCACAGCGACAGATGGTGCGCCGCCCGCAGGTAGGACTTCATCCGCAGCTCACCGTCGACGTAGGCGGCGATGGCCTCGGTGGACAAGTGCTCGGTGGAGCCGAACTGACGGGGGGCGCCGACCGGCGCGTCGCTCTGGGAGGCGAACTGGGAGGGAAGCCAGGAGAACGCCCGACGGAAGACATCTCCGGGGTCGACCATCACCAGCTCCTCTCCTTCGGTCGTGTCGAAGTTTCGCGGCACTAGGTCGAATGTAGCGCGCGATGCTGTAGATGACATGGCATGACGGCCAGTTCGGCCGCAGCGCGCCGCTAGGCCGATTCGGCGGTGAAGTCGTCGATCGCCGTGCCGACCGGAGTGCGCGGCGAGGTACTCCCGCAGCGCCTGGCGGCCGCGGTGGATGCGGCTGCGCACTGTGCCCAGCTTCACACCGAGGGTGGCGCCGATCTCCTCGTAGGACAGACCTTCGATGTCGCAGAGGACCACGGCGGCGCGGAACTCCGGCGGCAGCGAGTCGAGCGCGGCCTGCAGGTCCGGACCCAGGTGCGAGTCGTGGTAGATCTGCTCGGGGTTCGGCTCGTCGGCCGGGACCCGGTCGTAGTCCTCGGGCAGCGCCTCCATGCGGATGCGGCCACGGCGACGGACCATGTCGAGGAACAGGTTGGTGGTGATGCGGTGCAGCCAGCCCTCGAAGGTGCCGGGCTGATAGTTCTGGACCGAACGGAACACCCGGATGAAGGTCTCCTGGGTGAGGTCCTCGGCGTCGTGCTGGTTGCCGGACAGGCGGTAGGCCAGCCGGTACACCCGGTCGGCGTGCTGACGCACCAGTTCGTCCCAGGACGGCATGGCCGCACGGTCGCCCGTCGCGTCGAACACCGCGGTGCCCTGCGGCTCGTCGGACGGCTCGACCCAGTCGGCATCGCTGAACTGCTCGAGATGCGCCATGGTCGTCGGGGCCATCAGTGTGGTGGTCGTCGGATCCTCCTGGTTGTTCTGCGGCGACGGCTCGATGCCGCCGTTCGCATCAAGCGGCACAACACGAGAGCCGTCGGGGGTATTCCCGAACCAGCGTTCCCGGTGCTCCATGCCCGCTACCGTTCCTCATCCCGGTGTGGAAGTGATGTGAGCAAACTGAGCTAGCTCTGAGAAATACTTTCGTTATGTTTGCTGTGCTGGGCTGATGCTCAGCATCGGGGTCCCCGCGGCGCTCCCCAGCATCGGCGTGTCGACGATCCCGGGCGCGCCGGTCAGCCCACCGGGCGCGCCTGCCCACACGGGGATCGAGTTGGCTCTACGCTGCTGAGAATGGCCACTACAGACGACCAATCCGGCCAGCCGGAGCAGAGCCGGGCCGAACGGATCCTGGCCCATGCGGAGGGATCGATCTCCGAGGACGCCATCGTCGCCGCGGCCCGGGAACGGGCTGTCGACGCCGGCGCGGGCGCGGTGACTCCCGCGGTGGGCGCCCTCCTGAGCGTGCTGGCCCGGCTATCGGGCGGCAAAGCCGTCGTGGAGGTGGGA
This sequence comes from uncultured Actinomycetota bacterium, assembly GCA_963765445.1. GTDB lineage: Bacteria > Actinomycetota > Actinomycetes > Mycobacteriales > Mycobacteriaceae > Mycobacterium. The sequence goes on from CAVXWQ010000012.1 coordinate 100,898, forward strand.
ACCGGGGCCGGGGTCAGCGGGCTGTGGCTGCTGTCGGGCATGCGCGAAGACGGCGTGCTGACCACCATCGACATCGAACCCGAGCATCAGCGCCTCGCCAAGCAGGCCTTCAGCGAGGCCCGGATCGGCCCGTCGCGCACCCGGTTGATCGCCGGGCGCGCCCAGGACGTGCTCACCCGGCTCGCCGACGAGTCCTACGACCTGGTGTTCATCGACGCCGTACCGGGTGACCAGGCCGAGTTCGTGGTCGAGGGCATCCGGCTGCTGCGTTCCGGCGGCGTCATCGTCGTCCACCGGGCGGCGCTCGGCGGGCGCGCCGGTGACCCGTCGGCCAATGACGCCGAAGTCGCCGCGGTGCGGGAGGCCGCCCGGCTCATCGCCGAGGACGAGCGGCTGACCCCGGTGCTGGTGCCGCTGGGCGACGGCATCCTGGTCGCCGCCCGCGACTGAAACCGTTTGCCTCTTGACCGAGCGTGCGTCAAATGCGCGCGGTGGCGGCGTGGCAACGCGCCGACACGCACGCTCGCGGCTGGCGTCGACCCTTGACCGAGCGTTGAACGCGTGTTTAGCATTCTAAACATGCGTTCAGCCGATATGACGACGGCGGCCCGGATCCGGGATGCCGCGATCGAGCTGTTCGGGTCGCGGGGCTTCGACGTCGGCGTGCGCGCGATCGCCGAGGCGGCCGGCGTCAGCCCGGGGCTGGTCATCCACCACTTCGGGTCCAAGGACGGGCTGCGCAAGGCCTGCGACGACTACATCGCCGAGGAGATCCGCAGCGAGAAGTCGGCAGGCCATCCGGTCCACCGACGCGGCCACCTGGCTGGCACAGGTGGCCGAGATCGAGTCGTACGCGCCGATGATGGCCTACCTGGTGCGCAGCATGCAGACCGGCGGCGAACTGGCCAGGCACCTGTGGCAGACCATGATCCGCAACGTCGAGAGCTACCTCGACGACGGTGTGCGGGCCGGGACGATCAGGCCCAGCCGCGACCCGGCCGCCCGCGCCAAGTACATCGGCGATGGCCAGCGGCGGCGCGTTCCTGCTCTATCTGCAGCTGCACGACAACCCGACGGACATCTGCGCGGGGTGCTGCGCGACTATCGGGAGGACATGATGATGCCCGCCCTCGAGGTCTTCACCGAGGGGCTGCTCGCCGACTCCACGATGCTGGAAACCTTTGCAGCACAAGCTGACTCGCACGCCGAACGGGCAAGGAGAGGACAATGACAGCGACATCGGCGACCACGCGCACTGACACCGCTGCCGTCGAGGTCCACGGTCTGGTCAAGACATTCGGCCACACCAGGGCGCTCGACGGTCTGGACCTCGTGGTGCGGCCCGGCTCGGTCGCCGGCTTCCTCGGCCCCAACGGCGCCGGCAAGTCCACGACGATCCGGGTGCTGCTGGGACTGCTGCGCGCCGAGGCAGGCACGGTGCGCCTGCTCGGCCGCGACCCCTGGCGCGACGCCGTCGAACTGCATCGGCGCATCGCCTACGTACCGGGCGACGTGACCCTGTGGCCCAATCTCACCGGCGCGCAGGCGATCGACTTCCTCTGCGGCCTGCGGGGCGGCGCCGACCCGCGTCGCCGCGACGCGCTGATCGAGCGCTTCGAGCTCGACCCGCACAAGAAAGCCCGCACCTACTCCAAGGGCAATCGGCAGAAGGTCGCGCTGGTCGCGGCCTTCGCCACCGACGCCGACATCTACATCCTCGACGAGCCGACCTCCGGGCTGGATCCGTTGATGGAGCGAGCATTTCAGCAGTGCGTCGCCGAGGTCGCCCACCGCGGAGCGGCGGTGCTGCTGTCCAGCCACATCCTGGCCGAGGTCGAAAAGCTGTGTGACACCGTGACGATCATCCGGGCCGGGCGGACCGTGCAGGTCGGGCTCACTGGCGCAGCTGCGCCACCTGATGCGGACGACGGTGACGGCCCGCACCCGCGCCGAGGCCGCCGAGGTGCGCAACTGGCCCGGCGTGCACGACGTGCGATTGCACGACGGGAGCGTCCGGTTCTCCGTGGAGCGCGACCAGCTCGAGTCGACGATGGCGCGGTTGACCCGGCTGGGCATCGTCGACTTGACGGTCACCCCTGCCTCGTTGGAGGACCTGTTCCTGCGCGAGTACCAGGGTGCGCGGCCATGACCGCCGCGGTCGGCGCACGTCATCACGCCGCCGCGGCGTCCTCCTCGTTCACCGGGCTGGCGGCCCTCGTCCGGTTCGCGATCCGCCGGGACCGGATGCGGTTGTCGGTGTGGATCTCGGTGCTGACGCTGATGATGGTGTACGCGCCCAACGGGATCAAGCTCGCCTATCCCGGCGAGGCGCAACGTCAGGCGCGCGTCAACCTGCTGAAGACTCCAGCCGGGATCATGCTGGGCGGGCCGATGTTCGGCGGCAACGAAACCGACCTCGGCGCCATGATGGCCAACGAGCTGATGCTCACCCTCATCGTGGCGTCCTCGATCCTGGCGATCCTGACGGTGATTCGCCACACCCGTGCCGAAGAGGAAAGCGGCGCAGCCGAACTCGTACTGTCCTCGGTGGTCGGCCGGCACGCCCGCACCGCCGCGGCGGTGATCGTGATGGCGGCGGTCAATGTGACCCTGGCCGTCACCATGACGGCGGCCATGGCGGCAACGGGTTTCGCCGTCGTCGACACCGCGGCGATGTGCCTGGGGGTCACCGCGGTGGCAACGGTGTTCGGCGCACTGGCGGCGGTGACCGCCCAGATGTGGCGGCAGGCCCGCACCGCGACGGCCGCCGCGATGGCCGGACTGGCGGCCGCGGTTCTGATCCGCGGCGCCGGTGACGTGATCGACAACTCCGGCAGCGCACTGAGCTGGGTCTCGCCGATCGCCTGGGCCCAGCAGATGCGCGCGTTCGTCGCGCTGCGCTGGTGGCCGCTGGCCTTGCTGCTGGTGTTGGCGGCGGCACTGATCGGCGTGGCGGCGGTGCTGGAGGGCCGGCGGCAGTACGACGACGCGGTGCTGGCTTCCTCGGGTGATCATCCCGGCGCGCGGCCGGTCGGCGGCGTCTTCGGGCTGCAGCTGGTCATCCACCGCGGGTTGACGATCGGCTGGGCGGTCGGCCTGTTGGTGGCGGGCGCGGCCTTCGGCTCGATGACCAAGTCACTTCTCGACGCCGCCCGCGGCAACGAGCTGATCGCGCGGGTGCTTTCGGCGCAGGGCACCGACGGGGTGTACACCACGATGACGCAGTTCCTCGCCGCGGCGACCACCGCCTACGTGGTGGCGGTGATCGCCCGCCTCAGCCGTGACGAGGAATCGGGGCTCGGCGAGGCCGTGCTGGCCGGGTCGGTGTCGCGGTGGGCGTGGCTGCTGTCCGCGGTGGGCGCGGCATTGGTGGGTGGGGCGGTGCTGCTGGCCTGCGCCGGTTTCGGCAACGGACTGGGCGCCGGCCTGACCCTCGGTGAGCCGCACACGATCGTCCGGCTCACGCTGGCGGCGCTGGCGTTCCTGCCCGCGATGGCGGTGGTGGCCGCGGTGGCCGCGCTCGGGGTGGCGCTGCGCCGTCCCGGCCTCGGCTGGCTGGCGGTGACGTTCGTGATCGCCGCGCTCTACCTCGGGGCGCTGCTCCGCCTGCCGCACTGGCTGATCGACGCCTCGCCGGTGGGCCGCACCACCGCGCCGTCGTCGGTTTCGGTTGTGGCACTGAGCGTCATGACGCTCATCGCGGCGGCAATCACAGTGGTCGCGGGGTGGCTGTACCGCCGCCGCGACGTCGTCTAGGAGGTTGACGATGTCAATGTTCGCCGTGACGCTCTCGTCGTTCGCGCCTGGCGTCTTCGTGCTGTTGCTGTTCCTGCCTGCCGGCACGCTGGACTACTGGCAGGGCTGGGCGTTCCTGGCGTGTTCGCGCTGGTGTCACTGGTCCCGACGCTGTATCTGGGCCGAGTCGATCCGGCGACCGTCGAACGCCGCATGCATGCCGGGCCGACGGCCGAGACCCGCCCCGTCCAGAAAGCCGTAATGGTCGGCATCGTCTTGTCCTTCCTCGGGATGCTGGTGGTGTCCGGCCTCGACCGCCGGTTCGGCTGGTCGGCGGTGCCCCGGCGGTCGCGGTGCTCGGCGACGTCATGGTGGCCGTCGGCCTCGGTCTGGCCATGCTGGTCGTCTTCCAGAACCGTTACGCCGCAGCCAACATCGTCGTCGAGAAGGACCAGCCGTTGGTGACCACGGGGCTGTACGGCATCGTGCGGCACCCGATGTACTCCGGCAGCGTGGTCATGATGATCGGGATGCCCCTCGCGCTGGGCTCCTACTGGGCGCTGCTGGTATCGGCGGTGGCCCTGGTCCTTCTGGTCGTGCGGCTCCTCGACGAGGAGAAGATGCTCAGCCAGGAGTTGACCGGCTACCGCGACTACATGCAGAAGGTGCACTACCGATTGGTGCCGCTGGCCTGGTGATCCGCTAGTGTGACGGGCGTGGCGCGGGCTCTGGACACTCCCTGGCGACGGCCGGGCCGGCTGCGCTACGCGATCGCGCGACTGCGCAGCGTGGTGGCGCCGCCGGTGACCGTGACCGACCCGCCCGGCGACGTCGTCGTCGAACACGATCTCGCGGTGACCAATACGCGACGGAACCGTGTTGCGCGTCAACGTGTTCCGGCCCCGGGGCAGACACCCCGATCGGTGCTGCTGTGCGCCCATCCGTACGGCAAGGACAACCTGCCCAAGCGCCGCCGCGGGAAGTGGACGTTCTCGCCGCAGTACCGCGCTCTGCGCCAACCCAGCCCGGTCAGCTTCTCGGCACTCACCTCCTGGGAAGCCCCCGACCCGGCGTGGTGGGTGGCCCAGGGTTTCGCGGTGGTCAACGCCGACCTGCGGGGATGCGGAACCTCCGGCGGGCACCGGCGCGCTGCTGTCGCGCAAGAGGCGGAAGACATCTACGACATCGTCGGCTGGGCCGCCGAACAGCCGTGGAGCGACGGACGGGTGGTGATGTCCGGGGTGTCCTACCTGGCCATCACCCAGTACGCGGTGGCCGCCCTGCGCCCTGCGGCGCTCAAGGCGATCATCCCGTGGGAGGGCTTCTCCGACGTCTACCGCGACCTCGCCTTCCCCGGCGGCGTCCGGGAGAAGGGCTTCGTCCGGATGTGGGCGGCCGAGGTCCGGCGCACCACCCGGCAGAGCTACGACATGATGGCGATGGGCGACATCCACCCGTTGCGCGACGAGTTCTGGCAGTCGCTGGTGCCGGACGTCTCGGCGATCACGGTGCCGATGTTGGTGTGCGGCAGCTTCTCCGACCACAACCTGCACTCCCGCGGCTCGATTCGCGCGTTCCAGCAGACGAGTTCACGATTCGCCCACCTCTACACCCACCGCGGCGGCAAGTGGGCGACCTACTACTCGGCGCCGGCGCGCGCCGCCCAGCTGGCGTTCGTCCGCACCGCCCTGGACGGCACCGAGCCGCAAACCCCCTCCCGCACAGTCCGATTGGAGGTCCGGGAGGACCGCGACACCATCGCGGCGGTGCGCGAGGAGTTCGGCTGGCCGCTGGAGCGCACCGACTGGCGCCGGCTCTACCTGGCCGGTCCGGGCGAGCTGAGCACCGGCGCGCCTACCGAAACGGGCAGCGTCGGCTTCAAGACCCGTTCGCGGGCAGCATGGTTCACCTGGACCATGCGCGAGGACACCGAGCTCAGCGGGCCGATGGCGGCACGGCTGTGGGTGCAGGTCACCGACGCCGACGACGCCGACCTGTTCGTCGGGGTGGAGAAGTGGCGGGACGGCCGGTTCGTCCCGTTCGAGGGCTCCTACGGCTATGGCCGCGACCGGGTGAGCACCGGCTGGCAGCGGGTGTCGCTGCGCTCGCTGGACCCGAACGGTCGCGGCCCTGGCTGCCCGTCCCGGCGTGCACCGACCCCATGCCGACCGCGGCCGGTGAGATCGTCGCCGTCGACGTGGCACTGGCGGATTCCGCGACGCTCTTCCGCGCCGGGGAGCACCTGCGGCTGGTCGTGGCCGGCCGCTGGCTCAGCCCGCGCAACCCGCTGACCGGGCAGTTTCCCGCGGCTTACCCGACCAGCAGGCGTGGACGCGTCATCCTGTACTGGGGACCGTCCCGCGACGCGCACCTGCTGGTGCCCGTCATACCGGCCTGAGGAGGCCCGCGTGGAACTGATGACGGGTTTCGGGCTGGCCACCGCTGCCGGCCTGAACGCCTACATCCCGCTACTGGCGATGGGCCTGCTGGGCCGGTTCACCCACCTGGTCACGCTGCCGCACGGCTGGGCCTGGTTGCAGAACGGCTGGGTGATCGCCATCGTCGCGGTCCTGCTCGTCATCGAGATCGTGGCCGACAAGATCCCAGCGCTGGACTCGACCAACGACGCCGTGCAGACCTTCGTGCGACCGACGGCAGGCGGGATCGTGTTCGGCTCCGGCACCGCGTCGCAGACCGCCGCGGTCACCGACCCCGGGGAGTTCGCCCGCACCGGCCAGTGGGTGCCCATCGCGATCGGTGTGGTCACCGCGCTGGTGGTGCACCTGACCAAGACCGCGGTGCGTCCGGCCGCCAACGTGGCCACCGCGGGGGTCGCTGCGCCGGTGCTGAGCACCATCGAGGACGTCACCAGCGTCGGGCTGGTTTTCGTCGCGATTCTCATCCCGGCGCTGGTGTTGGTGATCCTCATCGCCCTGGCCTGGGCCGCGGTCTCGCTGCTGCGGCGCCGGCGACGCAAGAAGCGCGCCGCGTCCTCCTCGGACTAGATCCGCCGACTTCACGGATTGAAGAAAAACAGCCTCTTGAATCGCAGCCCAAGCCATGGGCGGCGACCCCACAGCAGGATCCGTCCTCGCGAGACCGCCAGGCCGAGTGGCATTCGCCCGTATACCGTCAGCAGCGCAGACTCAATAGGTCGCTGCAACAACCGATTCGTAGACGCCTCGTGTGTGCGGTTAGGCAGCGGGGGTATATCGGAACCAGTCGATCAACATGTCGGCGGGGAACGGTGTCGACGGGGTGGGGTTACCGGCCCAGCTACCGCCGATAGCGAAGTTGATAATCAGATACATGGGCGCGTTGTACATCCAGTTACCCGGTTTCGGCCATTCGGAGGCATCCCAGGTGCCCCACGTGGTGCCGTCCACCCCGATCTGCACCTGATCCTTCTTCCAGTCGATCCAGTATTCGTGGAATCCAAGCGACAGGTCTTGGGTGTCGCCCTCGGCACTCAAGTTGCCGCCCGCGTCACCGGATTGGTCGTCGTGCAGGTTGACGTAATAGTGGGTGGGGTCGTTGACCTGTTCGAGCATGTCGATTTCGCCGGTCGGCCACGGCACCCCCAGCATCCAGAAGGCGGGCCAGTATCCTTGGCCCGCCCCGGGCACTTTCATCGACACGCTGAGGCGGCCGTATTGCATGTTGAATTTGGTGCGCGACGTGATGCGACCCGAGTCATAGCCGCCGCCGGGACCCTCCGACGCCCGCAGCACCAGGTGGCCTTGGCCGTCCAAGAACACGTTGTCGGGGGTGTAGGACTGGATGCCACCCTGGTTGATGGTGTCCAGTAGCCAGTAGTCGGGGTTGGGTTTCGAGTTGACCGGTCCGTCGAAGTCGTCCCACAGCGCATTAGTGACCAGCGGTGCGAAATCAAACGACGTGACACCGGAATTGGGGCCGACGGGAATCGGTGACGTTCCCGTGGGTGTGACCGCCTGGTAGGTGAACGTATAGGGTTTCCCGGTCGCGGCCGACGTTGTCACCACCACATCGACGGCTCCGTCCGCGTGGGCGGGTGCGTCGCAAGTGATGGTCGTCGAGTTGACGACGACAGTGTTGAGTGCCGGGTCCGCGCCGAACGTCACCGTCGACCCGGGGAGGAATCCGGATCCAGAGATCGTGACCGGACCACCCTTGCCTGGGTTGGGGCTGATGCTGGTGACGACAGGTGTCGAAACGGGTGGGGGGACCGCGCCGACGGTGGCGAAGGTGCCGTAGAGGGACCAGTGGCCGCCGTACTGGTTGGCCCCGGCGGCGAACGTACCGGGCAGGGGCCCGAACGCGTCGTTGTAGAACCGTACCGATTCGCCGGCACCGAACCGGAACCCGAGATTGTCAGACGATGCGTGATAGGCGATCCAGTACTTGCCCGCTGGCAAAGTCACACTGCCGGCGACGGGTTGGGTGTTCCACCCAGTGGTCGGGGTGAACACGGCGGTCGACGCCTTCAGATTCTGCGGTTCACCGTTCGCGTCGGTGTCGTAGATGCCGAGATACAACTGCCCGGCAGGGTTGGTGACGTAGAACGACAGTGACACGACGGTTGACGAGGTGGGCGTGAGTTGTATTTGCTGACCGCACACCATGTTTCCGTTGCCATGGTCGTCGGTCGGTTGGATGGCGGTTTCCCCGGCGGTGAAAGTGGTGACCGTTCCCGGTGGCGGTGTGGTGACCGTTCCCGGTGGCGGTGTGGTGACCGTTCCCGGTGGCGGTGTGGTGACCGTTCCCGGTGGCGGTGTGGTCGGCAGCCGACCAGAGGCACTGAGTACGGGTACGACCACCTCTTCGGAAGTAGCGGCCAAACCGTCGCTGGCGGTGATGGTGAACGTGTCCTGGGCCGCGCTCGTGGGGGCGCCCGGAGCGTCCAGGGCGGCTCGCGCCGTCGGCGTCGGGGTGTAGGTGTAGAGCCCGGAGCTTTCGATGGTGACCGTGCCACTGGCGGGGCTGCCCGTGACGGTATAGGCCAGCGGCAGCCCGGCGGGCTCGGTGAAGTTGACCATCCCGCTCACCGCGCCGGTTGTCGGGTCGGGCGTGCCCACCATGGGGCGGCCGGCCATCGGGACCAGGCCGGCAAGACTCTCGAAGTCCCGGAACACCTGCCACACCAGCGCCCCGAGCGGATTGGTCGGTGCGACCGGCGTGTTCAACCCGCCTAACGACAACAAACCGCCGAGCAGGCCCACGACAGCGTTGTCCATCGGCGCGGCCAGCGCGGCCGCGGCCGGCGCCGTGACTGTCGCGGCCGCAACCCCAACTCTCATGCTGTCGGCCGAGCGAGCCGCCATGGGAACCGCGCTGGGACCAATACTGCTGGGGGTCGACCCCGGGCTGCCGGTGAACGAGATCGCACTCAACTGCACCCCCAGGCTGTTCGCGCCGGTGCTGTCCTGGCTGTCGGTGCTCACGTTGATGAGTGTGCCGGTGCTTACGTCGGCGGCCGTTTGTTGGGGCTTGGAGTATCTGTTGCCTGCGCCGGTGACGCTGGTAGTAGTAGGGCTGATGGTGGACGCGGACTTGGAGCTGCCCATCCTGGGGGAGCCGCTGCTGCCCGACCGGGTCGCTGCCTTGCTCAGCGGACCACTGGCTGAACTTCTGGCGCGACTGCTTGCCGACGGGGTGCTCGCGTGGCCACTAGACGACGAGGAACTACCACTAGACGAGGAGGAACTGTCACCAGACGACGAGGAACCATCGGACCCGGCGCTGTCGGCGTGGGCGACGCCGGACCCACCGGCCAGTGCCGCGCCGACACCAAACGTGACCGCGCCCGCCCCGAGCCACGCGTACCGCTCGCGGTGACGCTGCGGAGCGCGGTGCCGGCCCTTCCCGTGCCGCGCCGTGTTTTTCTGGTAGTGCTTCGGTTGGGCCATGACGGTTCAATCCCCCGGCCTTGGAACATGTCTGCGGCCCAATTGTGATGCCAAAGCAATGTGCATTGTGCGTCCCCGATTCAGTGGTAAGCGGACGGGCTTAAAGATAGCCGAGAAAGGCCTGAAACTGGCGGATCTCGAGGGAGACAAATGGGTACGGAAGTGTAATGAAAGCTAACGATGATCAGCACAGTGAACGGGACGAACTGACTGGTCAGGGGATGTTCGCGATGCCATTTCTCAAAAGGGCAAACTTTTCGTGTTTTGACCGGATGTCCGACTCCTGACAGAGCCTGATATCGGCCGCGGCGACGTGGCATAACTCGAATAAATTGCCCAACTTCATGCGTCAGGATCATTCCGCAGTTCGAATATGGTACGACTATGAAATCAAAGTTTGCTGAATATGGCGCCGCAATATACGTATCACGGGGCCGTCAGCGCACGTACGCGCCACAGCGGCATTCTTTGACGACAGCGCGGCGTTTCAGCAACCGATACACACGGCGGCTCGGTCGGGTGTCGTCCAGCCTGGCTGGAGCCTGCAAGAAGAAGGCCGCCGCAACGAGCTGATACAGATCGTTGGGCCTCCTCGAACGCCTCCGGAGGTGTCAGGAGGGAACTGTGACTGGTTGAGCTAAGGGTCACGCCGCATTCAGCGCGACACCCGGCCCTGACCCGAGATAGCCTGCACCAGTTGACTTGGCCTGCAGCCAGCTAGATCCAGACGCCCTTGCCGACGGCGACCACGCCGCCCGAGCTGACGGCGAAGCGCTCGCGGTCCTTCTCCAGGTCGACGCCGACCATCTCGCCGGGCCCGACCACGACGTTCTTGTCCAGGATGGCGTGGCGGACCACCGCGCCTCGGCCGACCCGCACACCGGGCATCAGCACGCTGCCCTCGACGATGGCGCCGTCCTCGACCACGACGTTGCTCGACAGCACCGAATTGCGCACCGAGGCCGCCGAGATGATGCTGCCCGCGCCGACCACCGACTCCTGCGCCGAGCCGCCGTTGACGAACTTGGCCGGCGCCAGGTTCTCCGACTCACCGCGAATCGGCCAGCGCTTGTTGTAGAGGTTGAAGATCGGGTGCACCGACACCAGGTCCATGTGCGCGTCGTAGAAGGCGTCGAGCGTGCCGACGTCGCGCCAGTAGCCGTGGTCGCGTTCGGTGGCGCCGGGCACCTCGTTGTGGTTGAAGTCGTAGACCGCGGCCATGCCGTCGCCGACCAGTCGCGGGATGATGTCGCCGCCCATGTCGTGATCGGAGTGGTCGTCGTCGGCGTCGGCGCGGATGGCGTCGATGAGCACCTTGGTGGTGAAGATGTAGTTGCCCATCGAGACGAACGTCTGCTCCGGATCGTCCGGTGTGCCCGGCGGGTCGGCCGGCTTCTCGACGAACTCGCGGATGCGCCCGGACTCGTCGGCGTCGATGCAGCCGAAGGCGTGGGCCTCCGCGCGCGGCACGCGGATGCCGGCCACCGTGGCGCCCGCGCCGCTGTCGATGTGGAACTTGAGCATCTGCTCGGGGTCCATCCGGTACACGTGGTCGGCGCCGAAAACCACGATGTAGTCCGGATCCTCGTCATAGATCAGGTTCATCGACTGGTAGATCGCGTCGGCCGAGCCGGTGTACCAGCGCGGGCCGAGCCGCTGCTGGGCCGGCACCGGGGTGATGTACTCGCCTGCCAGACCGCTCAGCCGCCAGTTCTGCGAGATGTGCCGGTCCAGCGAGTGCGACTTGTACTGGGTGAGCACGCAGATACGCAGGTATCGGGCGTTGACCAGATTCGACAGCACGAAGTCGATGAGGCGATAGGCGCCGCCGAAGGGAACCGCGGGCTTGGCGCGGTCGGCGGTCAGCGGATACAGGCGCTTGCCCTCTCCCCCGGCCAGGACGATGCCCAGCACGTGTGGCAATTCCCTCATGTTGCAAACCTAACGGCAGCCGCCGAAGACGGCTAGGCCATTGACACGATTACCGGCCGGTGTCGGCGCCGTGGGGCGATTTTGTGGTCAGGCTCAAGCACGTTGGACCACAAGGCTGCGCTGGCGCGCGGGTGCTACTACCGTCGGTTCCATGCGGGTGGCGATGATGACTCGGGAGTATCCACCCGAGGTTTACGGCGGGGCCGGCGTTCACGTGACAGAGCTCGTCGCACAGTTGCGCCGCCTGTGCGAGGTCGACGTGCACTGCATGGGCGCCCCGCGCACGGGTGCCTTTGTCCACCAGCCCGACCCGGCGTTGAAGGGGGCCAACCCGGCCCTGTCGACGCTGTCGGCGGATCTGGTGATGGCCAACGCCGCGTCCGCCGCGACCGTGGCGCACTCGCACACCTGGTACACCGGCATGGCCGGTCACCTCGCCGCCCTGCTCTACGGCATTCCGCATGTGCTGACCGCGCATTCGCTGGAGCCGCTGCGGCCGTGGAAGGCCGAGCAGCTCGGCGGCGGCTACCGGGTTTCGCTCTGGGTGGAGCGAACCGCCGTCGAGGCCGCCGACGCGGTGATCGCGGTCAGTTCGGGAATGCGCGAGGACGTGCTGTCGGTGTACCCGGGTCTGGACCCCAACCGCGTGCACGTGGTGAAGAACGGCATCGACACCGACGTCTGGTATCCCGCGCCGCCGGAGCGCGGCGAGTCGGTGCTCGCCGAGCTGGGCGTCGACCCGACCCGGCCCGATGGTGGCGTTCGTCGGCCGGATCACCCGGCAGAAGGGTGTGCCGCACCTGATCGCGGCCGCCCACCGCTTCGATCCGGAGATCCAGCTGGTGCTGTGCGCCGGCGCGCCGGACACCCCGGAGATCGCCGCCGAGGTCAGCGGTGCCGTGCAGGAGCTGGCCGGCTGGCGCAGCGGCGTGTTCTGGGTGCAGGAGTTCCTGCCGATCGGCAAGATCCGCGAAATCCTCTCGGCGGCAACGGCTTTCGTCTGTCCGTCGGTGTACGAGCCGCTGGGCATCGTCAACCTCGAGGCGATGGCCTGCGGGACGGCGGTGATCGCCTCCGACGTGGGCGGGATCCCCGAGGTCGTCGACGACGGCGTGACGGGGACGTTGGTGCACTACGACGCCGCCGACCCGGCCGGTTTCGAGGCCAGCATGGCCGAGGCGGTCAACGCCCTGGTGGGCGACCCGGAGAAGGCCCGCCGCTTCGGGCAGGCGGGGCGGCAGCGCTGCATCGACGAGTTCTCCTGGGCGCACATCGCCGAGCAGACCCTGGAGATCTACCGCAAGGTGTCGGCGTAGGCAGCACGAAACCCCGCGCGGCTGACGCGGGGTTTCGTGGGTGGATCAGTTAGCTGGTGACGCCTTTGAGCTCGTCACCGAGGGCAGAGGCTTCTTCGGGGGTGAGCTCCACGACGAGCCTGCCGCCGCCCTCCAGTGGTACCCGCATCACGATGCCGCGCCCCTCCTTGGTTGCTTCCAGTGGACCGTCACCAGTCCGGGGCTTCATCGCCGCCATCGAGTACTCCCTCCAGAGTCGAGCCGGCCCGACTTGACGGACTCGGATCGGTGCCGGACCGCATAGCTGCTGCGTCTCCGGCACTGAACTGCCTGTTTTCAGGTTCCATTGTTCCTCATCGGAGCGCGTGCGTGTGAAAGACCCGGTTTAGCGGCTGTGATCAACGCTGATTGACGGCCGTGGCCGGGGGTACCCAGCACGACTCGATGTGGTCGTCGACCATGCCTGTGGCCTGCATCAATGCATAGGCGGTGGTGGGTCCGACGAAGCGGAAACCCCGCTTCTTGAGGTCTTTGGCCATCGCCTGGGATTCCGGGCTCAGCGACGGCACATCCGACAGCGTCCCGGGCCGGGGCCGTGGCGGCGGCGCATAGGACCACAGCAGGTCGGACAGGTCGACGTCGAGGTCGGCGGCGGCGCGGGCGTTGGCGATGGTGGCCTCGATCTTGGCGCGGTTGCGCACGATGCCGGCGTCGGCCATCAGCCGGGTGACGTCGCGGTCGGTGTAGCGGGCGACCGTCTCGATGTCGAACCCGTCGAAGGCGGCCCGGAAGTTGTCGCGCTTGCGCAGGATGATCAGCCAGGACAGCCCGCTCTGGAACGCCTCGAGGCTCATCCGCTCGAAGAGGGCCGACACGGCCTCGCAGCTGCCTGCCCCACTCCTGGTCGTGGTAGTCGCGGTAGAGCGCGGATTGGGTTGCGGCCCAGTCGCAGCGGGGTCGTCCGTCGTCCTCGGCGACGTCGGTCACACCGGTTCCTCGTCGGCGGCGGGTGCGGCGTGGTGGGTCACGGCCGGTTCGTCGAGCCCGGCGGCGCCGCGCACCGCGGCGAGCTCACCGCGGAGCTGGTCGAGTTCGGCGCCCAGCCGGTCCAGCACCCAGTCCACCTCGCTGGTCTTGTAGCCGCGCAGAACCTGGGTGAACTTCACCGCCTCGACGTCGGCGCCGGTGACCCCGGAGGCCGGCAGCACGGTGGCGGTGGTGCCCCGCGGCAGCGGCGGCAGCTCCTCCCCGCGCCCGAAGACCAGGCTGGCCACCCCGAACAGCACGATGCCGATGAGGATCAGCACCACCAGGTACAGCAGGATCAACGTCACGACACGAGACTACTTCGCGCCGAGTGTGGACTTGAGGCACGCGAACGCGCCCGAAAGCGTGGGGGTAATCCACGTTCGCGCGGCAAGGTAAGCTCAGCGCAGGGTGTTCATCGGCGGGCGGTCGGCCAGCGAGACCGTCGTCGTCCGCAGCTCGTAGCCGTCGCCCTCGGGCAGGAACTGGGTCAGCCCCACGCCCGGAGTCGGCGATCCCGCAGCGCGACAGCAAGGTGGCGATGACCTGACGGCTCATCGCGCCCAGGTCGGTCAGCGGCCGGTTGCGGTGCGCACGCACACCCAGGTTGACCTGGGCGATGGCGTCCAGGCCGAGCTTGTCGTAGGTGTCGATCAGGATGCCGATCTCCACGCCGTAGCCCGGCGCGAACGGCAGCGAGGTCAGCAGCTCGCGGGTGCCGGCGTACTCGCCGCTGAGCGGCTGGATGCACGCAGCCCAGTTCGGGCCGCAGCGCGGCCAGCAGCGGGCGCGCGACCAGTTCGGTCACCCGTCCGCCGCCGTGGGCGTCCTCGCCGCGGGCGGACTTCAGCGGCCGGCGGTAGAAGCCTTTGACCAGGTGAACACCGTCGCCGGTGAGCAGCGGGCCGACCAGCCTGGGCACGAACATCGGGTCGGGGTCGATCAGGTCGGAGTCGACGAACACCACGATGTCGCCGGTGGTGGCGGCCAGCGAGCGCCACAGCACCTCGCCCTTGCCGGGCAGCGGCTCGACCTCGGGCAGCGCCTGTTCGCGGCTGACCACCCGCGCGCCGGCGGCGATGGCGCGGATCTCGGTGTCGTCGGTGGATCCGGAGTCCAGCACGATCAGCTCGTCGACCAGGCCGCCCAGCAGCGGGCTGATGGTCTCGACGACCGAACCGACCGTCTCCTCCTCGTTGAGCGCGGGCAGCACCACCGAGATCGTCCGGCCGTGCTTGGCGGCGACGAGGTCGGCCACGGTCCAGGTGGGGTGGGTCCAGCTGTTGTCCGACAGCCAGATGTCACCGGGCAGGGTGTAGGTGGCGGCGAGATCGGTCATGCCAGTCCCCTCACCGTGCGCGTCGGCGGCCGGTCACCCCGGATCGACGCGACCATCTCCAGCACCCGCCGCGTCGGCCCCACCTCGTGCACCCGGAACATCCGGGCCCCGTCGGCGGCGGCCAGGGCCGTCGCCGCCAGCGTGCCCTCCAGCCGTTCGGTCAGCTCCACACCCAAAGTCTCCCCGACGAAATCCTTGTTGCTCAGCGCCATCAGGACGGGCCATCCGGTCTTAACAAGATCTTTTACGTGCCGCAACAAAGCGAGGCCGTGGTAGGTGTTCTTGCCGAAATCGTGGGTGGGGTCGATCAGGATCGCGTCGCGGGCGACGCCGACCGCGACGGCGTGCTCGGCGGCGGCGGTGACCTCGGCGATGACGTCGTCGACCACACCGGTGACGGTGGTCCCGTAGTTGACCCGGAACGGACGCGTCCGCGGCACCGCGCCCCCGGTGTGCGAGCACACCAGCCCGGCCCCGAACTCGGCCGCGACCTCGGGCAATGCCGGGTCGGCGCCGGCCCAGGTGTCGTTGATCAGGTCCGCGCCGGCCGCGCAGGCCTGCTTGGCCACCGACGCCCGCCAGGTGTCGACGCTGATCAGCTGGTCGGGGTATTCGGCGCGCAGCCACTCGATGAACGGCACCACGCGGGCGGTCTCCTCGTCGGCGTCGACCACCGTTCCCGGGCCGGCCTTGACACCACCGACGTCGACGACGTCGGCGCCCTCGGCGATGACGCGGTGGGCCGCGGCCTTGGCGGCCTCGTCGGTGAACGTCGCGCCCCGGTCGTAGAACGAGTCGGGGGTGCGGTTGACGATCGCCATGATCAAGGCGCGATCACCGGCCACCGGCCGTCCGCAGAACGTCGAGTTCACCCCACCATGGTGCCTGGTCGAGCCGAGATCTCCCAAATCGGGCGCTGATCCCCGCGGCGCGAACGTGGATTACCCCCACGCTCCGGCGGACAAAGCGTGGGGGTAATCCACGTTCGGCGGGAGCGGAGCTCAGCCCTTGGGCCGCTTGCCGGCCGCGACTTCCTCGGGGTACTCGTCGTAGAACGGCACGTAGCCCTCCTCGCGGCCCTTCAGCACGTAGAGCGGGTCCTCGACGTCGGAGCCGTAGGCCTGCTTGCGCAGGTCGACCTTGCGGCTCTTGAACGTCGAGGTGGTCTCCAGCGACTCCACCACCCGCACGAACAGCGGTGCGGCGTAGCTGGGCAGGTTGGCGTAGGCCGTCTCGGCCAGCGCCTTGCCGTCGAACTCGACGCCGTCGCGCAGCTTGACCGCCGCCATCCCGGCCCGGCCGCCGGTGTCGGGCACCTCGACGCCGAACACCGTGGCACTCCTCGACGTTCTTGTCCTCGGCCAGCGCGGCCTCGACCTGGGTGGTGGCGACGTTCTCGCCCTTCCACCGGAACGTGTCGCCGAGCCGGTCGGAGAACGCCGCATGGCCCATGCCCTGCGGGCTCATCACGTCGCCGGTGTTGAACCACACGTCGCCCTCTTTGAAGGCGTTGCGCACCAGCTTCTTCTCGCTGGCTTCCTTGTCGGTGTAGCCGTCGAACGGCGACAGCTTGTTCACCGGGCTGATCAGCAGGCCCGGCTGACCCGACGGCACCTTGCGCACCCGGCCGTTCTCGTCGCGCACCGGCTCGCCGGTCTCCGGGTCGTACTCGACGTAGGCCAGCGGCAGCGGGCTGATGCCGGTGGTCTTGGGGATGTTGAAGACGTTGATGAACGCGGTGTTGCCCTCGCTGGCGGCGTAGAACTCGGCCACCCGGCCGATGCCGAAGCGACGGGTGAACTCGTCCCAGATCTCCGGTCGCAGCCCGTTGCCGGCGATCACCCGGATCTTGTGGGCGCGGTCGGTGTCCTTGGGCGGCTGGTTGAGCAGATAGCGGCACACCTCGCCGATGTAGATGAAGGCGGTGGCCTCCATACCGATCACCTCGTCCCAGAACTTCGACGCCGAGAACGACTTGCCCAGCGCCAGTGTGCCGCCGGCGTTGATCACCGAGGACACCGCGACCGTCAGCGCGTTGTTGTGGTAGAGCGGCAGCGGGCAGTACAGGGTGTCGTTGCCCTTCAGCCGCAGGCCCAGCCCGCCGAAGGCGCCGAGCGCGCGCAGCCAGCGGTGGTGGGTCATGACGCTGGCCTTCGGGATGGCCGGTGGTGCCCGAGGTGAAGATGTAGAACGCGGTGTCGCGGGCCTGCACCTCCGACGCCGACTTCGGGTTGTCGGTGGGCTTGCCGACGGCGTCGCGTTCCATGTCCTCGAGGGTGCGTCAGTTGCGCCACCTGCGCGCCGCACTCGGTGATCGGGTCGACCAGATCGGACTCGGCGACGACGACCTTGGCGTCGAGCAGACCGATGCTGTGCGACAACACATCTCCGCGCTGGTGGTAGTTGAGCATGCCGGCGACCGCCCCGCATTTGACGGCGGCGAGCATCATCAGCACGGCGTTGGGCGAGTTGCGCAGCATGATGCCGACCACGTCGCCGCGCCGAACGCCCTTGTCCGCCAACACCGCCGCGTAGCGGTTGGCCGTCTCGTTGGCCTCGCGGTAGGTGACCTTCTCGTCGCCGAACCGGATGAAGATCCGGTCGCCGTAGCGCGCGGCACGGTCCTGGAACACCTTGCCGATCGAGGTCTTGGAGGTCGGCAGCGCCAGGAAACCGGTCAGCGCGCCGCGCACGATCACCGGCGCGTCCATGACCACCGAGGGCAGCCGTGCGGCCAGGTCGAGCAGACCGACCGAATGCCGGGCGCCCTGCGAACCGGGGTCGTCACTGGCCATGGGCGCCACCTCTCGTCGTGCGGATGGGACAGGCCAGCCTATCCGGGGGCTGCGCAGAGCTGGATCGCCGTTTCGACGTCGTCGGCGACCACCAGCCGGTCCAGTGCGGCCGATGCGACGTAGCCCGTGTCGACCAACGAGGCGAGCCAGGTGCGCAGGCCGTCGTAGTGGCCGGCGGGATCGAGCAGGACCACCGGCTTGTCATGCATTCCCAGGTACCCCGCGGTCCAGGTTTCGAAAAGTTCTTCCAGCGTGCCGATTCCGCCGGGCAGCGTCAGGAACGCGTCGCTGCGGTCCTCCATGATCTGTTTGCGCTGCCGCATGGTGTCGGTGACGATCAGCTCGTCGGCGTCGACGTCGGCCAGCTCGCGATGCACCAGCGCCTTGGGGATGACGCCGACCGTCCGGCCGCCGCGGGCGCGGGCCCCGTCGGCCACCGCGCCCATCGCCGAGACGTTGCCGCCGCCGGAGACCAGCGTCCATCCGCGGTCGGCGATCGCCTCACCGACCCGGCGGGCCAGGTCGAGCAGTTCGGGATGCCGGGGGCTCGATGCGCAGTAGACGCACACCGCCCACTCGTCGCGGGGATCTGGTTGTGGCTGCACGCCGAGAAACCTAGCGGAAACCCAGCGCAGCCGATTTGCCGCTATTGCCCTGCCGGTGCGGGCGCGGCAAATAAAGTCCGGGCTATGCCGATTCGGTGGCCAACGGTGCCGCGCCAGTCATCCGTGGACCGCGCGATCGAAGAACTCGACGGACACGGCGGGGTCGCCCTGCTCGGCGCGGACGGTGTCGGCAAGACGACCCTGGCCGAGCAGATCGCCGAGGAGCTCGGCGAGAAGAGCCCGGTGCGGGTGATCGGCACCGCGACGCAGGCCGGCGTGCCGTTCGGGGCGTTCGGCGCGCTGGTCGAGGTCGCCGAGGTGGGCAAGCCCGCGGCGCTGATCCGGTCGGCGCTGGATTCCCTTCTGGCCCAAGCGGACAACGCTGTGATCGTCGTCGACGACGCCCATCTGCTCGACCCGTTGTCGGCCACCCTGGTCTACCAGCTGGCGCAGCAGCCCGGTGTGCGGTTGATCGTGACCGCACGCTCGACGTCGCCGCTGCCCGGCGCCGTCGCCGCGCTGTGGGAGGACGGACTTCTGGGCCGCGTGGACGTGGCGCCGATGAGTGCGCGACGGAGACCGCCGCCGTGCTGGCCGCCCTGCCCGAGCCGATCACCGACGTCCAGCTGTATCGGCGCAGCGCCGGTAATCCGCTGCATCTGCGGCTGCTGGTCGAATCGGCCGGCTCCTCCGACCGCTCACTGACGGCGTTGCTCGACGACCGGCTGGGCGCGCTGACGGCACCGGTGCGCGAGGTGCTGGGCTACCTGGCCACCCACGAGCCGTTGTCGCGGACCGACCTGGCGGCGCTGACCAGCGAGGCGGCCGTCGAGCAGGCCGAGGCGGCCGGTGTGGTGCAGGAGCTGGGCACCGAGGTCTACGGCGCTCACCCGCTGCTCGCTGGAGCGGGCGGTGGTGGCCGCCGACCCGGCCGACGCGCGGCGGCGGCGCACCGAGATCGCCAACCTGCTGGCCGCCCGCCCGGCCCGTCACCTCGGCGACCGGCTGGGCCGGGCGCTGCTGGCCCTGGACAGCGACGCACCGGATTCCGTCGACGACGTGGTGGCAGCCGCCCAGGAGGCGCTGCGCCTGGGTGATCTGGTGCTCAGCGAGCGGCTGGCGTCCTCGGCGCTGGAGCGCACCGAGCGTTTCGACGCGCGGCTGGCGTTGAGTTACGCGCTGGCCTGGCAGGGCCGCGGCCGGGAGGCCGACTCGGTGCTGGCCGCGGTGGACGCCGGCGCGCTGTCCGAGGAGCAGGTGATGGCGTGGGCGCTGCCGCGGGCGGCCAACCAGTTCTGGATGCTGTCGGAGCCCGAGCGCGCGACCGCGTTCCTGCAGAACACCCGCAAGCGGGTCAGCACGACCGCGGCCCGGCTCACCCTGGACGCCCTGTCGGCCACCTTCGCGATGAACGCCGGCAACGTCGCGCCGGGCGGTCGCAGATCGCCACCGACGTGCTGGCCGCTCCGGAGGCCGAGGACATGGCGGTGGCCTGGGCGGCCAGCGCGGCGGCGCTGTCCTCGGCGCGGATGGGGCGGTTCGACGAGGTCGCGCCGCTGGCGGACCGGGCGGTGGGCGCCGAGCACCCGGGCCTGCTGCGGTTCACCGTCGGGCTGGCGCAGACCACGACGCTGCTGATGTCGGGGCAGGCCGACGCCGCCGAGGAGGTCGCGCGACACTTCACCGACTTCGCCGAGCTGGCCCAGCCGGGCCGGGCGATCGGCGAGGTGTTGCTGGCCGGGGTGCTGCTGGCCAAGGGCGATCCGGGCGCGGCCGCGCAGTCTGCTGGGGCCGGCGGCGGCGACGCTGGAGCTCACCGGCTATTCCTGGGGGCCGCTGTCGCTGATGTATCTCGCGACCGCGCTCTCGCAGCAGGGCAAGATCGCCGACGCGTCAATGACGTTGAGCCGCGCGGAGTCTCGGCACGGAACCAAGTCGGCGTTGTTCACCCCCGAACTCGGGCGTGGCCCGGGCATGGCGGCTGGCCATGCTGGGCGATGACCACGGCGCCGTGGCGGCCGCGCGGGATGCGGCGCGGGCGGCCGAGCGCAGCGGTCAGGCGGCGGTGGCGGCGTGGGCCTGGCACCAGGCCGCGCGACTGGGCGACCCGCGGGCGGCCGACCCGCTGGCCAAGCTGGCGCAGAGCGTGGACTGCGCGTTCATCCGGACGGCGATCGAGGACGCTCAGGCCGTCAAGTAGCGGCGCAGCGTCTGCGTGACCGCGGTGATCTGCGCGACCGACACCCGTTCGTCGCGGCGGTGCGCCAGGTTCGGGTCACCCGGCCCGTAGTTCACCGCCGGGATGCCCAGCGCGGCGAACCGCGCCACGTCGGTCCAGCCGTACTTGGCGCGCACCATCCCGTCGGCCGCCTGCACCAGGGCCGCTGCGGCCGGGTGCTGCAGGCCCGGCAGTGCGCCGGCGGCCACGTCGGTCTGCTCGACGGTGACGTCCAGCCCGCCGAACACCTCGCGGACGTGGGCCAGCGCCGCCTGCGGCGAGCGGTCGGGGGCGAAGCGGAAGTTGACCGTGAGCGAGGCCGCGTCGGGGATGACGTTGCCCGCCACTCCCCCGTCGATCCGCACCGCCGAGAGGCCCTCGCGGTAGGTGCACCCGTCGATGTCGACGATGCGGGCGTCGTAGTCGGCCAGCCGGTCCAGGGCGGCGCCGAGTTTGTGAATCGCGTTGTCGCCCAACCAGGATCGCGCCGAGTGCGCGCGGGTTCCGGTCGCCGAGACCACCGCGCGCAGGGTGCCCTGACAGCCGGCTTCGATGTAGCCGCCGGACGGTTCGCCGAGGATCGCCACGTCGGCGGCCAGCCAGTCCGGGAGTTCGCGCTCGATGCGGCCCAGCCCGTTGGCGGCGGCCTCGATCTCCTCGCAGTCGTACATGATCAGCGTGATGTCGTGGACCGGCTCGCCGATCGTGGCGGCCAGGTGCAGGAACACCGCGTCGCCGGATTTCATGTCCGAGGTGCCGCAGCCGAACAGGTGGTCGCCCTCCCGGTGCGACGGCACGTTGTCGGCGATCGGCACGGTGTCGAGGTGACCGGCCAGCACCACCCGCGACGGCCGGCCCAAGTGGGTACGGGCCAGCACCGCGTCGCCGTTGCGGATGATCTCGAACCCGGACGGTCTGCTCGCGCAGCGCCGCCTCGACCTCGTCGGCGATGCGGCCCTCGTCGCGCGACTCGCTGGGAATGTCGACGAGGGCGGCGGTCAGCGCGATCGGATCCGCGCTCAGGTCTAGTACAGGGTCCGGCACAACTTCCCAGGCTAGCGGGCCGGGCGCCATGCACTAACCTCTAGCACCGTGACTTCTGCTGCGGGCTTCGGATTGGCCACCGTTACCGACGACGGCACCGTGCTGGACACCTGGTTCCCGGATCCCGAACTGGGCGCCTACAGCCCGTCGGGCACCACCCGGCTGTCGGCCGACGAGGCGCCCGACGAGTTCGCGGCGCTGGCCGGGCCGGACCCCGACCGCGGCGTCGAGGTGGTGGCGGTGCGCACGGTGATCGCCTCGCTGGAGGACAAGCCGGCCGACACCTACGACGCCTATCTGCGGCTGCACCTGATCTCGCACCGGCTGGTCGAGCCGCACGGGCTCAACCTCGACGGCATCTTCGGCGCGCTGACCAACGTGGTGTGGACGAACTACGGGCCGTGCCCCATCGAGGGATTCGAGGAGGTGCGGCTGCGGCTGCGCCGCCGCGGGCCGGTGACGGTCTTCGGGGTGGACAAGTTCCCGCGGCTGGTCGACTACGTGGTGCCCACCGGGGTGCGCATCGCCGACGCCGACCGGGTGCGCCTGGGCGCGCACCTGGCGCCGGGGACCACCGTCATGCACGAGGGCTTCGTGAACTTCAACGCGGGCACGCTGGGCGCCTCGATGGTGGAGGGCCGGATCTCGGCCGGTGTGGTGGTCGGCGACGGCTCCGACATCGGCGGCGGCGCGTCGATCATGGGCACGCTGTCCGGCGGCGGCACCGAGGTGATCTCGGTGGGCAAGCGCTGCCTGCTGGGCGCGAACTCGGGCCTGGGCATCTCGCTGGGCGACGACTGCATCGTGGAGGCCGGGCTGTATGTGACGGCGGGCACCAAGGTCACCACACCCGACGGCACGACCGATCAAGGCGCGCGAGCTGTCAGGCGCGAACAACCTTCTGTTCCGGCGCAATTCGGTGACCGGGGCGGTCGAGGTGGTGGGCCGCGACGGCAAGGGCATCGCCCTCAATCGAGGCGTTGCACGCCAACTAGCCGAGGTGCAGGACTACGGAACGGGCCAGTCCCACACCGACATGTCGCCGGGCGGGTAGTTCATGCAGACGTCGGTGGCCTTGGCCACCACGCCCTTGTTGTTGAAGAACAGCTTCGCCCAGTTGCCCCAGTGGGTGGCCACCTGCTCGTAGTAGACGTTGGTGGCGGTGTTCTCGGAGTACTGGCGCCGCGCGGTCGGGTCGAGCGAGAAGAACCAGTGGATCCGGTCCTCGGCCATCTGCTGGATGTCGGCCGGGCGGTTGCTGCGGTCGATCATGTACCGCTCGAAGTAGATCGGGCTGGTGTCGCGCGCCGCCGCCATGTACTGCTCGGTGTCGCAGGTGGTGATGATCATCCGGTGCGGGATCGGGTAGTCGTCGCTGGCGTCCGCGCCGGCCGGACCGCGCCGAGCGCCAGCTGCGGCCGCCGCGGCCAGCAGGGTGAGTGCCGCGTGCGTCGCGCGAGCCGCGAGTCCAGTCATGATCTCTCCTGCGTCATCGGGTGCCAAGCAGCTGAAAGTTTAGCCTTGCTCACTATATCGCCGATGGCAACCGCGGCCCGTCAGCCCCCGTTGGTGACGGGGTTGGACGTCAGCGTGATGAACCCGTCGTTGATCCACACGCCCCAGCGTCCGCCCCACATCGGAGGTCCACACCACCGGCTGCCCGGCCCAGACCTCGGCCGGCTTCGGCGGAGCCCAGGCCGGCGGCTGTTCGCCCAGGGCGGGCGGCGGCGGTGCCGGATCGGCGCCGGCCGGAGCGGCGCCGAATCCCAGAGCGAGCCCGCCTGCGACCACGAGGGCGGACAGCGTGCGACTGATGAAGGTCATGGCCTCATTCCATAACCAGCACTACCGATAGTCAAACGCTCGCTACTCGGCGGCCAGGATGCAGAACTCGTTGCCCTCCGGGTCGGCCAGCACCACCCAGGTCTGCTCACCCTGACCGATGTCGACGTGGCGCGCGCCGAGCGCAAGCACCCGGTCGACCTCGGCCTGCTGGTCGTCGGGGGTGAAGTCGAAATGGATGCGGTTCTTGACCACCTTGTCGTCGGGCACGGCCAGGAACAGCCAGTCCGGCCCGGACGCCGGCGGGCGCGCGCAGGATCACGTCGCCGTCGTCGGTCGGTTCGGCCGGCCAGCCCAGCACGCTCGACCACCAGGCCGCCAGCGCGTCGATGTCGTGGGCGTCGATGCAGATCTCGCTGAACCTCAACCCCATGTCATCAACTCCTTCTTGACCACCTTGCCCATGGCGTTGCGCGGCAGCGCATCCACCAGCCGCACCTCGCGCGGCCGCTTGTGGGCCGAAAGCTGTTCGGCGACAAACGAAATCAGGTCAGCCGGCTCGGCGTCACCGACCACGAACGCGACGATACGCTGCCCGAGGTCCTCGTCGGGAACGCCGACGACGGCGGCCTCGGTCACCCCGGGGTGGCCCAGCAGCACCGTCTCCACCTCGCCGGCGCCGATCCGGTAGCCGCCGGACTTGATCAGGTCCACCGACTCGCGTCCCACGATGCGATGCATGCCGCCGTCGTCGATGACGGCGGCATCGCCGGTGCGGTACCAGCCGTCGGCCTCGAACGCCTCGGCGGTGGCGTCGGGCCGGTTGAGGTATCCGTCGAACAGCGTGGGCGTGCGGACCTGAAGGCTGCCGATGGTCTCCCCGTCATGCGGAGCCGGCGAACCGTCCTCGTGGCGCAGCCGGGTCTCGACGCCGTCCAGCGGCAGGCCGACCCAGCCGGGACGACGTTCACCGTCGGCCCTGGTGCTGACGGTGATCAGCGACTCGGTGCTGCCATAGCGTTCGACCGGTGCGTGCCCGGTCAGTTCGGCCAGCCGGTCGAAGACCGGGACCGGCAGTGCCGCACTGCCCGACACCAGCAGCCGCGCCGAGGACAGTGCCGCCGCAGCCTGCGCGTCGGCCACCACCCGCGACCACACCGTCGGCACCCCGAAGTAGAGCGTGCCTGCGGCGGCCGCGTACGCCTCGGGCGTCGGCTTGCCGGTGTGCACGAAGCGGTTTCCCACCCGCAACGATCCGAGCAGGCCCAGCACCAGGCCGTGGACGTGGAACAGCGGCAGGCCGTGCACCAGGGTGTCGTCGGCACTCCACTGCCAGGCCGCCAGCCAGGGCGTCGATGTCGGCGGCGATCGCGCGGCGGCTGATCAGCACGCCCTTGGGCAGTCCGGTGGTGCCGGAGGTGTACATCACCATCGCGGTGCTCTCCGGCGACGGCTCGGGGTAGCGGTGCCACGAGCGCGCGTGCAGACGCACCGGCACGTGCGGCAGCCCGCCCGGCTCGTCGGGCATCTCCCCCAGCCACGCCTGGGCCCCGGAGTCGGTGAGCATGTGCGCCCGCTCGGCCACGCCGACGTCGGCGGGCACCGGCACGAACGGCACGCCGGCGATCAGGCAACCGGTGACGGCGAGCACGGTCGCCGCCGACGGCGTGGCCAGGATCGCGATCCGGTGCGCCCCGCCGACCCGCTCGGCCACCGAGGTCGCCGCACCCACGAGATCGCTGCGGGAGAGCACCGCGCCGTCGATGCGCACCGCGTCGCCGATGTCGGCTCCGGCGGCGACGGCGGCCGGATTCAGCGAGGCCAGCAGCACGCCAGCGAGGCTACCCCGATACTGGCCTTGTGCAGCCCATCACCCAGATCTCCTCCCGCGAGGTCTACCGCAATGCCTGGATGACCGTGCGTGAGGACGTCATTCGCCGCCCGGACGGTTCGACCGGCATCTACGGCGTGATCGACAAGCCGGCCTACGCGCTGATCATCGCGGCCGACGGCGATCGGGTCGCGCTCGTCGAGCAGTTCCGCTACCCGCTCGGTGCGCGCCGCTGGGAGTTCCCGCAGGGCACCGCGCCGGGACGGGCCGACCTCGAGCCGACGGAGCTGGCGATCCGCGAGCTTCGCGAGGAGACCGGTCTGCGAGCCGGCTCGATGGTGGTGCTCGGCAGTCTCGACATCGCGCCGGGCATGAGCAGTCAGCGCGGCTGGGTGTTCCTGGCCACCGATATCAGCGAGGGCGAGCCGGACCGCGAGCACGAGGAGCAGGACATGCACTTCGAGTGGTTCCCCCGGGCCCGGGTGGAGCAGATGATCCTGGCCGGCGAGATCACCGACGCGCAGTCCATCGCCGCCTACGCACAGTTGCTGCTCACCGAACGGAATGCCTGAGGCGGTAACGGTCCGGTCAGGGTTGCGTCACGATCGGGCGCGACACCCCTTGCCGCGGAGACGGTTCGGAGTCCCTCGGACGTTTAGCTTGTTTGTTGGCACAACCGCGACGTTAGAGGGGTTATGAGGTCCGCCCACCGCAGTTTGGTTGTCACGCTGATGGCCGTGGCGACGATCTGCGCCGCAGGTGTGATCAGCCCGGCGACGGCGCATGCCGCGCCGCAGCCCTGGAGCGGGCGCTACCAGATGGTGACGTATGCGTCGCAGAAGGCGGGCACCAGTCCGGCGAACCACCAGAAGGAGAACGACTTCGGCGCCACCTTCACGCTGTCGACCGCCTGCTCGACCACCGCGTGCGTGGCCACCGTCGTCGACGGACCGGCACCCAGCAACCCGACCATCCCCCAGCCCACCCGCTACACGTGGAACGGCTCGGAGTGGGCGACGACCTACGACTGGCTGTGGGACTGCTTCCTCGGCGACGGCTACCAGAAGCAGTGGAGCCCCGCGACGTCGTGGGCGTTCTACGCCCCGCAGCCCGACGGCTCGCTGCGCGGCACCTGGCACACCGACATCTCGCAGGGCCCGTGCCGCGGCAGCGTCGTCATGCCGGTCGCGGCGTTCCCGGCCTGACGAGATGCCCGACAACCGCGACCATGCGATGGATCTCTATCGCGTGGTCGCGCTGCTGCTCATCGTCGTCGGCCACTGGGTGGCCGCGTGCCTGACGTTCAGCGACGGCGCCTTCTGGCGGGAGAACCCGCTGGTCGACCTGCCGTGGACGCAGTGGCTGACCTGGATCTTCCAGGTGGTGCCGGTGTTCTTCGTGGTGGCCGGCTACGCCAGTGCAGTGTCGTGGGGCCACCGGCGCCCGAGGAGTCCCTTCAGAACTGGCTGCGACGCCGGCTCGCGCGTCCGGTCGGGCCGACGGCGGTCTACGTCGTGTTCATGCTCATCGTCGTGGCGGTGCTGTCCGCGTTCGGGGTGGCGGGCGCGGAGTTGGAGTTCGGCGCGTGGGCGGTCGCCATGCACCTGTGGTTCCTGGGCATCTACGTGCTGGTGGTGGCGCTGACGCCGATCGCGGTGGCCGCCCATCGGCGCTGGGGTCTGTGGGTGCCGGTCGCGATGGTGCTCGTGGTGGCCGCGATCGACGCGGCGACCATCGGGGCCCATCTGCCCTACGCCGGCTGGCTGAACTATCTGCTGCCGTGGGCGGTGCTCTACCAGCTCGGGATCGCCTGGCAGGACGGCATGCTGCGCGGTCGAGCCGCGCTGGCGTTGGCATGCGGGTCGGCGGTGGTGCTGGCCCTGCTGGTCGGCGTGGGGCCCTATCCGATCAGCATGATCGGGGTCCCGGGCGCGACGGTGAACAACACCTCGCCACCGAACCTGGCGCTGCTGGCGTTGGGCTGCACTCAGGCCGGACTGGTGCTCGCGGCCGCGCCCGCGGTGAATCGGGCGCTGAAATCGGTTCGGGCCCAACGCATTCTGACGATCGCCAACGACAACGTGATGGCACTGTACCTGTGGCACATGGTGCCGGTGGTGGTCGTGGCGCTCGCGGGATATCCGACGGGACTGCTGCCGCAGCCCGTGCTGGGAACGTCGGCGTGGTGGCTGTTCCGGTTGGAATGGGTGGCGATCCTGGCGGTCGTCGCGCTCGTGGAGATGGTGTTCCTGTATTGGGGCCGAAGCTTTTTCGCCGCGCCCCTGCCGATCGTGCCGACGCCGATCCCCCGGGCGCCTGGCGCGGTGCTGCTGATCGTGGGCACGGTTGCGGTCGCCGCTGCGCTGACCGAGATCGCCATCCTCGGTTTCGCGCCCAATGGCCGCTTCCCGGTCGCGACGGCGGTCTGGTTCATCGCGGGAGCCACACTGATCGCGCTGGCGCCCTCACTCACCGATAAGCCGCCACACCAAGTTTGACGGCCAGGATCAGGCCGGCGACTCCGATCAGGATTCGCAGCAGTGTCGCGGGGGCATGGCGCACCACGATCGGGCCGAGCCTGGACCCGATCAGTCCGCCGAACCCGAGCACGATCATCGCCGTCCAGTGCACGGGCGCGAAGAACACGAACAAGGCCGCCGCCACGGTGTTGGCCAAACCGAGCAGAACGTTCTTGGCGGCGTTGGCATGAGCCAGGCTGGCGGCTCCGGCATTGAGGAGCAAGGCCAGGAACAGAACCCCGGCCGCCGCACCGAAGTAGCCGCCGTACAACGCAATTGCGAAGATCGGCGACCATCTCGGCGACCACCGCTCGGCGCCGGCGGGCTGCCAGCGGGCTGGGTGTGCGCGGCAGGACGATCGCGACCGAGGCCAGTGCCAGCAGCACCGGGACCAGTTTCTCGAAGGCGCCCGGCGGGGTGGTGAGCAGCAGCACCGCACCCGCACCGCCGCCGGCGGCGGCCACCGGCGCACTGCGCGCGAGCCAGCGTTCCTGTCCGGCGATCTCGGGTCGCGACCCCCATGCCGAGCCGATGCCGTTGAACACCAGGGCGACGGTGTTGGTCACGTTGGCGGTCACCGGCGGCAGGCCGACCGCGAGCAGGGCCGGGTAGGTCGCCACCGACGCGAACCCGGCGATGCTGCCCGTCAGACCGCCCAGCACACCGGCGCCGAACAGGGTGACGGCGTGCAACCAGTTCAGCGCGCCGTCCTTTCCACGAGGCAGGGACTACCGGCGCTGCGCCAGAGCCCTTAGGAAGAACATCAGGTTGGCCGGTCGTTCGGCAAGTCGGCGCACGAAGTAGCCGTACCACTCGGAGCCGAACGGCACGTACACCCGGACGTGGTTGCCCTCGCCGGCCAGCCGCAGCTGTTCGCCGTCGCGGATGCCGTACAGCATCTGGTATTCGAAACGGTCTGTGCCACGACCGAATTCGCGGGCCAGGCCCGGTACGGCTGCGATGATCGCCGGATCGTGGGAGGCGACCATCGGATAGCCGCTGCCGCCCATCAGGACTCTCAGGCACCGCAGGTAGGACTCGGTGACCTCGGCGGGATCGCGGTAGGCCACCGCAGCCGGCTCGTCGTAGGCGCCCTTGCAGAGCCGGATCCGAGCGCCCGAGGCGGCGAACTCGGCGCAATCGGCCTCGGTGCGCTTGAGGTAGGCCTGCAGAACCGTTCCCAGCCAATCGAACTCGGTGCGCAACTCCCGCACGATCGACAGCGTCGAGTCGGTGGTGGTGTGGTCTTCGGCGTCCACGGTCACCCAGGCACCCACCTGCTGCGCGCGTTCGCAGATGACGTGGGCGTTCTCCAAGGCGATCTTGTCGCCGTCCTTCGGCAGCGCCTGGCCCAGGGCCGACAGCTTCAGCGAGACCTCCAACGGCTTGACCACCCCGCCGTCGGACGGCGGTACCGAGTGCGTCGAGCAAGCGTAGGTAGGCCTTGACGGTCGCGTCTGCGGTGTCGGTGTCGGTGACGTCCTCGCCGAGGTAGTCGATGCTGACCAGTCGGTCGGTGTCGCGCAAGACCGTGACGGCGCCCAGCGCGTCCTCGACGGTCTCGCCGGGAACGAAGCGACGCACCACATCACGGGCGACGGGCATCCGTTCGGCGGTGTGCCGCAACCGGTGTGAACGGCTGGCCGCCAGGATCGCCGGGCGCGCGGCACGCGTGAACAACGCTGATGCGCGATCCGCCTTCGGCTTCTCGCTGGCTGCAGACATGTCAGTCCACCTCCATGTGCGGATACGTGTGGTTGCCCGGCGGGACGAAGGTCTCCTTGATGGACCGCGCCGACGTCCAGCGCAACAGGTTCATCGGCGAGCCGGCCTTGTCGTTGGTGCCCGAGGCGCGCGATCCGCCGAACGGCTGCTGACCGACGACCGCGCCGGTGGGCTTGTCGTTGACGTAGAAGTTGCCCGCGGCGAAGCGCAGTCGCTCGGCGGCGGTCTGGACCGCGGCCCTGTCATCGGCGATCACCGCACCGGTCAGCGCATACTTCGAACCGCCGTCGACCACACCGAGGATGTCGTCGAACTTGTCGTCGGGGTAGACGTGCACGGCGAGGATCGGACCGAAGTATTCGGTGGAGAAGGCCTCGTCGCCGGGGTCGTCGGACAGCAGCACGGTGGGACGCACGAAATAGCCTTCGCTGTCGTCGTATTCGCCCCCGGCGGCCACGGTGACACCCGGGGCGCTCTTGGCCCGCTCGATGGCCTGGGCGTTCTTGGCGAAGGAGCGCGCGTCGATGACCGCGCCGCCGTAGTTCGACAGGTCGGTGACGTCGCCGTAGGTCAGCGCCTCGGTGGCGGCGAGGAAGTCGTCGCCCATGACCTGCCACACCGACCGCGGGACGAACGCGCGCGAGGCGGCCGAGCACTTCTGGCCCTGATAGTCGAAGGCACCGCGAATGAGCGCGGTGCGCAGCACATCCGGGTTGGCCGAGGTGTGCGCGACGACGAAGTCCTTGCCACCGGTCTCGCCGACCAGCCGCGGGTAGCCGTCATAGTCGGCGATGCGGGTGCCGACCTCACGCCACAGATGCTGGAAGGTGGCCGTCGACCCGGTGAAGTGGATACCGGAAAGCCGGCGGTCGGCGAGCACGACCTCGGACACCGCATACCCGTCCCCGGCGACGAGGTTGATGACGCCCGGCGGCAGGCCGGCCGCCTCGAGGAGCTGCATGGTCAGGTACGCCGCGAAGCTCTGGGTGATCGACGGCTTCCACACCACCGTGTTGCCCATCAGTGCGGGCGCGGTCGGCAGGTTGGCGGCGATGGCGGTGAAGTTGAACGGGGTGACGGCGTAGACGAAGCCGTCCAGCGGCCGGTAGTCGCTGCGGTTCCAGACCCCGGGCGAGCTGATCGGCTGCTGCGCCAGGATTCCGCGGGCGAAGGCGACGTTGAACCGCCAGAAGTCGACGAGCTCGCAGGGGGCGTCGATCTCGGCCTGGTAGGCGGTCTTGGACTGGCCGAGCATGGTCGCGGCGGCGATCGTCTCGCGCCAGGGCCCGGCGAGCAGATCGGCGGCCCGCAGGAACACCGCGGCGCGCTCGTCGAACGGGGTGGCGGCCCAGTCGGCCTTCGCCGCCATCGCCGCCTCGACCGCGGCGGCGGCGTCGGCGGGGGTGGCGTTGGTCAGGGTGCCCAGCTTCGCGCTGTGGCGATGCGGCTGGACGACGTCGATACGTTCGCCGTCGCCCATCCGGTGCCGGCCTGCGATCACGTGCGGCAGGTCGATGGGGTTGGCGGACAGGTTGCGCAGGGCGTCGATCAGCAGGGTGCGCTCGGGGGAATGGGGTGCGTATTCGTGGACCGGTTCGTTGGCCGGGGCGGGAACATCGGTGCGGGCGTCCATGACAGAAAGGATCGCCTGACCGGCGCGACAAACTGTTGGCTGATCGGACAAGACTTGGACCTTTAGCTAGTAGAATCGGACAACATGCGTGGGACCGGCGTCGGGCTGGGTCAGCTGGTGTTGGCCCTGGATGCGACGCTGGTCCGGCTTGTCGAGGCGCCGCGGGGCCTGGACGTGCCGGTGCGGTCGGCGGCGCTGATCGACTCCGACGACGTCCGGCTGGGGTTGTCGGTCAGCGCCGGGTCCGCCGACGTCTTCTTCCTGCTCGGAGTCGGCGAGGCCGATGCCGCCCGCTGGATCGACCGTCAGGCCGCCGCGCACGGCGCTCCGGCCGCGATCTTCGTCAAGGAACCCTCCGACGCGGTCGTCGCGCGGGCCGTGAGCGTCGGCACGGCCGTCGTCGCCGTCGATCCCAAGGCCCGCTGGGAGCGGCTGTATCGCCTGGTCAACCACGTTTTCGAGCACCGCCGCGACGATCCACTGTCGGAGTCCGGCACCGATCTGTTCGCGCTGGCCCAGTCGATCGCCGACCGCACCCACGGCATGGTCAGCATCGAGGACGCCCAGTCCCACGTGCTGGCCTACTCCGCCTCCAACGACGAGGCCGACGAGTTGCGGCGGCTGTCGATTCTCGGCCGGGCGGGGCCGGCCGAACATCTGCAATGGATCGCCCAGTGGGGCATCTTCGACATCCTGCGTGCCGGTGGCGAGGTGGTGCGGGTCGACGAGCGGCCGGCGTTGGGGCTGCGCCCGCGGCTGGCCATCGGCATCCACCGCCCGGACGCCCAGCCCACCTACATGGGGACCATCTGGGTGCAGCAGGGTTCACGGCCGCTGGCCGACGACGCCGAGGAGGTGCTGCGCGGTGCGGCGGTGCTGGCCGCGCGGATCATGGCCCGCCTGGCGTCGCGGCCGTCGGCGCATCTGCTCGCCGTGCAGGAGGTGCTGGGGTTGGCCGACACCGACGGGGCGGACATCGCCGTTCTCGCCCGCGAACTCGGTGTGGCCGCCGACGGTCGCGCGGCCGTCATCGGGTTCGACAGCCCGCACCGCCCATCCCCGCCTCGCCGACGTTCTGGCTTTGAGCGCCAGCGCATTTCGCCCCGACGCGCAAGTCGCCGCGAACGGGTCGCGGGTGTACGTACTGTTGCCGGACTCCGGCCGGGCGGCTCCGCTGGTGTCGTGGATCCGCGGGACGATCGCCACGCTGCGCACCGAGCTGGGACTGCACCTGCGCGCGGTGATCGCCGCGCCGGTCGCCGGTCTGGCGGCCGCGGCGGGCGCGCGCCGGGAGATCGACCGGGTGCTCGACAGCGCCGAACGTCATCCGGTCGCCATCGGGCAGGTGACCACGCTGGCCGAGGCCCGCACCACGGTGCTGCTCGACGAGATCGTCACCCTGGTCGGCGCCAACGACCGGCTGGTCGATCCGCGGGTGCGCCGGCTGCGCGAAACCGAGCCGGTGCTCGCCCAGACGCTGGCGGCCTACCTCGACAGCTTCGGTGACATCGCGGCCGCCGCGGCCGCGCTGCACGTCCACCCCAACACCGTGCGCTACCGGGTCCGCCGGATCGAGCAGGTGATGGCCACCTCACTGGGCGATCCGGACGTCCGGCTGCTGCTTTCACTGAGCCTGCGTGCAACCGCCTGAGACGGCCATGAAAAACTTCTTGAACGAACTGGTAACGATGTGGCTTCTGGTGCCGATGAGGCATGTGTCAAGACTGGCTGTGAGCCCCGTCACGTGGTGTTCGTCCACGGGCGGGTCCGCGGACCCGTCCGGGCAGCACCAGAAACCTCGGTGAACGCGGGGCCCCCCGACTCACCGTCAACGCACTAAGGGGTCAGCATGAAAGCAATGGGTCGAGTGCTGGTGGCGTTGATCGCCGCCATGGCGGCATTGTTCGTCGGAAACGGCACTTCGCACGCAGGTTTGGACAATCAACTGAGTCTGGTCGACGGCGGTGGCCGGACGATGACGATCCAGCAGTGGGACACCTTCCTCGACGGCGTGTTCCCCCTGGACCGCAACCGGCTGACCCGTGAGTGGTTCCACTCCGGCAAGGCCGTCTACAGCGTCGTGGGCCCCGGTGCCGACGAGTTCGCGGGCACCTTGGAGCTGGGCTACCAGGTCGGCTTCCCGTGGTCACTGGGTGTGGGCATCAACTTCAGCTACACCACCCCCAACATCCTGCTCGACGACGCCAACATCAGCCCCGGTGGCTTCAACCCGCTGGGCTCGGTCATCACCCCGAACCTGTTCCCGGGTGTGTCGATCTCCGCTGACCTGGGCAACGGCCCCGGCATCCAGGAAGTCGCCACCTTCTCGGTGGACGTCTCGGGCCCCAACGGCTCGGTGGCGGTGGCCAACGCCCACGGCACCGTGACCGGCGCGGCCGGCGGCGTGCTGCTGCGCCCGTTCGCCCGCCTGATCTCCAAGGCCGGTGACAGCGTCACCACCTACGGCGAACCCTGGAACATGAACTAACGCAATTACGACTGACCCCGCTCGAGTGGAGCGGTTGGGCCGAGGGGACTACAGGCCCAGCCGCTCCACTGCGGCGGTGATGCGTTCGTCGGTGGCCGTCAGCGCCACCCGGACGTGCCGGGTTCCGCGCTGTCCCGTAGAACTCCCCGGGCGCGACCAGGATGCCCCGCTCGGCGAGCCAGGCCAGCGTGTCCCGGCAGGGCTCACCGCGAGTGGCCCACAGATACAGACCCGCCTCGGAGTGGTCGATGGTGAAGTCGGCCGACCGCAGGGCGGCCAGCAGCTGGGTGCGGCGGCCCGCATAGCGCCGGCGCTGCTCCTGCTCGTGGACGTCGTCGTCGAGCGCGGCCACCATCGCCGCCTGCACGGGCGTGGGCACCATCATCCCGACGTGCTTGCGCACCGCCAGCAGCTCGGCGACCAGACCGGCGTCACCGGCGACGAACCCCGCGCGATACCCGGCCAGCGACGAGCTCTTCGACAGCGAGTGCACCGCCAGCAGCCCGGTGTGGTCGCCGTCGCAGACCGAGGGGTGCAGCACCGAGGTCGGCTGCTCCTCCCAGCCCAGCCCGAGGTAGCACTCGTCGGAGACCACCAGCGTGCCGCGCTCGCGGGCCCACTCGACCACCTTGCGCAGATGCTCGACACCCAGCACGCGGCCGGTCGGGTTGCTCGGTGAGTTGATGAACACCACGGCCGGCGACTGCGGCCCGAGCTGGGTCAGCGAATCGGCCGCGACCACCGGTGATCCGGTCAGCCGCGCCCCGACCTCGTAGGTCGGGTAGGCCAGTTCGGGAACGACGACCAGGTCGTCGGGACCCAGCCCGAGCAGCGTGGGCAGCCACGCGATGAGTTCCTTGGTGCCGATGACCGGGAGCACCGCGTGCTCGGCCAGCCCGGTGATGCCGTAACGCCTCTCGAGCGCGGCGACCGCCGAGGCCCGCAGAGCCGGGGTGCCGGCCGTCGTCGGGTAACCGGCCGACCCGCTGGCCGCGGCCAGCGCCTCACGGATGACCGGCGCGACCGGATCGACCGGGGTGCCCACCGAGAGATCGACGATTCCGCCCGGATGGGCCCGTGCGGTGGCCGTCGCCTCGGCGAGGGTGTCCCACGGGAAGACCGGCAGCGACGCCGAGACCGGCCGTCGCTGCACGCGCAGCGGGGTGTGGGCCGTCAGTCCTCTTCCTTGGGCGGCAGGTCCTTGACCACCTGCGGATCGTTGTCGGTCTGGCCGACCTTCGACGCACCGCCCGGCGAGCCGAGCTCGGCGAAGAAGTCCGCGTTGATCTGGGTGTACTGGGACCACTGGTCGGGAACGTCGTCCTCGTAGTAGATCGCCTCGACGGGGCACACCGGCTCGCAGGCACCGCAGTCCACGCACTCATCGGGGTGGATGTACAGCATGCGTGCGCCCTCGTAGATGCAGTCGACCGGGCACTCCTCGATACATGCCTTGTCTTTGATGTCGACGCAGGGTTCGGCGATCGTGTACGTCACTGCCGGTTCTCCTCGATCTGCTGTTCAGTGGGGCGGTGTGTCTCGCGTGGGCACTGGGAAAGCCAAGTATCCGATGCCGGTACCCGGATTGCCGACTCAGTGTGCCCTAAGTTGGAGCGCAGTACCTGATACTAGACGTTGCAGATACAAACCGGCCACGCGATATCGGCGTGGCGCTCGCACACCGCCTCCGACGGCGTTGCCGGGTGCCCGGCACGTCACTAGTCTGGATTGCTGTCGGTACGCTCCACGCGTATCCCCGGACGAGATGTGCGCCGTACCCGGCCGGCGAAGACGACGCACGCGGAGGAACGCGTGTCCGGACACAGCGGTCATCGGGCCGACCCGATCGCAAGGCCGATCGATGTGCGGTGGATTCACGGTTCGGTGTCGTCGAAGCACAATTCAGATCCCGAGTTGCAGGTCTACTGGTACGACGACGACACGGTGATTCTTCGGCAGAACAAGGCGATCGACTATGAAGCGCCGTTCCTGTTCCTGCTGTTCGGTGAGCGGCGCGCGGTGCTGCTGGACACCGGCGCGACGGAATCGCCGATGTTCCTGCCGGTTCGGGCGGTCGTCGACGAACTGATCCGGACGTGGCTCGGCCGGAAGTCCCGAACCGACGGATACGAACTCGTGGTGCTTCACACCCATTCGCACGCCGATCATGTCGCCGGTGATTCGCAATTCCTCGATCGCCCCGACACGGTGCTGGTGGCGGCCGACAAGGAAACCGCCTGGGACTTCTTGCGGCCTGTCCGATGACCCCGAGGCCACCCGATCGTTCGACCTCGGCGGGCGCACGTTGCAGGTGTTGGCCACGCCCGGCCACGACGCCGCGGCCGTGACGTTCTATGACCCGTGGACGGGGATCCTGTTCACCGGGGACACCCTGTACCGCGGCCGGCTCTACATCGTCGACTGGCCCGCTTATTCACGCAGCATCGACCGGCTCATCGAGTTCTGCGGCACGCATCCGGTCACCCACATCCTCGGATGCCACATCGAAATGACCAGCACACCAGGGGTGGACTATCCCGTGCGGACGACCTATCAACCCGATGAGCCGCCGCTGGAGATGGCCGTGCAGCATCTGCAGGCGGTGCGTGCGGCCCTCGACGACATCGGTCCCCACCCCGCCGTGCGCGCCTTCGACGACTTCGTCATCTGGCCGGAAGACGAAGACTGACTGCAGGAATTCAGGCCGCACGCTTCACGTACGTCGTGGTGCGCTGCCGCGCCGGTCGCCCGATGCCTTCGGCGATGGCGACCAGTTCGGCCACCGTCTTGGCCGACCCGTACTCGGATCCGGCCATCCGGGAGATGGTCTCCTCCATCAGCGTGCCGCCCAGGTCGTTGGCGCCGCCGTTGAGCATGACCTGGGTCCGCTCGACGCCGAGCTTGACCCAGCTGGTCTGGATCTGGGAGATCCTGCCGTGCAACATGATTCGGGCCAGCGCGTGCACAGCGCGGTTGTCGCGGTGGGTGGGCCCCGGCCGCGAGGCGCCGGCCAGGTACAGCGGCGAGGACTGGTGCACGAACGGCAGCGGAACGAACTCGGTGAAACCACCTGTGCGGTCCTGGATTTCGCGCAGGACGTTGAGATGGCCGACCCAGTGCCGCGGCGTGTCGACGTGGCCGTACATCATCGTCGAGCTCGACCGCAGCCCGACCTCGTGCGCGGTGCTGACGATCTCGACCCACAGCGAGGTGGGCAGCTTGCCCTTGGTCAGCACCCAGCGGACCTCGTCGTCGAGGATCTCGGCGGCCGTGCCGGGGATGGTGTCCAGGCCGGCCTCGCGCAGGCCGGTCAGCCAGTCGCGAATACTCAAGCCGCTCTTGGTGACTCCGTTGGCGATCTCCATCGGCGAGAAGGCGTGCACATGCATCGACGGCACCCGCTCCTTGACCGCGCGCACCAGGTCGGCGTAGCCGGTGACCGGCAGTTCGGGGTCGATGCCGCCCTGCATGCAGACCTCGGTGGCACCGGCGACGTGCGCCTCCCAGG
The DNA here is from genome assembly GCA_963765445.1 of uncultured Actinomycetota bacterium. Classification (GTDB taxonomy): domain Bacteria; phylum Actinomycetota; class Actinomycetes; order Mycobacteriales; family Mycobacteriaceae; genus Mycobacterium. The sequence goes on from CAVXWQ010000012.1 coordinate 138,261, forward strand.
CGCGGTCGGCCACCTCCCGGGTGGACAGCGAGAACGCGTCGGCGTCACCCTTGCGCTGGGCGAACGCGCAGAACCGGCAGCCGGTGTAGCAGATGTTGGTGAAGTTGATGTTGCGGTTCACCACGAAGGTGACGTCGTCGCCGACGGTGTCTCGGCGCAGCGAATCCGCCAGTGCGGCAACGGCATCCAGCGCCGGTCCGTCGGCGGTGGCCAGCGCGAGGTATTCGTCGTCGCTGCAGCCGCCCGGGTTGCGCTCGGCGGCGCGCAGCGCGGCAGCCACGTCGGTGTCGATGCGCTCGGGCGCGCGGGCGGCCAGCTCGCCCACCCGCGTGCGGATGGACTCCCAATCGCCGAACGCGCTGTCCAGATCGCTGCGGGTGTCGGTGTGCCTGCCCTCGGTGTCGATGGCGGTATGCAGATCGGTGCGGCCCAGGGACTCGCTGGCCTCGTCGGGCTCCTGCCACGGCCGGCCGACGGGATTGACGTCGAGCGCGAAGCCGGTCTGCGGGTCGGCCAGCGCGGCGACGTGGGCGCCCACCCGGGGGTCGATCCAGGCCGCACCGGCCTGGACGTAGCGCGGCTGGGCGGTCAGCCGCTGAACCAGGTCGAATCCGCCCTCGGCGGTCACCGCGGCGAGTTCGTCGAGCGCCGGCCACGGCCGTTCGGGGTTGACGTGGTCGGGTGTCAGCGGCGAGACGCCGCCCCAGTCGTCGACGCCGGCGCCCAGCAGGGCCAGGCATTCCGATCGCGAGACCAGGTTGGGCGGCGCCTGGACCCGCATCCCCGGGCCGAGCACCAGCCGGGTGACCGCCACCGTCGCGATGAAGTCGTCGAAGTCGGCGTCGGGCGTGGCCGCCATCGCGGTGTGGTCCTTGGCGCGGAAGTTCTGCACGATCACTTCCTGGATGTGGCCGAACTCCTTGTGCAGGCGCCGGATCGCGTGCAGCGTGTCCGCGCGCTCGGCCAGGTTCTCGCCGATGCCCACCAGCAGCCCGGTGGTGAACGGGATCGACAGCCGTCCCGCGTCGGTCAGCGTGCGCAACCGAACCTCGGGGTCCTTGTCCGGACTGCCGTAGTGCGCCAGGCCCTTGGTCTCGAACAATCGCCGCGACGTGGTCTCGAGCATCATGCCCATCGACGGCGCGACGGGCTTGAGCCGCGACATCTCCGCCCAGCTCATGACGCCCGGGTTCAGGTGCGGCAGCAGACCGGTTTCCTCCAGGACCCGGATCGCCATCGCCCGCACGTAGGACAGCGTCGAGTCGTAGCCGCGTTCGTCGAGCCACTGGCGGGCCTCGGGCCACCGCGCCTCCGGGCGGTCACCGAGGGTGAACAATGCTTCCTTGCAACCCAATTCGGCACCGCGGCGGGCGATGTCGAGAATCTCGTCGGGCTCCAGGTACATTCCCTTGCCCTCGGCGCGCAGCTTGCCCGGCACGGTGACGAACGTGCAGTAGTGGCAGGTGTCGCGGCACAGGTGGGTGACCGGGACGAAGACCTTGCGCGAGTAGCTCACCGGCAGCCGGCCGCCGGGTCCGAGCCGGCCCGCCGACTGCAGTCCGGCGTCGCGCACCCGGGCGGCGCTGGCGCACAGGTCGGCCAGGTCCGCGCCGCGGGCAGTCATCGCGATGGCGGCTTCGTCGACGTTGAGGGCGACACCGTCCCTGGCGCGGCGCAGGACGCGTCTCAGCGCGGCAGGTGAGGGCGCTTCAGTCCGCGGCGGGACCACCGGAGTGGGCAGCGAACTGGGGTGCTGCGGGTTCAGGGCCACTCCCCGGTAACCGACGGCAGCAGGGAAATCATCCGCACGTCCCACAATCTGAAACCGCAGCGACTGACATGGTGCCCACAGAGGCGGCGCGCGTCGCGTAGGTGGTCGTGCGCTGCCGCGCCGGCCGCCGATGCCCTCGGCGATGGCGACCAGTTCGGCGACGCTCTTGGCCGACCCGTGCTCGGAACCGGCCATCCGGCTGATGGTCTCCTCCATCAGGGTGCCGCCGAGGTCGTTGGCGCCGCCGTGCAGCATGACCTGGCGTCCGCTCGACGCCGAGCTTCACCCAGGAGGTCTGGATGTGGTCGATCCCGCCGTGCAGCATGATCCGCGCCAGCGCGTGCACGGCGCGGTTCTCCCGCTGGGTGGGCCCCGGCCGCGCGGCGCCGGCCAGGTACAGCGGCGCGTACTGGTGCACGAACGGCAGCGGCACGAACTCGGTGAACCGCCGGTGCGGTCCTGGATCCCGCGCAGGACGTTGAGATGGCCGACCCAGTGCCGCGGCGTGTCGACGTGGCCGTACATCATCGTCGAGCTCGACCGCAGACCGACCTCGTGCGCGGTGCTGACATCTCGACCCACAGCGAGGTGGGCAGCTTGCCCTTGGTGAGCACCCAGCGGACATCGTCGTCGAGGATCTCGGCGGCCGTGCCGGGGATGGAGTCCAGGCCCGCCTCGCGCAGGCCGGCCAGCCATTCGCGAATGCTCAGGCCGCTCTTGGTGACTCCGTTGGCGATCTCCATCGGAGAGAAGGCGTGCACGTGGATCGACGGCACCCGCTGCTTCACCGCGCGCACCAGGTCGAAGTAGGCGGTGACCGGCAGTCGGGATCGATCCCGCCCTGCATGCAGACCTCGGTGGCGCCGGCGTCCTGCGCCTCCCAGGCGCGGTCGGCGACCTCCCGGGCGACAGCGTGAACGCGTCGGCGTCGCCCTTGCGCTGCGCGAACGCGCAGAACCGGCAGCCGGTGTAGCAGATGTTGGTGAAGTTGATGTTGCGGTTCACCACGAAGGTGACGTCATCGCCGACGGCGTCTCGGCGTAGCGAATCCGCCAGTGCGGCAACGGCATCCAGTGCCGGACCGTCGGCGGTGGCCAGCGCGAGGTACTCGTCGTCGCTGCAGCCGCCCGGGTTGCGCTCGGCGGCGCGCAGCGCGGCAGCCACGTCGGTGTCGATGCGCTCGGGCGCGCGGGCGGCCAGCTCGCCCACCCGCGTGCGGATGGACTCCCAATCGCCGAAGGCGCTGTCGAGATCGCTGCGGGTGTCGGTGTGCCGGCCCTCGGTGTCGATGGCGGTGTGCAGGTCGGTGCGGCCCAGGGACTCGGCTGGCCTCGTCGGGCTCCTGCCACGGCCGGCCGACGGGATTGACGTCGAGCGCGAAGCCGGTCTGCGGGTCGGCCAGCGCCGCGACGTGGGCGCCCACCCGCGGGTCGATCCAGGCCGCGCCGGCCTGGACGTAGCGCGGCTGGGCGGTCAGTCGCTGAACCAGGTCGAACCCGGCCTCGGCGGTCACCGCGGCGAGCTCCTCGAGCGCCGGCCACGGCCGTTCGGGGTTGACGTGGTCGGGGGTCAGCGGCGAGACACCGCCCCAGTCGTCGACGCCGGCGCCGAGCAGAGCCAGGCATTCCGATCGCGAGACCAGGTTCGGCGGCGCCTGCACCCGCATCCCCGGGCCGAGCACCAGCCGGGTGACCGCGACCGTCGCGAGGAAGTCGTCGAAGTCGGCGTCGGGCGTCGCCGCCATCGCGGTGTGGTCCTTGGCGCGGAAGTTCTGCACGATCACTTCCTGGATGTGGCCGAACTCCTTGTGCAGGCGCCGGATCGCGTGCAGCGTGTCCGCCCGCTCGGCCAGGGTCTCGCCGATCCGACCAGCAGCCCGGTGGTGAACGGGATCGACAGCCGTCCGGCGTCGGTCAGCATGCGCAACCGCACCGCCGGGTCCTTGTCCGGACTGCCGTAGTGCGCCAGGCCCTTGGTCTCGAACAACCGCCGCGACGTGGTCTCGAGCATCATGCCCATCGACGGCGCGACGGGCTTGAGCCGCGACAGCTCCGCCCAGGTCATCACGCCGGGGTTGAGGTGCGGCAGCAGACCGGTTTCCTCCAGCACCCGGATGGCCATCGCCCGCACGTAGGACAGTGTCGAGTCGTAGCCGCGCTCGTCGAGCCACTGGCGGGCCTCGGGCCAGCGGGCCTCCGGGCGGTCGCCGAGGGTGAACAGGGCTTCCTTGCAACCCAATTCGGCGCCGCGGCGGGCGATGTCGAGAATCTCGTCGGGCTCCAGGTACATGCCCTTGCCCTCGGCGCGCAGCTTGCCCGGCACGGTGACGAACGTGCAGTAGTGGCAGGGGTCGCGGCACAGGTGGGTCACCGGGATGAAGACCTTGCGCGAGTACGTCACCGGCAGCCGGCCGTGGGCGCCGAGCCGGCCCGCCGACTGCAGTCCGGCGTCGCGTACCCGGGCGGCGCTGGCGCACAGGTCGGCCAGGTCCGCGCCGCGGGCAGTCATCGCGATGGCGGCTTCGTCGACGTTGAGGGCCACACCGTCCCTGGCGCGGCGCAGGACGCGCCGCAGCGCAGCGGGTGAGGGCGCTTCAGTCCGCGGGGGGACCACCGGAGTGGGCAGCGAACTGGGGTGCTGCGGGTTCAGGGCCACTCCCCGGTAACCGACGGCAGCAGGGAAATCATCCGCACGTCCCACAATCTGAAACCGCAGCGACTGACATGGTGCCCACAGTAATACCCGGGGTTAACGGTGTGACCGCGCGGACGGGACCTTCGTCATCAATCTGCCCGCGCCGGGCGGCAGATTTGTAACATCCGGCTGACGGGAACGTAAGTTGTCAGTGTTAGCTGGCCAACACCTGGGAGTTCCCACCATGACCGTGTCCGTTCGTTCGTATCTCACTGCTGGAGTGGCTGCGGTGGCCGCAACAGCGGTAGCGGTTGCCCCGGTGCAGGCTCCCGCCCGCCAGTCCATCAGCAGCGCCGCCGTGCGACTCAGCGCAGCCGTCCAGCCGCTGCTGCAGCCGGTCAACGCCGCCGCCGCGGTATTGGGCCAGGGCGGCGTCCAGACGGCAACGGCGGCAGCGACGGCCAACAATGCGGCCAGCGACGCCATCATCAACGCCTACAACGCCATCGAGCCCTGGGTTCAATGGGGCTTCGAGGTCGCCGCGTGGGCGGTCGGCTACGTGCCCTACGCCGGTTACTTCGGCTCGCAGATCAACATCGCCTACAACACCGGCGAACCGCTGGTGCAGAGCTGGGTGTACAGCTTCGCCTACCTGATCGACGGTAACGTGTCGCTGATCGGTCCCACCCTGGTCAACGGCATCCAGCAGAGCATCACCAACCTGGTGCAGGGTGAGATCCAGTGGATTCTGGGCTACCTGCCGCCGTTGCCACCGATCCCGCCATTCGCCGCGACGGCTCCATCACGGCTGGCCGCCCCCGCAGCAGCTGCGGGAGCAGTTGCCGCGCCGACGGCGCTGCCGCGCAGCGCCAACCCCACCCACGCTCTGCGGACCCCCGTTGTCGCTGCCGTCGAGGATGCGGTGGCACCCGCCACCGACGCCGTCGAGGGCACGAAGAAGACGGTCGTCGATCCCACGGACGTCAAAGCCGACCCGCAGGACCAGGTCAAGGCCAACGCCACCGACACCCCGGACGTGACGTCCGGCGGGCAGGACGCCGTCAAGGACACGGGCAGTTCGGCGCGCGACAACACCAAGAAGGTGCGGTCGGCGGCCTGGATCATCGCGCGACCACAGTGCGAAGAACCGGCGCGCACGACTCGGGCGAGTAACCGCCTGAGTCAGGCCGGGCGGCCGCGTCGGTAGAGCAGCCAGCCCGGCGGCAGCGCTCCGAGCGCCACGAACAACAGGACCGAGTACTCCATCAGGCCCGGTCCGCCGAAGACGATGTCGCCGCCGGGACCGCCGAGGGTCAGGATGGCCACGGTCACCAGCCAGGTCAGCAACGGCAGCGCCGCAAGGCGATTGGACTCCGTCCAGTACATGGCTGCCCAGACCAGGACGGCGTTGACCATCCCGGTGATCAGCGCGCTGATCGGAAACGGCACGGGCCCTAGGTAGTACGGCAGCAGCAGCGCACCGACCACGGCTGAGATCACACCGTCGACGGCGAGCAGGACGAGGATGACGGTGCGGATGGCGGGGTCTGCCGCCCCGGGGTCTTCTGCGACCTCGGTGCGACGCTGGGCGGCGGTCAGGCGGGAACGCCGCACGCTACGTCAATCCCGCCAGAAGGTCAGTCTCCCAGCCCCGCTCGTCGGTGGGGCCGAGTTCGCCCTGGACGAGCACGTAGTGTTCGGCGCCGAGCACGGGCAACACGATCTTGTTCGACAGCGCGAACGCGCGACGGGTGGGTCCGAGGAAGATCTGGGTGGCGTGCGCCGCAATGGCGTCAGCCTTGGCCGGCAGGCGGTCAGGGGCCTCGACGACGGTGGTGATCTGGTCGTCAGTGGAGCCGACCGCCCCATCTGGGGTGAGCCGGATCCAATCGGGCAACACGTCGTCGTCCCCGATACCCTCCATACCCTCGCGAAATGCGTTGGCACTCATGACCACCCAGTAAAATTTGGGCACCTGCCACGTGGGCGCCGCGGCGGCGACGGCCGCTGTGGTGACGCGATGGGCCTGGATGTGGTCGGGATGGCCGTACCCGCCATCGGGGTCGTAGGTCACCACGACGTGGGGCTTCAGTTCGGTGATGACCGCGACCAGTTCCGCGACAGCCTCGTCGAAGTCGGCGTCGACGAACCGGGTCTGACGCCGCGGCGGGGTGCCGACCATCCCGGAGTCGCGCCACCGGCCGGCGCCGCCCAGGAACCTCGGCTGCCCCAGCCCCAGGCTGCGCAGTGCCGCGGTGAGCTCGGCGATGCGGTAGCCGCCGAGTTGGTCGGCCTCGTCGACCGCCAGGCGCGTCCACCGGTCATCGATGACCTCGCCCTCTTCCCCCAGAGTGCAGGTGACGACGACCACCTCGGCGCCCAGCGCCGCGTAGTGCGCCATCGTCACGCCGTTGTTGATGGTCTCGTCGTCGGGATGGGCGTGCACGAACAACAGCCGGGGAGTCTCCTGCATTGCCACGGCGTCACCCTACCGGCCGTCCGGGTGGCATAGATTCAGCGCGTGAACCGGCGCCACCTCGAGTTCGGGTGCGGGATTGTGCTGGTGGGACTTCTAGCCGGAGTCGCCGGTGCGGCGACGACGGTGCTCCTGCACTTCGTCGAGCACCTGACCTATCACTACAGTTTCGGCACCCTGCTGGACGGGGTGACGGGCGCCAGTCCCGTCCGTCGCGCCGTCGGCCCGATGATCGGCGGCGGGCTGGCCGGCCTCGGCTGGTGGCTGCTGCGGCGACGAGCCACGGTGCCGTCGCTGTCGACGGCGATCACCCGGCATGACCCCCTTCCGCGGCTGGCGATATCGCTCGACGCCGGTCTGCAGGTCCTGCTGGTGGGTGCCGGCGCCTCGCTGGGCCGCGAGGGCGCGCCACGGCAGTTCGCCGCGGCACTCGGCGATCTCGGCACGTCCCGGTGGGCGCTGACGACCAAGGACCGCGAGATCCTGCTCGGGTGCGCTGCCGGCGCCGGCCTGGCCGCGGTCTACAGCGTCCCGCTGGGCGGGGCACTGTTCGCGCTGCAGATCGTGCTGCGAACCTGGAACCTGCGTGCGGTGGGCACCGCCCTGATCACGTCCGCACTGGCGACGGCGGTGGCCGCACCCGTCACCCATCTCGAACATCCGGTGCACTGGCCGGACCCGAACCTGTCCTACCTGCTGACGGCGTCGGCGATCCTGCTGTCTCCGCTCGCGCTGGCGGTGGGTCTGGCTTTCAACCGGCTGATGGACCTCGCCCGCGCCCACAAGGTCGGCGACTCGTGGCTGCTGATCCCGGCGATCGCCGCCGCAGGACTGGCAGTGGGCGTGCTGTCGCACTGGTGGCCGGAGCTGCCGGGCAACGGCCGAAGCGTGCTCACCGTCAGTATCAGCAGCGGGCTGACGCTCCTCTCGGCCGTCATCCTCCTTCTTCTCAAGCCGTTGCTGACGGCGCTGTTCCTGCGCGCGGGGGCGGTTGGCGGCATGCTCACGCCGGCTCTGGCGACGGGGGCCGCCATGGGCTCGGTACTGGCCCTGTCGATCAACACCTGGACACCGCTGCAGGTCAGCGTCCCCGCGGTGTCGCTGGCGTGCGCGGCCGGTGTCCTGGCGATCACTCAGGGTGCGCCGCTGTGGGCGGCCTTGTTCGTCTGGGAGCTTGCCCGACCCCCGTTGTGGCTGCTGATCGTGTTCCTGGTGGCCGCGGTCTCCACCCATCAGTTGGGAAAGCAGCTCGGCCGGCGGTCGGCCGCCGAATGACGGCCATCCCGTCGACGTCGTCGAACTGAACGCACACTTCGCGGAAATGGTTCGGACGGATGCCGAACAACTGCTAAATGTCCGGGTTCTCCAGCGGGATGTCTTCGAGACCACTGCCGATCTCCGAAGGGACTGTCGGCTCATAGTGCTCTCCGAGGTGGTACCAGAGTTCCGGACCACGGAACATCTGCGAGGCATGTTCAAGCTCGCCTCGGAGTGTCTCGCCCCGGGAGGGCAGCTGGTGTTCAACACCTTCCTTGCCCGCAATGGCTACGTCCCTGACAGCGCCGCCCGCGAGTTCGCCGAGCAGGCGTACTCCACCTTGTTCACGTGGGACGAGATGTCCTGCGCCGCAAATGGTTTACCGCTGATGCTCGTCTCCGAAGACTCGGTCTACGACTACGAGAAGGAGCACCTGCCGACGGGCGCTTGGCCTCCGACCGGCTGGTACGCAGAGTGGGTGACAGGCCAGGACGTTTTCGATCTCCCGCGTGAACAATGCCCCAATGAGATGCGCTGGCTGGTGTACCGCAAGGGATGAGCTCGGCCCCCTAGAAGACCACCGTCTGGTTGCCGTACCGGATGATGCGGTCCTCGCAGTGCCATGACACCGCCCGCGACAGCACCGCCCGCTCCACGTCGGCACCGAGACGCACCAGGTCCTCGACGCTGTGACGATGGTCGACTCGGACCACGTCCTGCTCGATAATGGGGCCTTCGTCCAAGTCGTCGGTGACGTAATGTGCCGTTGCACCAACAAGTTTGACGCCACGCTCCTTGGCGCGCAGATACGGGGCCGCTCCGATGAAGGCCGGCAGGAAAGAGTGGTGGATGTTGATCAGCGGGCAGTTCACCTCGGCGAGGAACTTCGGCGTGATGATCTGCATGTAGCGGGCCAGTACCACCAGATCGACGTTGCCGCGTAGCAGTTCGAGTTGCCGCCGCTCTGCGTCCTCCCGGATGTCCTTGCTCGCCGGGATGTGGATGAACGGAACACCGAACGGGCGGACCTGATCGGCCAAGTCGGGATGGTTGGAGATGACCATCACCACCGACAGGTCCAACTCGCCGCGACGGTTTCGCCACAACAGGTCCAACAGGCAGTGGTCTTCCTTCGAGGCCATGATGGCCACCCGCTTGGGCTTGCAGGCCTCGGTGAGCCGGAAGTCGATGTCGAACGGGGTCGCGACCTGGCCGGTGAAGTCGGCTTCGAGGGCGTCGCGCGCGGCGGCAAGACCGGGCAGATGAAAAATTGTGCGCTGCATGAACGTTCCGCCAGTCTGCTGGGTGGCGTGCTGGTCAAGCGAAACGATGTTGGCGCCTGCGCCCGCCAGGAACGCGCTGACGGCGGCCACCAGACCAGGACGGTCATCGCAGCGCAGCAGCAGCCGGCCTACGTCTTTGGGATGCAGGAGGTCGGGGCCATGCGGGTACTCGAGCGTCGACATGCCGTTGATGCTGACCGGAGTCAGCGAGTTGATCAACTCTTTGGTCACATGTCGGACGAAGTAAGCACACCGGGCAGGCTGGGCGAACTCCCGGGAGCGACGGTTAGACCGGCGCTCCCGGGGCTGATCCGCGCTGGGATTCCTCCAAGATCCCATCGGGATCAAGCAGGTACGGCGTTCCGCTCGCTGTACCCGGATCAGACAGGTATGCGCCTTGGAACAGCTTTTTTACGATGATGTCAACTTTTTGCCATGTCCGCGTAGCTTCGCAATTCGGCCAGCCAGCTCAGAGGTTTATCAGCATCCCCTCAGGCCCTATCGGTCGCTGAAATTCGATTACGCCGCCTTCTTGTGGCCCGCGAGTTGTTGCCCTGACAACCCGCTTTTGAAATGGCGGATATCCGGCGGCAAACCGCTTTGTATTTATCAACAATTGCGTGAAACTTTCGTCGTCGCCAATTCTTTTGCGTTTCTCGCATCACGTCGTCCCAGCGTCACGGAGTGCGCGCTGGGCGCACCACGGCGTCGCCGGCGGCCGAACGGGCGCTCTCCGCCGCCGGCGGCTAGCCCTGCCGGGCCGCCCTCAGGGCCTACACAGGTGCTCGGTCAGCCGGGTTCCGTTGGCTATCAACGCTTTTCCCGCCGCGTGCGGCGCTGGATGCCCCTGCGACTCCGTCAAATTCTCAGGTTCAGTCTGCGTACTTATCAGCCTGCTCTCAGGTAGAGTGACCAGTAGCCCGGCCGGTGACGGTGGGAGGAGATGGCGTGCGAAAGGCGATGGGGCCAGTCCTGACGACAGGAGTGGCGTTGGTGGCGGCAGCAGTTGTCGTCGCTAATCCAGTCGCGCCTCCGGTCAGGGACTTGCAGATCTCGACGACGCAGCTGTCCACCAGCCCCGAGGCCCTTATCCCGTTCGACAAGAACCTGCTGAAGTCGATCTCGCAGCCGACCTCCAGTTTCAACGCGGCGCTGGCCCAGATCCTGGGGGCATTGGCCGCCGAGGCTGATCGCATCGGCACCGAGGTGAACTCCAATGTGAGCGGTCCGGTTACCCCGGCCTCGGCCGCCGCCAGTCAGACTCCCCCGGCCTTCGTCCCGTCGCCAGTCGACGTCGCTCCCGGAGCAACATCGAACGGCACGCCGTCCGCCTCCACGGCCGTCGTCGCGGCGGCGGTGGCCGCCAGCCCCACCATGCAGCTGGTGTTCTCCGCCGTCGCCGCGGACACCGCGTACCTGGGCAACAAGGTGGCGGAAGCCGCATACGCTGCGGTGACCGCAATAGTCAGCACGCCGGATCTGATCTTAAGGGCGGTGAAGGCGGTCCTCATCGGCGATCTCGCCGGGGCCTACGCGACGATCGTGCAAGCTATCAAGTCGTTCTTCGATCCCGGACTGATTCTGGTGGGCGGCATCGACCAAGTCGTCGGTAAGTATGCGCCGCCACCCACCAACCCCACTGCAACTGCAAGCGCAGCTGCGGCCAGCAGCAGCCGCGTCGCCGCACCGCCCGCGATCGCCGCAGAACAATCGGTGACGGACCCGGACACTCCCGCCACCCAGCCGGGCGACGGAAAGCCTCGGCCGACCAAGGTCACGGCCAGCGCCAGGCGCGCCACCACCGACGCTCAGCCCCAACTCACTCCCAGCTCGGCGGCCAGTACACCCAGCGCCGGCAACTCGTCGCACTCAGCGGGATCGGCCAGCACCGACAGTGCCGACCAGTCGAAGCAGAAGGGCTCCGGGGCCGACAAATCCGGGTCGCCATCATCAGGTAGGTCACAGAACGCTGGTGGCCGGGGCCCGTCGGCGGACAACTAACCGACCTTCCCTGGGCACATCTAATTGACGCCGGAGTGTATTGCCCAGCATGGTTGCTAAGTAATCCAGCCACCCGCTGCATTCACCATTTGCCAGGCCCTAAGCGCGGCTGCGTCGACCCGCTCCTAGAGCACCCCTTTGCTCCGCGATCCGGCAGTGATTGCGTATGCAATTACCCGTTCGGCGCCCGGCTTATTCCCCCGTCACTCAGGCTGCTCTCAGGTACTTTCTGCACGTCAGGCCACCATGACGAAGGAGTTCACATGCCCGCCGCTGTCAGCACTGCGCTCAAGGCCAGCATCGCGATCGCGGGGGCAAGCATCATTGTCGTGAGCCCGCTGATCCCGACACAGAACATTCACGTCCCGATGGTTAACCTGCCGGGCATCGAGCTCAGTGCGGCGCCGCTGCCGATCCCTGCTATCGGCGCCATTCCCTATCAGATCGGCGTGAACACAATCGGCAATCTGCTGGCCCTCGCGCCCATCCTGTTCGGCGGCACAGGACAGTGCTACTCCTGCTTCGGACCCACACAAATCACTCCGCAGTTTCCGCCGGTACCCTTCACCGGCTTCGGCGCGATCGGCATTGGCGCCGGCCTGATCTCCAGCCCGATCGTCTTCTTCGGTGCGCTCGGTGACGGAAGCGTCACGAAGGCCCTCGGTGCGGCGCTGCTGGCGATACAAGTGCCGATTCAGAACACCCTGAACCTCCTGGGCTCGCCGCGTGTGCCCGTCGGCGGTTTCGCCTTGCAAGCCGTCCTCGACCGCGCGTTCCAGGCCACCAAGGACAGCATCGACGGCGTGGTCAACGTCCTGGCCCAGGCCCTGGTGACCGGCCCCGTCGAGGTCATCAGCGGCGCTGTCGCGGGCGCGACGGCGTTCGCCGGGAAACTCGCCGAGACCGGTGACTTCGTGGCAGCCTTCAACGCGGGCCGGGCTCCATTCGAAGCGTCAGTCAAGAAGGCTCTCGACGAGCTCACTACCGAGATCGGCAAGAACCGGGCGATCGTCTACGCCGATCTGACCGGCGGACCAGGCGTCACAACATCGCCCATCCCGGTCATCCCGCCGCCCACGACATCGGCTCGCCCCGCGGCGACCGCCGCCAGCAGCGGACCCGTCACCAAGGTCACCAATTCGGTGAAGGCCGTGCCGGCTGCGACGGCCGCGTCCGAGAGCGGCTCCAAAGGTTCGGCGGGGTCGGCTTCGGACGGCGAGGGCTCCTCGGCGGCCGCACCGAAGGCCGGCCACGGTGCCGGGACATCGAAGGCGCACAAGGCAGACTGAGCGCGCTACTGCGCGGTCTTCACCCACCGGCCCGCGTCGCCGACGATGCCAACCGGCACCGCGCCGGTCAGGCTGACGTTCTGCACGCTGGGGCCGGCGGCCACGATCGTGGTGTCCTGCAGGATCGGCAGCACGGTCGACATGTTCCACAATCGTGGTTCGACTTGGGCGATGACGTCATTGATGTTGGCCGAGCCATCAAGGGCCGCACTGATACTCGGCTGAATCGACCGATCGCAGATTCCGGTGAGGTTCGATGGTGCCTGCACCAGCGCACCGGTCTCCGGAGCGGGCACCGGCGGGGCAGTCGTCGTGGCAGCCGGGCTTGGACCGGTGGTCGTCGGACCGGGCGCCGGTGACGGCGAGGACGGCGTGCCGCCACTCGGGGCCGTCGGCACCGCGGTGGCCTCCAGCGCCGGACACCCGTACCGGGACGCGAGCAACGTGGCGAGATCGCCGCCTGCCGCGTGCCATCCGACGATCGCGTCGACACGGTTGTTCACCAACGCATCGCCGTACAGGACGGGCGGATCCAGCGCCAGCACCGTCGCGGCGATCCCGACACCACGCAGCTGATCCGCCGCCGTGTTGGCCACCGCGATCGAGGTCGGGTCGTTGGCCGCCACCCCGATCACCAGCGACAGCGTCTCGCCGTCCTTGCTGATCCGACCGCGGGTGATCTCCGGTGGCCCCGGCGGCTGGGATGTGGTCCGCGACCCGGCTGACGGCGGCGGCTGCACCGGGGACTCGGTCGGCGTTCGGTCGACCTGAAATCCCGCCTGCGCCAACAACTCCAGCGAGCGTTCCGTCCCCAGCGCCGGCGGCGCGGTCGGCACATAGCCGGGATCGCTCGGGGAGCGAACCTGCGCCTGGGCCAGCGTGACGGTGTTGTCGCTGCCGGCACCAACCGCGGCAAGCAGGTCGACGTCGACCAGACCGAGAATCGCTTTGCGCACATGAGGATCCGCCAGCTTGTCCTCACCGGCGCGCAACGTCAGCTGCATCACCCGCGGCGTGGTGATCCGGTTGGTCCGCACGTCCGGGATGGCCGACAACTGCGCGAAAGCCGCTGCGCCGCCGTGTACTTGGGCCACCTGCGTATCGCCGTTGCGAATCGAGTCCGCCAGCACGGCCGGGGCTCCCGCGCGCCGGAACAGAATCTGGTCAGGATGGGCCGGCGGACCCCAGAACCGGTCGTTGCGCGCCAGCAGGATCTCGTCGCGCTGCGGATCGATGTTGTCCACCCGGAACTGATTGCCGGTGACGGGCATTGCGCGCGACAGCCCGGCCGGGAATCCTCCGGGCACGTCCTTGACGATGTGGGCGGGCAGCAGGTCGCTGAACAGTTCCCGCCACGCCGGGTACGGCTGGGAGAACGTCACCACCGCGGTCTTGCCGCCGTCGATCGACTGCACCCCGGTGATCAGGTCGTACCCGGCGGGGTCGACCACCCCGGGCTGGCTGACCATCTGACGCCACAGGTACCAGAAGTCGTCGGCGGCAATCGGGGCGTTGTCGGTCCAAGACGCCTCGGGCCGGATCTTGTAGGTCACCGTGAACGGGTCCTGGTTGGTCACCTCGGCGGACACCAGCAGCGTCGGGTCGATCTCCCAGCGCGATCCCGTCGGTGTCGACGGATCCGGCACCGGGCGGAACGCACTGGGCAGCACCAGCGCGGCGATGGCCGCGTTCACCGGAGACTGATCCGACAGCAGATGCGGGTTGAACCCCGCGCCGATCGAGTCGATGCCCATGATGATCTGCGTCGCCTTCGGCGGCGGCGGGCTCAAGGTCTGCGAGGTCTCGGTGCTCTGCGGCGCAGGCGGCGGACTCACCGTGCACGCCGCTGTGACCAACACGGACAACAGCACAGCGGCGGTCTGCAGGCTGCGGGGTCCGGTCGGCACGTCCTTCAGAGTATCGACAGGCGTCAGAACCGAGCGCCCACGTACCTGCGGGACGAACTACGGACGGCGGTGCTCCCGATCCGTCTCGACCTGCAAGAGCTCGTTCGGCTCGCATCGTGACAGCAGCACCAAGACCGCCAAGGCTGCCAAGACGGCAAACAACGGCGAAAAGAGCGCGGACAGCGCCGGCGACAAGAGCGCCGCCAAGTAAGCCCGACCGGTCACTGGCTCCCTCTCTCCCGAGGGGGCCAGTGGCTTTTCGGTGCCGGCGGTTAGCCCCTCGCCTTTGCCCTGGACCGGCTCCGTGCGCGGGTGGTCGCGTCGAGCTCCGCCTTGCGCACCCGCACGATCTCCGGCGTCACCTCGACGCACTCGTCGTCGGTGCAGAATTCCATCGCCTGCTCGAGGTCGAGCTCCAGCGGTCGCGCCAGAGTCTCCATGACGTCGGCGGTCGACGACCGCATGTTGGTCAGCTTCTTCTCGCGGGTGATGTTGATGTCGAGGTCCTCGGCGCGGGGGTTGATCCCCACGACCTGGCCCTCGTAGGTGTCCTGCCCGGGCTCGACGAAGAACTGGCCGCGGTCGGAGAGCTGGATCATCGCGAACGGGGTCACGGTGCCGCTGCGGTCGGACACCAGCGACCCGGTGTGGCGCGCACGGATCTCCCCGGCCCACGGGCGGTACCCGTCGAAGACCGCGTTGGCGATTC